>NZ_CP074405.1:3397354-4076825 GCF_018388445.1 Cellulomonas wangleii
ACGCCGCACCGGTCGACCGGCGCCCCGTCACCGCTACTCCTTGGCGGCCGCGTCGTTGACGGCGGAGACGATGCCCGCGGCGTCGCCGTCGCCCGCGAGCATCTCGACCACGGCCCCGTTGAGCGCGTTGCCGACGTTCTGCCCGAAGAGCGTGTCGAGCCACACCGACACGTACGCGGCGTCGTCGTAGGCGGCCAGGACCTCCTGGAGCGCGGGGTCGGTCACCACGCCCTGGGCCTCCTTGCTGGCGGGCAGCGAGACGAACGCCTCCGCGAAGCCCTCCTGGTTCTCCTTGCGGAGCAGGAAGTTGAGGAACTCGGCGCACTCGGCCGGGGCGTCGACGTGACAGCTGAGCCCGTCGATGCCGCCCATCATCGCGGTCGGGTCACCCGCACCGCCCTCGACCTGCGGGAACGGGAACCAGCCGAGGTCGGCCAGCGGCTCGCCGTCGGGCGTCAGCCCGCCGATGACACCGGGGTTCCACGCGCCCATCAGCTCCATCGCCGCCTGGTGGTTGGCGACCAGGCCGGCCGACGACCCCGCACCCTGCTGCGCGCTGGTGGTGAGGAAGCCCGAGTTGAACGGCTGCAGCGCCGCGAAGTCGGCGAACTCCTGACCCGCCTGCGTCCAGCACGGGTCGTCGAAGCTGCGCTCCTTCGCCGCCTGGTCGATCGTGTCCTGCGAGCACGACCGCAGGGCGTAGAAGTAGTACCAGTGCGCCGCGGGCCACGCGTCCTTGGCCCCCAGGGCGATCGGCTCGATGCCGGCGGCCTTCAGCGCGGCGACGGCCTGCTCGAGCTCGGCCATGGTCGTCGGCGTCGACGTGATGCCCGCCTGCGCGAACAGGTCCTTGCTGTAGAAGATGCCGCCGGGCAGGACCGCCGTGGGCATGCCGTAGACCTTGCCGTCGATCGTGAAGGCCTCGATGGTGCCGCCCAGGGCGTCGCGGGTGGAGTCGTCGACGAGGTCGGTCAGGTCCATCACCTGGCCCGCCTCGGCGATGTCCGCGAGCTTGCCGCCACCGCGGGCCATGAAGATGTCCGGCGCGTCGCCGGAGTTCAGCGCCGTCTGCAGCTTGCCGTCCATCTCCTCGTTCTGGACCACCTGCAGGGTGATCTCGACGCCGGGGTTCTCGGCCTCGAAGGCGTCCACCATCTCCTGCTGGTACGCCTTGCCGGCGTCGGTGGTGGAGTTGTGCCAGAACGTCATCGTGACGGCACCGTCCTCCTGCCCGCCCTCGTCGGTGGAGCCGCCGCACGCGGCCAGCACCAGCGCCCCCATGACCAGCGCGGCCGATGCCGCCACCGTCCTCGTCACCCTCATCAGATCTGTCCTCTTCGTCGAGCCAGCTGATCCCGGGCGACGCCCGGGGCCCCCTGCCGACGCCAGGTCCACCGGTTCGCGTACCGCCCGGTGCGTCGCGCCCCTCGTCGGGCACCGACCGGACGTGCCCTGCCGTCGACGGCTGACCGACTCTCCCAGGGCGGGAGATATATCGTCAAACACCCAGCAGAGGGCAGGACGGGCAGAACACCACGGGCGGCGTGCTGGCCGCCCCCGGCCCCGGGCACGCGCAAGGCCCCGGTCCTCGCGGGACCGGGGCCTTGCGTGCGTCGTGCGTGCGGGTCAGGCGGGGGCGAGCCCCGTGCCGCCGTCACCGCGGGCCGGCGCCGTGGGCGCCGCCGGGACGTCGGTGCCGGAGCCCGGCGTGCCGACGGACGCACCGACCGGCAGCGGGTCCACGTCCTGCGCGCCGCGCGGCACGCCACGGAACAGGAACTCCCCGAGCAGACCCTCGCCCTGGGCGTCGACGATGACCTTCTGACCGGCCTTCAGCTCACCGAACAGGATCTTCTCGGACAGCGCGTCCTCGATGTCCCGCTGGATCGCGCGACGCAGCGGACGGGCACCGAGGACAGGGTCGTAGCCCTTCTCCGACAGCAGCTTCTTGGCCGCCGGCGTGATCTCGATGGCCATGTCCTTGTCGCGCAGGCGCTTGTCGAGCTTGGCGATCATCAGGTCGACGATCTGGAAGATCTCGGGCTGCGAGAGCTGCGGGAAGACCACCACGTCGTCGACGCGGTTGAGGAACTCGGGCCGGAAGTGCTGCTTGAGCTCGTCGTTGACCTTCGACTTCATGCGCTCGTAGTCCGTCGCCAGCTCGCCACCGGCCTGGAAGCCGGTCATGACGCCCTTGGCGATGTCCCGCGTGCCGAGGTTCGTGGTCATGATGATCACGGTGTTCTTGAAGTCGATGACGCGGCCCTGCGAGTCGGTCAGGCGACCGTCCTCGAGGATCTGCAGCAGCGAGTTGAAGATGTCCGCGTGCGCCTTCTCGACCTCGTCGAACAGGACGACCGAGAACGGCTTGCGACGCACCTTCTCGGTGAGCTGCCCGCCCTCGTCGTACCCGACGTACCCGGGAGGCGACCCGAACAGCCGCGACACCGTGTGCTTCTCCGAGAACTCCGACATGTCGAGCTGGATCAGCGCGTCCTCGTCCCCGAAGAGGAACTCGGCGAGCGCCTTGGCCAGCTCGGTCTTCCCGACGCCGGTGGGGCCGGCGAAGATGAACGACCCACCGGGACGCTTCGGGTCCTTCAGACCCGCACGCGTGCGGCGGATGGCCTGCGAGAGCGCCTTGATCGCCGCGTCCTGCCCGACGACCCGCTTGTGCAGGTTCTCCTCCATGTGCAGGAGCCGGCTGGACTCCTCCTCGGTGAGCTTGAACACCGGGATGCCCGTGGCGTTCGCCAGCACCTCGGCGATGAGCTCCTCGTCGACCTCGGCGACGGCGTCCAGGTCGCCGTTCTTCCAGGCCTTCTCCTTCTCGGCGCGCTTGAGCCCGAGCTGCTTCTCCTCGTCGCGCAGGCGCGCGGCCTTCTCGAAGTCCTGCTCGTCGATCGCGGACTCCTTGTCGCGACGCGTCTCGGCGATCTGCTCGTCGAGCTCGCGCAGCTCCGGCGGGGCCGTCATGCGGCGGATCCGCAGGCGGGCGCCGGCCTCGTCGACCAGGTCGATCGCCTTGTCCGGCAGGTACCGGTCGTTGACGTACCGGTCGGCCAGCGTCGCGGCGGCCACCAGGGCGGAGTCCGTGATGGACACGCGGTGGTGCGCCTCGTAGCGGTCGCGCAGGCCCTTGAGGATCTCGATCGCGTGCTGCAGGTTCGGCTCGGCGACCTGGATCGGCTGGAAGCGGCGCTCCAGGGCCGGGTCCTTCTCGACGTACTTGCGGTACTCGTCGAGCGTGGTGGCACCGATGGTCTGCAGCTCGCCGCGCGCCAGCATGGGCTTGAGGATCGACGCGGCGTCGATCGCGCCCTCGGCGGCACCCGCACCGACGAGCGTGTGGATCTCGTCGATGAACAGGATGATGTCGCCGCGCGTGCGGATCTCCTTGAGGACCTTCTTCAGGCGCTCCTCGAAGTCACCGCGGTAGCGCGAGCCGGCGACCAGGGCGCCGAGGTCGAGCGTGTAGAGCTGCTTGTCCTTCAGCGTCTCCGGCACGTCGCCGCGCACGATGTCCTGGGCCAGGCCCTCGACGACCGCCGTCTTGCCGACGCCGGGCTCGCCGATCAGCACCGGGTTGTTCTTGGTGCGGCGGGACAGCACCTGCATGACCCGCTCGATCTCCTTCTCGCGCCCGATGACCGGGTCGAGCTTGCCGTCGCGGGCCGCCTGCGTGAGGTTGCGGCCGAACTGGTCGAGCACCGCCGACCCCGAGGGCTGACCCTCGGCGGGGCCGCCCGACGCGACCGGCTCCTTGCCCTGGTAGCCCGAGACGAGCTGGATGACCTGCTGGCGGACCCGGTTGAGGTCGGCGCCGAGCTTGTTGAGGACCTGGGCGGCGACGCCCTCGCCCTCACGGATCAGGCCGAGCAGGATGTGCTCGGTGCCGATGTAGTTGTGGCCGAGCTGCAGCGCCTCGCGCAGCGACAGCTCCAGGACCTTCTTGGCGCGCGGCGTGAACGGGATGTGCCCGCTCGGCGCCTGCTGGCCCTCGCCGATGATCTCCTGCACCTGGGCGCGGACCGCCTCCAGGGAGATGCCGAGGGACTCCAGGGCCTTGGCCGCGACACCCTCACCCTCGTGGATCAGACCCAGGAGGATGTGCTCGGTGCCGATGTAGTTGTGGTTGAGCATCCGCGCCTCTTCCTGGGCGAGGACGACCACGCGACGGGCTCGGTCCGTGAATCTCTCGAACATGTGCACTCCTCACGAGCGGCGTGCCCCGGCTGCGCCACCCGGCAGGGGTCCGGGCGGAGCCGACGAAGCGGCGTGTTTCGATGCTAACGGCGGGGTACCTCCGCCACGTCCCGTGTTCGCCGCAGGCGGAGCCCGGTCTCCCACCCCGCTGCCGCCGTCGTGCGCACCGGACTTGCGCATCGACTACGGATGGCACCGCCCCACCCGCGACCTACGCTGCACGGGCCGGTGCGCACCGGCAGCACGGTGGGAGGGACAGTGGGACGCAGGACGGCGACGCGACGGCCCCGGGCGACAGCCCTGGTCGGGGCGGCACTGCTGACGAACGTCGCCGTCGCGGGCTGCGCGTGGTTCGGCGACGACGGGACGAACGCGACGCAGGTGCTCGACCTCGCGGTGGGCGACTGCGTCGTCACCCCCGACGACGTGCAGGCCGAGCTGACCGACGTCACCACCGTCGCGTGCGACGCCCCGCACCAGATGGAGGTCTACGCGCTGGTGCCCGACGCGCTCGACGGCCCCGAGGCCCACCCGGGCGTCGACGCCCTGGCGGCGTTCGCCGACGGCGTGTGCGCCGAGCGGTTCGCGGGGTACGTGGGCGTGGACTACCGCGACTCCGACCTCTTCCTCACCTACCTGCTGCCGTCGGCGCGCGGCTGGTCCGAGGGCGACACGACGGTGACCTGCCTCGTCACGACCACCGGTGAGCAGCTCATCGCGTCGGTCGCGGGCTCGGGGCGCTGAGCCGTGCCCCTGCCCGTCACCACGTCGGCCACCGTCACCTGCTCGTTCGGGACGGCGCCCGCCACGCTCGTCGCGCTCCCGACGCCGCGCGTGCTGGTCGAGGGCCGCCCGGTCGCGACCGTCTCCGACGCGGCGCCCCTGGTCAACGTCCCGCCGTTCGCCATGTGCCTGTCCCTGGCCAACCCGCAGGTCGCGGCGGCGACGGCGGCGGCCCTGGGCGTGCTGACCCCGATGCCGTGCGTGCCGGCCACGACCGGGACGTGGACGCCCGCCGCCCCGCGCACCGTGGTCGGCGGCCAGCCGGTCCTCGCGCAGGGCGCGATGTGCGTGTGCGCGTACGGCGGCGTGGTGCAGGTCGTGGTGCCGGGCCCGGTCCGCACGACGGTCGCCTGACGGTCAGTCGGCCTCGAGCGCCTCGACCTGCAGGACGAGCGCGTCGAGGTCCGCGGTGCGGACGTCGTACGCGGCCTCGGCGGGACCGCGGGTGCCGGCGACGACGTCCTCGACCGCGTCCAGGACGCGCTCGACCGTCGCCTCGACGTCCTCGACGACCGCCAGCAGCAGCGCACCGAGCACGTCGGGGTGCAGGACGGGCCGGCCGTCGGGCACCGGTGCGAGCGGACCGAGGGCCAGCGAGCCGCGCACGGCGACCGTCCCGGTCGGTGACCCGGCCTCGACGCACGTCGTGAACAGGTCGGCCGTGAGCGCACCCGCGAGCCGGGCGACGTCGGCCGCACGGTCCGCCGGGACGTCGACGGGCACACGGCCGTAGCAGGTGACCGTGGCGGCCTCCTCCCGGACGAGCACCAGCACCGGCTCCCCGCCGGGCAGCTGGGAGGCGACGTCGAGCGTGCCCGCGGCGTCGTCCACGCGCAGGGGACGCGCCGGGGCGAGGGCTGCGGCGACCGCGGTCAGCAGCGGCCTCACGGGGTGGCCCCCGCGGCCTCGGTGAGCTTGCGCTGCAGCAGCTCGAGCAGCAGGTCGACCATCTCCGGGGAGTTGCGCTGCGGACGGGCTGCCAGCTCGGCCTCCAGGTCCTCGACGCTGACCGTGTCGACGAACTGCGCGAACTGCGGCGGTGTGGCGTCCGGGGCGAGCGTGTGCGCCCCGACGACGAGGCCCGCTGCCGGGGCGCCGGTCCCCTGCGCCGTCAGCAGCGCGGTCATCCGCTCCTTGCGGGCCAGGTGCTCCTCGCCCTTCAGCGTCTGCCGCACGCGCCAGAACAGACCACGGTCGTCGCGGACCCTGCCGCCGTTCGCCTCGGCACCCGCCTGCGCGGTGTTGCGCTCGCCCGCGAGGGAGCCGGACCGCCGCCAGCGGTCCAGCAGCCCGCCCGCGGTGCCGCCCGCCGCGCCGACGGCGTCCTCGAACGCCGCACGCGTCCGCTCGAACACGGTCTGCGGGTCGGCGTCGACGCCCATGGACTCCAGCACGGCCTCCCGGATCAGCGCGAGCGCGCCGTCGTCCGTCGTCAGCTGCTCCTTCTCCGCGGCGCGCAGGTCCTGCGGCGACGAGCGCCGCTTCTGCGGGTCGTGCGCGACGACCGTCCGGGGCTTGATGCGGTTGAGCAGGTCGGGCCCCACGGGGCGGCCCTGCACCCGGTAGTTGGCGAGGAACGCCTTGGCGGTCTCGTCACCGGCGGCGGCGCGCAGGATGATCCCGTCGACCGCGGCCTTGGGGTGGCGGCGCAGCTCGTGCTCGGCGCCGCCCTCGAGATGCTGCACGGCGGACTCGCGCTCCGCGGCCTGCGCCTGCACGACGAACACCTCGTCGGCGATGAAGTGGCCGAGGGAGTGCACGCTGTCGACGACCGACTTGACGCCCTTGATCGCCGCGGGGATGCCGAACCCGCCGGCGGACGCGACCTGCCCGATGGACAGACCCAGGTCGACCACGGACGAGCCCAGCGCCCACGTCGTGCTCTCGAGGTTCTTCGTGTGGCTGCGCGACACGTTCATCAGCGGCCACACCATGACGTTCGCGTTCTTGCCGGGGCGGTTGACGCGGGCGGAGAACATGGCGGTGTCGGTCTCGTGCTGGCGCATGCCCGCGACGGCGACGTCGGTGACGGCCTTCACCATGGCCAGCGCCGAGGCGACGATGTCCAGACCGGGCACGACCTTCGCGACGCCGTCCGCCACCCCCTTGTCGCCGAGGAGCTTGGCGAGGCTCGCCGTCGACTTCGCCGCGGACACCAGCCCGTCGACCGCCGACGCGCCGGACTTCGTCGCCGACATCGCGGCGTACGGGTCGCTCTCGTTCCACGCGTCGCGCACCGAGCGCGCGGTCGCGAACGCCTCGCGCACCGCCGTGAGCAGGCCACCGAGCATCCCGGTGACCGTCGAGATGCCCTCCTTGGCCCGCCCGCCCGCGGTCTTCAGCGGGTCGCCGGCGCCCTTCTCGAAGTCGTCGTCGGACCTCAGGCCCTTGCCCGTGCGGTACTTCGCCTCGACGATCTTGTTGACCGCGCCGCCGTCGACCTTCTTCGGGATCTTCAGGTTCGACGCACCGGGGGCCTTGGCGAGCTCGGGGGTGTAGTGGTCAGCGATCTTGCCGCCGACGGTGCCGATCATCGACAGCACGGAGCCGCCCGCGGACTCGACCGTGCCCGACGTCGCGTCGGCCTTGTCGAGCCCGCCGAGCGCCTCGAGGTTCGCGGCGACGCCCTGCGCCTGCCGCTCGCGGCGCGCCTCCAGGATCGGCGCGCGCTGCTCCGCCAGCGCCCACGCCTCGCGGTCGACGGCCGAGTTGCGCAGCGGCAGCCGCCCGGCGACCTTCGGCGTCAGGGAGTCGCGGACCTGCTTGGCGGCCCGGTCGCGGGCGAGCTCCGGGTGCACCTCCGGCTCGGCCGTCGTGATGGACCGCATGGCGGTGACCATGCGGTCGTACACGTCCTCGAGGTCCTTCGGCATGACGCGCGATCCGGCGAGCTCCTCCTCCTCGGACTCCATCGCCTCCTCGTGGCGCGCCTCGACGTCCCGGGCGGAGCGCACCTGGAGCATGAGCCGCTCGGCGGCCGTCTCGCGCGGGGGCCGGACCGACTCCAGGGACCGGAACGTGCCGTGCCACGTCTTGTCGTACGCGTACGTCGCGGCCTCCTCCTGGGGGACGCCGCTGCGCAGGACCTTGCGGTAGATCCGCAGCTCGTGGGCCAGCGCCATGTCGAACCGCGCCCACAGGACGTCCATGCGCTCGCCGGCCGTGACGGACGTGAGGCCGTCGTCCTCGTGGACCATGCTCGACAGGTCCGCGCGGCCCTGCTGCCCCGTGGCCCGGTCCCGCGCGAGGGCGGCGAGCTCGGCCTTCTCCGCGACCTTGCCCTCCTTGACCTTCTGCGCGTCGAGCTCCTTCTGCGTCGGCGCGGTCGGGGCGCCCTTGCCGAAGAGCTTCTTGAACGGGTTGGAGAACCGGCGGACGGCCCGCGATCCGGTCTCCTGCACCACGTGCGCGATCTCGTGCGCCAGCACCTTCTCCCCCACCGGGTCGTGCGGCGCGAACCGACCGTGGCCGAAGAAGATGTCGTCGCCGGTCGTGAACGCCTCGGCCGACATCGCCCGCGACAGCCGCCCCGCCTCGGGGCCCGTGTGGACGCGCACGTGCCCCAGGTCCGTGCCGAACGCGGACTCCATGCGCCGGCGCACCGGGCCGGGCAGCCCCGTGCCGCCCGACCGGGCGGCCTCGACCTGCGACGTCACGTCGGCGTCCAGCGCCCCGCCGTCGGACCCGACGACGCCCGACGCCCCGTCGAACGACCGGCGCAGGTGCCCGCACCCGGGGGTGTGCCGGTGCGGGTCCTCGCCGTCGAGCCGGGACAGCGCGCGGTCGGCCAGCGCGTCGGCGGCGTGCTCCGCGTGGTCGTCGGCGGCACCGACCGTCAGCGTCGCGGCGGCGGGACGCAGCGCCTCCGGCGCGGTCGGGGCGGCGGGCTGCGGCGTGGCCGGGCCCGGTGCGGCCGACGTCGGCACGGGGACGCGCGCGTGGTGGGTGCTCATCGGTGCCTCCGGTGACGGTGCGCGGACGGGTGCGGGACGGGCGGGCCGCAGCGCCGGGACGCCGGGACGTGCCCGCGGCCCAGCCTCGCCGCGGGCCGCGGTCCGGCACATCGGTAAGCACTACGCATGTTGGCGCTCACCACCGCGGGTCGGTCAGCCGCCGCCCCAGCTTCGCGATCTCCCGCTCCGTCGCGGCACGCACGTGCCGCATCCCCAGCGGCACCCCGCCGGTGACCGCGTCGTACGTCGCGGCGAGGACGACGTTGCGGATGTCGCCGCCGCAGACCTCCACGGTCTCGGCCAGCAGGTCCAGGTCCACGGGGTCCTCGGGGTCCGTGGCCGGCAGCTGCGCCAGGTGGTGCTGCCACAGCGCCCGGCGCGTGGGCACGTCCGGGTCGGGGAAGTGGACCATGAAGTGCAGGCGTCGGGCGAAGGCCGGGTCGAGGTTGCCCCGCAGGTTGGTCGCCAGGATCGTCAGGCCCTCGGCCGCCTCCATGCGCTGCAGCAGGTAAGCGACCTCCTGGTTCGCGTACCGGTCCTTGGCGTCCGTCACCGCGGAGCGGGAGCCGAACAGCGCGTCGGCCTCGTCGAAGAACAGCACGGCGTTGAGGGACTCGGCCTGGCGGAAGACGCGCTCGAGGTTCTTCTCCGTCTCCCCGATGTACTTGTCGACGACCGACGACAGGTCCACCTGGAACAGGTCCATGCCGAGGGTGTCGGCCACGACGTGCGCGGCGAGCGTCTTGCCGGTGCCCGGGCTGCCGGAGAACAGCGCGCTGATGCCGGTGCCCTTGCCGCCCTTGCCGTGCAGGTCGCCCAGCGCCAGGACGTCGTCGCGGTGCCGCGCCCACGCGACGAGCCGCTCGACCTCGCGGCGCGTGTGGTCGGGCAGCACGAGGTCGTCGAGGGTCGCGGCCGTGCCCTGGGTGCGCACGCGCGAGCCGGCGGCCCCGCCGAGGCGCCGCGCCGTGCGGCGCACGTCGTCGACGTCGACGTCGCGGGAGTCCCGTGCCGCGTCGGCCCGCGCCCGGCGCCCGACCCGGACGATCTCCTCCGGGGTCATGCGCAGCGACACGACGTCCGCGGTCGCCACGTCCGGGCCCGTCATCGCGGCCCACCGCTCGGCGCGCTGCGCGAGCGTCAGCCTCCCGGCGGTGACCGTGGGCGGCAGCGGACCCGCCCAGCGGGGGTCCCACACGGTGCCGCCCACCGCCACGACCGGCACGGCCCCGTCGGTGACGAGGCGGACCAGGTCGGGGCCGGGCAGGTGCGCACCGGCCAGCACCAGGACGCAGCGGCCCAGCACGGCCTCGAGCTGCGCGGCCCGCACCGCGTCGTGCAGCGCCGCCCGCGCCGGCCCGTCCGAGCCGGCGACGGCGGGCACGCGCTCCAGGTCGACGACGACGCACGCGACGTCGAGCTCACGGCACGCCGCGACCGCCAGGCCCGTGCCCGCCGCACCCACCGGCGCGTGCACCCACACCAGCGGCTCGTCCGCGGCCAGCGCCGCCGCGACCTCGGCGTACCCGGTGACGTCCGCGGGCACCGCCTCGGTGAGCAGGGGACGCACCTCGGCGGCCGCGTCACGACGGCCCAGCAGGTGGGCGACGACCCGCGGCACGAGCCCGACACGCGTCGTGGCGAACGTGCCGGCGGCCACCAGCCGCAGCAGCCCGGCGCGGCGCAGCGCAGCCCCCGGGGCGAACCGGCCGTGCGCGGCGGGGTCCAGCACGGACGCACCGGCGAGCTCCACCGCGAGCGCCGTCGTCGGCAGCCCTGCGGCGCCGTCCCCCGCGAGCAGCCCGCACAGCAGGTGCGCGACCGGGTGCGTCTCGGCCAGCAGCGCGACGGCGACGACCTGCCGGTCGGTCGGCGTCAGCGCGCACGCGTCGACGAGGTCGTCCAGGGCCGGGTCGAGGGCGCCGAGCCCCGGGGCGTCCGCCGTCAGCGCGTCGAGCGCCCCGCGGGCCGCGGCCCCGTCGGCCCACCCGGGGCCGCGTCGCGCGACCGCTGCCCCGAACGCCCGCAGCGCTCCCGACGTGCCCACCGTGCTCCCCCACCTCCGCCGGGTCGCGCCCGGACCGCGTGCGGTCGGTCCGCTCGCCCGTCGGCACCCTGGCACCCCGCGCGACGGCACGTCGAGCGGTCCGCGGCAGGTTCCGTAGCGATTACCGATGCCCGCCGCACGGACCCGTCCGTAGCGTGGGGCCACCCGACGGCAGGTCCCGCAGCACTCTCCTGCGCGCCGGCGCCGGACGGGCGTGTCCGTGGTCCGCTGCCCGCCGGGAGGTGCCGTGCTGATCCCCGCCGTGCAGGACGGGCTGGAGCGACTCCTGCGCACCGCGCTGCCGCTGAGCGAGCAGCAGGGCGACGTCGTCTTCGACGCGCCGACGTCCACGTGGTCCGCCACCGTCAACCGCCTGACCGTGAACCTCTTCCTCTACGACGTCGCACGATCGGGCCGGCCCGCCCGCGTCGACGCACCCGTGCGCAACGCCGACGGCACCGTCGCACGCCGCCGGTTCCCGCTGCCGATGGTCGAGCTGAGCTTCCTCGTCAGCGCGTGGGCCGGCTCGACGCGCGACGAGCACCAGCTGCTGGGCGACGTGCTGACGCGCCTGCTCGCCCACCCGACCGTGCCGGCCGACCTCGCGCCCGCCGCGCTGGCCTCGCCCGTGGACCTGTCGATCGCGTCCGACGAGCGCAACCGCCCGCGCGACCTGTGGACGTCCCTCGGCGGGCAGGTCCGCGCGTCGTTCACGCTGGTCGCGACGGTGGCCGCGGACGCCTACCCCTGGCAGGACGCACCGACCGCCGTCTCCGGGGTCGAGGCGGAGCTGTCGCCCCGCGTCGACGGGCGACGATGAGGGCGGTCAGCGCACCCAGCGCCCTGGAGGTCGCGCCCGGCGGCACCGGGACGGTCCCCCTGGAGGTGCAGAACACCTCCGGGGTGATCGACGAGCTGACCGTCCAGGTGCTCGGCGTGCCCGCCGGCGCGGTCGAGGTCAGCCCCAGCCGGGTGGTGCTGTTCCCCGACGCGACCGCGCACGTGCAGCTCACGTTCCGGCTGCCCGGGACCTTCCCGGCCGGGACGCACGTGCTGTCGGTGGTGCTGACCGGCCGCACCGGCGGGGCGACGCCCGCACCGCTGCCGGTCGAGCTGACGGTGCCCGCGCGGCCCGGCACGCGGCTCGGGGCGGCGCCCACGCTCGTGCGCGCCCGCCGGCGGGCCGCGTACACCGTCCAGGCCACCAACACGGGCAACGTCCCGCTGGACCTGGCGCTGCGGGCCGTCGACACCGACCGCGCGCTCACCGCGACGCTCACCCCCTCGACCCTGCACCTGCCGGTGGCCGCGACCGCCGGCAGCACGGTCGTCGTGCACGCGCCGCGCCGCCTGCTCGGTGCGGACCAGGACCGCGCGGTGCGCGTCGAGGCGGCGGGCCTCGGGGACGTGGCCGTCCGCGGCGACGTCCTGCTGACGCTGCGGCACCGTCCGCTGGTGGGCCGGGGTGCCGTCACCGCGCTCGTCCTGGTCGCGATCGTGGCGGGCTGGGCGGCGGCGATGTGGTTCGGCATGCGCACGGCGCTCGGCGCCGAGCCCGTCGGCAAGGTCGTCGCGGGGTCCTTCTACGCGGCGACCGTGGGCGCCGGTGCCACCCCGGACGGTGCCCTGCCGAAGGACGGCGCCGTGCCCGCGGCCGTCGGCGCGACGCTCACCGGCACGGTCACGTCGGCCGTCGACGGCGCGGGGGTCGGACGGCTGACGGTCGACGCCCTGCGGCGCACCCGGGACGGCCTGAGCGTGGTCTCGTCGGCCGCGACGCAGTCGGACGGCACGTACACGATGTCCGGGCTCTTCCCCGGGCCGTACCTGGTACGCGTGCAGTCCCCGGGGTACACGACCCTCTGGTACCCGGCGGCGCCGACCGACGGGGCGGCCCGGGAGGTCCGCGCCCCCGCGCAGCAGGCCACCGAGGGCGTCGACCTGCGCGTCACGGGCGACGCGGCGTCGCTGACGGGCACGGTCGACGTGGGGCAGACGACGCGTGAGGTCGTCGTCGACGTCACCGCGACCGCTGCGTGGGACGGCGCCGACCCGGCGCTCACGTGGACGACCGCCACGCAGGGCGGCACCTACCTGTTCGAGGGGCTGCCCGCGCCCGGCACGTACACGCTGACGTTCACGGCCGAGGGGTACGCGCCGACCACCACCACCGAGCGGGTGCTCGGCGGGCAGCAGCGCATCGCGACGGCCGTGACCCTCGGCGCCGGCACCGGGCAGGTCGCGGGGGTCGTCACCGACGGCGTCCGTCCGCTCGGCGGCGTGACGGTGACGACCACGGTCGACGGCGAGGAGGTGCAGGTCGGCACGCCGACGGTCGGTGAGGTCGGCCGGTTCGTGCTGCCCGCGCTGCCGACGCCGGCGACGTACGTGCTGACGTTCACGCGCACCGGCTACGGCACGCAGACGCTCGTCGTCGACCTCGCCGCCGGCGAGCAGCGCGACGACGTGCGGGTCGCGCTGCCCGCGGGCGCCGGCACGGTCACGGGCCGGGTCGTCGACCCCGCCGGGACCGGGCTCGGTGGTGTGCAGGTCACCGCGGGCGGCGCGGGCGGCACCACCACGACGCTCACCGCGGGCGACGTCGGCGCGTTCACCCTGGCCGGTGTCGGCGCGGGCGAGCTGACGCTGACGTTCACGCGGGACGGGTACACGTCGACCACGGTCGCGGTGGACCCCCCGTCCGGGTCCGCCGGGACCGTCACCCTGCGGCCCGCGGCCGGCACCGTGAGCGGGCGCGTGCTGCGCGGGGGCGCCGGCACCGCGGGGCTGACCGTGCGGGCCACGGACGGGGCCGAGGTCCGCACCACGACGTCGGCGCAGAGCGGGACGCTCGGTGCGGGCACGTACGCCCTCGACGGCCTGCACGCCGGCCGGTGGACCGTCTCCGTGCTGGACGCGGACGGCCGCGTGCTGGTGACCACGCTGGTCACCGTGACCGGTGGCGCGTCGGTGCGCACCGACCTGACGGTGGCGGGCGCCTGATGCACGTCGACGTCACCCCCCGCCACCTGCCCGCCGGAGCCGGCGTCACCGGTGAGGTCGTCGTCACGCTGACGAACACGCGCGACGTCATCACCGGGTTCGCCGTGCGCGTCCTCGGCGTCGACCCCGCGTGGGTGCACGTCGGGGACCCGGAGCCCCGGCTGTTCCCCGGTGCGACCGTGGGCGTGCGGATCGCCCTCACGCTCCCGCCCGACGCCCCCGCGGGCCGCGGGACCGCGACCGTCGAGGTCGTCGACCTGGCGGACCCGGCGGCCGTGAGCCTGCACGAGGTCGTGCTGGAGGTGCCCGCGGTGCGCCGCACGCGCGTCGTGCTGGACCCGCCGACCGTCACCGCGGGCCGGCAGGCCGTGTTCACGGCCGTCGTGCACAACGAGGGCAACACCGAGCACGTCGGCGGGCTCGCGGCGGTCGACCCCGAGGCGCGGGCCGTCTTCGCGTTCGACCCGCCCCAGGTCGTCGTCCCCCCGCGCGCGTCGACGTCCGTGACGCTGACCGCGCGCGCCCGCCGCCCGTGGGTCGGGGACCCCCTGCTGCGGCCCTTCGAGCTGCGGACCACCGGCCCGCACGCACCCGCCCTCGACGCGCCCCCGGCCGCGACCGGCGTGTTCGTGCAGCGCCCGCGGTTCACCCGCGGTGCGCTGGCCCTGGTGGGCCTGCTCGCCGCCGTCACGGTGTTCGCGACCGTCATCGCGCTGGCGCTCGGCACGGTCGTGCAGCGCTCGGCCGCGGACCGGGACCTGGCGCTGCAGGTCGCGCAGGCGCGGGACGCCGCGGCGACGAGCGGGACCGCGCGCGTCGCGGGCACCGTGGTGGAGCTGACGACGGGCGCGACGCTCGGCGGCGTCAGCGTCGAGGTCGTCGACCCGGACGACACGACCGCCGCCGTCGCCACGGTCGCCACCGCACCCGACGGGACGTTCACGGTCGGGCGGCTCGCCGGCGGGTCGTACCTGCTGCGGGTGCGCGGGGCCGGGTTCGCCGAGGTCTGGTACCCCGCGGCGTCGTCACCGGACGACGCCACCGCCGTCGACGTCGAGGACGGCGCCGCGACCGAGGGGCTCGTGGTCGTGGTCGGCGGCGTGCCCGCGACCCTGACCGGCGTCGTCACGGGCGACGACGTGGGCGGTGCGACCGTCCAGGTGCAGATGCCCCTGGACACCGCGCCGCTGCTGGGCACGGACGTCGCGCGCGAGGGCGGCGCACCGGTGGCGGGCGACGGCGTCGTCGTGCGGACCGTGCCCGTGGGCGAGGACGGCACGTTCGACGTCGCCGACGTCCCGTCGCCGGCGGTGTACGACCTCGTGGTCGCGAAGCCGGGGTTCGCGACGCACGTGCAGCGCGTCGACGTGGCCGCCGGGGAGTCCCGCAGCGGCCTGGAGCTGGCGCTGCTGCTCGGTGACGGCACGATCAGCGGCACGGTCGGCGGCGGCGGCGGCCCGCTGGGCGGCGCCACCGTGGTCGCGTCGTCCGCTGCGGTGCGCGTCGAGACGGTGTCGCTCACGCAGGACGCCGTCGGCTCGTTCGTGCTGCGCGGCCTGCCGACCCCCGGCACCTACACGGTCGTCGTCAGCGCCGACGGTCGCGCCCCCTCGACGCTGACCCTGACGCTCGGCGAGGGCCAGCAGCTCACGGGCGTCGCCGTGGTGCTCGGGGACGCCGAGGGCGCCCTCGGCGGGACGGTGGGCGTGCCGCTCGGCGACCCCGGCGGGGTCGAGGTCACCGTGACCGACGGTGCGAGCACGTGGCGCACCGCCGCACGGTCGGGGTCGGGCACGTGGCGGATGACCGGGGTCCCCGTGCCCGGCACGTACACCGTGACGTTCGCGCGCGCGGACCTGCAGTCGCAGGTGCTGTCGGTGAGTGTCGACGGGTTCGGGCGCGTCACGTCGGGGGCCGCGTCCGCGCAGGGGCTCGACGTCACGATGCGCTCCGCGACGGGCACGCTGTCCGGCACCGTGCAGCAGCAGGACGCCGCCGGTGCCGCGGCACCGGCCGGCAACGTGACGGTGCAGGTGGCGTCCGGGACCGTCACCCGCACGGTCACGACCGCCTCGACACCCGCCGGGACCGTGGGCCGGTACGCGGTCGACGCCCTGCCGCCCGGGACGTACACCGTGACGTTCACGCGTGCCGGGACACGCAGCGTGTCGCAGATCGTCGTGGTGCAGGCCGGGCAGGACGCGACGCTCAGCCCGGTGCTCGTGCGACCCGCGGGCGTGCGGGGCTCGGTCACGCGCGCGGGTGCCGCGGCCGCCGGTGCGACCGTGCGCCTGTTCCGCGCCGCGGACTACGGCCTGGCGGGTGCGCAGCCCGTCGCGTCGACCACCACCGACGCCGCCGGTGCGTACGCCCTCGACGACGTCGACGCACCGCAGAACTACCTCGTCGAGGTCCGCGTGGTCGCGGGCGGCTCCGTGCTCGGCGTCTCGGCGCCGTTCACGCTGGGCGCCAGCGAGCAGCGGACCGTGGACGTGACCTCGTGAGCGCGCGTGCCGCGGCACGCCGGATCGGAGCACCGCAGTGAGCGACGCCTCCCGGCGCAGCAGCGCCACCGCCCCGACGGTGACGGTCGGCAGCGACGCCCACGGGTCCCCGGGCCGCGACGTGGACGTCACCGTCCGCGTCCGCAACGTCGCCGCCGGGCCGCTGGACGTGCGGGTCCACGCGATCGGCCTCGAGCCGGCGTGGGCCGCGCAGGCCGTGACGGTGCCCGCCCTGGCACCGGGCGCGACCGCGGGCACGACGCTGCGCGTGACGCCGCCGGCGGGCGCCGCCCCCGGCGACTACCCGTTCCTCGTGGTGGTCGAGAGCGCCGCTGGGCGCACCGTCACCGACGCCGTGCTCACGCTCGCCGTGGCCGGCGGGCTGGTCGCCGGTGTGGAGCCCACGGACGCGCGGGGGCGCGGCCGCCGCCGCGTCGAGGTCGTGCTCGCCAACACCGCGGCGACCCCGGCGTCCGTGCGGCTGTCGGCCACCGGCCACGGCGTCGACGTCGCCGTGCCGCACGCGGCGGTGGAGGTCCCCGCCGCGGGGACGGTGCGCGTGCCGGCCGTGCTGCGGACCGCGCCCCGCTGGGTCGGGCACGCGCAGCGCCACACGTACACCGTCACCGTCACGGGACGCGGCGCGCCGCAGCAGGTGCCGGGCACGTTCACGTCGCGCGCGTGGCTGGGGCCGGGTGTGCTCAAGGTCGCCGCGGTCGTCGCCGTGCTCGCGCTGTGGGTCGGCGGGGCACTGGTCGGGATCCCGCGCGTCGTGACGGCGCTCGGCGACCGGGACGGCGACACGCTCGTGGTGGACCCCGGGTCCCCGGCGGCGGACGGGTCGGGCGACGGGTCGGGCGACGGGTCGGGCACGGCCACCGGCGGGGACGGCGGGGACGGCACCGGGGACGCGCCGGCGGCTCCGGACGCCGCCCCGGGCACCTCCACCTTGCGCGTCGCCGGGCAGGTCTCCGGGCCCGACCCCGGCGACGCGAGCGTGCAGGTGGTGCCGACGTCGGAGCTGTGGGCCTCGACCGGTCCCGCGACGACGACGGGCACCGACGCCCCGACGTCCGTCGCCGCCGTGGGACGGGCGGCCCTCGGGGCTGCCGTCACCGCCGCGCTGGCCCCCGCCGCGGGTCCGGTCGCCGCCGCCGTGGGCCGGGTGCTCGCCGGCACCGCCGACGCGGCGCCCGGCAGGCTGCTGGGCACCGCGCTGGCCGTCGAGGGCACCACCGGCACCGCGCAGCGGCTGCGCACCACGACGGACGCGGCGGGCACGTGGGCGGTCGCCGGGCTGTCCCCCACGACGCGCTACCTCGTGACGGTCGCCAAGCCCGGCTACCGCACCCAGCGGTACGTGCTCACGGGTGCCGAGCTGTCCGCGACGCCGCTGCGCACCGAGCTGCGCGCCGGCGACGGCGCGCTGCGTGGCCTCGTCACCGGCCCCGAGGGGCCCGTCGGCGGCGTCGAGCTCACGCTCACCGACGGCACGACGACGGTGACCACGCGCACCGTCACCGAGGGACGCGTGGGCACCTGGTCCGTCGAGGGCCTGAGCACACCGAGCACGTACCTCGTCACGGCGTCGTCCGACCGCTGGGGCAGCACGTCGCGGCTCGTGGCGCTGGGCGCGGCGGGTGAGCGCGACGTCGACCTGGCGGTGGAGCCGGGGGTCGCGGCGGTCACCGGCGTCGCGGTCGGCACCGCGGCCCTGGGCGGCGTCGGCGGCATCGGCGGCCTGACGGTCACCGCGACCGACGGCACCGTCACGCGGACCGCCACGACCCTCACCGGCGACGACGCCGGCCGGTTCGTCCTGGCGGACCTGCCGGTGCCCGGCACGTACACGGTGACGGTCGGCGGCCCGGGGTACGCGACGGTGACGCGCGAGCTGGACCTCACCGCGGCAGGCGTCGCGGGGTGGGAGGTCGCCATGACGGCCGTCGGCGGGTCCGTCTCGGGCACGGTCCGAGACGCCGACGACGCCGGGGTCACCGCGGCCGGGCTCACCCTGAGCGACGGCACCACCACGTACAAGTCGATGTCGTCCTCGGACGGCCGGGGGTCCTACCGGTTCGTCGGCGTCACCGCCGGGACGTACGTGCTGTCTGCCGAGGCGTTCGGGTACGTCACCGGGCACGCCCAGGTCGAGGTCGCCGCCGGTGCGGCGGCGTCCTCGGACCTCGTGCTGACGTCCGTGCCCGGTGACGGGCTCGTCGCGACCGCGGGCGTCACGGGCCGCGTCACCGACGCCTCCACCGGCGGGCGCGTGCAGTGCCCGGCCACCACCGAGCCCTGCCTGGTGACGGTCACCACGACCGCCGCCGGCCTGGACGGCACGACGCGCACCGTCACCGCGACCGCCGCCCCGGACGACGCGTACGTCCTGCCCGCCGACGGCGACGGCGGCCTGCTGCCCGGCCGGTACACGCTCACCGTGTCGGTGCCCGGGTACGAGACCGGCACCGTCGCCGTCACCGTGCCGATGGGCGTCGTCGTGGAGGCCGCGACGGTCGCCCTGACGCCGTCGCCGTCCCTGGTCGGCTCGGTGCTGCCACGCGTCGGCGCCCTGCCCACCGACGTGTGCGTCGTCGCGCGCCCCGCCGGGTCCGCCACCACGTGCGCCCCCGCGACCGCGACCTGCACGGGCGCCGACGCACGCTGCGCCCGGCTCACGCAGGGCATGTACGAGCTGCGGCGCCTGCCCGCCGGGACGTGGGAGGTCGTCGTCGTGGGGCTGCCGGGTGACGACTGGGTGACGCCCGACCCCGTCGAGGTCGTCCTGCTGCCCGGGGAGACGCGGCGGTACGACGCGACCATCGAACGCCTCGGCATCATCCGGGTCACGACGCTGCGCGCCGACGCGACCGGCGCGATCGACGTGGCCCGCGACGCCTCCGTGCGGGCCGAGCAGGTGGGCGGCCCGACGGTCCGGACGGCCGTCAGCGACACGCACGGCGTCGCCGAGCTGCGCGGGCTCACCCCCGGCACGTACCGGATCGTCACCTCCGCACCCGACGACCCGGGCGTCGAGGTCGCGGTCGATCGCGACATCTCCCTGAACCAGCAGCTCGACGCGACCGTCGTGCTCGCGTCACCCGTCGGGGACCAGGTCGTGCAGGTCGTCGTCCAGTCCGCGGACGACGCCTACCAGGCGCTGCCCGGTGCCCGCGTCACCGTCACGGGCGTCGTGGGGTACTCGGGGACCACGCAGGTGCGCCGCAGCCAGACGTTCACCACCGACGCGTCGGGCGAGGTGCTCGTCTGCACGGCCGCGACCGCCGCCTGCGCCGGTCTGCCGGTGCTGGCGCTGGTGTCCGGGCAGGTCGACATCGCGGTCCAGGCCGACGGGTTCGACGCGCAACGCCTCGGCGCGGTCGAGCTGGGCGCGGTGGACCGGGTGGTCCTGACCCCGTCGTACCAGCTGCTCGACGCGTCGGTCCTGCTGGTCCCCGCCGTCGCCGCCGTGCCGGACCTGGCCCTCGAGCTGGTGTCCGCGCCGCCCGGCACGGGCACCGTGCGTCTCACGCCGGCGGCCACCGGCACGGCCACGACCCACGGCGAGGTGCCCGACGCGCGACCCGCGACGCGCGTGGCCCTGACGTTCGTCGACACCGCGATCGGCGTCGAGAACCGCATCCGCCCCGGCACGTACCGCTTCGCGCTGCGCGCCCCGGGGTGGAGCACGCCCACCGCGACCACCGAGGTCGTCGTCGACGTGCCCTACCGCACCACGGGCACGGCGGGCACGACGCGCTCGCAGACCGTGCTGCTGCGCGACGGCGGTGTGCGCGTCACCCTCGCCCCCGACGGGGCCGCGCCGCTGGCCGCCGCCCGCGTCACGCTGTCCGCCGGCGGGGCCGTGGTCGCGCAGCGGGACGTCACGGGCACGCCCGTGGTCGACCTGGGCGCCCTGCCCGTGGGGGCGTACGACCTGCAGGTCGTGGCCGCCGGGTTCCGCACGCCCGCACCCGTGGGCGTCGAGGTCGGTGCGGGGTCCGTCGCGACGCCGTCCGTGCCGCTCGCTGGCCTGGGCCGCATCCACGGCACGGTGTCCACCCGCCTGGGTGCGGGCTGGACGGTCGCGCTGCCGGGGGCCGAGGTGCGCGCGGTGGGCCCCGCGGACGGCACCGGGTCCGGCGACGTCACGTTCACGGCACGGTCCGACGGTTCGGGCGCGTTCACGCTGGTGGGCGACCTGGACCGCGAGGGCCTGTGGGACGGCGACTGGGACGTCACCGCCTCGGCGGACGCCCACACCGCTGCCACGGTCCGGGCCGTCGTCGCACCGGGCGCGACGACCTCGCACGTGGAGCTCGACCCGCTCGGCTCGACCCTCACCGTGCGCGTCACCGACGCCGCGGGTGCCGCCGTGACGTCGGGTCTGAGCGTGCGCCTGGCGTACTCCGACCACGCCGTGACGATCGCACCGCCCACGGTGGAGGACGACGAGTTCGTGTTCAGCGGCCTGCTGCCGCTCACGTACACGCTGTGGGTGGTGCCCTCGACCAGCGAGTACACGACCGTCAGCACGCGCGTGACCGTCGGCCCGGGGCAGCCGGGGCGCGTCGAGGTGCCGCTGGCGACCCCCACGGGTGCGGTGCAGGGCCAGGTCACGCAGGAGGCCGCCGACGGGTCGTCCGGCGCGCTGCCGGGCGTCACCGTGACGGCGACGCCGCAGGGCAGCACCGACGGGGTCTCCGTCACGACCGACGCCGACGGGCGCTACCTGCTCAGCGGGCTGGGCGGCGGCACGTACGCGCTGACGTTCACCGCGTCCGGGACCACCCTCACGCGCGGTGTGCAGGTCGTGCCCGGGCAGGGCACCGTGCTGGACGTGACGTTCCCGCTGACACGGCACGCGGTGACGGTGCAGCTCACGTCGAGCATCGGGGCGGACCTGACCGGTGGCCTCGTGACGCTGACGTCGGGCACCGGGACGGTGCTCGGGCCGCAGTCGGTCGCGCGGTCCGGCACGCGGCACGTGACGACGTTCCCGCAGGTGCCGCCCGGCACGTGGACCGTGCGCGCCGCGGGCCCCGCCGGGCACCTGGCGACGGTGCAGCAGACGGTCCAGGTGTCCGGTCCGACCACCCTGCCGCTGGAGCTGCGCGAGGTCGAGCTGCGGCTGCGCGCGACGGGCGGGGCGCCCGCGGTGGACGTCACGATCGCGCCGACCGGCGGCACCCCGGTGGACGTGCGTCTGCTCGACGGCGCGAGCGACTCCGTGCTGTACGTGCCCGGGTCCACCGGCGGACCGGCCGCCGCGCTCACCGCGACGACGAGCGCCGGGTGGCGGGTCGCGCTGTCGCAGGCGACGGTGCCCGCCGGTGCGACGCAGCTGCTGGTCACCGCGACCACCACGCCCGTGCCCGCGGTGACCACGGTGTCCGCGCGGACGTCCGGACCGGTCGAGGTCGGCGCCGACCTGACCGTGACGGTCACCGTGACCACCGCCTCCGGCACACCGGCCGGGCAGGTGCAGGTCGGCGTCGGGTCCCCGACCGTGTGGGGTGCCGCCGTCCCCCTCGCCGGCGGGACCGCCGCCGTCCGCGTTCCGACGACCGGCTGGTCGCCGGGGAGCACCACGCTGGCGGTCCGCTACGTGCCCGCGTCGACGACGACGTGGGCGCCGTCGAGCACGACCGTGGGCGTGCAGGTGCAGCCCGCGGCGGTCGTCCCGGGACCGGGCGGCGGGGGCACCCCGGGGGGCGACCAGGGGGGCGGCCAGGGCGGCACTGCCCTCGTCGACGGGTGAGCCGCACCGTGGGAGAGGATGGGGCGCACGCGTGGCACCACGCGTCGCGCCGCACGGCCGAGAAGGACTGACACGTGATCGAGATCCTCAGCCCCTCCGAGGTGTCCCGTGCCCGGGACACGGGAGCCCTGGTCGCCGAGATCCTGCAGACGCTGCGCCGCCGCGCCACGGTCGGCACCAACCTGCTGGAGATCGACCGGTGGGCGCAGCAGATGATCGTCGACGCCGGTGCGCAGTCCTGCTACGTCGACTACGCGCCGTCGTTCGGCCGCGGCCCGTTCGGCCACTACATCTGCACGGCCGTCAACGACGCCGTCCTGCACGGCCTGCCGCACGACTACGCGCTGCGCGACGGGGACCTGCTGACGCTCGACCTGGCGGTGTCGCTGCGCGGGATCGCCGCGGACTCCGCGATCAGCTTCGTCGTGGGCACGCCGCGCGACCCCGCCGACGTCGCGCTCATCGAGACGACCGAGCGCGCGCTGGCCGCCGCCATCGCCGCCGCGCGGCCCGGGGCCCGCGTCGGTGACCTCTCGCACGCCATCGGCACCGTGCTCACCGACGCCGGGTACCCCGTCAACACCGAGTTCGGTGGGCACGGCATCGGCACGACCATGCACCAGGACCCGCACGTGCCCAACACCGGCCGTCCCGGCCGTGGCTACCCGCTGCGTCCCGGCCTGCTGCTCGCCCTCGAGCCGTGGGTCATGGCGGACACGGACCGGCTCGTCACGGACCCCGACGGCTGGACGCTGCGCAGCGCGACGGGCTGCCGCACCGCGCACAGCGAGCACACCGTGGCGATCACGCAGGACGGCGCGGAGATCCTCACGCTCCCGCGCTGAGGCCGCCCCGCCGCCCTCGCCGTCCCGACGGGCTGCGGCGAGGTCCCGACGGTCAGCCGAGCAGCAGCATCGCCGCCACGAACGCCGCACCGGCACCCAGCAGGCCGGACACCAGCGCGACCACCCACGTGCGGGGGTGCCCGCACGGCACCGGCACGGGCACCTCGACCACCACGGGCGCGGGCTCCGGCGCCGGGGGCGGCGGCAGCAGCAGCGGCGCCTGCGGCGGCGTCAGGTCCCCGCCGCACCGCACGCACGGACCGCGCGTGTGCCCGTTGTGCTCCCCGCAGCCGTGGCAGACGACGACGACGTCCGCGACCTCGCCCTCGACGCCGGGCGACCGGCGCACGGCGCCCGGGTCGGTGTCCCCGTGGGGCGCCCCCGCGCCGCCACGGTCGGCCCAGAACAGCGGGAAGTCGCACTGCGGGCAGAACCCGGACGCGTCACGGCGCAGCAGGTCCAGCGCCGTGCGTGTGCCGCACTCGGGGCACACGGTCAGGGTGCCTCCCGCCGCACCCGCACGCGCCGGCAGCACCGGCTCACGGACCACCTCGGTCATCGGGACCCCTCCTCGGGTCGCGGCCACACCGTGCGACCGCCCACCACCAGCTCGACCCGCACGTGCGCCGGCACCTCGGCACGCACCAGCTCGACCAGCTCGTCCTGCGTCAACCGCCCCGGGGTGGTGGCCTCGAGCCGCACCCACGCGGTGTCGTCGTCCGGCTCCTCGCCCAGCGGGTGCACACCACCGCCGTCCACGACCCGCGCCGGCCCGCCGGTGTACCCCTCCAGCAGCAGGCGCAGCCCGTGGGCCGTCCCCCGCCACGGCAGCGCGGCCGCGCCGGCGACGAGCAGGTCGCGCTGCAGGTCGTCGGGGAGGTCCGCGTCCAGACCGGGCAGGCCGATCCAGCGGGCCAGGTACCGGACCATCTCCGGCGGCGCGAGCCGCGGGTCCGCGAGGTGCGGCAGGGAGTCCGGGTGGGCGAGCAGCGTCTCCGCCTCGGCCTGGAAGATCCGCACGAAGCGCGCGAAGAAGTCCTCCGCGACCATCCCGCCGGGGAGCTGCGCCAGCAGCCAGTCGTCAGCGCGTCCCACGGTCCACCCCCGCCGTCGTCGGCACCGCCGTCGTCAGCACCGCCGTCATCGCACGACCACGCGGTGCCCGGCGGACAGCAGCAGCGTGTCCGCGTCGATCGTCAGGGACTCCCGTCCCTCGCCGACGCGCCGCCCGTTGCGCAGGTCGTACCCGAACAGCGTGACCTCGTCGACGCCGAGGACGCCGTCGACGCCCTCGACGACCTGCGCGACAGCCGTCGCGGTGAGCGTCTGGCCGAACGGCCAACCGGTGCCCTGCGGACCACCGACCAGGGGGTGCACGAACCGCGTGAGCGCCTCGACGACGCGCTCGCGCACGGCCTGCGCGGGCCGCCCGGGGACCGCCCGGACCAGCGCCGCGACGGACACCCCGTGGTAGTACGGCGCCCCCAGCCCCACCGAGACCCCCACGGTCCGGCGCCGGTCCAGCTCGGCGGCGACGGTGTCGAGCAGCCGCGGGGAGAGCACGAAGTCGTCGATCGTGTGGCTGCGCGGGTCCGTGCGCACCTGCGGCACGAGCAGCACGTGCACCGGTCGCACCGGCCCGTCGGGAGGCACGACCAGGCACCGGGCCCGCGCGACCTCGACGGACGCCTGCCGGACCACCTGCTCGAAGTCCGACGCCGTGACCGCACGCTGCCCCGCGCGCAGCGCCAGCGGCCCGCGCACCTTGGCCTCCTCGACCGTCTCGGCGTCGACGCCACCCGTGGCCGGGACCAGGTTGGTGACCGAGCGCACCGACGGCAGCGCGGTGCGCAGCGACGTCAGCGTGCGGGCACCGACGTTGCCGCGCGACCCGCCGCCGGTCCGGTAGCCGGTGACGCGCACCTGCGCACCGTCCGGCGGGACGGCGCCGTGCCGGCGCGTGCGGCCGTCGGGCTGGCGGACGGCGGGGCCGAAGCGCACCTCACCCGTCGCGGAGTCCCACACGACGTGCCGGTCGTCCGGGCCGGAGGCGGAGAAGTCGGGGACCTCGTCCCACTCGGTCGCGCCGGTGCGGTCCACGACGACCACGCGCTCGTCCGGGCGCCGCGTGGCGACCGGTGCGGCGGACACCGCGAACCGCTGGCCCGGGCGCCCGTCGGACCGCCCCAGCACCTCGGCCGGCATCGCCTGCGCGTGCTCCGCGGGCACGCCGACGCCGACCGTGCGCACCTGCACGGAGCCCACGTGCGGGGACGCCTGGTACGCGGGGCGGCCGTCGGCGCGGTCGAGCAGCCGCGCCCGCAGCCAGTACGCGGTCGTGCCGCCGATCGTCAGGGGCGCGTGCCGGTCGCCGACCAGCAGCGTGACGGTGCCGTCGCGGTTGAGCCCGCCCGTGGTGTCGTCGTCCACGACCGTGGGCACCCACGCCTCACCGCTCCACACCTCCCACGCCAGGGGCGGCCGGGTCGGGTCCACGCCGATGCCCTCGGCGTGCGCGGTGACGTCCAGGCGCAGCACCAGGTCCGCGAGCGGGCCGGTGCAGCCCAGGTACAGCGCGTCGCCGTCGCGGATCGGTGACGACGGGAAGCAGCGCACGGACTCGCCGGGCACCTGCAGCGCCTCCCACGCGTCGGTGGACGCGGCGCCGTCGGGCCCGGCCGTCCGCGCCGCGACCAGCACGGGCGGGACCGCGACGGCCTCGGCGGACGTCGCGAACACCACGGCGTCCTGGCCCCCCACCGTCACGGTCGACACCGTGGTGCCCGCGGGCACCACCACGGGCTCGGTGGCCGGTGCGGCCAGCAGGAACGTCAGCCGCGTGCGCGCCACCGACGGGGGGAACGGCTCGACGCCGACGAGCTCCAGGAAGTGCGCGTACATGCGGTCCGGCACCTGGTTGACGCGGTACAGCACCATCTCCCCGACCCACGCGAAGAGCTCGACGAGCGCGACGCCGGGGTCCGACAGGTTGTGGTTGGTCCACTCGGGCGTGAAGCGCGGGATGAGGCGCTTGGTCTCGTCGACGATGTCCTGGAACCGGCGGTCGTCGAGGTTCGGCGGGTCGAGCGGCGGCATGTCAGGAGTCCTCGCGGGGGATCACGTAGAAGGGGAAGACCAGGTTGCGGCGGTCGTTGGTGGACCGGACGCGGTAGTCGATCTGGATGTGGAGCAGGCCGGACTCGCCGGGGTCCTGCACGGGACGCACGTCCTCGACGTCGACCCGCGGCTCCCACTGGGCCAGCGCGTCGCGCACGGCCTGGCGCACCAGCCCGACGAGGTTCGGGGTGATCGGCTCGAAGAGCAGGTCCCAGATGCGGCAGCCGAACGCGGGGCGCATGAGGCGCTCGCCGGGGGCGGTGAGCAGGACGACACGCATGGCGTCCTCGACGTCACCGGTCCCGTCGGTCATGGCGATCGACCCGGTGTGGTCGACCGCGAAGGGCCAGGCGAAGCCGCGGCCGACGAAGTCCGCGGCCGCCGTCATGCGCGCCGACGGGTGCTGGAGGTCGCTCATCAGTTGATCGCCACCGGGTTGCCCACGACCTTCGTCGGCCCCGACGCGGAGACCTCGGCGGTGCCGCTGGCCTTGAGCGCGACCTGCGCGCCCGTGACCTCGACCTTGGCGGTGCCCTCGATCCTCACGGTCGTGCCCTTCAGCCGCAGCTCGTTGTCCGCCTGCACCGCGACGTCGGTGCCGCGCACGGTGACCTTGCCCGTGCCGTCCAGCTCGATCGACGACGACCCGGCGACGATGCGCAGCGGGACCTGCCCCACCTCGAGGACCGCCCGCTGCTGCGAGATCCGCAGCCCGTGACCGGCGGCGCCCAGCGCGAGCTCGACGTACGCGTCGTCACCCGACTCGCCGTCGCCCAGGACGAGGCGCTGACCGTGGCGCGAGTGCAGGGCCCGCACGCGCGGACCACCCTGGGCGCGCACGGTCTGCGGCGGCAGCGCCTGCGCGGAGTGCAGCCCGCCCAGCACGACCGGCCGGCTGACGTCGCCGCCCTCGAACGCGACGAGCACCTCGTCCCCCGGCTCGTGCTGCAGGACCATGCCGCCCGCGCTGCCGCCGCCGGGCGCGAGCACGCGGGCCCAGTCGGACGACGTGCGGTCCGACGCGGTCACGAACGTGACGCGCACGCGACCCAGGCGGTCCGGGTCGTCGGTGCTGTTGACGGTCGCGACGACGAGCCCGGTGTGCCGCGCGGACCGCACGGCCCGCTCCCCCGTGGCGCCGCCCAGGCGGACCGGCTCACGGTCGCCCGCGACGAACGTCGTGCGCGAGGCGCGACCGTCGAACCGGTGCTCGACCTCCTGCACGTAGTACGTGCCGTCGAGGGGGCCGCCCTCGACGACCTCGACCTCGCCACCGGGCACGACCTCGGGCAGCAGCGGGCCGCGCCCCTGCGCCTCGACGCGGCCGTGCCGGGCGGCCACGGCCTGCGCGCGCACCCGCGCCTCCTCGGCGGAACGCACCTGCAGCCCGCCGACCTGGATCTGCGGCGTGGCGCCCCCGGCGTCCACCCGGGCGGTGAACCCGGCGCGCGGCGCCGGTGCGTCGGCGGTGGCGCGCACGGACGTCGTGGTCGCGGCGTCCCAGCCCTGCACGACGTACGTCGCGTCGGGACGTCCCACCTGGCGCGCGGACAGCTCCTCGAGGTCCACGCCGACCGTCAGGCGCGGGCGGCGCGACCCGGACGCGGTGCCGTCGGCCCGCCGCCACACGCGCAGCGTCGTGCCGTCGACCACCCAGTCGAGCCCGGAGGCGACCGCGAGCTCGTCGACCAGCCCGAGCGGCGAGTCCGCCTGCAGGTGCCACGGCTCGGTGCGCGCGACCGGCCAGCCCTGGACGGTCAGACGGGCCGCGCGGGCCAGCTCGGCGACCACCTGGGAGGCGTCGACGTTGGCGCGCGCCACCACCCCCGCGTCGGTGGTCAGCGCGTACGCGCCGTCGTGGGCCGTGACGGTGGTGGTGCTGCCGCGGTCGTCCGCGCGGGTGCCCAGCGCCGTGACGGTCCCGGTGAACAGGGCCGTGCCGTCGACGCGCACCTCGACGTCCTGCCCGATCGCGAGGCGCGAGGTCACCAGCCGGTACCCGCGGTCCACGAACGTCAGCGACGCCCGGCCGACGGTCCGCACGCCGCGCTGCACCCGCACGTCGAGCAGGTCGTCGAGCTCCGTGACGCCCAGCGCGCGCCCACCGAGGCGCACGTCGAAGGACGTGTGCACGAGCGGGTTGAGCCGGGCGGTCCCGACGTCCGTGCTCACGCGTCACCCCGCGGGACGGACAGGACGGTGCCGGGGCGCAGGTCCAGCGGGTCGTCGATGCCGTTGGCCTGCGCGAGCGCACGCCACCGCGTCGGGTCGCCGTAGTGCTGCGCGGCGATGCGGTCCAGCGTCTCGCCGGCCTGCACCCGGTGGACGCGGTGCGGCTGGGGCGTGCCCGACGTGGGGTTCTGCGGGCCGAACGCGCGCGACGGCTCGTACTGCCGCAGCTCCAGCCCCGCCCGGGCCCGCAGCGGGGTCCCCGACGCGGAGAAGTACGTGAACGTCAGCTCGAGGGCCGCGACCACCGCCGTGAACGAGTGCAGGTCGCCCCAGTGGAACGTGACGGTCGGCGGGCGGACGTTGCCCGTGGCCTCGTCCGCACCCGGCAGCGACGGGTCGACCTCCATGAGCTCCAGCAGGCGTCCGGTGTGCCGGGTGACGTCGGTGCCGTCGTGCGTGGTGTCGAAGAACAGGTCGACGCTGAGCACGCCGGACGACGACCCGGCGTACCGCAGCCGGGGCACGCCGCGGCCCGGGCGCGGGTCGCCCACCCAGTGGTTCTCCCGCGTGAGCTGCAGCTGCGCCGGGTTGAACAGGCAGGGCACCTTCTGCCCGCCCTCGATCTCGAGGAACGCCTTGACCGGGGCCGTCGTCGCCGTCATGAGAAGACCTCCCGCGTCCGGCGCCAGGTGCGCCTCTCGTCCTGCTCGGCCAGCCGTTCCTCGACGAGCCGCACGACGCGGTCGTCGAGCTCGTGCTCCAGCCACGACGTCAGCTCGGCGCGCAGCCGGCGCTCGACGTCCGCGTGGGGTGGGCGTACCTCGTCGTGCACGGGGGTCCTCTCCTGGCCGGCCGGCGGCAGCCACCGCCGGACGACGGTGGCGCCCGCGGCCGAGGCGGGGGTGGCAGGGGCGGCACCGGGCGCGCCGCGGGTGGCCGCGGGCGGGAGCCCGCCGGACGCGGGTGCCGTGGGCGGTGCGGTGACGGGGTCGTGGCGCACGACCGTGCGCGGCGGCAGCACCGTCAGGCGTCGGACGACGCCCGCCGCGGCGAACGCCGGGGCGGGTGTGAGGGCGCCGGCGACGGTCGCGTGCGCCCCGGACGTCGACGGGCCACCCGCCGCTGCGCGACCGGTGGGCACGCGGCTCCGTGCCCCGTGCGACGTCGGGTGCGGGACCGCGGGAACCGCCGGTGCGCCGGGCAGTCCCCGACCACGGGGGGTGCTCGGCGCGCCGAGCGGGGCGACGGACGTCCCGAGCCCGGGGACCGGTGCCCCGGCGCGCCCGGGGCCGCCACCGGACGCGAGGAGCGCGGCGGCCGACCCGCTGCCCCGGCGCGCGACGGCAGGGAGTACCGGTGCGGCGACGGCCGTGCGCAGCGCGCCGGCGGGCGCGGTGGCGCGGACCCCGACGGGCTGGACCGCACGGGCGAGCTCCCCGGCCCCCCGCAGCGACGCGACAGCGGGCGTGCGAGCCGCCGGACCGCCGGCGCGCACGACGGAGCGTCGCACCGCTCCTCCGGTGGGCGCCGGTCGGGGTGCCGACCCGGCGTGCCCGTGCGGGTCGCCGCCGGTGCCGACGGGTGTGCCACGGGCCGGTGCGGACGTCGCGCGCGGTGCGGCGGAGGCCGCGGCGAGCGGAGCCGCGACGGACCTCGCGGTGGCCGGTGCCGACGCGGGCGTCGCGGCAGGCGGTACCGACACGGGCGTCGCGGCACGGGACGTCGGGACGGGTGCCGCGCCGGGTCCCGCCGAACCGGGTCCCGTCGAACCGGGTTGCGCCGAGCCGGGTCCCGCCGAACCGGGTCGCGCCGGTCCGCCCGGCCGCGAGACAGCGGCCGGCACCATGACGTGGGTCGCGGCCTGCGGGGCGCGGGCCGCGGCGGCGACGGCCGGTGCTGCGGGGGCGAGCGACCGGCGCACGGTGCTCGGCTGCACGTCCTGGGCGCCCGCGGCGGGGCGCGACCCGACGGCCGGTCCGGCTGCCGGGGCGATGCCCGGGGCGACGGGCCCGACGGGACGGGCTCCTGCCCGGGCGCCGGTGGCCGGTGTGCGGGTGGCCGCCCGCAGGGAGGGGTGGGCGGCGGTGCCGTGACGCCCGACAGGCAGCGCGGGCGCACCCGTGCCGAGCCCGGCCGAGCGCCGCACGAGGCCGCGCCGGTGGCCGGCGCCCGGCACCCGCCCGGCGCTGCGCCCGGACGCGACCGGGCCGATGCCGTGCGCGCCGGGCATCGCCGACGCGGTGGCCAGGGAGCCTGCGTCGGACGATCCCGCCAGGGATCCGGGCACGCCCGGGCGACCCGTCAGGACGCGTCCGCGGTCGACGGCGCCCGACGCCGGGGGCAGGGCGGGGTCGCGACGGCCCGGGGCCCCCGCGGCGGACGGTGACGCCGGAGACCCGACCGCAGCGGGCCACGCCGGCACCGACAGGCCGGTCCGGTCGGATGCCGTCGTGGAGCGGGTCTCCGCAGCCCACCGCCGCACCGCAGCGACGGGCCCGCGACCCGAGAGGGTCGTGCCGGGGACGGAGACACGCACGTCGAGGTCGCGCGGCCCGCGCAGCGCCAGCGCGGCGCGGCGCACGGGCCCGGCGAGGGCAGCCGTCGCGGTCGGCAGACCGGCTGCCGGGTGGCGCACCGCGCCGGCGCGGGGTCCTGCGAGAGGTCGGTGCAGCGTCCCGACCCGTCCGGGCTGCTCGCCGGCGCCCGGGGAGGAGTGGGCGGGCGCGGGCGACCCGGTCGGCCCGCCCGTCGCACCCGCACCCCCGGCGAGGGGTCGGTCGGCGAGGGGTCGCTCCGGCCTCGCGCCGGCGGCGGGAGGCCGCCCGGGCTCCCGCGCGGCGGGGCCCGCGGTGCCGTCGGCGGCGGTGCGCCCGGTCGCGGTGCGCCCGGTCGCGGTGCGCCCGGTCGCAGGGCGCTCAGTTGCAGTCCGCTCGGTCGCAGTCCGCTCGGTTGCAGTCCGCTCGGTGACGGACCGGCGCGCGACCTCGGACGCGCGCTCGGCGCGCGCAGCCGCGTGGCGGCGCACCGCGGCACCCGCGTGGACCTGGCGGCGCACCAGCGCACCCCCGGGACCGGGGCGACCGGAGGGGGCAGCGGCGCTGCCGGGGACCGTCGGGCTCGTCGGCGCCGCAGCGCCCGGCGCGGGACGGCCGGGAGACGGCTGCTGCGGCGCCGTGGTCGGCCCCGGGCGGCCCCGGGCGGTCCGGCGTCGTGGGGCGACGTCGGAGGGGGTGGTCATGGTGCCGACCGCGCGGACCGCGTCGGGCAGGCGCATCGGCACGACGCGCGGCGCGAGGCGTGCCTGGACCGCGCCGGGGCGGTGGCCGCGCTCGTCGGGCAGCCGGTCCGCCGAACGCGGCAGGCCACGCGGGCGGCCACCGAGAGCGGCGACGACGCCGGCGTCCTGCGCGGCGCGTGCCCGACGCTCGGCGGCCAGGCCGGGCGACCACCAGCGGGGCGGACGCACGTCGTCGACCACGCGGACCGGGGCGGGCGCGGCGGCGGGGCCCGCGAGCGCGCGCCGCACGGCCACGGGGCGTCCGGTGCCGGCCGCGAACCGCACGGCGGCGGACGCGAGCGACCCGATCGCGGCGGGGCGCGCCCGGCCGACGGGGCCGGGCCGCCGCCACCGCTGCGCGACGGCGGCGCCCAGCGGGGTCGCCGGGGTCGGCCGCGGAGCGCCCGGGCCCGTCACCGCGTCACCGCGCGGAACCCGTGGTGCGCGACCTCGAGGGACTCGGTCAGGGGTGCGTCGGAGTCGGCGGACAGCGCCGGGCCCGTCCAGCTCACGGCGAAGACGCCGTCGAGCTCCCACGAGCGCATGCGGTTGCCCCGGTCGTCGAGGACGGTCACGGCGCCGGTGGCGCGCGTGAGGGTGTCGCCGTTGCCGGCGAAGCCCTGCCCGGAGGACCGCTGCACCCAGCCGAAGAGCGCGTCGGACTGCACCATGCCGCGCGTGAACACCAGGTGCGGCCAGCGCATCACGCCGGGCAGCTGGTGCACGTACCCGTTCTGGCCGCCCTCGACGTGCTCGACGACGTCGACGTCGAGGCGCAGGCCCTGCACCTCGCGGAACGTGCCGATCTCCACGCCGTCGACCTCCAGCAGGAACCTGCCGGACGTCGTCGGCACACCACCGCCCAGGGGCGTCTGCTCAGACACTGTCGCGCACCGCCTCCCACGCCTGCTCGTTCATCGCCGCGACCGCCCGCACCATGCGGACCCGGTCGAGGTGCTCGAGGTCCAGCAGGTCGTCGAGCGGCCAGTGCAGGTGGTACGCCAGGTAGGCGATCTCCTGCCAGACCGCGTCGACCGGGTAGCGCAGCACCGTCCGCTCACCGGGTCTCGGCCGGGAGCTCCTCGATCGCCGAGCGCGCCGGACGCGCGGACGGCACGAAGCCCGCGTCCGGGACGTCGGCGGCCGGGGTCGGCTCCTCGACGGCGGCGGGCGCCGCGGGGGCCACGGCGGCCACGTCGTCCTGGCCGGCCAGGAACTCCTCGACCTCGGCGGGGGTGCCGAAGTTGATGACGCCGTAGAAGTCCTGCAGGTACGCCAGGTCGGCGGCGAACAGGCCCTCGATCTCGTGCGTCGTCACCAGCTCCAGCGCCCCCAGGCGCTCGACGACCCGCGCGAGCACCACGACGGTCAGCCGCGGGTCGTCCGGGCCGCTGATCGTGGGGTCGCGCAGCGGCTCGAGCTCGTCGCGCGCCGTCGCCAGGCGCATGACGCCCTGCCGGTGCAGCGCCCCCTCGCGGTCGACGTACCCGCGAGGGAGCGTGAACTCGTACCGGGTGCGCAGGGTCACTTGACCCTCTCGAGGCGCTCGATGACCAGCGAGACGGTCTCCTTGATGGCGTCCGACCCGTCGACCGAGAGCTGGTCGGTCGAGATCTTGCTGGGCCAGCCGTTGAAGAAGTTGAACCGCGCGACCTCCTTGGCGCCGGCGTCGTAGAGCACGACGGAGCCGTTCTTGCGGTTGGTGTCGCGCGACCCGCTCAGACCGCCGTCGCGCACGGCCTTGAACCACTTCCACAGCGGGTCGTTGGTGACGTCGCCGGGGGCGACGCGGGTGAGCTGCAGGTCCGGCACCTCGACGGTCTGGCCGAGGAACTTGACCTGCTGCTTCTTGCCGTCCGCGCCGATCTGGGTGACCTTGCCGACGCCGACCTCGACGTCGAGGCCGGACACCGAGATGAGGGCCGAGACGACCTGCCCGTCGATCTCGAGGAAGAAGTTCTGGGAGACGATCGGGTCGGCGCTGAACAGGCCGGTGCCGCTGCTTGCCATGGGGTGCTCCTGTGGTGGTGGGGGGCGGGCTCGGGCCGTCAGGCCGCGCTCTGCTTGTTCTGGCTGATGCGGAACACGACGAACTCCGCGGGCTTGACGGGCGCGAGCCCGACCTCGACGACGAGGCGGCCGGCGTCGATGGACTCCGGGGTGTTGGTGGTCTCGTCGCAGCGGACGAAGAACGCCTGCTCGGCGGTGGACCCGAACAGCGCGCCGGACTGCCACAGACCGTGCAGGTACCCGGTGAGGGTCCGCTTGACGCCCTCCCACAGGGTCACGTCGTTCGGCTCGAAGACGGCCCACTGGGTGCCCTCGAGGATCGTCGACTCGACCATGTTGAACAGGCGGCGCACGTTGACGTACTGCCAGTCGGTGTCCGACGTGAGGGTCCGGGCGCCCCAGATGCGGATGCCGCGGGTGCCGAACGGGCGGATCGCGTTGACGCCGACCGGGTTGAGGAAGCCCTGCTCGGTCTGCGACACGGTGCGCTCGACGTCCAGGACGCCGCGGATCGTGTCGTTGGCCGGGGCCTTCCACACGCCGCGCGTCTCGTCGGTGCGGGCCCACACGCCGGCGACGTGCCCCGACGGCGGGACGACGATCTCCGCCGACGCGCCCGAGCCGAGGGGGTTCTCGACCTTGATCCACGGGTAGTACATGGTCGCGAACGCCGAGTCGTACTGCGCGACCTCGGAGCGCCACTCCTTGACCTGCTGGGGCGTCATCCCGGGGGGCGCGTCGAGCAGCGCCATGCGGTTGGCGTGCTGCTCGCAGTGCGCGATGAGGGCCGTCTGCACGGCCTTCCACAGCCCGAGGTCGAGCGTGCCGTCCTCGCGCGTCGCGGCGGTGACCAGGTCGGGGACCGCCACGATCGTGACGTCCTCGGCGATCGCCAGGCCGTTGATGCCCGTGCGGGCGGCCTCCGAGCCGGCGAACTTGCGGCCCGTGACCGGCACCTTGACCGGCTCGGCCTGCTGCAGGTCGTAGGTGCCGGGGCGCAGCAGCTCGAGCTGGCTGGACAGGTCGGTCGCCTCGTCGAGGCGGATCTCCAGCTTCACCTTCGTGGACGTCTTGTTGACCACGGTGGCGGCGTCGCGCGGGCCGCCCAGGCTGAGGCCCGGGTGCTCCTCGACGACCTCGCCACCGTCGAGGACGGTCAGCGTGAACGTCGTCGGGCCCTCGAGGTCCTCGGGGGCGTCGTCGCTGCGCACCGCGACGGACAGCTGCGCGTCGGGCTCGACCGACTCGACGGCGACGGGCAGCCCCAGCGCGCGGTCCGCCGCGGGCAGCTCGAGCGTCGCCGGCCTGCCCGACGGCTCCGCGTGGGGGACGCGGACGATGTACGCCTGCGTGCCGCCGTTGAGGAAGTAGCCGTACACCGACAGCGGCAGCATCGCGCCCTCGACGAACCCGCCGTACAGCGCCTCGTACTGGGTCCAGCTGGTCACCAGCCGCGGGGCCAGGCCCTGCGGGTCGGCCGGGTCGTCGGTGGGTGCCGACGCGGTGAAGCCCACGAAGGCCGTCACGGCGGTGGGCGCCGAGGTCAGCACCTTCTGGGACGAGGGGATCTCCTCGACGTACACGCCGGGCGCGGTGTAGGTGGGCACAGGTGGGTCCTTCTCTCGATCGTGAGGTCGCCGCCGCTCGGTGGGTCCGGTCCGGTCCGTCGCGGGTCGTCGTGAGGCTAGGCAGGCGGGTGACCCGCGGACATCGGTAATCGCTACCGAGGTTCCGCAAGCGCGTCGACAGCGGCCGTACGGGGGACCCCCGGTGGGGTGAACCTCGCGACCCTCCCGAGCGGTCGGCACCGCTTCGTCGCACTTACCCGTCTCAGCTGTCGGACCCCCTGCGACCCGGTGCGACGCTGACGAGACGTTCGACCCCCGCACGAACCGCCCGGAGGCGCTATGACCACGTCCGACGCACGCGCGCGGGCGGGACGGACGCGGGCGACCTCGGCCTCCGTCCCCACGCAGCGACCGGCCCCCACGACCCCGACGACGACCACGCCCACGGCGGCGCCCGCCTCCGTCATGAACCCGGCCATGGTCGAGCGCCTGGTGGACTCCCTGGGCGCCGGGCGCAGCGTCCTGGTCGTCGGCGACGCCGGCACCGGCAAGACCCAGGCGGTGGCCCGCGCCCTGGACCGGCTGAGCACGGCGCACGACGACCTGACGATCGTCCACATCAGCGGGACCGGGACGCACGACGCGCTGCCGCTCGGCGCGCTCGAGCCGCTCCTGGACGACCCGGACGAGGCCCTCGGGGACCTCGCGGCGACCCTGGACGCCCTCGCCTCGGGGATCGGGCGCCGCCGGGGCGACGGCCGGCTGGTACTGCGGGTCGAGGACGCCCACCACCTGGACGACGCCTCGGCACGCGCGCTCGAGTGGCTCGTGCGGCAGGGCACCGTGCAGGTCGTCGCGACGCTGCGCCTGAGCTGGGCGGCCCGCGCGCCGTGGGCCGCGCTGTGGAAGGACGACGTCGTCGAGCGTCTCGACGTCGGGCCGCTGACGCGGGAGACCGCCGAGCGCTGGCTGGTGGCCGAGCTGGGGGGCCCGGTCACGGCCGACACCACCCACCGGCTGTGGCGTGCGTCGGGCGGCAGCGCGATGCGGCTGCGCGAGGCCGTGCACGACGCGCTGGTGTCGGAGGCGCTCGGCCTGAGCAACGGCGTCTGGGTGTGGCGCGGCGGGGCGACCTCGCAGTCGCGGATGCTGGACCTGGCCGAGCTGGACCTGCAGGGCGTCAGCCCGCAGGGGCGGTCCGCGCTCGAGGTCTGCGCGGTGGTCTGCCCGATCGCGCTCGAGGTGCTGCTCGACCTGGTGCCGGCCGCGGCCGTCGACGAGCTCGTGCTGGCCGGTGTGGTCACCACGACGACCGCGCCGACCGTCACGGGCGGCACGGTGCGTGTCGTGGACCTGACGACGCCCGCGTACGCGGAGGTCGCACGTGCCTGGATCCCCGCGTCCCGGCAGCGCGAGCTGCTGCAGCGGTCGCTGGACGCCCCCGTCGCCCACGGCGTGGCCGCCGGGTCGCTGATCCGCTCGGTGGCCCTGGCGATCGACCTGGGCATGGACGTGCCGGCCGCACGGGTCCAGCAGGCGCTGGAGGCGGCGTTCGCGATCCACCAGTACGACTCGGTCGTGATGCTCGCCACCGGCGCCCTGGCCTCCGCCCCCGAAGGGCCCCTCGCGGCGCGCCTGCACACCCTGCGGGGCAACGCGCGCGTCATGCTCACGCAGCTCGCCGAGGCGGAGCGTGACTTCTCACGCGCGGCCGAGCTGCTCGCGCCCGGCCCGTTCGACGTCGAGACGGCCTCCCTGCTGCTGCACGTGGCGGACATGGCCACGCTCGTGGCCCACCGGCGCCTGGGCGACGTGGACCGCGCGCTGGCCGTGCTGGACGGGATCGTGCGCCCGCTCCAGGAGGCGGACCCCGTGCTGCCGGTGCTGCGGTGGCGTGACGAGGTCGAGGTGACCCGGCTCATCCGGCTCGGCTACGCGGGCCGGCTCGACACCCTGGACGCGGCCCTGGCCGCGCTGGAGGGCGGCGCCCACCCGGCACGTCGCGTGTCGCTGGCGCCGCCGACCGCGATGGCGCTGGGCGAGAGCGGGCGCCTGCACCAGGGGTTCGCGGTGTGCACGCGGTTCGCGGAGATCGCCACGGCGCACCAGGACCACCACCGCTGGGGGCGTGGCGAGGTGCTCGTCGCGCTGTTCTTCACGCTCCTGTGGTCCGGCGAGATCGAGGCGGTCCGGGCCTCGCTGGCACCGACGTCCGACGACGAGCCGATCACGGTCGAGTGGTCGACCGTGCACGCGGCGTTCGGTCTGCTCGCGATCGCCGAGGGGTCGTGGAGCGAGGCGCGCACGCACCTGGCGACGGCCCGCGCACGCTTCGACGAGACCGACCTGACCGGGCTGGCGCGGTACTCGCTCACGGCGGAGGCCACCGCCGCGGCGGCATGCGGCGACACCGCCACGGCACGGGACCTGCTGGAGCAGGCCGCGCGCACCGCCGAGGGCTCGGCCCGCGCGATGGAGGGCGACGTGCGGGTGCGTCGCCTCGACGCCCTGGGCTGGTTGCGCAGCCCTGACCTGGTCACCGAGGCCCGCGCGGTCGCCCGCTGGGCCCGCGAGCGCGGCGCCGCGCGCGTCGAGCTCGAGGCGCTGCACCGCTGGCTCGACGCGACGCGACGCACGGGCGGCCTGCCGGACCCGGTGCTCGTCACCCGTGTGCGGGAGCTCGGTGCCGTGTGCGACGGCGAGCGCTGCGCGGCGCTCGTGGCGCACGTCGAGGCGATGGCCGCGCAGGACACGGACCTCGCGCGCATCGCCGAGCGCGAGCTGAACCGCCGGGGCCTGTGGCTGCCGCCGCTGGGAGCACCCGTGGCGCTCACCGCGCGTGAGCAGGAGATCGCCTCGCTGGCGGCCGGCGGCATGACCAGCCGCGCGATCGCGCAGCGGCTCGTGCTCTCGACGCGGACGGTGGACTCCCACCTGTCCCGGGTGTTCGCCAAGCTCGGCGTGCACTCGCGCGAGGAGCTCGCGAACATCCTGCGGTAGTCGGCGCGGGACCGGTCTGACGCCCGGGTGGAACTGTGACCACGGCCCGGGCGTTCTGGTCTGCACAGCCGGGCGTTCCGGTACCGTGACCAGGTCCGTCACCGTCCGACGGCCGCCGCGCCGCCAGCGCCTCCGGAAGGACCGCCGATGACCGAGCCGACGCCCCTGCAGCCCCCTGCTCCGAGCGGTGCGTTCGCGCTCGAGGCACCGGCCCCGGTCGCGCCCGTCGCCACGCACGACGCCCCGGCGATGGCCCCGCGCGTGGACCCCGCCGCGCTGCCCGGTCTCGACGCCAAGGTCGGGGCGTACCTGGCGAGCCTCGACAGCGCGCAGGCCGGCTCCCCGGAGTTCGCGGCGAAGGCCGACGACGTGCGCCTCATGGGCGACTCCGACATCCGGCAGGCCGCGGACACGTCCAACCGCCTGCTGCAGGTGCCCGTGCGCGAGCTGCGCGAGGGCGGCGTCTCCGGCACGTCGCAGGTGAGCAGGTCCCTGCTGGACCTGCGCCGCACCGTCGAGGACCTCGACCCGTCCGAGAAGTCCGTCGGCCGCAAGTTCCTCGGCATCCTGCCGTTCGGGGACTCCGTCACCGACTACTTCCGCCGGTACGAGAGCTCGCAGAAGCAGATCGACGCGATCGTCAAGGCGCTGTACCGGGGCCAGGACGAGCTGCGCAAGGACAACGCCGCGCTGAACCTGGAGAAGCAGAACCTCTGGGACACGATGGGCCGGCTCAACCAGTACATCTACGTCGCGAGCTCGCTGGACACCCAGCTGTCCGCCAAGATCGCCCAGCTCGACGTCGCGGAGCCCGAGCGCGCGCGGGCGCTGCGCGAGGACGTGCTGTTCTACGTCCGCCAGAAGCACCAGGACCTGCTGACGCAGCTCGCGGTGTCGATCCAGGGGTACCTGGCGATCGACATCATCATCAAGAACAACCTCGAGCTCATCAAGGGCGTCGACCGGGCGACGACGACCACGGTCTCGGCGCTGCGCACCGCCGTGCTCGTCGCGCAGGCGCTGAACAACCAGAAGCTGGTGCTCGACCAGATCACGGCGCTGAACTCGACGACGTCGAACATGATCGCGTCGACGTCGAAGCTGCTGCGCGAGCAGTCGGTGGTCATCCAGCAGCAGGCCGCGAGCGCGACGATCGGGCTGCCGCAGCTGCAGCAGTCGTTCTCGGACATCTTCGCGGCGATGGACTCGATCGACACGTTCAAGGTGCAGGCGCTGGACTCGATGGCGCAGACCGTCGGCGTGCTGGAGACGGAGACGGCGAAGGCCAAGCAGTACCTGGACCGTGTCTCGCGCTCGGACCACACCGAGGCCGCGAGCGGGTCGCTCGACCTGGGCCTGCGCTGATCGACACGACCGGGGAGGTGAGCCGCACGTGAGCGCGCTGGGTGACCTCGTCGCGCGCCTGTTCGGCCGCGCCCCGCGGCACGTCGTGGAGATCGAGGCGGACCCGGTCCCGACGGCCGAGCAGATCGCGACCGCCGTGCGTGACGTCGAGGCGTCGATCGAGGGCCGCGTGCCCGCGGCGGTGACGGCCCGCGTGCACCGCATCACGGGCACGGTCGAGGACATGGTGCCGCGGCTCGACCGGTTCGGTGTGGGCGACCGGCAGGCGTACACGGTGGTGGCGACGGCCACGAGCTACCTGCCCGAGGCCGTCGACGGCTACCTGCGGCTGCCGCGCGACTTCGCCGACCGGCGCGTGGTGTCCCGCGGCAAGACCTCGCTCATGCTGCTGTGCGACCAGCTGGACCTGCTGGCCATGACGCTGGAGAAGATCTCCGACGCCGTGTACCGCTCCGACGCGCAGGCGCTCGTGGCGCACGGGCAGTTCCTGGCCGAGAAGTTCGGCCGGTCGTCGCTGGACGTGCCCGGTGCGGGCGGGACGGAGGGCTCGTGACGGGCACGACGCAGAGCCTGCCGGGCGCGCTGGACGCGCTCGTCGCCGCGGGCCGCGCGGCCGGGCTGGGCACGGCGGCGGTGCGCGACGAGGGCGAGCGCCTGGCCGCGGCCGTGGCGGAGTCCGTCACGGGTGCCGGGCCGGCGTGGCTCGCGGCCGTGGGCCGTGGGGACGACCTGACGGAGTTCTTCCGTGCCGCGTCGTCCGCGCGGCGGTGGCGGCACGCGCCGACGGACGTGCTCACGTCGCTCGTCGCCACGGGCTCCGCGCACGCGGCCGGCTACGCCGAGGCGCTCGCGGGCGTCGCGTCCGCGGCCTGCGACCTCGGGGTCCCGGACCTCCAGGTCGTCGCCGCGGCCTCGGTCACGGCGGCGGTGCAGCGCGCGGCGGCGAGCGCCGCCCCCACCGCACCCGGGGCCCCGGGGCCGGACCGACCTCTCGGCGGGGACGAGGTCGGACGTACCCCCTCGCCCACGAGCGACCGTCCCGTCCCCGCGCCCCCGGCGGGCGGCCGTCCCGGCCCCGCGTCCCCGGACGCGAGCGCTCCCGCGGCCCCCGAGGACGCGGCGCCCGCCAAGACGTTCGACGAGCTGCTCGCCGAGCTCGAGGCGCTGGTCGGGCTCGACGGCGTCAAGCGCGAGATCCGCCAGCAGGCGCAGGTGCTGCGCGTCGAGCGGCTGCGCGCCGACGCCGGTCTGACCAGCCCGTCGCTGACCCGGCACCTGGTGTTCGTCGGCAACCCCGGCACCGGCAAGACGACGGTCGCGCGGCTCGTCGCCGGGCTGTACCGCGCGCTGGGCCTGCTGAGCAGCGGGCACCTGGTCGAGGTCGACCGCTCCGAGCTGGTCGCCGGCTACCTGGGGCAGACCGCGACCAAGACCACCGAGGTCGTGGCCCGGGCACTCGGCGGGGTCCTGTTCATCGACGAGGCGTACTCCCTGGCGGAGGACCAGTACGGCGCCGAGGCCGTGAACACCCTGGTCAAGGACATGGAGGACCACCGCGACGAGCTCGTGGTCATCGTGGCGGGCTACCCGCTGCCGATGGCGCGGTTCCTCGCCACCAACCCGGGGCTCGAGAGCCGGTTCGCCACCACGATCGGGTTCGACGACTACACCGACGCGCAGCTGCGGGAGATCTTCGCGCTCGCGGCCCGCAAGGCCGACTTCGTCCCGTCCCCCGAGGCGCTCGACCTGGTCGAGCAGATCGTCGCCGCCCAGCCGCGGCACGAGGGCTTCGGCAACGGCCGGTTCGCGCGCAACCTGCTGGACCGCGCCGTGCTGCGGCACGCCTGGCGGCTGCGGGACGTCGAGCAGCCGACGGTCGAGCAGCTGCGCACGCTGCTGCCGGCGGACCTCGCGACCGACGTGGAGGACGTCGCCCCCGACCTGCCGGCACCCGACGCCGACCTGACCGCCCCCGGGACCCCGGCGCACGACCTGCCCACGCCGGACCTGACCACGCCCGACCTGACCGCCCCCCGCACCCCGGCCCAGCCCTCCGAGGAGCCCGCGTGACCACGACCGTCGTGCCTCCCACCTCGAGCCCGCCGGCCGCGCCGGGCACGGCGCCCGCGCCGGACCTCCCCACGAGCGGCGTGCGGTCCACCCCGGGCGGGCTGCGCCTGTGGGGTGCGCTCGCCGCCGTCGTCACCGCCCTGACGGGGCTGCTCGCGCTGGGCGTCACGACGAGCCAGCAGGCCGCCGTCGCCCAGATGAGCGACGCCGCCGCCCAGCTCGTCGGGCTGCAGGACGCCCGCAACCAGCTCGTGGCGGCCGACGCCGCGGCGACCACCGCGTTCCTCGTCGGCGGGCTGGAGCCCACCGACCTGCGCCGGTCGTACGACGCGTCGCTCGACGCCGGGGCGCAGGCCCTCACGCTGCTGGCCGCGAGCGGGACGCAGGGCGCCGACGCGCTGGCGCAGGTCTCGGCGGACCTCACCACGTACACCGGCCTGGTCGAGCAGGCACGGGCCAACAACCGGCAGGGCTTCCCCGTCGCCTCGGCGTACCTCGAGGAGGCCTCGACGGTGCTGCGCGAGGACATCGTCCCCACGCTCGACGAGCTCGTGGCGGCCGAGCAGGACCGCGTCGACGCGGAGCTCTCGACCGTCCGCACGTCCACTCCCCTGCTGATCGGGGTGGTGGTGCTCGCCCTGCTCGCGCTGGTCTCGGTGCAGGTGTGGGTCGCCCGCCGCACGCACCGCACGTTCAACCCGGGTCTGGTCGGTGCGACGGTGGCCGTGCTGGTCGTGGGTGCCGTCGGTGGCGTCACGCTGGGCGGGACGTCCGCGGCGGCGGGCCGCACGTACAGCGGGCCGTACGCGGCGACGGTCGCGGCGTCGCAGGCGTTCGCGCTGGTCAACGACGCCCGCTCGATGGAGGCGTTCACGCTGATCCGCCGCGGGTCGGGCGCGGCCTACGAGGAGTCGTTCGTCGAGAACGTCGACCGGGCGCGCGCGGCGCTGCAGGGCGACGGCGGCCGGCTCGACCGGCTGCTGGTCGAGCGCCTCGACGCCTGGGTCGCGGGCCACCAGGAGGTCCGTGCGCTGGACGACGCGGGCGACTGGGACGGTGCCGTCGCGCTGGTCACCAGCGACGACCCGACAGCACCCCCCGCGCTGTTCGACGAGCTCTCCGGTGCGTTGGACACCGCGGTGGACGCCGGCAGCGCGGACGTCGCGGACGGCCTCGGCGGCGGGGCCGGCTGGGTGGGGTGGCTGCTGGCCGCGCTCGGCGTGGGCGGTGCGGTCGCCGCGTGGACCGGGCTGCGCGCCCGACGGGAGGAGTACCGATGAGCACACGTCACACCGCCCCCGCGGGTGCGCGCCGGGGCACGTCCGGCGCCCGGCGCCGTGGTGCGCTGGTCGCGGCCGTCGGGCTCGTCGTCGCGCTCGTGGGCGCCTGCTCGGGACAGGTGCCGCCCGGCGGCACGGCCGTGATCCCGGCCGCCGCAGAGCCTGCCCCGGCCGCCGTGGTCCCCGCCGCCGACGACTGCACGGACGCCACGACCTCCTACGCCCCGGACGCCGGCACCCAGATCGCGCCCGGGTCCACGATGGACGCGATCCGCTCCCGCGGGTACCTGCTCGTCGGCGTCTCGGCGGACACCCTGCGCATGGGCGCCCGCAACCCGTTCACGGGGCAGATCGAGGGCTTCGACATCGACGTCGCCCGGCAGGTCGCGTGGGCGGTCCTCGGTGACGCGGACGCGATCCGGTTCCGCGTCATCACGGCGGGCGACCGGATCCCCGTGCTGGTCGACCACGAGGTCGACCTGGTCGCGCGCGCGTTCACCATGAACTGCGAGCGCTGGGCGGACATCGCGTTCTCCGCCGAGTACTTCACGGCCGGGCAGAAGGTGCTGGTCAGCACCGAGTCCGACGCCACCGGCATCGAGGACCTCGCCGGGCAGCGGGTGTGCGCACCCGAGGGCACGACGACGCTCGAGCGGCTGGACGAGTACGACGTCGAGCCCGTGGGCGCACGCACCCACTCCGCGTGCCTGGCGCTGTTCCAGCAGGGCCGCGTCGACGCCATCACCGGGGACGACACCGTGCTGGCGGGCTTCGTCGCGCAGGACCCGTACGCGCGGGTCGTCGGCGACGCCTTCAGCGCCGAGCCGTACGGCCTGGGCGTGCCCGCCGACCAGGTGGACATGGTCCGGTTCGTCAACGCCGTGCTCGACGGCATGAAGGCCGACGGCACCTGGGCGCTCCTGTACGACCGGTGGCTGGGCGAGGCCCTCGGCCCGGCGCCCGCGCCGCCCGCGTCCGTGTACGGACGGTCGTGACGGCGACCGCCATGGCTGCCGCGTCCGCCGACGTCGTCGCGCCCGTCGCCCCGGGGCGGCTGGGCGAGGCGATCGGTGCGCGCGACCTCATGACGTACCTCGACGGGCTGCTGACGTGGCTCGACGACCGGCGCACGCGGCTCGACGCGCTGGACACGGCGGCGCAGGCGACGGCCGAGTCCGAGCGGTACACCCCGGACGTGGTGCTGGCGCTGTCGGTGTGGCAGTCGGTGCGGACCCGCGCCGACGAGCTGCTGGCGGTGTGGGACGGCGGGCGCGTCACCGAGGTCGAGCGCGAGCGCATGTCGCAGCTGCTGTGGGGCCGCGTCGACACGCGGGCAGGTGCGGCGCCGGTGTCGCTGCCCGAGGCGCTGACGCTGTGCGACGCGATGGTCTCGGCCCTGCGCACCCGCCTCGCGTTCGACCCGGACACCGCGGACGTCGTGGCCCGCCTGCGCGGCGTGCGCGCGGCGCTCGTGCGCGCCGAGGACCTGGCCGGCTCCGACGCGGCCGCCCACGAGCGCGTGGCCGCCCTGCGGGAGCGGGAGCAGCGCCTGTCCGCGCAGGCCGCCCGCGGCGGTGACGTCACGGGGCCGCTCGCCGAGCTCGAGACCCGCACCGCCCACACCGAGCGCGACCTCATGGTCGCCGTGTCGCAGCGCCGCTCGGTGGCACGTGCCCGCGCGGACGCGCTGGCCACGGCCGCCGCGCTGGAGGCCCGCGAGCCCGCGCTGCACGCGCTGGCCGAGCGGTGCCGGCACGAGGTCGCGCACCCGCCGCGGCTCGCGGTGCCCGACGTGTCACGGCTGGGCCCCGTGCCCGAGCAGCGCGAGGCGCTGGACGCCTACGTCGCCCGCCTCGACGCGGTGCGCCGGGCCCTGGACGCCGCGCAGGACGCGTACAGCAGCCCGCTGCGCGAGCGCGCCGAGCTGCGCTACCGCCTCGGACGCGCCACGGCGACCGCGGCGTCGAACGGCCGCGACGCGTCCCCCACGGTGCGCGCCGGGCACGACGAGGCCCGCACCGCCGTGGAGACGACCCCCTGCGACGTGGCGCTCGCCCGCGCCCTCGTCGAGCAGTACGAGCACCTCGTCCGGCCGTTGCCGGGCGGACCGGGAGGAGCCCGATGACCAGCGCGACCGCCTGCCGCGAGCCCGGCTGCACGGGGACGTACGAGGACGGCTGGTGCGACCTGTGCGGGTCGCCCGCCCCCAGCGGTGCCACGTCCACGGTGACCGGCACGACGACACCGCCGGCCGCCGGCGCGCCCGCGGCCCCCACCCCGTCGTCGATGCTGGGCACGGGCATCGCCCCCGGCGTCCCGACCCCCGGGGCCGGTGACGACGGTGCGGCCGAGCGGTCCACGCGCACCGGGCGCACCAGCTCGACCCGGCTGGCGTCGGCCGCCCTCGGCTCGGCACGCACGGTGGCGACGGGCTCGCGCGCGACCCGCCGGCTCGGCACGTCCTCGACGCGGCTGCGCCGCGCCCGGCTGGGCGCCGGGCTGACGACCGTGCCGCCCGCGCCCGTGGCGGACCCGCTGCAGGCGGTCATGGCCGACCCGCAGGTGCCGGAGCGCAAGCGGTTCTGCGCGGCGTGCGGCGAGCCCGTCGGGCGGGGCCGCGAGGGCGTCCCCGCCCGCACCCAGGGGTTCTGCCCCTCGTGCGGCGCCCGCTTCGACTTCGACCCGCGCCTGGCACCCGGCACGCTCGTGGGCGGACAGTACGAGGTCGCGGGGTGCCTCGCGCACGGCGGCATGGGCTGGATCTACCTGGCACGGGACCGCAACGTGTCGGGCCGCTGGGTGGTGCTCAAGGGCCTGCTCAACAGCGGCGACCCCGACGCGGTGGCCGCCGCGATCTCCGAGCGGCAGTTCCTCGCACGCGTCGAGCACCCGCTGATCGTCGAGATCTACAACTTCGTGCAGCACGACGGCGACGGGTACACCGTCATGGAGTTCGTCGGCGGGCGCTCCCTGAAGGAGCTGCTCACCGACCGCCGCGAGGCCGTGGGCCACGTCGACCCGCTGCCGGTCGACCAGGCCCTCGCGTTCGTCCTCGAGGTGCTGCCCGCGTTCGCGTACCTGCACGACCTGGGCCTGCTGTACTGCGACTTCAAGCCCGACAACGTCATCCAGGCCGGGGACGCCCTCAAGCTCATCGACATGGGCGGCGTGCGCCGCATCGACGACGACGACTCCGCGATCTACGGCACGGTGGGCTACCAGGCGCCGGAGGTGCCGGTCGACGGGCCGTCGGTCGCGTCCGACGTCTACACGATCGGCCGGACGCTGGCGACGCTGGTGCTGGACTTCCGCGGCAACACGACCACGTACGTGGCGGCGCTGCCCCCGGTCGACCAGACCCCCGTCTTCGCGCGGTACGACTCCTTCTACCGGCTGCTCGCCAAGGCGTGCGCCCCCGACCCCTCCGACCGGTTCGGGTCGGTCGACGAGATGCGCGCGCAGGTGCTGGGCGTGCTGCGCGAGGTGGTCGCGGCCGACCGCGGGGCGGGCGACCCGCCGCTGACGAGCGTCGCGTCGGTGCTGTTCGAGCCGCCCGTCACCGACCACGCGGAGCGGGCCCTGGCGTGGGACGAGCTGCCCGCCCTGAAGGTCGACCCCGACGACCCGGCGGCCGGGTGGCTCGCCGGTGTGAACGTGGTGGACGCGGAGCAGCGGCTCGCCGCCCTCGCGGGCGCCCCGGAGGACACGGTCGAGGTCCGCCTGCTGCGGGCGACCACGGCGATCGAGGCGGGACGCCCGGACGTGGTCACGGCGGCCGTGGAGGCGATCCTCGCCGACGACCCGTGGGAGTGGCGCGCCGTGTGGATCCAGGGGCTGGCGCAGCTCGCGACGGGCGACCCGGTCGCCGCGCGCGCGTCGTTCAACGCGGTGTACGGGCAGGTGCCGGGCGAGCTGGCGCCCAAGCTGGCGCTGGCCGTGGCCTGCGAGCTGTCGGGTGAGCCCGGCATCGCCGAGCAGCTCTACGCCACCTGCGCCTACGCCGACGCGAACTACACGGCACCGGCCGCGTTCGGCCTGGCGCGGCTGCGGATCGCGTCCCTGCACCTCGACGACGCGCTGGCCGCGCTCGACCTGGTGACGCCCACCCGCAGCTCCTACCCGCAGGCACGGCTGATGCGGGCACGGATCCTGGCCCGCTCGCGGGACGACCTGCCCGCCCTCGCCGCCGCGCTCGAGTCCGTGCGCTCGGTGCCGCTCGAGCCCGCCGAGCGCGCGGCCCTGCGGGTGGACGTGCTGTCGACCGCGCTGGCCACGGTGCGCCGCGGCGCCACGGCGCCCGGCGTGACCCTGGACGGCGCGCCGGCCACCCAGGACGGCGTGACGGACGCCCTGGAGGCGGCCTACCGCGAGCAGGCCGGTCTCACGGCTGACCACGCCGCGCGCGTCGCCCTCGTCGACCGCGCCAACCGGGTGCGCCGGTGGACGGCGTGGTGAGCGGCACGGGGACTGCCGTCGTGTGCCCCGCGTGCGGCGAGGCCGCGGGCGCCGGTGCGCGCTTCTGCGAGGCGTGCGGGGCACCGCTCGCGGCCGCGCACGGCGCCGGACCGAACGGTGCGGACCCGGCCGGCCCCGGCAGCGCCGACGCCGGCAGCACGGACCCCGGTCCCGCGTCCGGCGACCCGGCGTCGTCCGGACCCACGTCCGGCGACCCCGCGTCGTCCGGACCCACGTCGTCCGCTCCCCTGTCCCCCGGCGGCTCCCCGGAGGGGACCTCCCCGGCCGGCACCGCCGCGGACGGTGCGTCACCGTGCCCCGCGTGCGGCGGGGACGTCGCCGACGACGGGTACTGCGCGCAGTGCGGTGCCCGCGCCCCCGTCGAGCGCGACCACCGCGAGGAGCGGGCCGCGCCGCACGTCGCGGGCGTCAGCGACGTCGGCGTGCGGCGGCGCCGCAACGAGGACGCGCTCGCGCTCGGCACCGTCCCGGGGCCCGACCCGGGCGCGGCGGACGGGCAGGCCGTGGGCTCGTCGCCGGGCGAGGGCGTGAGCGTGCTGGTGGTGTGCGACGGCGTGTCCTCCGCACCCGACTCCGACGTCGCCAGCCAGGCCGCCGCGACCGCGGCCCGGGACACCCTGGTGGCCGGTGCCGCGCACGTCCCCGCCGACGACGCCGCCGCCTGGTCACGCCTGCTGGTGGCCGCGGGTCACGCCGCGGACGGCGCCGCCCGTGCCGCCGTCGACGACGCCACCGCCCGGCAGGACCCGCCGTCGTGCACGTTCGCGGCCGTGGTGGCCGGGCCGGGCCTGCTGGTCGCGGGCTGGCTGGGCGACTCCCGGGTGTACTGGCTCCCCGACGCGGGCACACCGGAGCAGCTGACCGAGGACGACTCGGTGGCAGCCGAGCTCATGGCCGACGGCATGTCCCGCGCCGCGGCCGAGCGCTCGCCGCAGGCGCACGCGATCACCCGCTGGCTCGGCGCGGACGCCGAGGACGCCACGGCCCGCACCGTCGCCACCCGCCCCGGCGGACCGGGCTGGGTGCTCGCGTGCTCGGACGGGCTGTGGAACTACGCGTCCGCCCCCGAGGTCGTCGCGGACCTGCTGCGCGACGCCGCGGGGCGGGTCGGCGACGACCCGCTGGCCCTGTCCCGCGACCTGGTCGCGTGGGCCAACGCGAGCGGCGGGCACGACAACGTGACCGTGGCGCTCGCGCGCGTGCCCGCCCGCACGGCGGCCGGTGACGCGCAGCAGGACGCGCGGCAGGACGCGCAGGCCGACGCGCCGGACGACGCCGGCACGGCCCCCACCGTCCGCCGCCGACCGCCCGGTAGCCTCCCCGGAGAACCGACCGCGCACCGGGCACCACCTGCACCCTGAACCACCCGCACCACCCGTCCGACGCCCACCGCACCACCGAGGAGCCAGCGTGGCCACGTTCCGTGCCGAGGTCTTCCAGAACGAGTTCCTGCCCGACGGCGGCACGGACGTGCACGCGATCGTCACGGTGAGCGCCTCGGGCGTCGGCGGGGCGGGGACCAGCGGCGCCGGCGTCGCGGAGATCGTCATGATCGACACGTCGGGCTCGATGACGGGCCCGATGCTCGCCGCGGCGAAGCACGCGGCGCAGGTCGCGCTGGACCACATCCCCGACGGGACGTGGTTCGCGATCGTGAGCGGCAGCCACGTGGCCCAGCGCGTCTTCCCGTACCCGAACGCGCCCGTCGCGATCGTGCAGATGGAGCCGGCCGCGCGGGCGGAGGCCAAGCGGGCCGTCGCGCGGCTGTCGGCGCAGGGCGGCACGGCGATGAGCACGTGGCTGCGGCTCGCGGACCAGATCTTCGCCACCCAGCCCGCGGTGACGCAGCGGCACGCGATCCTGCTCACCGACGGCAAGAACGAGTCCGAGCCGCGCGACCAGCTCACCGCGGCGATCGCGGCCGTCACCGGCCGGTTCCAGTGCGACGCGCGCGGCGTGGGCGAGCGCTGGCAGGTCGACGAGCTGCGGGAGATCGCGACGGCCCTGCTGGGCACGGTCGAGCTCATCGCGAACCCGGCGGACATCGCCGAGGACTTCCGGTCGCTGCTGGCCGCCTCGCTGTCCCGCGGCGTCGCCGACGCGCAGCTGCGGGTGTGGACGCCGCAGGGCGGGCAGGTGCTGTTCGTCCGCCAGGTGGCGCCGACGGTCGAGGACCTGACGGCCCGCCGCACCGACGTCACACCCCTGGTCGGCGCGTACCCGACGGGCGCCTGGGCCGACGAGTCCCGCGACTACCACGTGGCCGTGCGCCTGCCGTCCAAGCCGCTCGGCGCCGAGCAGCTCGCGGCGCGGGTGCAGGTCGCGGTCGGCGGCGAGGTCGTCGCCGCCGGGCTGGTCAAGGCCGTGTGGTCGGACGACGCGTCGCTCACCGCACGCATCAGCCCGGAGGTCGCGCACTACACGGGTCAGGCCGAGCTCGCGTCGGCGATCCAGGAGGGCCTGGCGGCCAAGGCCGCGGGCGACGAGGCGACGGCGACCGTCAAGCTGGGCCGCGCGGTGCAGCTCGCGGCCGAGACGGGCAACGAGGAGGCGACGTCGAAGCTGCGTCGCGTCGTGGAGATCGAGGACGAGGAGCACGGCACGGTGCGACTGAAGCGCGGCGCGTCCCGCCTGGACGAGATGGCCCTCGACACCGCGTCGACCAAGACCTCGCGGGTGCGGCGGTGAGCGCCACCTGCCCCGAGGGGCACGTCAGCGCGTCGACCGACTACTGCGACGTGTGCGGTGCGCCCATCGCCTCGTCGGGCACCGGCCCTGCGCCGTCCGTACCGACGCCGGCCGTCGCCGCGCCGTCGACGTGCCCGCACTGCGGGTCGCCCGCGGCGTCCGGTGCGCTGTTCTGCGAGAACTGCGGCTACGACTTCACCACGGGCGTGACGCCCGTGGTGCACGCCGCCCCCGCGCCGACGCCCGCCGCGTCGACCGGGGCGGTCGTCACGCCGGCACCGGACCCGCAGGGTCCGTCCGACCCCGCGGGCGAGGAGCCGGGCGCGGGTGCGTCCGGCGCCGAGGCCGGTACGTCGCCGGCGGTGGCCGACCCCGAGGCCGCGCCCCTCGCCCCGCCGGCGCCCGGGGGCGACGCGTGGGTCGCCGAGCTGTGGGTCGACCCCGACTGGTACGCCGCCCAGCAGGCGGAGGACCCGATGCCGTCCGTGGGCCTGCCCGTGCTGGTGCCGCTGCGGGAGCGCAGCGTGCTCGTCGGGCGCCCGTCGGCCTCGCGCAACATCCGGCCCCAGGTCGACGCGGGCGCCGACAGCGGGGTCTCCCGTCGGCACTGCCAGCTCAACACCGACGGTCAGCGCTGGTGGGTGGAGGACCTGCAGTCGTCGAACGGCACGTTCGTCGCCCGCGTCGGCGAGCCCTTGCCCCAGGACCCGATCCGGCCGGGGCAGCGCCACGAGCTCCAGGACGGCGACCGGCTGTACCTGGGGTCGTGGACGCGGCTGGTCGTGCGCCGGGCGCTGCCGGGCGAGGTCTGACCCGACCGGACGGCGCACGGCGGCGCACGCCGGTCGCGGGGTCCGGTCGCTCGCGGGGTCAGGCAGCGCCGGTGCCGTCCCCGGCGACCTCGACGCGGGGCCGCCCGGCGGGCACGGGCTGCACGGACCGGGCGACCTCGGCCGGGTCGATGATGCGCGGGTCACCGGTGGTCCCGACGACGAGGGACGCCCGCCGCCAGGGCTCGGCCGCCGCGAGGTAGAGCTGCTGGGCACCGGCGTACCGCGCCAGGGGTCCCCGTGTGGCGTCGGGGTCGACACCGTCCCGCGCGACCATGCGGTGCGCGCCCACGTCGAACGGCACGTGCAGGTACATCGACCAGTCCCACCGGTGCCACAGCTCGTCGCGGTGCAGGAACGTGCCCTCCACCAGCACGAGCGCGTCGTCGGGTGCCCGCAGCGTCGGTGCGGGCGCCGTCCGGTCCCGCTCCCGGTCGAACGACGCGGTGACGTAGCGCCCGTCGCCGCCCGGCCCCAGGGGCGCGAGCGCGAGGTCGATCAGCGCGCGGTAGTCGTACGCGTCGAGCCAGAAGCCCTCCGGCGACATGCGGCCCCGCGCGTGACGCACGGCCGAGGGATGGAAGAAGTCGTCGGCGTGCAGCACGACCACGGGGCGGTCGGGCACGCGCGCGGCGAGCCGGGCGGTGAGGGTGGTCTTGCCGGCGGCGCCGATCCCGTCGACGGCGACCAGCGCCCGTCGTCCGCGCGGCAGGGCGTCGAGCATCCGCGCGACGACCAGGTCGAGGTCCCCTGCCATACCGCCTCCCGCGTGTCGTCGGCAGCGTGGCGCATCGCACCGGGCCCGGCAAGCCGGGGCGCGGGGGCGTGCGCCGCCCCGCCCGGCGGCCGCCCCGGGGTCGTAGGGTCACCCCATGGCACGCAGCATCGCGACGACCACCCCCGTCGACCTGACCACGCTCCTGGACTTCGTGCGCCCGCGGCACCACCTGCTGCTGGTGACGACGCGCGCGGACGGCCGGCCGCAGGTCTCGCCGGTCAGCGGCGGTGTCGACGACGCGGGCCGCATCGTGATCTCGACGTACCCGGACCGCGCCAAGACCCGCAACGCGGCGCGTGACCCGAGGGTCAGCGTGTGCGTGCTGTCCGACGAGTGGGACGGCCCCTGGGTGCAGGTCGACGGGACCGCCGAGGTGCTGCACATGCCGCAGGCCGAGGACGCCCTCGTGGACTACTACCGGTGCATCGCCGGTGAGCACCCCGACTGGGACGAGTACCGCGCCGCGATGCGGCTGCAGGGCAAGAGCCTGATCCGCGTGACCCCCGAGCGGTGGGGCCCGCTGGCCACGGGCGGCTTCCCCGCCGACGTCGCCGCCCGGCTCGACGCCACGACCTGAGGCACGACGAGCCAGGCGTCCCGCGTCCGGGGACGAGGGCTCCGCGCACCCCACGCGGTGGGACCGGCCGGTCGCGGTGGCCCGACCCTCAGCGGACGCCGGCGCCCGGGTGCACGATCAGCCAGGTCGCGACCGTGACGTCGTCGGACCGGTTGCTGAGCCGGTGCGGTGTGGTGCACGCGTAGGAGATCGTGTCGCCGGCGCGCAGCACGACGCGCTCGTCGGCGAAGTCGACGGTGAGCTCACCGCGCACGACCGTCCCGATCTCGTACCCGACGTGCGTGACGAGCTCGTGCTGCCGGCCCGCGACGGTGTGCGGCGGGTACGTCGACTCGAAGAAGTCGACGTCGTGCGAGATGCCGGGCGACAGGCGTCGGTACACGACGCCGCCCTCCAGCGTCACGGACTCCACCTCGACGGCACGACGCACGACGTAGCCGTCGGGCACGGGGGTGGACAGCTCGACGTCGGGTGTTCCGGACGTGCCGCCGAAGACGTCGACGAGGGTGGCGTCCATGGCGGTGACGAGCTCGAAGAGCCGGTTCACGGAGGGCCGCAGCACGCCGCGCTCGATCTGGGAGACGGCGCTGGCGGAGATCCCGAGCCGCGCACCGACCTCGCGCAGCGTCAGGCCACGCTCCTCGCGCAGGCCCCGCAGCCGCGCCCCCAGCTGCTCGGCGTCGAACGACGCCAGCAGGCTGCCGGTGTCCGGCGCGGTGCTCATCGGGCCGCCTCCTCGGGGATCACGCATGAAGCAGGAAGTTCACGCGGCAGAAACCTGCCCCGGGTTGTGAAGTCATAGATTCACGACTCGGGACGAACCGGAAGCAGCCGCTTCAGGTCGGCCCACGGTACGTGATCCCGTCCGCCCTCGGCCAGGGCGGACCCCCGGTCGGCCACACCGACCCTCGGCACCCCGGTGCCCGCGCCGCACCCTCCCCGACGTCCCGAGTGCGAGGACCACCATGACCGCTCCGCACGACACCCCGGCCGTCCCCCCGGGCACGCCCGCCCCCGCCACGGCCCCACCCGGCGCCTCCGCCCCGCCCAGCGCCGTCGCCCCGCTGCCCGGCACCAAGCCGCACGACCTCGTCGAGGCCGCGGGCATGCCGATCGGCGCCGGCGAGATCAAGGCCACCTACGACCCGCGCCTGACCAACGAGGACCTCGCGCCGCTGCAGAAGCAGACCTGGTCGTCGTACAACATCTTCGCGTTCTGGATGTCCGACGTGCACAGCGTCGGCGGCTACGTCACGGCGGGCTCGCTGTTCGCCCTGGGCCTCGCGTCCTGGCAGGTGCTCGTCGCGCTCGTCGTCGGCATCGTCATCGTCCAGGTGTTCTGCAACCTCGTCGCCAAGCCCAGCCAGAAGACCGGCGTGCCCTACCCGGTCATCAACCGGGCGATCTTCGGGGTGCTCGGGGCGAACATCCCCGCGATCATCCGCGGCCTCATCGCGGTGGCCTGGTACGGCGTGCAGACCTTCCTGGCGGCCGAGGCGCTCAACATCATCTTCCTCAAGTTCCTGCCCGCCTCGCAGTCCCTGCTCGAGCCGTCGTTCCTCGGCCTGAGCGCGCTCGGCTGGATCTCCTACGCGATCCTCTGGCTCGCGCAGGCGGCGGTGTTCTGGAACGGCATGGAGACCATCCGCCGGTTCATCGACTGGGCCGGGCCGGCGGTCTACGTCGTCATGATCGTCCTGGCCGTGTACCTGGTGTCCGAGGCCGGCTGGTCGAACATCTCGCTCAACCTGTCGTCCGGCCCGCCCCTGACGTTCGCGGCGTCGATTCCCGTGATGCTCTCGGCGATCGCGCTGGTCGTGTCGTACTTCTCCGGCCCGATGCTCAACTTCGGCGACTTCTCCCGCTACGGCCGGTCGTTCGCGGCGGTGAGGAAGGGCAACTTCCTCGGCCTGCCGCTCAACTTCCTGTTCTTCTCGCTGCTCACCGTGGTCTGCGCGTCGGCGACGGTCCCGGTGTTCGGCAGGCTCATCACGGACCCGATCCACACGGTGCAGGCGATCGACACCCCGTTCGCGATCCTGCTGGGCGGGCTGACGTTCGTCACCGCGACCGTCGGCATCAACATCGTCGCCAACTTCATCTCCCCCGCGTTCGACTTCTCCAACGTCTCGCCGCAGCGGATCTCGTGGCGCACCGGCGGCATGATCGCCGCCGTCGGGTCGGTCGTCCTGACGCCCTGGAACTGGTACGCCAACGACGACGCGATCCACTACACGCTCGGCGTGCTGGGCGCCCTCATCGGCCCGCTGTTCGGCATCCTCATCGCCGGGTACTACGTGATCGGCCGCCAGTGCGTGCACGTCGACGACATGTTCACCATGGCCCCCACCGGGCGCTACTGGTACAGCCGCGGGTACAACCGCAACGCGGTCGCGACCGTCGTCGGCGCGGGCGTGGTGTCGGTCGCGGCCGCCGTGCTCCCCAAGCTCGCGAAGTCGATCGGCCTGGTCGACGTCACCTGGATCGCGTCGTACTCGTGGTTCATCGGCTGCGGGCTCGGGTTCGCGATGTTCGTCTGGCTGGAGCGGCGCAACCCGCAGATGCCGACGCTCGCGGCGTCCGACGCGCACGTGTCCGACGGCCACCAGGACGCCCCGGCGGTCGTCAGCCACCACGCGCACCCCACGGGCTCCTGAGGCCGGTCGTGCGCGACGACATCCGCCTGCGGGTGGTCAACCCGAACACCACCCGGGCGATGACCGACCTCATCGGTCGGTCCGCCCGGGTGGTGGCCGGGCCCGGGGTCACGGTCGAGGCCGTGCAGCCCACCACCGGCCCCGCGTCGATCGAGAGCCACTACGAGGAGGCGCTGGCCGCGGTCGGCGTGCTCGAGCAGGTGCGGGTCGGCGAGGGCGACGGCGTCGACGCGTACGTCGTCGCCTGCTTCGGGGACCCCGGGCTGGACGCGGCGCGCGAGCTGGCGCGCGGCCCGGTGGTCGGGATCGCGGAGGCGGCGTTCCACGCGGCGACGATGGTCGCGCGGCGGTTCAGCGTGGTGACGTCGCTGGGCCGCACCGTGGGGCGCGCGCACGAGCTGCTCGACCGCTACGGGTTCGCGCGCGCCTGCGCCGGGGTGCACGCCTGCGAGATCCCGGTGCTGCAGATCGAGGCGCCGGGCGCGCTGGACCGGGTCACCGCGGCGTGCCGGGCGGCGGTCGAGGCCGACGACGTCGACGCCGTGGTGCTCGGCTGCGCCGGCATGGCCGGGTACACCGGGCGGATCTCCGAGGCCGTCGGGGTGCCCGTGGTCGACGGCGTCACCGCGGCGACGACGTTCGCGGCCGCGCTGGTGCGGGCCGGCCTGCGGACCTCCGAGCGCTCGGAGTACGCCCGGCCGCCGTCCAAGCCGGTGCCGGGGCTGCTCCAGGAGTTCGCTGTCGGGCCCGCGGGGCTCACCGCCGTCGCGACGGGCTGACGAGAGCCCGGGGCGCGACAGGGCCCCGACTCACCAGGGGCGCAGGTCCGGCTGCTCGCCCGGGTACGCCTCGAACACCGCGCGCTCCTCGGCGGTGAACGCCCGCGGGGTGTGCGTCGCCCGGTCCAGCTGCACCATCCGGGAGCGGGCGCGCAGCGCGACGGCCGCGTCGGGGCCCTCCCCGTCGAGGATCTCGTACGCGAAGTCCACCGACGACCGGCCCAGCCGCGGCACCCACACCTCGACCACGACCGGCTCCTGCCGGAAGCGGATCGGCGCCAGGTAGTCGATCTCGTGCTTCACGACCACGAGCAGCGACGCGGTCATGGCACCGACCTCGTCGACGCCCATGCGCGGGAAGAGGGTGAACCGCGCGTCGTCGAGGTACCGCAGGAACGCGGCGTTGTTGACGTGCCCGAACAGGTCGACGTCGGACCACCTGACCTGCATGACCACGCACCCGCGCCCGGCCTGCGTCCCGCGGCGGCTCGCGACGAGCGGCGCCGGCGTGCTGCTGTCGTCCATGCCCCCACGCTACGGCGCCGACCCTGCCACCGCGGGCAGCGGCACGTTGTGCTCGGGCGGTCGACTCGATCACAGTGGACCCATGGCCACCGCGCGGGACGACACGTCGGGGAACGACACGTCGGACGTCGAGCGCGTCCTCGCGGCGCGGGGGGCGTGAGGGCTGCCGTGCCGCACCACGCCGACGCCCCGACCGTCACCGTCCTCACCGGAGCCGGCATCTCGACCGCCTCGGGCATCCCCGACTTCCGCGGCCCGCAGGGGGTGTGGACGCGCGACCCGCACGCGGCCGACCTGCTCGAGCTGGACCTGTACGTGCGCGACCCGGCCGTGCGGGAGCGCGGCTGGCGCATGTGGGCCGAGCACCCCGCCTGGCACGCGCACCCCACGGCGGCGCACCGCGCACTCGTCGAGCTGGAGCGGGCGGGCGCCCTGCTGGCCACGCTCACCCAGAACTTCGACGGCCTGCACCAGGCGGCGGGTGCGGACCCGGAGCGCGTCGTCGAGCTGCACGGCAGCCTGGCGACCACGTCGTGCCTGCGCTGCGGGACGACGTGGCCCACGCGCGAGGTGCTCGCGCGGCTGCCCGCCGAGCCGGACCCCGCGTGCACGGTGTGCGGCGGGGTGCTCAAGCCGGACGTCGTGTACTTCGGTGAGCGGCTGCCCGAGGACGCCCTGGAACGGGCCGTGGCCGCCGCGACGGACGCGGTCACGTTCGTCGCGATCGGCACCACCCTGACGGTCCAGCCGGTGGCGAGCCTGGCCGCGGTGGCCGTCGACGCGGGCGCGCGGCTCGTCGTCGTCAACGCCGAGCCGACGCCGTACGACCACCTGGCCGACGAGGTCGTCCGCGACCCCATCGACGAGGCCGTGCCCGCCCTGGTCGCCGACCTGCTCGCGACGCGCTGACACCTCGGTCCCGCGAGACCGGGCGCCCGGGGACACGGGCCCCGGCGCACGAGACCGGGTGGTCACCGACGAGGCTGCCGACCCTCGGGCTCCGCTCGACCGTGCGCCGTCGACCCGGGTCCGGCGACGTCTCAGCCCTGTTCGTGCACGACTGGCTGGGCGGCACCTCGGCGCTGGTGTCCCCGGCCGGTGCCGTGCAGAGCCTCGCGGACTTCGACCCGTACGGGCTGCCGCGCACGTCGCCCACGCAGGACGGCCTGACCGTCACCCCGGACCCGATGGCCGCGGAGAACCCGGTGCTGTACGCCGGTGGCTACGCCGACCCGTCCCTCGGTGGGCGGTACGCGCTGCGTGCCCGCGACTACGACCCGACCACGGGCGTGTTCTCCACGGTCGACCCTGCGCCGGCCGGCCTCGGGATGCCTCTGGGGTCGACGTACGCGTACGCGGCCGGTTCCCCGACGATGTACACGGACCCTGCGGGTGAGTGGCCGAGCCTGTCGTCGGTCTGGAAGTCGGCGTCGAGCGGTGTCGCCAGCGCCTACCGGGCGACCGCGACGTTCGTGGACAAGTACCAGGCCGAGATCGTCGGCGTCGGTGTGGGGATCGCTGCCGGGGCGGCGTGCGGCCTGACGACGCTCGGCGCCGGGAGTGTCGCGTGCATCGCGATCGGTGCCGCGGCGTCCTCGGCCGCCACGAACCTGTGGCGTACCAAGGTCCAGAAGAAGGAGGAGTTCACCTGGGGCGGGCTCGCCAAGGACCTGACGATCGGCACCGCCAGCTCGCTCGTCGGCTACGGGCTCGGTCGGTACGTCGCGAAGATCCCGGCCGTGCAGACCCTCGTGGGTCGGCTCGCCAACTCCACCGTCGGGCAGGCGGTGAACCGGGTCTCCACCGCGGTGAGCACCGCGGTCAACCGTGTCGCCGCGAACGTCCGGACCGCCACCGTCCAAGCCGCCGGCAGGGCACGCGCCAGCACCACGGCCGCGTTGCAGGCACGTGGCTGGAAGGCGATGGAGCCGAATGCGACGGTGAGGGATCTGGTGGGGATGCGTCGACCTGATGTCGGCGGCACCGCAGAGAGCACGATCAAGCAGCTGAGCGCGGCGACACGCTCGAACAGTGCGCTCCTCAGATCGGTGTTCAGGCCGAAGGACGGCGAGCACATCGCCCTCCGCGAAGGAACGACCAACGTCATCGACCAGGGCAACCACCGCGTGGAAGAGCTGCTGAGGAGGGCCGCCTCGTCCACCAGCCTCAGGCCCGACCGCATCACGTACGACACACCGATCTACATTCGAGGCTTTCCTGGTTCATGAATCCGCTCGCGGGCACGCGCTCGACTCGAGGAGGAGGGATGTCGATGCAGGGAACGCCGATCGCGCAGCTGCCGTCGATGATCACCCGCATAGCAGTGGATCCCGCTGGTCGGTCGATCGCGTGCGCGACGGCGGCGGGGACGGTCCACCTGTTCGACACGACGAGCCTCACCGAGGTGTGGTCGGCTCGCCACGGGGGGCGATGGCGGGGGGTGCCGCTGCACTCCATCTCCATCTCCGGGCGCGGGGACGTGGTGTGCACCGGGGGCGAGGACGGGACTGCGGTTCTCTGGTCCGTACCGGATGGTCGGAGGGCCGCCCGACTCACGTACGAGCACCGAGTTCCGGTCCTGTCGAGTTCCATCAGTCGGGACGGTCGCCAGCTGGCCCTGGGATACCGGACAGGGGTGATCGTCCTGCGGGACATGGTCGATCACCGCGAGACGGGGCGGCTGCACCACGACGTCTGGGCGAACCAGGTCGAGCACGACTCCACAGGCGCCCGGATCGCCTCGGCCGGCTACGACAAGACGGTCCGCGTCTGGCACGTCAGCGATCACTCCCCGGCGTGGCGCGTATCGACTCCTGGCCTCGCGGGCTCGCTGAGCATCGCACCTGAGGACGACCGGCTCGTCGTCAACGGATTCGGCTCGCGCGCGGCCGTGCTGTCGATGGAGGACGGCACGGAGCTCGGAGCGCTCCAGCACGATGCTGACGTCCTCTTCGTCAGGTTCAGCGCCGACGGTCGACGGATCGTCACGGAGTCCGAGACCGGTGTGGTGACGATGTGGAACGGCGAGTCCCTCGACAAGATGGCAGAGCTCACCTTCGACCGGACAGTGGCCGATCCCCACGCCCTCCCCGCGGGGGCCGCCGTCGCGTTCGGCTACGGTGACGAGCTGCGCCTGTTCACCCTGAGCTCGGAGGAGTCGACGTGAGCACGCACCCGTCACGGACCGAGCGGGTCCGCTCGACGCGGAACCTGCTCGACTCGGTGCTCAAGCCCAGGAGCGGCGCGTTCATCGCCGTGCGTCCCGGGACCACCGACGTGCTCGACGACGGTCAGCGCCGGGCGACGGAGCTGATGGCGCTGGCCGAGCGCGCGGACCTCGGGGACTACCGGGGAGTCACGTGGGACACCCCGATCCACATCAAGGGCTTCCGACGGTCGTCGTGAGCCTCGCCGCCCGTCGCCCCTCGAGGAGCTGACCACCCATGCCGTCCCCCCACGGGTTGCGCCTGCCCGCATCGATCACGAGCCTCGCCGTCCACCCGGACGGTCGGTCGATCGCGTGCGCGACGGCGGACGGCTCGGTCCACCTGGTCGACGCCGACCTGTCGGTGCTCTGGTCGGCACGGCACGGCACGCGGTGGTCGCGGGCCACCCGGCTCGCGTCCGTCGCGTTCTCCCCGCGGGGTGACCTGGTGGCCACCGGGGCGCACGACGGCAGCACGATGACGTGGCGGGTCGCGGACGGTCGACCGTCCCGGCGGATCACCTTCCCCCACACCGACTCCGTGGTGTCGTCCGCGTTCAGCCCCGACGGCCGCACGCTGGCGATCGCCCACCAGTCGGGGTACGTCGTCGCGTGGGACGTCGAGCAGGACCGCGAGGTGGGCCGCATGGACCACGGCTTCTGGGCGACCGGGGTCGAGTACGACGCGGCCGGCTCCTTCATCGCCACCGTCGGGTACGACAGGTCCGTCCGGGTGTGGCGCGCGGACGACCTCACCGAGGTCTGGCGGGTGCCGACGCCGCAGATGGCGGGTGCGGTGAGCATCGCGCCCGCAGGGGACCGACTGGTCGCGGGCGGGTTCGGCGACCGCGCCGTCGTGCTGTCGAGCGACGACGGGGCCGAGCTCGGCGCCCTGCAGCACCGGGACAAGCTGCTGTTCGCGCGATTCACCCCGGACGGCCGAGGGATCGTCACGGAGTGCCTCGGCCACGTCCTGACGCTGTGGGACGCCGTCTCGCACGAGAAGCTGCGGGAGCTCCAGCTCGACGGGCTCGCCGTCGACCCGTGCGTGCTCCCCTCCGGCGACGCCGTCGCCGCCGGCTTCGGCCCCGAGCTGCGCGTCCTGCGCCTCGTCGGCTGACCGCCGCCCGCGCGTCCCGTCCGCCGACCGGTCGTCGACCCCCGGGGAAGACGCTCCCGGACCCCCGGGTGGGCGTGGCCGTCAGGTGAGCCAGTCGCGGACCGCCGCGACGACCGGCGGGTCGGCCGGTCCGTGGGCGCCGGGGACGACGACGAGCGTCGTGGGCCCTGCCAGGGTCGCGAGGTGCGTCGCGAGCTCGTCGGGCGTGCCGAACGGGTCCGTCGCGCCGCTGACCGCCAGGACGGGCACGGCGATGCGCGGCAGGTGCTCGACCCGCAGCCGGTCGGGCCGACCGGGCGGGTGCAGCGGGTAGGACAGCAGCAGCAGGCCGCCGACGGCGAGACCGTCCGCGACGGCCATCGAGCTCATCCGCCCGCCGAACGACCGTCCGCCGACGACCAGCCGCTCGGTCCCCACGCCCAGGTCGGCGGCGAACGCGGCGGCCTCCTCGCGCACCCGGGCGGGTGCGGCCGTCGCACCGCGCGGCAGGTCGACACGCCGGACCGGCAGCCCGACGGCCGTCAGCGCGGTGTCGAGCACGACGAGGGTCCGGTTGTCCCGCGTCGCGCCCGCCCCGGGTGCCAGCAGCACCCCCGCGACGTCGCCCGGCCCGGACCCCGCCCGCAGCACCCGCACCTCCGCCATGCCCCCATCCTCCGCCGACATCACCCGCCCCGGACACCAGGTAAGGGCATTCCCCCAGGTAGCCTGCCCGCCGTGAACCGCGACACCGTCTCCTCGTCCGACCGGAGCCGCGCCGGTGCGCTGTGCGAGCGCATCGAGGGCGTGTTCGACCAGCGCGTGGTCGGGCAGAAGCAGCTGCGCACGTCCCTGGTGGTGGCGCTGATGTGCGGCGGCCACGTGCTGCTGGAGTCGGTGCCAGGGCTGGCCAAGACGACGGCCGCGCAGACCCTCGCGTACGCGGTGTCGGGCTCGTTCCACCGCATCCAGTGCACCCCGGACCTCATGCCCTCCGACATCGTCGGCACGCAGGTCTTCAACTACGGGACGTCGCAGTTCACGACGCAGCTCGGGCCCGTGCACGCCAACGTGGTGCTGCTCGACGAGATCAACCGCTCGTCGGCCAAGACGCAGTCCGCGATGCTCGAGGCGATGCAGGAGCGGCAGACGACGATCGCCGGCGAGATCCACCCGGTGCCGTCGCCGTTCATGGTCCTCGCCACGCAGAACCCCATCGAGGAGGAGGGCACGCACGTGCTGCCCGAGGCCCAGATGGACCGGTTCCTGCTCAAGGAGGTCCTCGACTACCCGCAGGCCGAGGAGGAGGTCGAGATCCTCGACCGCATCTCCGACGGCCGCATGACCCGGGCGCTGCGCACCGAGCGGCTGGGGCTCGAGGAGGTCGCCTGGCTGCAGCGCACCGTCGACCAGGTGTACGTGGACCGGTCGATCCGGCGGTACGTGGTGGACCTGGTGGCCACCACGCGCGGACGCGGGCCGGTGCAGGTGCCCGGCCTGGACCGGCTGGTGCGGATGGGTGCGAGCCCGCGCGGGTCCATCTCCCTCATGCGCGTGGCGCAGGCGGTCGCGCTGCGCGCCGGCCGCGCCCACGTGATCCCGGAGGACGTGCACGCGCTGCGCAACGCCGTGCTGCGCCACCGCATCGTGCGCACGTTCGACGCCATCGCGGACGACGTGTCGACCGAGTCGATCATCACGTCCGTGTTCGACGCGGTCCCGGCTCCCTGACCCGTGCCCGCCCGGTCCCGTCTCGCGCTGGTGCGCGCGCGCCTGCAGCTGCCCACGCTGCGGCGCGCCACCGGCCTGCTCGACGGACGGCACCGCGCGGTGTGGAAGGGCCACGGCGACGAGGTCGACGACCTGCACGTCTACACGCCGGGCGACGACGTGGGCGACATCGACTGGCGGGCGTCGGCACGGTCCGCGCAGCCGGTCGTCAAGCGGTACGAGGCGACGTCGAACGTGGCGCTCGTGCTGGTCGTCGACACCGGGCGCCACATGGGCGCGACGTCGGCGGGCGGTGAGCCCAAGCACGAGGTCGCGCAGCTGGTGGCCGACGTGGTCGCGCACCTCGCGCACCAGCGCGGCGACCGCGTCTCGCTGCTGGCCGGTGACGCGGGGCGCGTCGTCGAGGTCCCGGCCGGGGCGGGCACCACGCACCTCGAGGTGCTGCTGCGCCGCCTGCAGCGCACGTTCGACCCCGACGCCCCCGAGGGCGACCTCGCGCGACTGCTGGACCGGGTGCTGCGCCGCACGGCCCGACGCTCGCTGGTGGTCGTCGTGACCGACGAGGCGCGGCCCGGGGCGGACGACGAGCGCGCGCTGGCGCGGCTGCGCACGCGGCACGAGGTGATGGTGGTGCAGGTCGTCGACGCGGACCTGTTCGCGGGCGCGCTGGGGTCCGCCCCCGGCAGCCTCGCCGGGGTGTCGTCGTCCGCCGCCCGCGGCCGGCCCGTCGTGCTGCCGCCGACCGGGCGCCCGGTCCGCGACGTCGTCAGCGGCTGGTCCCTGCCGGCGTACCTGCGCGGGCGCCGCAGCGTGCGCGAGGCGGTCGCCGCCGCGCGCACCGCGCGCCACGCGGAGGTGGTGGAGCGCATGCGCCGCCTGGGCGTGCGGTCCGTGACGGTCGAGTCCACGCACGACGTGCTCGACGAGATGGTCGCCCTGCTGGGGAGGTCACGCCGTGCCGGGCGCTGAGCTGGTCGACCCGGTGCCGTACGCCGGGTGGTGGCCGTGGGTGGCGGTGGCGATCGTGCTCGCGGTGGTCGGGTGGTACGTGTGGGTGTGGCGCTCGACGCGCGGCCCTGCCGCGGCGTCCCCGCCGCCGGTCGTGCCGGCCGTGCCGGGCGCGCCGCCGGCGGCGAACGCCCGCCGCGACCCGTACGCCGCGCTGCGCGGCACCACGCTGGCCCGGCTGGACGAGGTCGAGCGCCGGTACGCCGCCGGTGACGTCGACGTCCGGGGCGCGAACCTCGAGATCCGGTGGGTGCTGCGCGAGTTCGCGACGGCCCGCACCGGCGTCGACACGTCGGCGATGACGGCCGCGGCCGCCCGGGCGGACCGCCGCACCCGACCCCTGGCGACGCTCCTGGAGAACTCGTCCCTGCCGACGTTCGGGGCGTCGTCGCGCACCCGCGTCGCCCGGACGCTGGAGCAGGCCCGCAGGCGGGTGCGGACGTGGTGACGCGCGCGGCCCTCGAGACGCCCTGGCTCGCGCCGGTCGTCGTGGCGGTCGTCGTCGCCGCCCTGGTCACGGGGCTGCTGCTGCGCGACCGGCGCGGCACGACGCCCGTGGCCAACACCGACGACCTGCGCCGCGTGCCGGCCCTGCGCGCCTGGCGCGTCCGGTACCGCGCGCTGCGCGTGGGCCTGGCGCTGGCCGTCGCGGCCGCGGCCGTCGCCGCGGCGGTGCTGGCCGCGCGGCCCGTCACCGTGCAGGAGCGCACGCGCGAGCTCGCGAACCGCGACATCGTGCTGTGCCTGGACGTGTCGGGCTCGATGGTGGAGTACGACGAGCAGGTCGTGGCGACGTTCGAGCGGCTCGTGGAGGGGTTCACCGGGGAGCGCGTGGCCCTGTCGGTGTTCGACTCCACGTCGTCGACCGTGTTCCCCCTGACCGACGACTACACGCTGGTGACCACGCAGCTGCGCATCGCACGGGAGGCGTTCGCCGCGCCGACGTCCGACACGGCGCAGGACCTGTTCCGCGGCACGGCGGGCATCGAGGGGCAGGCCTCGCTCATCGGCGACGGCGTGGCGTCCTGCACCCTGCTGTTCGACCAGCACGACGCGGACCGCTCCCGCTCGGTGGTGCTGGCGACCGACAACGAGGTGTGGGGGGACCCGGTGTACGACCTGCCCGCGGCGGCGGACCTCGCGGTGTCCCGGGGCGTCGTGGTCCACGCGCTGTACCCGGCGGACCGCTCCCTCGGCGCCGCCGCTCCCGCCGCGCTGCGCGTCGCCGCCGAGGGCACCGGGGGCACGTTCGCGGCGGCGCAGGACCCGGACGCGGTACCGGCGATCCTGGCGCGCGTGCAGGACTCGCAGCTCGCGGCCATGCAGGCGGACCCGGAGCAGGTCGTCACCGACGACGGCGACGCGTGGGTGTGGCTGCTGTACGGCGCGGGACTGGCCGCCGTGCTGCTGGCGTGGCGGGTGCGCGCATGAGCGCCCGTGCGGTGGTCCCCGTGGTCGTCGTGCTGCTCACGGCGCTGCCGGTGCTGGCGCTGTGCGTCGGGCAGGCGCTGCGGGCGTCCGGCCGGCGGGGCGCGCCGGGGGCACCGGGCGCACCCGCGGGCACCTGGTGGCGCCGCACGGCACTGGTCGTCGTGCTGGCGGTGGTCGCCCTGACGCCCACGGTGGCCGCGACGCAGAGCGGCGGGGCGCGCGTCGGGGTGCAGGTGTGGTTCGTCGTCGACCGCACGGGCTCGATGGCCGCCGAGGACTGGGGACCGGGTGACCCGGTGGTGCGCGGTCCCGGCCTGCCGGCGGTGCCGGCGGTGCAGCGGCTCGACGGGGTGCGGCACGACGTGGTGCAGCTGACGCGGGACGTGCCGGGCGCGTTCTACTCCGTGGTCGCGTTCGCCGACGAGGCCGGCACCCAGCTGCCGCTGACGGACGACGCGACGGCGGTGCGCTCGTGGGCCCAGACCGTGACCCAGGAGGTCACGGCGGGGTCGGCGGGCACGCGGCGCGACCGCGCGCTCGAGGTGCTGCAGCGCTCGCTGCAGGACGCGCAGGACCGCGACCCGGGGATGGTGCGCCTGGTGTTCTACCTGTCGGACGGGGAGCAGACCGCGGACGAGGAGCCCGGGTCGTTCACCGCGATCGCCCCGCTCGTCGACGGTGGTGCCGTGCTCGGGTACGGCACGGCGGCAGGCGCCCCCATGCGGCAGCACGACGGCAGCCTGGACCCCGACGCGCCGTACATCCCGGACCCGCAGGACCCGTCCCGGCCCGCGCTGTCGCACGCCGACGAGGCCGCCCTGCGCGAGGTCGCGGCCGAGCTCGGCGTGCCGTACGTGCACCGCGACGGCCCCACCCCGACCGCCGACCTGGTGGCGGACGTCGACGTGGCGGCCATCGCGGCCGACGGCCGCGCGGACCTGAGCACGCACCGTGACCTGGTCTGGCCGTTCGCACTGGTCGCCGGCGTGCTGCTGGCTGCGGAGGCGTGGGCCTGGACGCGGTCGTCGAGCCGGCTGCGAGGGCGGCGATGAACCGCCGCGCCGACCGGGCGCGGGTCCGCGCGGCCCGCGCCCGCGAGGTGGCGCGGGCGCAGGAGGCGCTGCGCGCCCGGCAGGCGACCCTCGCGCAGCAGGGCGTCGTCGCGCGCCGCCTCACCCGCGCGCAGCGGCGGGCCGCCCGGCGCGACCGGGTGCGTGCCCTGCCGCCGCACCTGCGGCGCCGTCGCCGGCTGCGGCGGTGGAGCGCGGTGCCGGTGGTGCTGCTGCTCGTCTTCGCGTTCACCCTGCTGCTGCTGGGCCCGCGGTACGCGGAGGCCCGGGCGGCGTACGACGAGGACCGCACCTGGGAGGCCCTCGAGCTCTTCGAGGAGCTGGAGGGGTTCGCGCTCGTCGAGCGGTGGAAGGGTCCGTTCAACTCCGGGACGGCCCGCTACCGGGCCGGCATGCCGCGCCTCGCCGTCGAGCACCTGGACCGGGCGCTGGAGCTGGTGCCGGACGAGCACCGCTGCACCGTGCAGACCAACCGCATCCTGGCGCTGACGGCGAGCGAGGAGGAGACGACCGAGCGGGCCGAGGAGCAGCTGGCCTACGCGCAGGCCGTGGCCGACGCGCTGGCGGCGCAGGAGGCCGGGGAGCCCTACGACGCCGAGGTGCTCGAGCCCCCGTACGAGGGCGCCGACCCGCCCGTGGTCTCCGACGAGCTCTGGTACGCCGGCTACCTCTTCCGGCGCGCGGCCGACGACGCCGCCATGCTCGCCGAGGCGCTGGCCGACCCCGCCTGCACCCCACCGCCGTCGCAGGGCGGCGGCGGTGGCGAGGACGACGACGCGCAGGGCGGCGGCGGTGGCGAGGACGACCAGCAGGGTGGCGGCGGCCAGGACCAGCAGGACGGCGACGGCCAGGACCAGCAGGACGGCGACGGCCAGGACCAGCAGGGCGGCGACGGCCAGGACCAGCAGGGTGGCGGCGGCCAGGACGAGCAGGGCGAGGACGACCCCGCGGCGGCGGCCGAACGCCGGATGCAGGAGCTGTTCGGCACGTCGACCGAGCTGGAGAACCTGGGCCGGGCTGCCGAGGAGGGCACGCTCGAGGGCAGGCCGGAGCCGGGGCGCGGGCAGGAGCAGGCGCCGGACCCGGCCCAGGCCGAGGCCCAGCGGCGCCAGGAGCTGGCCGAGCGCAACGGGCAGTCCGGCGGGGGGTCGGGCGGGCAGCAGCAGGGGCCCGCCGGCGGTACCGGCACCGCACCCGGCGGTGGCGACGGGCCGGGCACGGGTGGAGGCACCGGGGGCCGGAACTGGTGACCGTCGGGCCGGGGCGCGGCGGTGCGAGGATCGAGGGGTGCCCGTGACAGATCCGCGTCCCGCCGACCCCCGCCCCACCGAACCCGACCCGGTCGACGCCGGCCCGACCGACGTGAGCGGGGCCGACCCGAGCCCGACCGACCCGACGCTGACCGTCCCGCCCCTGCCCGCCGCCGCCCCCGACGTCCGCCTGGTCGCGGTGGACATGGACGGGTCCCTGCTGGACGACGCCAAGCGCGTCGACCCGTCCTTCTGGCCGCTGCTCGACGCACTCGTCGCGCGCGGGGTGACGGTCTGCCCGGCCAGCGGCCGGCAGTACGCGACGCTGCGCCGCCAGCTCGGGCGCGACGACCTGGTGTACCTGGCGGAGAACGGTGCGCACGTGGTGCGCGACGGCGTCACGGCGGCCGTGGACGGGCTCGACGCGGAGGTGGCGCGTGACGTGGTGCGCGAGGTCCGCCGTCAGGTGGCCCGCGGCGCGGACCTCGGGGTCGTGCTGTGCGGGCTGCGCAGCGCGTACGTCGAGCGCACGGACGCCGCGTTCCTGGCGCAGTGCGAGCCGTACTACGCGCTGCTCGAGCGCGTCCCCGACCTGACGGCGGTGGACGACACGGTCCTGAAGGTCGCGGTCCTCGACTTCGGGTCGGCCGACACGGGGGCCGGCCCGGCGCTGGCGGGGTTCGCGGACGTCGCGGCCGTGCTGGTCAGCGGCGCGCACTGGGTGGACGTCATGAGCCCGACCGCCGACAAGGGCCACGCGCTGCGGGAGGTGCAGCAGCTGCTGGGGGTGGGCCCGGAGCAGACCGTCGCGTTCGGGGACTACCTCAACGACGTCGGCATGCTGGCGGCGGCCGACTGGTCGTTCGCGATGGCCAACGCGCACCCCGCGGTGCGGGACGGCGCCCGGTTTGTGGCGCCGTCGAACGCGGACAACGGCGTGGTCCGCACGCTGCGGGCGCTGCTCCACCTGGCCTGACGTCGGCCCGGCCGCCGGGGTACCGCGCACCGCAGGTCACCGAGCCGGCAGGTGTCAGTCGGATCGCCCGTCGAGCAGCGGCGGCGGCGCCTGCAGGTCGATCGCCCGCAGGGCGACGGCGTGCTCCACGCCCACCTGCCGGCCCTGCGCGGCGGTCAGGGCGGGGACCAGGTCCGCGGGCGCGGGGTGCCCGGGCAGCAGCGCGAGGTACTCGCGGTGCGCCTCCAGCGAGGCGACCGCGCGCTCCAGCGCCTCCGGCGGCACCGGCACGCCGTGCGTGGGCTCCGGGTCCCCCGCCACCAGCAGCCACCGGACGGACCACGGCTCCAGCCCGGCGTCCACCAGCTCACGGAAGACCCAGCGGTTGCCGGCATCGCGCACGGCGTCCGCCGTGGCCAGGCCTGCCGCGCGGTGGTCGGCCTGGTTGAGGCCCACGGGGGTGTCCTCCCGCCACGTCGTGGTCAGCACGGCGTCGGGCCGGAACCGGCGGATCGCGGCGGCGACGTCGCGGCGCAGGTCCAGCCCGTAGAGCAGCACGCCGTCGGGGTGCTCGAGGAAGTCCACCCGGGTCACGCCGACGGCGCGCGAGCTGGCCACCTGCTCGCGCATGCGCACCTGCGCGGCGTGCGCGGGATCCCGCGCGTCCATGCCCGCCTCGCCGCGCGTCAGCAGCAGGTACGCCACCTCCACGCCCCGCCCGGTCCACACCGCCACGGCGGCGGAGGTGCCGTACTCCAGGTCGTCGGGGTGCGCGACGACGCACAGCACGCGGGTCAGCGCGTCGTCGGGCAGCAACGGCAGCGGCACGGCCATGGACCCACGCTAGGGCGCCGCCCGAGGCACGGCACCCGGGCGGACCTGCCCGCTCAGGCCCGGGCCAGCGCGGCGTCGAACGCGCCGAGCAGCGCCGGGCTGAACAGCACGAACCGCACGGTGGTGACCGAAGCGCCGGGGTGCGCGTCGACCCACGCGCGCGCGGCACCGACCGCCACGTCGGCCGCCTGCGCCGCGTCCCACCCGTACACGCCGGCGCCCACGGCGGGCAGGGCCACGCTGGTCGCGCCCAGCCCGTCCGCCACGTCGAGGCTGGACGTGACGCACGACGCGAGCAGGGCGGGGTCGGTCTGCCCGCGGTGGCGGTCCGGGCCCACGGTGTGGACCACCCACCGGGCCGGCAGGTCGAAGGCCGGCGTGGCGACGGCCCGGCCCACGGGCAGGCCGTCCGGCAGCGTGGTGGCGCGCAGCTCCCGGCACGCGGCGAGCAGCCGGGGGCCGGCCGCGGCGTGGATGGCCCCGTCGACCCCGCCGCCGCCGAGCAGCGAGGAGTTCGCCGCGTTCACCACGACGTCGACGTGCTGCTGCGTGATGTCCCCGAGGACGGTCTCGATGCCCATCGCGCCATCGTGACGCAGCGGCACGCGGCGGCGCGCGGCGGGCGACCGCCGCCGGCAGTGCATCGACCCACCCCACCGGTGCCGGACGAGCCCTGGACGAGCCCCCGACGAGCCCGGGAGGAGCCGGCCGGCGCGGGACGCGGCGAGGCCCCTCGGACGCTTACTCCGAGGGGCCTCGTCCCTGCTCCGAGCCTAGCGGCGGGCCGCGGCCGGACGGGTGACGCGGTGCCGCGTGTCCACAGATCGTGTCCACACCCCTGTGTCTGACCGATGGGTTCGCAGGTCGGCCTGTGGACGAGGGTGTGGACGGACCGGTGGACGAAGACCGGTCCCGGCAGACCCTTGTGGGGTGGTCCCCGGAGGTCTAGAACTGGGGAATCGACCTCGGCCGACCGTGATCCACCAGCAGGAACGCCCCTCCCGGGAGCCTCCCGCGGGTCACGGTCGATCCCGGGGACGGACCGAACGGAGAACGTGCGGCACCTCGGCGGGGCGACCCGTCGGCCTGTGGATGACGACGCAGGGACGCACCGGTACCGGGAGGTCGATCGTGGACGTCCCGCCCGCGGGGCACCGGCTCGCCGGTGCACCGGGTGCCGGGGCGGAGCCGCACCGTCAACGGCGGCGTCGGCCACCGGGCGACCGGTGGCACGCGACCCACGGTCGGGGAGGCCCCTCGGACGCTTACTCCGAGGGGCCTTCCTCGTACGCTCGCTCGGAGTGGTCTGCCTCGTCCGCGGCCTCAGCCCGTCGGCGCCGACTCGACGAGGATCGTCACGGGACCGTCGTTGACCAGCTCGACGGCCATGTCGGCGCCGAAGCGCCCGGTCGCGACCTCGAGCCCGCGCGCCCGCAGCGCCGCGACGACCGCGTCGACCAGCGGCTCGGCGACCGGACCCGGCGCCGCCGCGTTCCACGTGGGGCGGCGCCCCTTGCGCACGTCGGCGTACAGCGTGAACTGGCTGACCACCAGCACGGGCGCGCCGACGTCGACCGCCGAGCGCTCGTCGCGCAGGATCCGCAGCTCCGCGATCTTGCGGGCGACCACCTCGACCTGCGCCGGGCCGTCCCCCGGCGTGACGCCGACCAGCGCGAGCAGCCCGGGTCGGTCGATCTGCCCGACGACCTCGCCGTCGACCCGCACGGCCGCGCGCGTGACGCGCTGCACGACCGCTCTCATCGCCGCACCGGCCGCGCGTGCGCACCGCCGACGACGAGCCGGCGCGTCACGCGTCCGGCCCGAACGTCGCCCGGACCTCACCGACGGGCCGGCCGTGGCCGAGCACCGGGGTCCGGGCGGCCTCGGCGACCAGGGCCGGGTCGACGCCCGCGAGTGCCAGGGCCGCGGCGAGCACGACCGCGCGGGGCCGGCCCGACCCGTCGAGGACCTTGAGCGCGACCGCCCCGCCGTCCGGGAGCCCCGCGGCGTAGACGCCGTCGGCCCCGTCCTTGGCGACCAGCCCCGGGACGGCGGCCATGAACGCGGTGACGTCGCGTCCGGTCCCGCCCACGTGCCAGGGGTGGGTCGCCATGGCCCGGGCCACCCGGCCCGCGGCGGAGCCGTCCCGGGCCGCGGCGGCCACGGTGCCGAAGGCGCGCGCGAGACCGACCAGCGTCGTCGACAGCAGGGGTGCGCCGCAGCCGTCGACCGTCACGTGCTCCACGGGAGCACCGGTGAGCTCGACGGTCGCGGCGACGACCGCCTGCTGCAGCGGGTGCGTCGGGTCCAGGTAGTCGTGCGTCGACCAGCCGGCCGCACGGCAGGTGGCGAGCATGCCGGCGTGCTTGCCGGAGCAGTTCTGCGTGAGCGACGCCGGGCCGTGGCCCTGCGCGCGCCACTCCCACGCCGCGTCGGGCGCCAGGGGCCAGTCGGGCGTGTTCTGCAGGTCGGCCTCGGTCAGGCCGGCACCGGCCAGCAGCCCGCGGACCACGTCGAGGTGCGCCCGCTCCCCGGAGTGGCTCGCGCACACCAGCGCCAGGTCCGCACCGGCGACGTCGAGCCCGTGCCCCAGCATGGCGACGGCCTGCACCGGCTTGAGGGACGACCGCGGCCACACCGTGACGTCGGGGTCGCCGACCGCGTGCCGCACCGCCCCGTCGGGGCCGACGACCACGACGTGGCCCAGGTGGACCGACTCGACGAGGTCGCCGCGGTGCACCCGTGCGAGCGGGCGCGCACCGGCGGCGACGTCGGGGACGCTCACCAACCGCCGCCGCGCGACGGCCCACCGCCCCGGCGGCGCGTGTACGGCGCGACCGCGGGACGCACGTCGACCAGGTACACGATGGCCGCCGCCGCGCTGACCAGCGCGAGGAACGAGGGGAACCGCAGCGGCAGCCCCAGCGGCGGCGGGATGGAGATGAACGCGACGACGGTCGCGGCCACGAGCACCCACGTCCAGAACGTGCGCGTCCGCTTGCCGGCGGCCGTGAACGCCGCGGCGGGACGACGCAGGCAGTCCACGAGCGCCCACGCGGACAGCACGAAGATCGCCACGTAGAAGACGAGGAAGAGCAGGAGCTGCAGCGACCCGATGATGCCCACGCCGAGAGCCTACGAGACGCGGGGCACGCGGGTGTGCCGGGCGGCCCTCAGAGCTCGGGCAGCGCGGCACGGGCGTCCGCGGGCGTGGCCCCGGACGCCTCGAGCAGGTCCACCACCAGCGAGCGCAGCAGCAGCACCAGCGACTGCGACGTCCAGTCGTCGGGCGCCAGCGCGTACGGGTCGAGGGCCGCGGCCACGGCCAGCAGCCGCTCGCGCGCCGGGCGCGGGTCGTGCCCCGCACCGATCGCGGTGGCGAGGTCGTCCGTGGCCCGGGCCGCGTCCGCGACGACGTCCGCGAGACCCGGCGGCACCGGCCCGTCCTGGACCACCGCGACGGACCGCCGCGCCAGCACCCGCGCGCTGCGCATGGCGCGGTCCAGCAGGACGCTCTCGCCGACCAGCCCCTCGAGCTCGGCGCGGTGCCGGCGGTGCGCGGGCGCCAGGCGGACCAGCTCGGCCGCCGAGCGCGCGGCGTCGCGCCACTCGTCCAGCGCCGGCTGCGACGCCCGTCCCGTCAGCAGCGCGGCCTCGACGTCCTCGACGTCCCCGGCCCGCAGCCCGCGGGCGAGCACGTCCAGCACCGTGGTGAGCTCCTGCACCGCCGCCTGCGCGAGCGTGCGCGGGTGCCGTCGCGGGTCGGTCGGGGTGAGCAGCGCGAACGCCAGCGCGACGCAGCCGCCGACGACCGCGTCGACCCACCGGCCGAAGGGGCCGCCGCCGATCTGCGGCAGCCCGACGATGACGATGGCCTGCACACCGGCCTGCGTGGTGAGCAGCGCCCCGCGGTCCAGGAACCGCCCCACCAGCGCCGAGGCGGCCAGGACGACGGCCATCTGCCACATGCCGGACCCGATGACGTGCACGACGAGGTCGCCCGCCGCCACCCCGATCGCCACGCCGCCGGCCAGCTCGACGACGCGGCGCACCGACCGGTCGCGGGAGAACCCGAGCGCCAGCCACGCGGCGACGGGCGCGAAGAACGGCATCTCGTGGCCGAAGACGTACAGCCCGATGCCGTACGCCAGCCCTGCCGCCGCGGACGCCTGCAGGACCAGCCCCCACGAGGACCGGACGCGCGCCCACCCCGCCCGCACGCGCGACCCGAGCTGGAGCCGCAGCATCGCCGACGTGCGCAGGGTGGCCGGCGTGCTCACCGCGGCAGGTCCACGGGCGTCACGCGCCCCCGAGCATGGGGTGCTGCCCCAGGCCACGGGTCAGCGGGCCGCGCGCCGCCGGCCGGTCGGGCGTCACGCCGTCCCCGCGCACGACGACCTCCTGCCCGCCCGCGACGGCCCCGCCGTCGCAGTCCACGAGCAGCACGGCGTCCTCCGGGACGGACCGCTTGACCACGGCCAGCGCGATCGGCCCGAGCTCGTGGTGCCGCGCCACCGAGGTGACCCGCCCGACCTCACGTCCCGCGGCGGCCTCGTCGGCACCGCCGGCCGTGGGCGCGGCGGCACCGGGCAGGCGTACGGGCGCCCCGACGTCGGGCAGCAGGTGCCCGGAGCCGTCGAGGTGCAGCATCACCAGCCGACGCGGGGGCCGGCCCAGGTTGTGCACGCGCGCCACCGTCTCCTGCCCGCGGTAGCAGCCCTTGTGCAGGTGCACGGCGGTGCGCAGCCAGTCGAGCTCGTGCGGGATCGTCCGGTCGTCGACCTCGTGGCTGCGGCGCGGGCGCCAGGCCTCGACACGCAGCGCCTCGGACGCCCACGTGCCGACGAGGGGCCAGCCGGCGGTCTCCCGCGCGCGCACCTCCTCGACGAGCCGCTCCCGCGGCACGAGCACGAGCCGCCACCGGCGGTCGGCGCCCGGGTGGGCGTCGTCGTCCGCTCCGTAGCGGGTGCCGCCGGGCGCGGTGCGCGGCCACGGGTCGCGCCAGGTCACCGGCTCCCCCGCGGCCCCCTCGGCGTCGACCGGCTCCGCGAGCGCCGCCCACGCGTCGGTCACGTCGGCGACCTCGACGCGCAGCATGAACCGCATCCGGTCCAGCCACGCCGCCAGCGCGGGCGCGGTCTCGGTGAGCAGCCAGGTGGTGGTGCCGTCGTCGACGACGCCCGCCGCGTGCTCGACGCGGCCGTGCGGGTCGAGCACGAGCAGCTCGGTCGACGTGCGCGGGGGCAGCGCCTGCACGTCCTGCGACGTCAGGGAGTGCAGCCAGGTCAGGCGGTCGGGACCGGTGACGGTGACGACGCCGACGTGGGACTGGTCGACCACCGCGCCGCCGCGTGCCAGCGCTCGCTGCTCCGCCGTCGGGTCGCCGTAGTGCCAGGCGACACCGGCGTCGGGCCCGGCCGCCGCGACCGCCCCGTGGCGTGCGAGCAGCGGGCTGCGGTGCCGCGGCAGCGCGACCGGCTCGGCCTCGACGCCCACGTCAGTCCTCGACCCGGGTCAGGCGCCCCGACGCGTACGACTGCATGGGCTCACCGAAGGCCGCCAGGTCGTGCGCCCACATCAGCTCGCCGTTGACCAGCCCGTACAGGCGCTTGCCGGCGTTCACCGCCGCCCCGGTGGCGGTGCGGGCGATGAGGTCGGACACCAGGTCGATCCGCCCGTTGCCGACCGACCCGACGTAGACGTCGACGTGCCCGGAGGGGTCGGCGAGCAGCAGCTCGACCGGGTGCTGGTCGGCAGCGAGGTCGTCGGGCCGCTCGGGCGGCACACGCCAGTAGCCGGACTCGGTCGACCACACGGGTCCGTCGATCGGCTCCGCCGTGCCCGCGGGGGCGGCGTCGGGGTCGTCCGCGACGGGGGCGTCGGTGTCGAGGGTCGCGGCGTCGTCGGGGGCGACCACGAGCCGGATCGTCGTGCGGTAGGCCAGGTACGGACCGCCGTCGTGGGTGATCTCGAGCTCCTGCGTGAAGGTGCTCTCCTCCACGCCGGGGTAGCCGACGACGCCCTCACCGCGCCAGCGGCCGACCAGCCAGGCGAGCGGGTAGACCTCGGGGGCCAGGCCCTCGGGCAGCACGAACGGCACGGTGCCTCCTCGGCTCGGGCGCGCGTCGACCGTGGCCGGCACGCGCGGTCGGACGACCGACCGGTCGTCCGCAGGGACGCGTCAGCGCCGAGGGCTCAGCGCTGGCCCTTGTAGAGGCGGTACACGACGAAGCCCGCGAACCACGCGATCGTCAGCGTGGCCAGCACGAGCAGGCCGATGAAGAAGCCCTCGAGCGCAGTCATGCACCGATCCTAACGACGAGAGCGCCCGGGTTCGTCCCGGGCGCTCGGATCAGACCGCCAGGACGCGCCCGGCGACGTAGACGAGGACACCACTGACGGTGACGGGCAGCACCACGACCGCCAGCGCGGGCAGCCGTCGCTCGAGCGCCGGCAGCCGGTCGAACAGGGCGTGCAGCGCGGTGACGAGGATGCCGACGCCGAGACCGAGCACGGTGCCCGCGACCAGCTGCACCGTCGGCAGCAACCAGCCGACGAGCGTGCCGCCCGCCGTCGCGGCGGCCACGGTGAGGAGGTACACGAGCCAGGTGCGGCCCCGCAGCGCGACGCAGGCCGAGCCGAGCGCGAGCGCGACCGCACCGGCGACCACCAGCTCCTCGCCCCCGTCGAGCCGGGCCGTGGCGACCCAGCCGGTCACGCAGACCGCCAGCACGGTGCCCGCGACGGTGCCCGAGACGGACTCGACCATGCGCAGCCGCCCGTCGCGGCGCAGCATCTCGTTGACGAACGCGAGCACCACGGCCGCCGCCAGCACGAGTGCCAGGTGCTGCAGGTACGGCTGCTCGGGCGTGAACGTCACGGCCGCGACGGAGCCGAGCCCGCCCAGCGCGACCACGGCACCGGCGCCGGGCGTGAACGGCAGCGCGGCGAGCCCGGGCCACCCCAGCGCCAGGACGAGGACGAGCACCGCGCTGACCGCGGCCAGCGGCAGCACGCCCGTGAAGCCGGCCACCGCGACCACCGCGGCGAGCACGGCGGTGAGGACGGACCGGGTCTCGACGCTCATCGGGGACCCCGTCGGCCGTCAGGCCGACACCTCAGGGGCGGGTCGAGGCACGGACGGGTCGGACGGCGGTGGTGAAGCACGCGGGCGATTCTCGCAGACGCCTCCTGGGACCGGGGACGCGCGGACGGGTGGTGCAGGTGAGTGCCCGTGAGCGGTCGGCGCGATGCACGCCCACCACGCGGTACCGTGTGCCCACTCGCAGCCAGGAGGTGACAGGTGGCGGATCTGCTGCTGCTCACGCCTGCGTCCGGGGGTTCGGCACAGGTGCTTCCCGCGTTGGGGCTCCTGTCCCACCGGGTCCGGGTGCTTCCCGTCGAACCGTCCGCTCTCGTGGACGCCCCGGACGCGGACATCGTCGTGCTCGACGCGCGCCGCGACCTCGTCACCGCCCGCACCACCTGCCGGCTGCTGCGCGCCACCGGCCTGACCGTCCCGCTGGTCCTGGTGCTGACCGAGGGCGGCCTGACGGTCGTCACCGCCGAGTGGGGCGCGGACGACATCATCCTCGAGCACGCGACGCCCGCCGAGGTCGAGACGCGGTTCCGGCTGGTCATGGAGCACGCGGCGACGTCCTCGTACGACGACGCGCCGCAGGAGATCTCGTCCGGCGAGCTGACGATCGACGCCGGCGGGTACACCGCCCGGCTGCGCGGGCGCCCGCTCGACCTCACGTACAAGGAGTTCGAGCTCCTCAAGTACCTGGTGCAGCACCCGGGCCGCGTGTTCACGCGCGCCCAGCTGCTGCAGGAGGTGTGGGGCTACGACTACTACGGGGGCACCCGCACCGTCGACGTCCACGTGCGGCGCCTGCGCGCGAAGCTGGGCCCCGAGCACGAGCAGCTCATCGGCACCGTGCGCAACGTGGGCTACCGGTTCGACCCGCCCAAGGACCGCCGGGTGACGGACGACCGCTCCGACGTGGCGGAGCCCGCGGGGGCCTGACGGGCCCTGACCTGCCTGTCCGCCGCGGCACCCCGCGGCTGGCGGCGCGGTCCGGCACCGCGTGCGGCTGCCCGTGCCCGTCGGTAGTGTGGACGACCGGTGCGCCGGGAAGTCTGGTCGGCAGTGACCCCCGTCGACCCCACCGAGAGGTACGACCTGTGCCCACCACGCCTTCCGGCGCGCCCGCGCCCCGCCCCGCCCGCACGCTCTTCGGCAGCCTGAGCGCCGGCAGCGAGCGCAACCTCGCGGACACCCTGCGCGACGAGCGGATCGGCGGTCTGCTCCTGCTGGCCGGGGCCGTCGCCGCGCTGCTGTGGGCGAACCTCGCCCCGGAGTCGTACCGCGCCGTCAGCGGCACCGTCATCGGCCCCGCTGCGCTGCACCTCGACCTCGACGTCGCGCACTGGGCGGCCGACGGGCTGCTGGCGATCTTCTTCTTCGTCGTGGGGCTCGAGCTCAAGCGCGAGATGGTCGTCGGCGAGCTGCGGCACGTGGCGACCGCCGCGCTGCCCGCCGCGGCGGCCGTCGGCGGCATGGCGGTCCCGGCCCTCGTGTACCTGACGGTCAACACGGCCCTGCCGGGCGGCTCCCCCGAGGGGTGGGCCGTGCCCACGGCCACCGACATCGCCTTCGCGGTCGGCGTCCTGGCCATCGTGGGGCGCGGCGTACCGGTCGCGCTGCGCGCCTTCCTGCTGACCCTGGCCGTGGTCGACGACCTCCTCGCGATCGTCATCATCGCGGTCGGGTACACCGACACCGTGACGTTCGGGCTCGTGCTCGGCTCCGTCGCGGGCGTCGCCGTCTTCGCGCTCGCCCTGCGTCGCGGCGTGCGCTCGCCGTTCCTGCTGGTGCCGCTCGCGCTGGCCACCTGGGCCCTGCTGCACGCCTCCGGCGTGCACGCCACGATCGCCGGCGTGCTGCTCGGGTTCGCGGTGCCCGCGGCGGCGGGCACGGCCCGGCCGGGGCGGGGCGGCGCTCTGCGTCCGGGCACGGACGGCGACCACTCGCTCGCCGAGCGCTACGAGCACGTGTGGCGGCCGGTGTCCGCCGGCTTCGCCGTGCCGGTGTTCGCGCTGTTCGCGGCGGGCGTCACGGTCGACCCGGCGACGATCGGCGCGACGTTGACCGAGCCCGTGGGCCTCGGCGTCGTCCTGGGGCTCGTGCTGGGCAAGCCCGTCGGCATCACGCTGGCCACCTGGGCGGTGTCCCGGTTCACCCGCGCCCGCCTCGCGCCCGGGCTGGGGTGGTGGGACGTGATCGGCGTGGGCCTGCTCGCCGGCATCGGCTTCACCGTGTCGCTGCTGGTCGGCTCCCTCGCGTTCGGCACCGGGACGGAGCTGGGCGACCACGTCGTCGTCGGGGTGCTCGCCGCCTCGCTGCTCGCCGCCCTGACCGGCGGTGCGGTGCTCGCCTGGCGCGGCCGCGTGCACAGCGCACGGGCCGACGGTGCCTCCGCACGGGCCGACGGTGCCTCCGCACGGGCCGACGGTGCCTCCGCACGGGCCGACGGTGCCTCCGCACCCGACCCCGGTCCCGGTCCGCGCGGGACCGAACAGGACACCGACCCCGGGGCGAGCCGGTAGGTTCGCACTCGATGACCACCGTCGACTCCGCGTCGCTCCTGATCGAGGGGCCCTGGCAGCACCGCTTCGTCACCGCGAACGGCGCCCGGTTCCACGTCGCACTGACCGGACCCCAGGACGCGCCGCTCGTGGTGCTGCTGCACGGCGTCCCGCAGCTGTGGTGGGCGTGGCGCCACCAGCTCCCCGTCCTCGCCGCCGCCGGGTACCGGGTCGCCGCGATGGACCTGCGCGGCACCGGCGGGTCGGACAAGCCCCCGCAGGGCTACGACGTGCCGACCCTGGCCGCGGACGTCGCGGGCGTGGTCCGCTCGCTCGGTGCGGAGTCCGCCGTGATCGTCGGCGCAGGCACGGGCGGTGACGTGGCCTGGGCGACCGGCGCGTACCACCCGCGGGTCGTGCGGGCGCTCGGTGTGCTCGCCGCCCCGCACCCGCTGGACGCCGTCGCGCTGCCGGTCCCGCCGCTGCGCCCTCCCGCCGCCGCGGTGCTCGCCTTCGCGCAGTTGCCGTCGCTGCCGGAGCGCGCGATGGTGCGGGGTGACCTCGTCGACCACATGCTCGGACGGTGGGGCGGCGTGCCCGGCCTGCCCGGCCGCGAGGCCGTCGAGACGTACCGGCGTGCGGTGCGGGTGCCGTTCGCCGCGCACAGCCAGCTGGAGCAGGTGCGCTGGCTGGTCCGATCGACCCCGCGCCCCGACGGCGCCCGGTACCGGGCGGTGCTGCGCGCGGCCCGCCCCGTCCCCGTGCTGCAGGTCCACGGCGTGCTCGACGGGCTGCGGCCCGCGTCGGGCTCCGCGCTGCGGGCCGTCACGGCGCACGTGGCCCGGCCGTACCGGTACGAGCTGCTGCACGGCGCCGGGCACTACCTGACCGACCAGGCCCCCGGCCTGGTCGGCGAGCTGCTGGTCGACTGGTTGGCCGAGGTCGAGTCCGTCAGCCCTTGAGCATCGCGGCGGCCCGCACCGGGTCCGTCTCCCCCATGCCCGCGGACGGGCACATCGCGGCGACGGGGCACGCCCCGCACGCCGGGCGCCGCGCGAAGCACGTCCGGCGCCCGTGGAAGATCAGCCGGTGCGACGCCATCGTCCACTCGCGCCGCTCCAGCAGCGCCCCGAGCTCGGCCTCGATGACCACGGGGTCCTCGCTGGTGGTGTAGCCCAGCCGGTGCGACAGGCGCTGCACGTGGGTGTCGACCGTGATGGCGGGCACGCCGAACGCGTTCCCGAGCACGACGTTGGCCGTCTTGCGACCGACACCGGGCAACGTGACGAGGTCCTCGAGCCGACGGGGCACCTCACCGCCGAACCTCTCGACGAGCGCGCGCCCGATGCCGGTCACCGCCCGCGTCTTGGCCCGGAAGAACCCGGTGGGACGCAGCACGTCCTGGAGCTCGGTGGGGTCGGCCGCCGCCAGCGCGGCGGCGTCGGGCCACCGCGCGAACAGCTCGGGCGTCGTGAGGTTCACGCGCACGTCCGTGGTCTGCGCCGACAGCACTGTCGCCACCAGCAGCTCGAACGGGGTGCGGAAGTCGAGCTCGCAGCGGGCGTCCGGGTACCGCACGGACAGCGCCCGGTCGACACGTCGGGCACGTCGGGTGCGCGCGAGCGGGGTCTCGGGGGTGAGGTCGGTCACGCGGCGAGCGTACGGGGCACCACCGACGTCGGCCCACCGTCGGCCGCCGTTGGGCCTCGCGGGTGAAAGGACCGTACGGATCGGTGCGGACCGGTCAAGGGCGGACGGTCACGATCCGAACCAGCAGGGGTGACGTCCGGCGTCGAACCCCTGCACGAGCTGCGGCTCGCGCGCCGCGCGCTGCGCGCCGAGCGCGACCGGGTCGCGTGGTGGCGCCGTGCCGTGCGGGCCCGCATGGACCTGGCGGTGGCAGCGGCCGCCTCCCCCGGCACCCTCGGTGAGCAGGTCGCGTTCCTCCTGCCCCTCGACGTCTGCCTGCAGGTGCCGCGCCCCGACGAGCTGGGTGCCGCCCTGCCCCCGGGAGACGGCCACGACCTGGGCCGCCTGCCCGACCTGCGCGCGCTCGACACCCGGCTCGCCGCCTACGAGCAGGGCGTCGTGGAGGCTCTCGACCGCACCACCGCTCGCCTCGTCGAGCGCCTCGCCGGCGACCCGTCCGCCGCGCTGCGCCCGCGCGCGCCCGCCGTCGAGGGCCGCTGACCGCCCCGGGGCGCTCTGCGCACCGCGCCGACGCGCGGCGGGCCCGCGATGGGGCAGACTGGTTGCGGACGTCCGGCCTCGGTGCCGGACGGGAGGTACGCCCGCGACCGAGCGGGACGAGGGGAAGGAACCGCCGTGGCGGAGGACATCGTGCTGACGGCGCCGCTGTTCGCGGGCATGGACGAGGAGTCGTCCCGGGCACTCATCGACTCGATGAAGGTGCTCGACGTCACGCGCGGCGACGTCCTGTTCCACGAGGGCGAGCCGGGCGACCGGCTCTACCTGGTGCGCGACGGCAAGATCAAGCTCGGCAGGCGGTCCAACGACGGCCGCGAGAACCTGCTGGCCGTCCTCGGGCCCGGCGAGATGTTCGGCGAGCTGTCCCTGTTCGACCCGGGCCCGCGCACCGCGACCGCGACGGTCGTGGCCGACGCCGTGGTGCTGGAGCTGGGCCACCGCGACCTCATCACCTGGCTCGCCGACAAGCCGACGGTCGCCGAGCACCTGCTGCAGGCCCTCGCGCGGCGGCTGCGCCGCACCAACGAGGCGCTCGCGGACCTCGTGTTCTCGGACGTCCCCGGCCGCGTCGCCAAGGCGCTGCTGGACCTGTCGACGCGGTTCGGCCAGCCCGTCGAGGAGGGCATCCGCGTGGCGCACGACCTCACGCAGGAGGAGCTCGCGCAGCTCGTCGGGGCGTCCCGCGAGACCGTCAACAAGGCCCTCGCCGACTTCGCCGCACGCGGTTGGGTCCGCCGCGAGGGCCGAGCGGTCGTGCTGCTCGACGTCGACCGGCTGGAGCGTCGCGCCCGCTGAGACCGCGGCCGGCCCGTGCGATCGGTCCGTCCCGGCTGCGCTCAGTCCGTCTCGACGACCAGCTCGAGCTCGACGGGCGAGTCCAGCGGCAGCGCCGCGACCCCGACGGCCGAGCGGGCGTGCACGCCGCGCTCGTCGAGCAGCTCGTGCAGCAGCAGGCTGGCGCCGTTGACGACGGCGGGGTGGCCCGTGAACGCGGGGTCGCTCGCGACGAAGCCGACCACCTTGACCACACGACGCACCCGGTCCAGAGCTGCCACCGGGTCCTCGTCGGGCCCCTCGGCCGCGAGGACCGCGCCGACGGCAGCCAGCGCGTTGAGCGCAGCGGTCCGCGCGAGCGCCGTGGCGGACTCGACGTCGACCTCCGCGCCGACCTTGCCCGTGACCGGCAGGGCGCCGTCGACGAACGGGAGCTGCCCGGAGGTCCACACGTGCGCGCCGCTGCGGACCGCGGGGACGTACGCCGCGAGCGGCGCCGCGACACCCGGCAGGGTCAGGCCCCGCTCGGCGAGGCGGGCCGCCACACGGCCGGGTGCCGGGTCCACCGTCACGCGCCCTTGGGACGCTTGAGGTACGCGACCAGGCCGGCGTCGGGGCCCTGGATCACCGTCACGAGCTCCCAGCCGTCGGACCCCCACTGGTCCAGGATCGCCTTGGTGGCATGGATGATGAGCGGAACGGTCGCGTACTCCCACTGGGTGGCCATGAGCTCACCCTATCGGCGTGGAAGCGCTCACACGCCGCCCAGCGCGACCAGCGCCGGCTCGCTGCCCAGCAGCTCGTCGCGCCAGGACGCGACCTCCGGGCGCCGTCGCAGCAGCGCGCGGCGCTCGCGCTCGGTCATACCGCCCCACACACCGAAGTCGGCGCGGCTGTCGAGCGCGTCGGCCAGGCAGTCCAGGCGGACGGGGCACCCGTGGCAGACCGCCCGGGCCTCCCGCTGCGCCGCGCCCTCGACGAAGAGCGCGTCGGGCGCCTGCTTGCCCTGACCGCACGACGCCTGTGCTGTCCAGTGGCCCTCGTACACCTGTGCCCCCTGCGCTACCACGTGTTCCTCCGCGTGTTGCTCCCCTGCGTGTCGCAGGCGTGACGGTATCGGCACGAGGGTGGTCCTGACGAGACCCCGGGCGGGTCTTTTCCTGCGGACGGGTGGATGGCGACGTGTGCAGGTCCGGTAAAGGCCGCGCGCGCGGGACCCGGAGCCCCCCGCGGACGCACGTCCCCCCGGTAGCCTGACGCCATGCCGACCCCTGCCCGCGCGCGCGGACGCAGGGTCAGCGCCGCCCAGGCGTTGGCCCTCCTGCTCTCCTTCTGCCTCGTCGCCGGGATCGGTGGCGTCCTCGCCGCCGGCCTGGTGCTGCCCGGCGTCGCCGTCGCCAACGGCGTCACGAGCATGTCCGTGACGGCGTTCGACGACCTGCCGAGCGAGCTCGAGCAGGCCCCCCTGCCGGAGAAGTCGGAGATCCTCGCGGCCGACGGCACGCTGCTGGCGACGTTCTACGACCAGAACCGCATCGTCGTGCCGCTCACCGAGATCGCGCCGATCCTGCAGAAGGCGGTCATCGCGGTCGAGGACCGCCGGTTCTACGAGCACTCCGGCATCGACCCCGCGGGCATGCTGCGGGCGGCCGTCGCGCAGGCCGGCGGCGAGACGCAGGGTGCGTCGACCCTGACGCAGCAGTACGTCAAGAACGTCTTCCTCGACGCGGCCGAGCGGGTCGAGGACCCCAAGGAGCGCGCGCGGCTGCGCGCCGAGGCCAAGGTGTCGAAGGGCTCGCCCGGCATCGCGCGCAAGCTCCGCGAGGCCAAGATCGCGATCACGCTCGAGAAGTCCATGACGAAGGACGAGATCCTCGAGAAGTACCTCAACATCGCCGCGTTCGGGGCGTCGGTGTACGGCGTGGAGTCGGCCGCGCAGTACTACTTCAGCAAGTCCGCCAAGGACGTGAACTACCTCGAGGCCGCGACCATCGCCGGCATCACGCAGTCGCCCAGCGCCTGGGACCCCGTCGGCGCGGCCAACCAGACCGACGAGCAGCGTGCCGAGCGGCACAAGAACTCCCAGAAGCGCCGGGACAAGGTCCTGCGTGACATGGAGCGCGAGGGGTACATCACCCCGGAGGAGCTGGCCGCCGGGCTGGCGACGCCGATCCAGGACACGCTGGCCGTCTCGCCGCTGCGCCAGGGCTGCATGTCGGCCGACGCGGCCGTGCCCGGCTCCGGGTTCTTCTGCGACTACGTCACCAAGGTCATCGCCAACGACCCCGCCTTCGGGGAGACGCCCTCGGAGCGCAAGAAGCTGCTGTACATCGGCGGTCTGCGGATCACCACGACCCTGCGTCCCGCGGAGCAGGCGGTGGCCGACGCCGAGGTGAAGGCCGGCGTCCCCGTGGACGACCCGTCGGGCGTCGCCAGCGCCGTGGTCACCGTGGAGCCGGGGACGGGGCAGATCACCGCGATGGCCCAGAACCGCAACTACTCGGCGCTGCGCGAGCAGCAGCCCGGCGAGACGTCGGTCAACTTCAACACGAGCTACCAGTACGGCGGGTCCGGCGGTTTCGCGCCCGGCTCGACGTTCAAGGTCTTCACGCTGCTGGAGTGGCTCAAGCAGGGTCACGCGCTGCAGGAGACGGTCAACGGCTCGCGGCTGCAGTACAACACCCGCGAGTTCACCGCCTCGTGCGTCGGGCGCTTCGCCAACGACACCTTCAAGTTCGGCAACTCCGAGAACGGCCGGGCGATCCCGCAGAACGTCCTCGACGCCACGCGGAACTCGGTCAACTCGGCGTACGTCGCCATGGCGTCCCAGCTCGACCTGTGCAACATCATGCAGGGCGCCGCGGACCTGGGCGTGACCAAGGCCGGCGACCCCAACTCGACGGGCTCGAACGGCAAGCCCCTGGGCGGCGTGCCCTTCGACCCCTACCCCGCGGTGGTCCTGGGCACCGACTCGACGTCCCCGCTGCAGATGGCCGCGGCGTACGCGACGTTCGCGTCCGGCGGCACCTACTGCAAGCCGATCGCCATCACGCAGGTCGTCAAGGCGGACGGCACCGAGGTGGCCGTCCCGTCGGCGGACTGCCGGGGCGGCGCGATCGACCCCAAGTACGCCTCCGCCATGAACTACGCGCTGAGCAACGTGTGGACCGGCACGGCCAAGTCCGTCGGGGCCCCGCCGTTCCCCTCCGCGGGCAAGACGGGGACGACGTCGAGCAACGAGTACAACTGGTTCGTCGGTTACACCCCGCTGCGCGCGACCGCCGTGTGGGTCGGCTTCAGCGACGCCATGCGGTCCATGAACCGGGTGACCATCAACGGCAAGCGGTACACCAGCGGCCCGTACGGCTCGTCGATCGCCGCCCCGACGTGGAAGCGGTACATGACCCAGATCCTCGCCGGCACCGAGAACCCCGGGTTCTCCCAGCCGGCCGACCGTGAGATCTACGGCGAGCGGATCCCCGTGCCGTCCGTGCTGGGCCTGGACGAGCAGCAGGCGCGCGATCGGCTGGAACGGGCCGGGTTCGGCATGTCCGTCTCCGGCGAGCAGATCGCGTCCGGCTACCCGGCGGGCACCGTCGCGGAGCAGTCCGCGGCGACGGCCTCGCGGGGCTCGACCATCACCGTGAAGCTCTCCAGCGGGCAGCCGGCGGCACCGCAGAACCCCGGCCCCGGGCCCGGCGGGCCCGGCGGCCCCGGCACCGGTGGGCCGGGCGGCGGCGGTGGCGGCGGCGGCCGTCCGGGCCCGGGCCAGCCGTGAGCGGTGGCACCCCGGCGACCGGCGCGGCCGGCCTCGCCGGCACCGCCCTGCGTGCGGCCGGCGGGCTGGCCGTGGCCGGGGCCGCCGCCCTGGCGTGGGCCTCGCTCGTCGAGGTCCGCTGGTACGCGCTGCGTGAGGTGACCGTGCCGGTGCTGCCCCCGGGGCAGGCGCCGCTGCGGGTGCTGCACGTCTCCGACCTGCACCTGACCCCCGGGCAGCGTCGCAAGGTCGACTGGGTCCGGGACCTGGCGACGCTCGACCCGCACCTGGTCGTCGACACGGGCGACAACTGGGCGCACGCCGACGCGATGCCCGCGCTGCTGCGGGCGCTCGAGCCGCTGCTCGCGGTCCCCGGGGCGTTCGTCCTGGGGTCCAACGACTACGTGGCACCGGGGTTCAAGAACCCCGCGCGCTACCTGCTGCCCGACGCGCGCCACGCCCCGCAGCGCCCGCCGGCGGCGCTGCCCTGGCGGGAGCTCGTCTCGCGGCTGACGTCCGCCGGCTGGGTCGACCTGTCCAACCGCCGCGACGCCCTCGAGGTCGACGGGCGCCGGCTGTCGCTGGTCGGCACCGACGACGCGCACATGGAACGCGACACGATGCCCCCGGCGGGCGGCCCGGACGACGCGCGCACGTCCGACGGCCGCTCCCCCGCGGTCGACCTGCACGTGGGCGTCACCCACGCGCCGTACCGGCGGGTGCTGGACGCCATGCACGCCGACGGCGTGGACCTGACGATCGCCGGGCACACGCACGGCGGGCAGCTCGCGGTGCCGTTCTGGGGAGCGCTGACCACCAACTGCGACCTGGACCTGCGCCGCGCCAAGGGGCTGCACGGCTGGCCGGGCGCCCGCCCGGACCGGGCCGACGGTGCGGGCTCGTCGTGGCTGCACGTCTCCGCCGGGCTCGGCACGTCGCCGTACGCACCCGTGCGATTCGCCTGCCGGCCGGAGGCGACGCTCCTCACGCTGACGTCGCCCTGATCGGATTTCGTCGCGGGGGTCCTCGTCGGCTATCCTTGCCAGGCTCCACGGGGTGTGGCGCAGCTTGGTAGCGCGCTTCGTTCGGGACGAAGAGGTCGTGGGTTCGAATCCCGCCACCCCGACAGGTCGAAGGCCCCTGATCAGCAGAGATGCGGATCAGGGGCCTTCGTCGTGCGTGACGGGCGGGACCCTCGGGGTGCGGGCGCCCGTAGCGAGCGCGCCTCGGGTGCCCGTCAGGCGTGCGCGGCGCGTGCGCGGCGGCGCCGGCCGGCGCCCGCCACCAGGGCGACGACGCCGGCGCCCACGGTCGTCCCCAGCAGCACCAGCAACGCCCCGACCAGCCAGAGCCCGGACTCGTCCCGCGGCGCCTGGGTGGCCACCCACGCCGCCGTGAACGTCACGGCGACCGTGGCCACGGCGCGTCGGCCGCCGAGCGCCCGGACCGCGAGCACGGTCACGGCCACGAGGCTGACGACGCAGCCCACGACCTGCCACGCCTCGTAGGGCCCGGTGACGTCGCCGGTGACCGGGTCCGTCCGGTACTGCGTGTCCCACCCCAGCCAGGCGAACCAGCAGGCGGCGGTCAGGGCCGCGACGAGGGCGTACCGGGCGGCGGCGCGCCCGGGGCCGGCGGCGGGGTGGTCCGGTGTCGTGGTCACGCCGGGAGTCTGGCAGACCGTCAGCCCTCGGGGCCGAGGTAGGTCACGTCGCCGTCGGACACGCTCAGCTCGACGCGCACGTCGGCGGCCGCGTCCGTCGGGCCCTCGACGCGCTGGCGTCCGTTCGACGTGATCTCCAGCGCGACGGGGTCCCCCGTCCCGTGGACCGTCACGTCACCGTCGACCGCCTGCACCGTGACGTCGCCGCGCACCTGCGCGACCAGCACGTCGCCGTCCCGGTTCCGCGCCGTCAGCGCACCGCGCACGTCGCGCGCCTCGATGTTCCCGTCGGAGCCCCGCACGTCCGCGTCGCCGGCCACGTCGGCCAGGACGACGGCGCCGTCGCGGCTGCGCACCGCGACGTCGCCGCCGGCCTCGGTGACGCGCACGTCGCCGTCCGAGAGCTCCACCGCGACGTCCCCGCGCACGCCCTGCGCCGTGACGTCGCCGTCGAGGCCGCGCACGTCGAGGTCACCCCGGGCACCGGAGACGTGGACGTCGCCGTCGGCCGCGCGCACCTCGACGTCCGCGGCGGGCCCGGCCACCCGGACCTCGCCGTCGACGGTGCGGACCACCACGTGCGTGCCCTCGGGGACCGTCACCTCCAGCCCTGCGGAGCAGCTCGTCAGCCACACGCCCTCGCACTCGTGCCGCACGACCGTCCGGTCGCCGTCCGAGGTGACCTCGTACCGGGGCCCGCCCCAGGCGAACCGCGCGACGCGCTCCACGCGCACGTCGTCCACCGCGGACACGGTGACGAGGACCTCGCTGTCGGCGACGAGCTCGACGACGTCCGTGGCCGCGAGCGTCGCCGCGGCGGACGTGGTCTGCGTGAACATCCACGCGAGGACCTGCACGACGCCGAGCGCGAGCAGCAGCGCCGCGAGCACACCGCCCACCACGGTCAGGGCGCGACCGCCGGCGGGGCGTCGCGCGGGTGCACCCGGGGTGGCGCCCGGGGTGCTGTCCGGCGGTGTCGGCGGCGGGACGTGCGTGGGCTGTGCGGCGGTCACGGTCGGGCTCCGTTCGTCGGGCCGTCCTCGAGCCAGCGCAGCACCGCGAGGACGCGGCGGTGGTCGTCGGCGTCGGGCGGCAGGTCGAGCTTGGTGAGGATGGAGGTCACGTGCTTCTCGACGGCCGGCAGGCCGACGACGAGCCGCTCGGCGATGGCCGCGTTGGACCGGCCCTCGGCCATGAGCGCGATGACCTCGCGCTCGCGGGGCGAGAGCAGGTCGGACAGGGTGCGCCGCGAGCGGGCGAGCACCTGCGCGACGACCTCGGGGTCGAGGGCCGTGCCGCCGGCGGCGACGCGGGCGAGTGCGGCGAGGAAGTCGTCGACGTCGGCCACGCGGTCCTTCAGGACGTACCCCAGCCCGCGCGCGTCGGCGGCGAACAGCTCACGGGCGTAGCGCTGCTCGACGTACTGCGAGAGCACCAGCACGGGCAGGCGGGGGTGCAGGCCGCGCAGGTGGACGGCGGCGCGCAGACCCTCGTCGGTGTGCGTCGGGGGCATGCGGACGTCGGTGACGACCACGTCGGGCAGGTCGGCGGCCGGGTCGCCCAGGACGGCGACGAGCTCGTCCGCGGTGCGGTAGCCGGTGACGGTGTGCCCCTCGGCGGTGAGCAGACGGGTCAGCCCGTCGAGCAGGAGGACGGAGTCCTCGGCGATCACGATGCGCACGGCACCTCCACGGTGAGCACGGTGCCCCGGCCGGCGGGGCTGACGAGGTGGAACGTGCCGTCCAGCGCCTCGACGCGGCGGCGCAGGCCGTCCAGGCCGCCGCCGGGCGCGGTGTGCGCACCGCCGGCGCCGTCGTCCGCGACCTCGATGCGCAGCCGGTCGCCGTCGACCGCCGCGCGGACGGTGGCCCGCGTCGCGGTCGCGTGCTTGGCGACGTTGGTGAGCGCCTCGGCGACGACGAAGTACGCCGCGGCCTGCGCCTGCGACCCGACGCCGTCACCGACGCCGTGGGCGTCGACGTCGACGGGCACGGGGCAGCGGGCCGCGAGTGCCGACAGCGCGGCGTCCAGGCCGCGGTCGGTGAGGACGGCGGGGTGGACGCCCCGGACGAGGTCGCGGAGCTCGGCCAGCACCTCCTTGACCTCACCGTGCGCCGCGTCGATCGCGGCGACGGCCGCGGCGGGGTCCTGCGCGGCGGCCCGGCGTGCGACGCCCAGCTCGACGCCGAGCGCGACGAGGCGCTGCTGGGCGCCGTCGTGCAGGTCGCGCTCGATGCGGCGGCGCTCCTCGTCGGCGGCCACGACGGCGGCCGTGCGCGTCTCGCGCAGGTGCTCGGCGCGGTCCTCGGCGACGTCGGCGCGCTGCTCGGCGGCCCGTGCCGCGCGCTCGGCCTCAGCACGCGAGCGTCCTCCCAGCAGGGTGCGCGTCAGCCGGACCTGCGCGAGGTTCGTGAGCTGCACGACGAGCGCCGCGAGCCACAGCGCCGCCACGGCCCCGGGGACGAGGAGCACGAGGTGGATCGCGTGGACCCGCCCCGCGAACGGTGCGGCGGGCACGACGAGCGCGAACGCCGCCACGCTCAGGGCGACGGACCCGGCGGTCCACGCCAGGAGGCACGTGAGCAGCGCGTGCGCGAGGGCCGCCCACGAGCGGGCGTCGCGCAGCCACGGCCACCACGTGCGCGGGTGGTACGGCGCCCCGGGGCCGGGTGCGGGCGGCAGCACGACGACGCCGAGCTGGGCCCGCAGCCGCGCGCGCTCCCCGGCGCCGTACCCGCGGGCCAGGACCAGCGTCAGGACGAGCAGCGGCACGCCGACGACGAGCACCACCAGCCCGATCCCGAGCGCCACCCCGGTGACGAGCAGGACGGACGCCGCGAGGCTCACGGCCGCCGCCAGGACGATCTGCCCGGCGCCGGCCCAGGTGGCACCCGAGACCGGTGCCAGCCCGAGCGCGCGACCGCCGGTGAGCATCGGCGCGACGACGCGCACGTCGTCGGCGAGCGGGACCTCGTCCGGGAGCGGAGGCGCGGTGGTGGCCTCGACGGTTGTGCTCATGCCGACGACGGTAGGCGTCGCGCGCGGGCCGGCGCTGCGGTGCCCGCCCACGTGGCGGGGTAGGGCACGCCCTACCCCGTACCCGGGCGGGTGGCGCCGGGGCGCCGCCTCATGGCGGCGGGGACGTGCACGAACCGTCACCCGACGACGTGCCTCCCCTCCCCTGCCGGGGCGGGTGCGGCGGTCGCCGGGTGACGGTTCGCGTGCGGTACCTCAGGACAGCTGGAGCCGGAACATGCTCCAGGACGCCGGCGGGAGCTCCGCGCGCAGCGTCGTGCCGTCGACCGCGGCCGACGTGTGGGGCCGCGGCGCGACGCGGTCGGGCTCGTCCATCGTGTTGGCCGCGAACAGGTCGTCGTCGGCGAGCAGGACGGCCTCCGTGAGGGTCGCCGCGCCGAACCCGCGCAGGTCCGTGGCGAAGGCGACGGCTTCGGCGGGGTCGCGGTTGACCACGAACACGGCGAGCTGTCCCGTCTCGGCGTCGTGGGTGGCGACCGCGTCCAGGACCGCCACCTCGCCGTGCTTGGCGGTGGTGAGGGTCGGTGCGTCCACCCGCAGGTCGAGCACCTGGCCCCGCGCGTGACGTGCCGTGAGCGCGAACGGGTGGAAGATCGACTGGCGCCACGCCGGGCCGTCGGGCTCGGAACGGATCGGGGCGATCGTGTTGACGAGCTGCGCCTGGCACGCGATCGCGACGCGGTCGCTGTGCTGCAGCAGCGTGATGAGCAGCGACCCGACGACCACGGCGTCGAGCACCGTGTACGCGTCCTCGCTGAGCCGCGGAGCCTCCGTCCAGTCCGTCGGCAGGCCGGACTCGGTGAGCGCCTTGTTGTACCAGACGTTCCACTCGTCGAACGAGATCATGATCTTCTTCGACGACTTCAGGCGCGCACCGACCGCGTCGGCCGTGGCGACGACCTCGCGGATGAACTTGTCCATGTCGACGGACGAGGCGAGGAAGCTGGCCCGGTCGTCGCCGTCGAGCTCGTAGTAGGCGTGGGCGGACACGTGGTCGACGAGCTCGTACGTGTGCTCGAGGACCGTGTCCTCCCAGGCGCCGAAGGTCGCCATCCCGCGGCCGGAGGACCCGCAGGCGACGAGCTCGAGGTCGGGCTCGACCTGGCGCATCGCGCGCGCGGTCTCGGCCGCCAGGCGGCCGTACTCCTCGGCCGTCTTGTGCCCGAGCTGCCAGGGGCCGTCCATCTCGTTGCCGAGGCACCACGTGCGGATGGCGTGGGGCTCGGGCGCGCCGTGCTCGACGCGCAGGTCGGACAGCGCGGTGCCCTTCGGGTGGTTCGCGTACTCCAGGAGCTCGACGGCCTCGGCGATGCCGCGCGTCCCGAGGTTCACGGCCATGACCGGCTCGATGTCGGCCTTGCGGGCCCAGCGCATGAACTCGTTGAGGCCGAACGCGTTGGTCTCGATGGTCTTCCACGCCGGGTCGAGGCGCGTCGGGCGGTCCTCGACGGGTCCGACGCCGTCCTCCCACCGGTACCCGGAGACGAAGTTGCCGCCCGGGTAGCGCACGGCCGTGACGCCCATCTCCCGCACCAGCTCCAGGACGTCGCCGCGCAGACCGTCCTCGTCCGCGGTCGGGTGCCCGGGCTCGTACAGCCCGCCGTAGACGCACCGACCCATGTGCTCGACGAACGACCCGAACACCCGGCGGTTGACGGGGGCCACGACGAAGGCGGGGTCGATCGACAGCTTGCCGCTCTGCATTGCTACTCCTGTGCTGGGGGCGCCGCGACGGGTCACGGGCGCGGGGTGGTGGCCACGGGCCCGGGCGCCGGGGTTGCCGGCGCCCGGGCTCACCGCGACTACTGGCCGATCTGGTTCTGCAGGTCCTTCTGCGCCTGCTCGAGAGCCTGCGACGGCGCGACGCCGTTCTCGTAGACCTCGGTCAGGGTGGTGGTGGTGAAGAGGTTGTTCAGCGTCGGCAGGTTCGGGTTCGCGAAGCCGTCGAAGTGGCCGATGCCGTCCTTGACCTCGTTGAGCACGTCGAACAGGTTCGTCCGGAAGTACTTGTTGAACTTGTTCTCCGGGTCCTTCGTGACGGCCTCGTCCTCCCACACCGACATGTTGACGGGGTCGAAGCCGAGGACCTCCCACACGGCGACGTTCGCCTCGGGCGAGAGCTTGGCGAACGCGAGCCACTCCGCCGCGAAGTCCTTCTTGGGCGAGGACTCGATGACGGCCGTGCCGGTGCCGCCGCCACCGATCGTGGCGACGTCGCTGCCCTCGACGACGGGCGCCGGGGCGATCGCGATGTCGCCGGCGAGGTCGGGCATGTAGTCGACGAAGCGCGACGTGTACCAGGCGGGGTACACCACGGCGGCGTAGTCGCCGCTGTTGATGACGCCGAACGCCTGCTCGTCGTCGGGGCTGCCGCCGGGGATCGTGGAGATCGCGCCCGCGTCGAGCATGGCCTTCTGCATCTCGAACGCCTTGACGACGTCGGGGTTGGCGACGTCGACGTCACCGTTCTCGTCGAAGAAGTTGCCCCCGAGCTGCGCGACGATGAGCGGCTCGACGAAGTTGACGGTCGTGCTGGCGATGCCGAACGCCTTGCCGGTCGCCGCGTTGTACTTCGCCCCGGCCTCCGAGAAGTCGTCCCACGTCTCGATGGTCGTGTAGTCGATCCCGGCCTCCTCGAGGAGCGCCGCGTTGTAGAACGTCACGAACGCCCCGACGTGCATCGGGAAGCCGAGCATCTTCTCGGCGCGGGTGTAGAGGTCCAGCCGCGCCTGGACGATGTCGTCCTGGTAGGGCTTGGCGGCCTCGGACAGGTCCATGAGCGGGGTGCGGCCGTCCTCCGACACGAAGTTGGCGAACTTGTTGACCTCGATGTCGACGACGTCCGGCAGCCCGGAGCCCGCGTTGACCGCGAGCTGCAGCTTGTTGTGCATGTCCTGGTACGGGTAGACGGTCACGTCGAGGTCGACGGGCCGGTCAGGGTTCAGCTCGTTCCACTCGTCGGCCATCTGCTCGTAGTAGTCCGCGTGCAGCTCGGCGAACACCCACATGTCGAGCTTGGTGGCCTCGCCGTCGGCGGGGGCCGCGGCGGGCTCGTCCGAGCTGCCGCCGCACGCCGAGAGCATGAGCGCCCCGGCCAGGCCGGCCGCGACGAGCGCCGAGTACCTGCGTGGTCCTGCCATGGTGGTGACTCCGTTTCGTTGTGTGGTGCGGGTGGTGCGGGTGGGCGATCAGCCCTTGAGCGCCCCCGCCGTCATCCCGGCGACGAAGAATCGCTGGAAGCAGAGGAAGAGCACGAGGACGGGCAGGAGGGAGAAGAAGGACCCGATGATCAGCAGGTCGTAGTTGTTCCCGTACGGCGTCAGCAGGGTGTTCAGGCCGATCGGCAGCGTGAACTTCTCCGCCGAGCGCAGCACCAGCAAGGGCCACAGGAAGTTGTTCCACGTGACCATGCCGTTGAGGATCCCCATGGCGGCCAGCGCGGGCCGCGAGATGGGCAGCACGATCCGGAAGAAGATGCCGAACTCGGTGACGCCGTCCACGCGGCCGGCCTCGAGCAGCTCCTTGGGGATCCCCATGAAGTACTGCCGGAAGAAGAAGATCGTCACGGACGCCGCGAGGAACGGGATGACGATGACGCTGTACGAGTCCGCGAGCCCGATGTCGTTCACCATGACGTACAGCGGCAGCATCATGATCTCGAACGGCACGGTCATGAGGAGCAGCACCGAGATGAACGCGGCGGTCTTCCCCTTGAAGTCGTACATCGCGAAGCCGTAGGCGACGAACGAGCTGACCAGGAGCGTGCCGGCCACCTGGACGAGCGTGAGGCCCACCGAGTTGGCGAACCACCGGAAGTACAGGCCCGAGTCGGTGAAGATCATGACGTAGTTGTCGAACCGGAACGACGAGATGTCGACGTCGAGCCGCAGGCCGCTGCGCATGATCTCGCCGCCGTCCTGGAACGTGCCGACGAAGATCACGACGAGCGGCACCAGGACGATGAGCCCGATGACGACGAGGAAGATGCTCTGGATCGTCACGAACATCGCCCGGGGCAGCGGGTACTTGCGACGGCCCCCGGGGACGCCCGTCCCGTGCTCCGCCGAGGGGGCGGGCGTGGTCGTGGCGGTGGGCGCGCTCATCGGGACTCCTTCTTGAACGTGCCGGTGAGGGTGAGGTAGGTGAGGTTGATCGCCATGATCACGACGAGCAGGACCACCCCCACGGCGGACGCGTAGCCGAGGTCGTTCTCCTCGATGCCGCGGCGGTACAGGTAGCCGACGACCGTCAGACCCTGGTTGTTCGGGGAGCTGTTGCCGGCGTAGAGCATGAAGCTCTCGAGGAACATCGCCAGTCCGCCGTAGATGCTGATGGTCGTGACGTAGACCATCGTCGGCTTGATGTTCGGCAGGGTGATGGAGAAGAACTGCCGGAGCTTGCCGGCGCCGTCGATCGACGCCGCCTCGTAGAGCTCGTCGGCGATCGACTGCAGGCCGGACAGGAAGTACAGGATGTTGACGCCGGTGTACCGCCAGGTGGCCAGTGCCAGCAGCGCGACGAGGCCGCCGAGGTCGGTGCGCAGCCACCGCACGGGGTCCGCGCCGAACCACGCGATGACCTGGTTGACCAGGCCCGTGCTCGTCTCGGCGAACATGAGCCGGAAGATGATGCCGGCGACGACGACGGACGTCAGCGCGGGGATGAACATCGACGCCTTGAAGAGGTTCTTCAGGCGGTCCGACCCGAGCCGGGCGTTGATCACGACCGCGAGCAGCAGCGGGACGGGGATGAGGATGACGAGCGTCAGCACCATGTAGCGGGCGCTGTTGTACATGGCCTGCCAGAAGATCCGGTCGTGCCACAGCCGCTCGAAGTTGTCGGTGCCGACGAACGCGGCCTCGCCGAACATCACGCTCTGCGTGCTCATCACGAAGGTCCGGACGAGCGGCACGGCCCAGAACGCCAGCAGCGTGATGACGAACGGGGCGATGAAGAAGTACGGGGCCAGACGCTGCGAGTACAGCAGCCCCTTGAGCCTGTGCCCGAGCGGCGTGCCCGGTGACGCCGGTCGTTCCTGCAGCTGTGCCACTTCCGCTCCTCCTGCCTTCCAGGGGAGGCCTCGCCGCTCGACACCTCTGTCGAGCAGGGCACCCTGGATCGGACGTTTCGCCACACGTGGCACGATGCTCGTCCCCTATGACGATATACACCGCTGACCTGGCGTTTTACGACGTCGTAACCGCCACGCCACTATTGCGCGCGCGGCGTACGTCTGTCAACCTCTCGGCATGGGAACGACGGGACGGCCTGGGCCGGGCGCAGGGGCGGACGCACGCGCGGCGGGTGCACGGGCACCCGGGAACGCGCGGCAGCCGTCGTGAAGGTGACGATGCAGGACGTCGCACGGCGCGCCGGCGTCTCCAACAAGACGGTCTCGAACGTCGTCAACGACCACCCCCACGTGCGCCCCGAGACGCGGGCGCGCGTGCAGCGGGTCATCGCCGAGCTGGGCTACCGGCCGAACCTGTCAGCCCGGGGCCTGCGCTCCGGCAGGACCGGCGTCATCGGGCTCGCCGTGCCGCAGCTGCGGCAGCCGTACTTCGCCGAGCTCGCGGACGCGGTGATCGCCGCCGCGGAGCGGCGCAGCCTGGGCGTGATCATCGGCCAGGCCGGCGCGGACCGTGACCACGAGACCGCCGTGCTCACGAACGGCCTGCGGCAGACCGACGGCATGCTCTTCAGTCCCGAGCACCTCGGCACCGAGGACCGCCACCTCCTCGACGACGTCACCTACCCGCTCGTGCTGCTCGGCGAGCGCATCTTCGGCGGGCCCGACGACCACGTGACCATGCACAACGTCGAGGGCGCCCGCGCGGCCGTCGAGCACCTCATCGGCCTCGGCCGACGGCGCATCGCCGTCCTCGGCGCCCACCCCGACCGGCGCAGCGGGCAGATGCGGCCGTCGGACCTGCGCGTGCGGGGCTACCGCGAGGCGCTCGCCGTGGCCGGCCTGCCGGAGGACCCGCGGCTCGAGTGCGCCGTCGCGCCCTGGCTCCCGCAGAACGGCGTGGACGCGACCCGTGAGCTGCTCGCGTCCGGCGTCGAGTTCGACGCCGTCTTCGCGCTCAACGACAGCCTCGCCATCGGTGCCCTGCGGGCGCTCGCCCGGGCCGGGCGCCGTGTGCCCGACGACGTGGCCGTCATCGGGTTCGACAACATCGGCGACGGCCGCTTCTCGAACCCCTCGCTGTCCAGCGTGGACCCGGGACGGGAGGAGATCGCCGAGACGGCCGTCGCGATGCTCGTCGAGCGCATCGAGGCCGACCCCCGGGACGTCCGCCCGCCCCGGCTCCACAAGGCCGCGTTCCGCATCGTGGCCCGCGAGTCCACGGGCGGTCAGGACGACCAGGCCTGAGGCCGGCGCCCGCACGGAGGCCCGCGCCGCAGCGAGCCGGGACCGAGAGCGTCCTCGACGAGATCCCCCCGGTCCGGAGCAACGACGAGGGGCCGGCCCCGGGCGTGCGCCCGGGACCGGCCCCTCACCCGTCGCGCATGGGGTCGCGACGGGAGCCGTCAGCCGATCAGCCGGCGGTGCAGGCGGCGCCGTTCAGGGTGAACGCCGTCGGTGCGTTGTTGGTGCCGGAGTGCGACCCGTTGAAGCCGATGTCGACGGACGCGCCCGGTGCGAGCGAGCCGTTCCACGCGGCGTTGGTCGCGGTGACCGCCGTGCCGGACTGCGACCAGGTCGCGCTCCAGCCCTGCTGGACCTGCTGGCCGTTGGCGAACGTGAAGCGCAGGTTCCAGCCGTTGAGCGCGCTGGTCCCGTTGTTGGTCACGCGGACCGAGGCCGTGAAGCCGTTGTTCCAGCTGTTGGCGGTGTACCGCACGGTGCAGGCGCCCGTGGGGTTCTGCGTGGGCGTCACCGACGGGGTCGGCGTCACTGACGGGGTCGGCGTGACCGAGGGGGTCACCGTCGGCGTCGGCGTGACCGAGGGGGTCGCCGTGGGCGTCACCGTGGGCGTCACCGTGGGCGTCGGCCCGGGGCCGGCGTCCTCGAAGAGGCGCGAGTAGTCCGACAGGGCACCGGCGATGGCCGTCTGCGCCCAGAAGCGGTGGTACTCGAACTGCGGGTCGGGCCCGCCGTTCAGCGCCGCCTGGACCTTCGCCCACTGCGGGTCGTCCTTGTAGAACGAGCGGATGTCGAGGAACGACACCCCGGGCTCCACCACGTCGCCGTTGGGCATGGTGCCCGACCAGCCGGCCGGGATGTAGACGCCGTTGCCGCCGGCGGTGTACTCGTCGTCGAACCGCTTGTAGTCGCCACGGGTCTCGACCGAGGTGACGCCGAGCGAGTCCTGGTTGTTGTCCCAGATCGCGTCGAGCAGGTCCTTGGCGGTGTCCCGCGCCTCGGTGTTGCCCGACTTGGCCGCGTAGAACAGGAGCGCGCGGGCGGTGTCACCGGCGACGCCGACGTCCTGGCCGGAGCTCTTGAGCGTGACGGTCAGGCCGGCGTTGGAGCCGGGGTTGCTCGGGTTCCAGGTGTCGGGCTTGCCCGACCAGGTGAGCTCGGACGGGACCGACCAGTCGGCGCCGTCGGTCTCGACGTGGTCGACGACCCAGGCCGCCCACTTGTCGAGGACCGTCTTGGCCTTCGCGTTGCCGGTCTCGTAGTAGAGCTCGGCGAGCCGCTGCACGCCCCACGCCTGCATGCCGAACCACTGGTTCGACGGCGGGTCGTTGTAGACGGGCGCCTCGGTGTAGGCCATGCCGTAGAACGTCGGGGTGCCGGCCGGCGGCTGCGCGTACGCACCGTCCCAGCTGTTCGTGGCGCCACCGGCGATCGGACCGTTGGACGACTGCAACCACTGGTACAGCTCGACCTGACGCTCGGCGGCCTTGGTCCAGTCCGCCTTGGCCGTCGCCGACTTCGGCGTCAGCTTCGGGTCGTTGGACAGTGCCCACGCCGCGAACGGGTTCTGGTACCCGAAGTGCGCGTGCGACGAGCCGATGCGCCACGCCCAGCCGGAGCTGGTGTCCGTGGCGCCGCCCCACGCCATGTACCAGGACAGCAGGTAGTGCGCGCTCTCCTTGCCGGAGCCGGCGGGGCAGCTCGGCGACGTGCAGCCGATCGTCTTGAAGTACTTGTCGAACAGCGTGTAGCGCAGGTAGTCGCCCAGCTTGGCGGCCTTGGTGACGACCGACGCGACGTCCGCCGCCTTGCCCTGCTCGGTCGCCCACTTGTTGGCCCAGTAGACGGCCTCGACGGCACGCGCGTCGGCGTCGGACGCCGACGTGAACTTCCACTGCTTGGCGTACGACGCGTCACCGGTGAACAGGTCGAGGTACCCGTTGGGGCCGCCGTACGTGAAGTCGTCGCAGGTGGGGTGCGGGACGGTCTCCCACACCGACTCCTGCGGGCCGCGCTGGAACGTGTTGACGAGGGACATGCCCTCGTAGTCCGGGCCGAGCTGGCAGCCGGGGCCGGGAGCCGCACCGAAGCCGTAGACGTTGTCCACGTCGCCCAGCCAGTGCATCTGGTAGATGTCGTTGTTGCCGTACGTCGCACGCAGCTCCGCGGCGATCGGGTCCTTGCCGACGCTGCCGCTGCTGCCGATCTGCGACGGGTAGTTGCTCGGGTGGTTGTACTCCGAGGCGTAGCTCGCCGGGGCGTCGGCCTTGTAGAAGGAGTTCGTCGGCTGATCCGCGGCCTGCGGGATCATGTACGTCTCCATGTTGGTCCACGCCTCGTTCAGCGGGTCCCAGTCACCGGTGGCCTGCCCGTACAGGGCCTCGAGCCAGATCCAGTAGCTGTAGGCCTCGGACGTGGTCATGTGCCCGTAGTCGGGGGCCTCGACCATGAGGGTCTCGACCGCGTGGTACGGGATGCCCTGCGGGCTGAAGTACCCGTTGGCGGGGTCCTTGATCTTCTCGTACTGCTCGAGGAACCGCTGCGCGTACTCGGAGTCGACCGCCACGGCAGCGGGGACCGCTGCCTGCGACGTCGAGCCGGAGAGCGCCTGGGCGGCCTGCATGCCGCCTGCGGCCACGAGCGTCGTGGCCGTCAGGACGGCCCAGGCCGCTCTGACGGCACGCCGTCGGGTGCTTGAGGTCATCTTCCGTACCTTTCCTGGCGTCGACCACGCGCGGCCTCGGTGCCGGGCGTGGAGCCTGTCGGGGGCCTCGGAGCCGGCGACAGTCCTGCACGAAGGAACGGACCGGTCCGCGGTGCGCAGCGTCACGCGCCCGCGGTATGCGGTCTGGACGACGCTCACTCTCACCAGGTGCGGACGCACCGTCCAGGCCGCGAAACGCTTAGGGGCAGGCTCTCGTGGGAGCGTGACCAGGGGGCCTCGCCTGGAGCACGACGACGGTGCGCCACCCGCTGCGGGCGGCGCACCGTCGGGACGTGCGCGAGGGTCAGCTCCAGCGGAACAGACGCACCGCCAGCGGTGTGCCGACGAGCGCCCACGCGGCCATGACGAGCACCTGCTGGGTGGGGAACGGCGCACCGACCCAGGCGTCGGTCATCGCCTGGCTCGCCGCACCGAGCGGCAGGTACCGGGCGATGGTCTGGACGGCCTCGGGCATGATCGGCAGCGGCGTCCACACGCCGGCGAAGAACAGGCTGATGAAGTACGCCGTCATGCCGATGCCGTTGGCCGCGCCCGTCGTCGCCGCCCGGGCCGCGATGAGCCCACCGACCGCGAACGTCGAGAGCACCCCGAGCAGGAACGCGAGGGCCACCGTCCACGGCTGCTTCGGGAGCGTCACCCCGACCACGAGCACAGCGCAGACGAGGGCGACGACGGCCGCGACGACGAGCGCGCCGAGGTAGACGAGCACCTGCGCGACGAGCAGGCGGGCCGGGCCGACCGGTGTCGCCGAGAGCCGCTTGAGCACCCCGCGCTGCCGGTAGGTCGCGACGGCCACGGGGAGGCTCGACAGCCCGACGGTCGCGACCGCGAGGCTCAGCACGATAGGCGTGTACCCGGTGATGGCGGTGATCTGCGCGAGCAGCGGGTCGCGGTCGTCGAACGGCTCGTCGGCCCACGGCATCGTGAGACCGAGGACGGTGATGAGCAGCGCGGGGAACCCGAGGGCGAAGAACCCCGCCGCGGGGTCGCGCACCAGCAGGCGCGCCTCGGCGACCGTCATCCGCAGCAACGCACCGCCGCGGGGGCGCGACGCCGCCGGGGCTGCGGCGAGGGCACCACGGCGCGCCGCGGCGGGGACGGCGGTGGCCGTCGTGGTCGGGGTCGGGGTCTGGGCGGTCATGTCACACCTCTGCGGAGGTCGTCACGGGCTGGGCGTCGGCGCCGTCGGCACCGGTGAGGGAGACGAACGCGTCCTCGAGGGACGCGCGCTCCAGGCGGACGTCGCGGGTCGCGACGTCGTGGCGGGCGAGCGCGACGAGCACGCCCTGGACGAGCGCGCCGCCGCCTCGCACGACGAGCGCACGGTCCTCGACGACGGCCTCGCGGACGTCGGGGACGCCCGTGAGCGCGCCGAGCAGCACCTCGTCGGGGACGGGCCGCTCGGGACGCACGCGCAGCACGTGCTCACCCTGCGCGAGGTCGACGATCTGCTCCGGCGTGCCGGTCGCGGCGACGAGCCCGCCGGAGATGAGGGCGATCCGGTCGCACAGCCGCTCGGCCTCCTCCATGAGGTGGGTGACGAGGAGGATCGTCACCCCCGCGTCACGTACCGCCTCGACGACCGCCCACGTCTCGCGCCGGGCGTGCGGGTCGAGGCCCGTCGTCAGCTCGTCGAGGATCGCGACCTCGGGCCGGCCGACGAGCGCGAGCGCGACCGACAGGCGCTGCTTCTGCCCGCCGGAGAGGTCCTTGAACGCGGTGTCACGCTTGACCGTGAGGCCGAGCAGGTCGAGCAGGTCGACGGGGTCGGCCGGCGCGGCGTAGAAGGACGCGTAGAGCTCGAGCGCCTCCTGGACCCGCAGCCGGTCCGGCAGGGCCGACTCCTGGAGCTGGAGGCCGACCTTGTCGTGCACGGCGGCGGCCTGCGTCGCCGGGTCGAGCCCGAGGACGCGGACCGTCCCGCCGTCGGGCCGGCGCAGCCCGGCGATCATCTCGACCGTCGTCGTCTTGCCGGCGCCGTTGCGCCCGAGGACGCCGAAGATCTCGCCGCGCTCGACGGTGAGGGACACGTCCTGGACGGCGAGCGTGCTGCCGTAGGACTTGCGCAGGTGCTCCGCGCGGACGACCGGGGTGGTGCTCATGCTGACCTCCGGGTGGGCGGTGGGTGCGCCGGGGAGCGGCGCGTGGGTGCGGGGTGCCGCGGCCCCGGCGGGTGCCGGGTCCGGGGGGACGGGTGTGACGCGGGGTGACGCGCGGTGACGTGGTGCGTGCGCGGTGCGCGGTTACGGGTGCGGTGGCCGCAGCTGCGTGCGGCGGACGACGGCGGCGTAGGCCGCGGCGGTGAGGGCGACGACGAGAACGGACCAGCCGAGCGCGGGCCACGGCGGACCGGGGGCGGCGGCGGGCAGCGGGCCCCAGCCGCCGGCCGCGCCGAGCAGGGCGAAGACGAGGAACACGGGGCCGACGGTGAGCGGCAGCGCGAGCGTGCCGTACAGCGCGCCCCAGCGCTGGTACACGACACCGACGAGCAGGGCGGCGACGTTCCCGACGACGCAGCACACGACGACCTCGGCGAGCAGCAGGCCGAGGGGTGAGGACTCGTCGGCGAGGAAGCCGTCGGTCACCCGCCAGCCCCTGCCGAGGGCCGTGTGGATGCCGCGCTCGGCGACGGCGAGCAGGGTCAGCACGACGCCGTACGCCGCGCCCGTGCCGACCCCGACGAGGATCGTCGCCCGCGCGAACGTCCGCCGCGTCATGCCGGCGGCGACGTGCGCCCGCAGGAAGAGGCCGACGAGGGCGATCCCCTGGGAGAACGGGAACCAGATGGCGGCGTGCCGCGTGTAGAGCGAGACGGCCACGTCGTCGACGCCCAGCAGCCGGTCGACCAGGATGCTCGCGACCACGACGACGGGCACCGAGCACGCCCAGAACCAGACGAGCAGCGTGAGGTTGACGGCGGCGAGCCGGGTGACGGTGGACCGCAGCGGGCCCGTGCGGCCGGCCAGGGCCGCGGTGACGGTCGCGGACATCGCGTCCTCCTCTCTCGTGGTCGGGTCGTGGGGTCGTGTGGTCGTGCCGTCGTCGGGTCGTCGGGTCAGGGCGCGGGGGCGAGCTGCAGCCGCTCCACGAGGGCCGCGAAGACCGCCGCCATCGCCGCGGCGAGCACGACACCCACGCCGACCGCCAGGGCCAGGTGGCCCGCCGCGGTCGTGGTCCAGATGCCCGGCAGGTCGACGTACCGGGCACCGGGGATGTAGAGCAGCAGCACGAGCGGACCCACGGTCAGCGGGAGCGTGAGCGTGCCGACCCAGGCGCCGAACCGCAGGTAGACGGCCCCGACCAGCAGCCCGGACAGGTTGGCGACGACGAACGTCACGGACAGCTCGAGGAGCATCGCCCCGGTTGACGCGGACTCGTCGGCGAGCTGGATCTCCGTGATGACCGACTCCCAGCCCAGGGCGTCGTGGACGGCACGCTCCAGCAGCACGAGGGCCGTGAAGACGGCGGCGTACCCGACGCCGGCGGCGAGCTCGACGAGCAGCGCGGCCCGGACGAACGTCCGGCGGGTCACGCCCGACGCGATGTGCACCCGCAGGTAGGCGCCGACCAGCATGATGCCGAGCGAGAAGGGGAACCAGGTCGCCGCCTGCCGCGCGTACACCGCGATCGACACGTCGGCGCTGCCGTTGACGCGCCAGACGACGAGGGTGGCGATGACGACCGCCACGACCGCGAGGGCCCAGAAGATCCCCGCCATGCTCAGCAGCACCGCGCCCAGCACGCGCGCTGTGCGCACCGTGGGCGACGGGCGGGTGGCGACTGTCGTCGTCATCGGTCCACCCCCTGCGCGCGTGCCGCGGCGTCGGTGGTCCGGCCCGGGCCGGTGAGGTGGACGAACAGGTCCTGCAGCGGGACCGGGCCCAGCTCGAGCCCGGCCTGCCGTGCGCGGCGCGCGTCCCCCTCCAGGAGCGCGCCGCGCACGGTGGTCTGGGTGGTGCCGCCGAGGCGCTGCGTGGCGAGCACGTCGCGCCCCGCGACGAAGTCCGCGACGGCGGCCGCGGGGCCGGTGACCGAGATGCCCTCGGCGCGCAGGGACTCGACGTCCTGGGCGATGAGGACGCGGCCGGCGTCGAGCACGACGACGTCCTCGAGGAGCCGCTCGACCTCGTCGATGAGGTGGCTCGACAGCACGATGGTGCGCGGGTGCTCGGCGTAGTCGGCGAGCAGCGCGTCGTAGAAGGCATACCGGCTCGGCGCGTCGAGGCCGAGGTGGACCTCGTCGAGGATGGTCAGCGGGGCGCGCGACGCCAGCCCGACGACGATCCCGAACGCCGACCTCTTGCCGCGCGACAGCTTCGACGGCTTGCGCTTCAGGTCCAGCTCGAACAGCTCGAGCAGCTCGCCGGCGAGCTCGTGCGAGAACCACGGCCGCGCGCCGGAGAGGTACGCGAGGTTGTCCTTGAGGGAGCAGTCGTCGAGCACGTCGCCGGACTCCCGGACGAAGCACACCCCCGGCACGACGCGCTCGTTCTCCCACGGGTCCTCGCCGTCGACGAGCACACGCCCGGCCGTCGGACGGCGGAATGCGGCGAGCAGCGAGCCCATCGTCGACTTGCCCGAGCCGTTGCGGCCCAGCAGGCCGGTGATGGTGCCGGGGCGGATCGTCAGGGCGACGTCGTCGAGCGCGGTGACGTCGCCGTAGCGCTGCGTCACTCCCTGGAGCTCGACGCCCCAGCCGGTGGTCGCGGTCATCGGGACTCTCCCTCGGGTGCGGGGCGGGCGGCACGGGCGCGGAGCCGGGCGACGACGTCCTCGACGTCGACGCCCAGGAGGCGGGCGGCGTCGGCGACGGGGTCGACGGTGTCGGTGAAGAAGGACTCGCGAGCCTCGGCGAGCAGCCGCTCACGGGCGCCGGGGGCGACGAACATGCCGACGCCCCGGCGCTTGTAGAGGACGCCCTCGTCGACGAGCTGGGCGAACGCCTTGGCCGCCGTCGCGGGGTTGATGCGGAACGTCGTGGCGTACTGCGTGGTCGACATGACCTGCTCCTCGGATGCGAGCGCACCCGAGAGCACGTCCTGCCTGATCTGGTCCGCGATCTGCAGGTACACGGGGTCACGTCCGTCGAACACGGCTACCCCTCCCTGCTGGTTCTGTGGTTCATTACTCGACTAATGAACCACAGAACCAGGGGACGCACAACCCCCGACGACCGAGGGGTGGGCTGCGCGGTCAGGAGAGGGTGCGCTGCGCGGTCAGGAGGGGGTGGGCAGCGCCGGGCGGGGGGCCAGGGAGGCCAGCAGGCGGAGCCGGTCGTCGTCCGGTGTGCCCGGTGCGGCGGTGAACACCAGCAGCACCTGGGACTGCTCGACGTCCACGAGCCGCTGGCACTCGAGGCTCATCTCCCCGACCTCGGGGTGGACGAGCCGCTTGTGCGTCTCGTGACGCAGGCCCACCTCGTGCCCGGCCCACACCCGGGCGAACTCCTCGCTGCGCACGAGCAGCGACTGCACGACCTGCTCCGCCCTCGACCCGGGCCCCTGCCGGGCGAGCGCGGCGCGCAGGTCCGAGACGAACACCCGGCCGCGCACGTCGTGGTCCTGCACGGGGTAGACGTCGCGCGAGGAGGGGTGCACGAACCAGCGGTGCACGACGACGCGGTCGAGCCCGGTCAGCGCGGACTCGTCCCCGAGCAGCGCGGCGGCCGCGGGGTTCTGCGCAAGCGCCTCCCCCAGGTCCGTCATCACCTGCGCGGGCGTGTCGTGCAGGCGGTCGAGCACCCGCATCAGCCCGGGCGACACGTGCTCGCCGGGTCCCACGCGTTCCGGCGCGGGACGGCCCGCCAGCCGGAACAGGTGGTCCCGCTCGGCCAGCGTGAGCCGCAGCCCGCGCGCCATCGCCGCGAGCATCTGGTCCGACGGCTGCGGGCCGCGCGCCTGCTCGAGGCGGGACCAGTAGTCGCTCGACATGTCGCACAGCAGCGCGACCTCCTCGCGCCGCAGCCCGCGAGCGCGCCGACGCGACCCGCGCGGCAGGCCGACGTCCTGCGGCTGCAGGGCCTCGCGCCGCGTGCGCAGGAAGTCCGCGAGCTGGAGCCGGTCCACCCGGGCAGTCTTCGCCCGGGCGGACGTCGGGGCAAGCGTCACGGGCAGGCCGGTCACAACCGCATGCCGCCCGACGCCTCGACCCGCTGCCCGGTGACCCACGCGAACGCAGGCGAGGCGATCGCGGCCACGACGGCACCGATGTCCTCCGCCTCGCCCACCCGCCCCAGCGCCGTCTGCGACGCGAGCGCGTCGCGCAGGCCGGCGGTGTCCCGCACGACCCCGCCGCTGAAGTCGGTGGCCACCGGCCCTGGCGCGACGACGTTGACGGTGATGCCGCGACCCCCCAGCTCCGCGGCCCAGTACCGCGTCAACGCCTCGACCGCCGCCTTCATCGCCGCGTACCCGGCGTGGTCCCCCGGCTGGACGAACCGTGCGAGCCCGCTCGACACGGTGATGACGCGGCCGCCGTCCGCGAGCATCGGGACCAGGCCCTGGGTGAGCAGGAAGACGCCGCGCACGTGGACGTCGAACAGGGTCTGCAGGTCGTCGGCCGTGGTGCCGCCGAGCGGCGTCGCGAGCGAGAGGCCGGCGTTGTTCAGGAGCACGTCGAGGGTCCCGCGGCCCCGCTGCTCGTGCAGGACGGCGGCCAGCCGTGCCGGGAAGGCGTCCACCGCCGCGAGGTCGGACGTGTCCAGCCGCAGGGCCGCGGCGCGTCGGCCGAGCGCCTCGACGTCGGCGACGACGGCGTGCGCCTCGTCCTCGTGCTGCCGGTAGGTGAGCACGACGTCGGTGCCGGCGGCGGCGAGCGCGAGCGCGCTCGCACGACCGAGGCCGCGGTTGCCGCCGGTGACGAGTGCGACGCGGGGGGTGGTGGGGCCGGTCATGGTGTCCTCCGAGGTCCGCGGTCGCCGGTGCGGCGACCCGTGCTGCCAGCCTCGGGGCGCGGCCGCCCGCGCAGAAGGCCGCGTCGATCCGGGGACCGCCGGTCCCTGGATCCGGCGGCGGCGCGGGTCACGCGGCGGCGCGGATCAGGCGGTGACGACCGCGCAGTGGTCCTCGCCCGACGCGGCCGGGCCGGTGGCCCGGGCGAGCAGCGCGCGCAGGACGCCCTGCTCGTCGGCGCCCAGGCCGTGCAGGACGGTGGCCTCCGCGGCAGCGATGCGCCCCTCGACGTCGGCGAGCGCGGCCCGCCCGAGGTCGGTCGCGGCGATGCGCCGGACGCGCCGGTCGGCCGGGTCGGGGCAGCGTGCGACCAGGCCGGCGGCGCACAGGTCGTCGAGCAGGTAGGTCATGACCGTGCGGTCGATGCCGAGGTGGGCGGCGAGCGCGGCCTGGGTGGGCGGCACGTCGGCGGTGACGACGACGCGCAGCAGCTGGTAGCCGCGCGGGCCGGCGGGGATGCCGCCGAGCGCCTCGCCGACGGCGGTGCGCCACCGGCCGAGCAGCGTGCCGAGCTGCCAGCCGAGGTCGTCGCCGGTGCGCGTCGAGGTGTCCGTCACGCCCTCAGCATACCTGTTGCACCACAGATCGTCTGTCAGGCATATGATCTAGCCGGCACACGACCTCGGAGGCACCCATGACCGACTACGGGCACGAGCTGCAGCTCGGCACGTTCCTCACCCCGCAGAACGCCGACCCGCAGACCCCGGTCGACCTGGCCGTGCTCACCGAGCAGGCCGGCCTCGATCTGGTGACGTTCCAGGACCACCCGTACCAGCCGTCGTTCCTCGACACCTGGACGCTGCTGTCGTGGGTCGCCGCGCGCACCGAGCGCGTGCACCTGTCCGGCAACGTCCTCAACGTGCCGATGCGCCCGCCGGCCGTCCTGGCGCGCGCGGCCGCGAGCCTCGACCTGCTGTCCGGCGGCCGCGTCGAGCTCGGCCTGGGCGCCGGGGCGTTCTGGGACGCCATCGAGGGCATGGGCGTCCCGCGGCTGACCCCCGGCGAGGCCGTCGACGCGCTCGGCGAGGCCATCGACGTCATCCGCGCCCTGTGGGACACCGACGGGCGCGGCGCGCTGCGCGTCGGCGGCGACCACCACCGCCTCGCGGGCGCCAAGCGTGGCCCGGCCCCGGCGCACGAGATCGGCATCTGGGTCGGCGCCTACAAGCCCCGCATGCTGCGCCTGGTCGGCCGGAAGGCCGACGGCTGGCTGCCCTCGCTGGGTTACCTGCAGCCCGGCGACCTCGCGCGCGGCAACGCGACGATCGACGAGGCCGCGACGGCTGCCGGCCGCGACCCCCGCGAGATCCGCCGGCTGCTCAACATCAACGGCCGCTTCTCCCCCACCCCGGGCGACGGTCTGGACGGCCCGCCCGAGCAGTGGGTCGACGCCCTCGTCCGGTACGCGCTCGAGGACGGCATCGGCACCTTCGTCCTCGCCACCGACGACCCCGCGACCATCCGGACGTTCGCCGAGCAGGTCGCCCCGGCGGTCCGCGACGCGGTCGCCGCCGAGCGCGCCTCGTCGGGCACGTCCAGCGGTCCGGTCCGCGCCGCCGCCGCCCTGGCCAAGCGGGTCGACGGCATCGCCTACGACGCCGTGCCCGCCGGCCTGCCCGCCGTCGAGCCCGGCGACCGCGCGTACGCCTCCCTGCGCTCCACCTACATGCGCCGCGGCGCGCCCGGCATCGTCCTGCTGCCCCGCACCACCGCGCAGGTGGTCGACGCCCTCGGGTACGCCCGCGAGCAGCGCGGGCCGCTGGCGGTGCGGTCCGGCGGGCACGGCATCTCCGGCCGGTCGACCAACGACGGCGGCGTCGTGCTCGACGTCGGCGCGCTGGACGAGGTGACGGTCGTCGACGAGGCGACGCGCCGCGTGCGGCTCGGCGCGGGCGCGACCTGGGGCAAGGTCGCCGCGACGCTGGCCCCGCACGGGTGGGCGATCTCGTCGGGCGACTACGGCGGCGTCGGCGTCGGCGGGCTGGCGACGACCGGCGGGATCGGCCTGCTCGGCCGCTCGCAGGGCCTGACCATCGACCACGTCGTCGCCTACGAGGTCGTCACGGCCGACGGCACCGTGCGCGTCGTCGACGCCCGGCACGAGCCCGAGCTGTTCTGGGGGCTGCGGGGCGCGGGCGGCAACCTCGGCGTCGTCACGTGGGTGGAGCTCGAGGCCCCCGAGGTGCCGGACGTCGTCTTCGCGACCATGACGTTCGACGCCTCCGACCCCGCCCGCCTCCTCGCCCGCTGGGGCCGCGTCGTCCAGGACGCCGACCGACGGCTCACCAGCTTCCTGCACGTGCAGGCCGGGGGCAGCGGCCGTCAGCCGCTCGCGCAGGCCATGACGGTGTGGGCGGACGACGACACGACGTCGGCCGTCGCGGCCCTCGAGGAGCTGCTCGGCGCGGGGACCGTGCTCGACCAGCGCGCGACCCTCACGCCGTACACCGGCGTCGTCGGCCCGGTGGCCCGCCACCACGACGGCGGTGCACCGCCCGTCACCCGCTCCGGGCTGCTGCCCGCCATGACGGACGCGGCGGCCGCCGACCTCGGGCGCCTTCTCGGCTCGGGCGAGGCGATGCTGCTGCAGCTGCGGGCGACGGGAGCCGCCGGCAACGACGTCGCGCCGGACGCGACCGCGTACGCCCACCGCCACCAGCAGCTCTCGGCCACGGCCTTCGCTGGACGCTCGTCCCGCACCGGGCTGGACGACACGTGGGACCGGCTCGCGCACCCGCACATGGACGGCCTGTACCTGTCCTTCGAGACCGACCCGCGCCCCGAGCGGCTGCGCGACGCCTTCCCGCCGCTCACGCTCGACCGGCTGCGGGCGCTCAAGCGCACGTACGACCCGGACCACGTCTTCGACCAGAACTTCCCCATCGACCCGCGGGGCTGAGGCCGTGCAGGGTCCGTGGCGTCCAGCGCCACGAACCCTGCACACCCGGCCGTCGCGTGGCGCGGCCGTCGCGTGGCGAGAACGAATCCGCACGGACTCCACATCTCGGGTACCCAGGGGCGTTGTCAGGGGGCACGCTCATCCCCGAGACCTGGAGGACCCATGAACCCCAGCACCACGTCCCGCCCGCGTCGCAAGCGCCTCGTCGTCGCCGGTGCCATCGCGGCGAGCCTGTCCGTCGCCGGCGCCGGCGCGGCGGTGGCCGCGAGCAACGCGACCAGCCCCGAGGGCACCACCGCGGCCGCGGTGCACGAGGGCCCCGCCGTCGTCACCGAGGCGGACGCCCCGGCGCCGGTGGCGGTGACCGACGCACCCGCGGCGGCGCCCTCCGCCGACGACGAGTGGGCCGCGATGCCCGACGGCTACACGCGCGAGCAGTACGAGGCGCTGTGGTCGTCCGGCTACACGCCGGAGGACATCAACGCCCTGGGTGAGCTCTGGCAGATCGAGGGCACCGAGCTCAAGGCCCGGATCGGTCAGGCCGTCCTGGACGGTGAGCAGCTGCCGGTCGCGCCGGGCTCGACCCCGCAGGACCCGGCCGTCGCGCAGTTCGCCGCCGTCTGGGAGGCCGGCTACACCGCCGAGGACATCGAGGCGCTCAACGCCCTGTGGGGCACCGACTGGGCCGAGACCAAGGCACGCGCCGGCCAGGCGATCCTCGACGGTCAGCCGCTGCCCGTCGCGCCGGGCAGCAACCCCGCGTCCTGACGACGTCCACCTGACGACCCACCGACGACGAGGACCTTCGTGGACGAGCTGACGTTGCGCACCGGATTCGAGATCGAGCTCCTGGCCCCGGCCGGGTCCGACAGGCAGGCGCTGGCCGACGTGGTCGCGGCACGGGTGGGGGGCAGCGTGCGGCGGGCGTTCCACGCCGACAGCCAGCCGTCGCCGGTGCCCGGCGTCAGCGTCTTCCGGCACCTGTCGCCGGCGTTCGACGTCCTCGACGCGCAGGGGGCGCCGGTAGCACTCCTCGTCGACGACATCACCATCGAGGCGGACCTCGCCCCGGTGCCCGGGTCGCGGCCGCGGCCCGGGCACCGGGGGTGGTACCGGCTGGTGTCCGACGACGGGCGGCTCCTGCGGCTCGTCGAGCGCACCGTCGACCCTCACGCCCCGCTGGCGACGGTGCTCGACCCCGTCGCGGAGCTCTTCGGGGTGCACGTCGACGTGTTCCCGGCGGCGGCGCGCGTCAACGACCCCACGGGGGCGTCGATCGCGGTCGCCCTGCCGTTGCCGCCCGGGCGGGAACGCCCGTGCGAGATCGTCACGCCGCCCCTCGTGCGCGACCACGCGCGCGCCCTCGAGCGGCTCCTGGGGCCCGCCCGGGAGCTCGGGTTCACGATCCCGCAGGAGGCGGCGGTGCACCTGCACGTCGACGCCGGGCCGTTCCGTCGGTCGTCGGCGTTCGCCAACCTCGTGCGGCTGTTCGCGCACTGGCGCGAGCCGCTGTGGGCCGCGCTCGGCACCAACCCGCGGTGCCGCCGGCTCGCACCGCTGCCCGACGCGCTCGTCGGGTTCGTCGAGCAGGGCTGGCAGGACACCGACACGGGCTGGTCGGCCCTGCGCGACGCGGCCCGGGCCGTCGGTCTGACGAAGTACGCGGACGTGAACCTCGTCCAGCTCGTCGCCACGCGGCCCGTGCGCGACACCGTCGAGGTCCGCATCCTGCCCGGTGCGATCGACGCCCGGTCGGTCGTCGAGCGTGCGGCACTCGTCGAGCGTCTGCTGCTGCGCTGCCTCGACCCCGCACCGCTGCCGCTGCCGGGACCGGACGCGGCGCACGACCCGCGCGCCGCACTCCAGGACCTCCTCACCGTGGCGGCCCGATGACGTGGCTGGGGGCCGTGGGCCCCGAGAGCGCCGAGGTGCCGGTGGTCGCCCTCGCCGAGCGGCGCCGGGGCCACGGGGCCCGCACGGCCGCCCCCACGACCGCGCTGGACGACCTGGTGCGCACCCACCTGCCGGGGCTCCTGCGGTACGCGACCGTCCTCACCGGTGACGGGCACACGGCCGCCGACCTCGTCCAGGAGGTGCTGCTGCGCGCCCACGTGCGCTGGCACCGCATCGCCCTCATGGAACGCCCCGACCTGTACCTGCGGCGCATGGTGACCAACGAGCACCTGTCGTGGCGGCGACGCTGGCACGTGCGGACGATCCACCCCGCGTCGGACGACGTGCTGGCCGCGCACGCACCGCCGCAGCACGACCACGCCGGGGCCGCGGGCCGCGACGACGTCATGTGGGAGCACCTGGCCGCCCTCCCGCCGCGACAGCGCACGGTGCTCGTGCTGCGCTACTACGAGGGCCTGGCCGACCCCGAGATCGCCCAGGTGCTGGGGACGTCGAGCGCGACGGTGCGCTCGCACGCCGCCCGCGCCCTGGCCACCCTGCGCGACACCGACCTCACCACGGCACCGGAGACACGATGAGCCCGCACCGCCGACCTCCCGGCTCCCCCGACCCCGCGGTCCCGTCGGACGACGACCTGGCCGCACTGATCACCGGCGCCCTGCACCGACGCGCCCGCACCGCACCCGACCCCGCCGAGGTCGCCGACCGGCTCGCCGCGTCGGTGGGCCGCCGCACGCCCCCGCGCGCCGTCGCCCTGCGCCGGGGCGGTCAGGTCCTCGCCGCCGGCGTCGTCACCGGCTCGATCGCGGTCGCTGCCGGGGGTGCGGCAGCCGCGGCGAACCCGTACTCGCGGGTCGCGGTGGCCTTCGAGGGCGCGGCACGGACCGTCGGCATCGACGTGTCCTTCATGCCGGACGGGTACACCCGCGAGCAGGACGAGGCGCTCTGGGCGGCGGGGTACGAGACCGAGGAGCTCGACGCCCTCGCGGCGCTGTGGGGCACGGACCGCATCGAGACCAAGGCGCGCACCGGGCAGATGCTGCTCGACGGGCTCGAGGTCCCCGTGGCCCCGGGCTCCGTGCCCTCGCCCAACCCCGGGGAGGACCAGTCCGAGGCCTTCTGGGCCGCCGGGTACACGTTCGAGGACCTCACGGTGCTGACCGAGCTCTGGGGTGTCGAGCCCTTCGACGCCAAGGTGCGCGCCGGGCAGGCCGTCCTCGACGGCGAGGCGCTCCCGATCCCGCCCGGTTCCGCACCGTCCCCGGCGGTGCCCGCACCCCTGGACCGGGCCCCGGCGGTCGGACCCGCGGCCGAGGACGGCTGAGAGCCGGCCCCGACGCGCGCGAGGCCGGCCCCGACCCGCTGTGCGGGGAGGGACCGGCCTCGCGGTCGGTGCGTCAGGCGCGGGTGACCGCGAACCGCCGGCTCGCCAGGACCTCCGCGATCTGCACGGCGTTGAGCGCCGCACCCTTGCGCAGGTTGTCGTTGCTGATGAACAGCGCCAGGCCGCGGCCCTCGGGCGCGCCCTCGTCCTGCCGGATGCGCCCGACGAACGACGGGTCCTGACCGGCGGCGACCAGCGGCGTCGGGACGTCGGCGAGCTGCACGCCGGGCGCCGTCGACAGCAGCTCGGTCGCCCGCTCCACCGAGATCGACCGCTCGAACTCCGCGTTGACGCTCAGCGAGTGGCCCGTGAACACCGGCACGCGCACGCACGTGCCCGAGACCAGCAGGTCCGGGACGTCGAGAATCTTGCGCGACTCGTGCCGCAGCTTCTGCTCCTCGTCGGTCTCGTGCAGACCGTCCTCGACGATCGACCCCGCGAGCGGGATGACGTCGAACGCGATCGGCGCGACGTACTTCTCCGGCGAGGGGAACGCGACGGCGCCGCCGTCGTGCACCAGGGCCAGGGTGTCCTGCTCGACCGCCGCGCGGACCTGCGAGTCGAGCTCGCGGGCACCGGCCAGCCCCGACCCGGAGACCGCCTGGTACGTCGAGACGACGAGGCGACGCAGACCCGCCTCGTCGTGCAGCACCTTGAGCACGGGCATCGCGGCCATGGTCGTGCAGTTGGGGTTGGCGACGATGCCGATCTCGATGTGGTCCAGCGCCTGCGGGTTCACCTCGGAGACCACGAGCGGCACGCGCGGGTCGCGGCGCCAGGCCGAGGAGTTGTCGACGACGATCGCGCCGGCGGCGGCGAACCGCGGCGCGTGCTCCTTGGACGTCGACCCGCCCGCGGAGAACAGCGCGATGTCGATGCCGGACAGGTCGGCCGTCGCGACGTCCTCGACGACGACGTCCTCGCCGCGCCACGGCAGCGTCGTGCCCGCCGAGCGCGCGGAGGCGAAGTACCGGATGGACCCGACCGGGAAGTCCCGCTCGTCCAGCAGGCGGCGCATCACGGCGCCGACCTGACCGGTCGCCCCGACGACCGCGACCCTCAGACCCTGCGCCATGTCAGCGCCCCGTCCCGCCGTACACGACGGCCTCGGTGTCCTCGGCGTCCAGGTCGAACGCCGTGTGCACGGCCCGCACGGCGTCGTCCAGCGAGTCCGCGCGGGTGACGACGGAGATGCGGATCTCCGACGTCGAGATCATCTCGATGTTGATGCCGGCCTCCGACAGCGCCGCGAAGAACTTCGCGGACACCCCGGGGTGCGACCGCATGCCCGCGCCGATGAGCGAGAGCTTGCCGATCGAGTCGTCGTACTGCAGCGACTGGAAGCCGATCGTCGGCTGGTCCGTCGTCAGCGCCGACGAGGCCTTCGCACCGTCGCTCGCGGGCAGCGTGAAGGAGATGTCCGTGTGGCCCGTCGCGGCGATCGAGACGTTCTGGACGATCATGTCGATGTTCACGCCCGCGCCGGCGACGACCTCGAAGATGCGCGCGGCCTTGCCCGGCACGTCGGGCACGCCGACGACCGTGATCTTGGCCTCGCTGCGGTCGTGCGCGACGCCCGCGATGATCGGCTGCTCCATGCTGGGGTCCTCCTGGTTCGTCACGAGCGTGCCGGTGTGCGTCGAGAACGACGAGCGCACGTGCACGGGCACGTCGTACCGGCGGGCGTACTCGACGCAACGCGGCATGAGCACCTTGGCACCGCTCGCGGCCATCTCGAGCATCTCGTCGTAGCCGATGCGGTCCCGCTTGCGGGCGGTCGGCACGATGCGGGGGTCGGCGGTGAACACGCCGTCGACGTCGGTGTAGATCTCGCACACGTCGGCCTTGAGCGACGCCGCGAGGGCCACGGCCGTGGTGTCGGAGCCGCCGCGTCCCAGCGTCGTCACGTCGTTCGTCGACGGGTTGACGCCCTGGAAGCCGGCGACGATCGCGACCTCGCCACGCGCGATGGTGTCCTTGATGCGGCTGGGCGACACGTCGATGATGTGCGCCTTGCCGTACACCTCGTCGGTGATGACGCCGGCCTGCTGACCGGTGAACGACTTCGCCTCGACGCCCAGGTTGTGGATCGCCATCGCCAGCAGCGACATCGAGATGCGCTCGCCGGCCGTCAGCAGGATGTCCATCTCCCGCACCGGTGGCAGCGGGGTGACCTCCTGCGCGAGCTCGATGAGCTCGTCGGTGGTGTCCCCCATGGCCGAGACGACGACGACGACGTCGTGCCCGGCCTTCTTCGTCTCGACGACCCGCTTCGCGACGCGCTTGATGCTGGCGGCGTCGGCGACGGACGAGCCGCCGAACTTCTGGACGATGAGGGCCACGGGATCGGACGCTTCCGGACGGGCGGTCAGGGACCCCGCGAGTGTAGGCCCGGCCCAGGATGCGGACTGCCGCGATTTCGCATGGCGGACACCGTGGTCCGGCGCCGCTGAAGCGATTGGGGACCTGGCGGCGACGACCGTCCGGGCGCACGCTCGTCGGGACGAGCGCGACGCCGCCCCCGGGCGCGCCGCACCACGCGCCACGCAGGGGAGAACCATGACCACCACCCGCCCGGTCGCGCGCGCCCGCGCGCTCCTCGCCGCGCTCGCGGCCGCAGCCGTGACGGCCGTCGGCATCGCCGGCGCCGTCGGCGCGCAGGCCGTCGACACCTGCAGCGTGGTGTGGACCACCAACGCCTGGCCCGGCGGCTTCGTCACCGAGGCCCGCCTGACCACCGGCCCGGCACGGTCCGGCTGGACGCTCACGTTCGACCTGGCCCCCGGGGCACGGATCAGCAACGCGTGGAGCGCCACGGCCACGCAGTCCGGCGCCACGGTGACGATGACCAACGCCCCGTGGAACGGCGCACTGGCCGCGGGCGCGACCGTCTCGTTCGGGTTCCAGGGGACGTCGACGTCGGCACCCACCCCGCCGCAGGACGTGCGGCTGGACGGCGTGCTGTGCGACGGCCAGGGCGGGTCCACCGGGACGCCGACCCCGACCGTGACGCCCACCCCGTCGGTCACGCCGTCGGTGACGGCCACGCCGACGCCCACGCCGACGCCGTCGGTCACACCGACGCCCACCCCCACACCGACGCCGTCGGTCACGCCCACGCCGACCCCGACGCCGACCGTCACGCCGACGCCCACCCCCACACCGGAGCCGGGCACCTGCGCCGGCGGGTTCTGCGACGGCTTCGAGCAGCAGACCGGCACCACGCCCGCCGCGCCCTGGACCGTCGTCCACCCGGACTGCTCGGGCACCGGGACCGCGAGCATCGACTCCGCGGTGGCGCGCACCGGGATGCGTTCGCTGCGGGTGAACGGCGCGGTCGGCTACTGCAACCACGTCTTCGTCCGCGCGGACGGCGCGGTCTCGGGGACGGCCGGGCAGCCCACCTACCTGCGGTTCTGGGTCCGTCACACCACGCCGCTGCCGACGTCGCACGTGACGTTCATGGCCCTGCAGGACGCGGCCGACGGCGGCAAGGACCTGCGCATGGGTGGCCAGAACGGCGCCCTGCAGTGGAACCGCGCGTCCGACGACGCCACGCTGCCCGAGCAGAGCCCGTCGGGCGTCGCGCTGAGCCGGCCGCTGCCGACCGGGCAGTGGGCCTGCGTCGAGGCCCTCGTCGACCCCGCCGGCCGCCTGACGACGTGGCTGGACGGGACCCAGGTGACCGGCCTGGTCGCCGACGGCACCCCGACGCACGACGTCGACGGCCAGTGGTACGCCAAGGCCTGGACGCCGCGCCTGGTGGACCTCCGGCTCGGCTGGGAGAGCTACGGCGACGGCGCGGACACGCTCTGGTACGACGACGTGGTCGTCGGGACGTCCCGCACGGGCTGCTGACCCTGCAGCCGGCCGGTCGGACGGGAGGGAGAGGTCGGGCGTCAGGCCGAGCGGGTGCGCAGGCGCAGGCCGAGGAGGTACATCTCGCACCCGAGGCACAGGCCGAACGCCGCGTTGAGGAACGCCGCCGCGAGGGCGACGGCCGGCCGTCCACGGGTGACCCGGCCGCCCGTGGGACGGCGGCGGGTCGGGCCGCACCCCGTCCCTCCGGGGGCCCAGGGCCGTTCGGGTGCGGTCCACCCGGAGGGGGACCCCGCCGCCGCGGGCAGGCTCCTAGCGTGGCGTCATGGCAGCCGACGCACCGCCCCCACCACCCGACGTCCCCGCCGCCACCGCTCCGGGGGCCGCGGCGCTCGCCGTCGCGCCCCCCGGCATCGAGGTGGTCGGCCTGCGCCGCGCCTTCGGCACCGTGCGGGCACTCGACGGCGTCGACCTGGTCGCACGCGCCGGGGCGGTCACCGCCCTCGTCGGTCCCAACGGCTCCGGCAAGACGACGCTCCTGCTCGTGCTGGCCGGGCTGCTCGTGCCCGACTCCGGCCAGGTGCGGATCGCAGGCCACGACCCCGTGACGGACAGCGCCGCGGCCCGCGCGCGCACCGGGTGGATGCCGGACGCGTTCGGCACCTGGGACTCGCTGACGGCCCGCGAGGTCCTCCTGACCTTCGCCGACGCGTACCGCGTCGAGCGCACCCGCGCCGCGGCCCGCGTCGACGAGCTGCTGGCGACCGTGCACCTGTCCGAGTACGCCGACCAGCCGGCCGCGGTGCTCTCACGGGGCCAGAAGCAGCGCCTCGGCCTGGCACGGGCGCTGGTCCACGACCCGCAGGTGCTGCTGCTCGACGAGCCCGCCAGCGGGCTGGACCCGCGCTCGCGCGTGGACCTGCGGATCCTGCTGCGGCGGCTGGCCGACGAGGGCCGCACCGTCCTCGTGTCGTCGCACGTGCTGTCCGAGCTGGACGAGATGGCCGACGACGCGGTGTTCCTCTCGCGCGGCCGCACGGTGGCCGGCATGTCCGAGGCCGACGCGGCGGCGGGCCGGCGCACCTGGCACGTGCGGGCGCTGTCGCTCCGCGCGCTGACGGACTGGCTCGACGCGTCCGGCGTGCGGTACCGGCCGGACGGCGCCGGGCGCCCCGAGGGCCCGGACGCCGCCGGTGGCGTGCTCGTCGACGTCGACGGCGAGACCGGCGCGGCCGCGCTGCTGCGTGACGCGGTCACGGCCGGTGTCCCCCTCGTGTCGTCGGCACCCGCCGCCGGTGCGCTCGAGCAGGCGTACCTCGCACTGGAGGAGGAGCGGCGATGACCGCCACGACGACCACCCCGACTCCCGCGGCCACGCCCGCGGTCGGCACCTGGACCCTGACGTGGCACGGCGTGCGCACCGTCGCCGCCCTCGAGCTGCGCCAGCGCGTGCGCTCGTCGCGGTGGAAGGCCGCGCTCGTCGTGTGGTTCGTCGTCGTGGGGGCGATCACGCTCCTCGCGGGCGGCGTCCTGTCCCTCTTCGACGCCCAGGCGGCGCGGTCCGACGACGGCGGGGTCGTGCTGTTCGTCGCCGTGACGGCGCTCGTCCTGGGGCTGGGCCTGCTGGTCACGCCGACGCTCACGTCGACGGCCGTCAACGGCGACCGGGCGGCGGGCACGCTGGCGACGCTGCAGGTCACGCTGCTGTCGCCCGCGGAGATCGCCGCGGGCAAGCTGCTGGCCGCCTGGCTGAGCGCGTGCGCGTTCCTCGTCGTCAGCCTGCCGTTCTTCCTCATCGCGCTCGCCATGGGCGGGGTGCCGGTGGCGACGCTGCCCCGCGTGGTGGTGCTGACCGCCCTGCTGCTGGCCGCCGTGTGCGGCATGGGCCTGGGGTGGTCGACGCTCGCGGCGCGGCCCGCCGGCTCCACCGTCCTGACGTTCCTGACGGTCGCGGCGCTCACGGTGTTCACGCCGATCTTCTTCGGCCTGACGTACCCGTTCCTCAGCACCACGCAGGAGGTCCGGGTCTACGGCGTGAGCGACGACTACTGGGTGCAGCAGGACGAGGGCACCCGGTCGAGCACGGTGGAGCCGACGTGCGAGCTGACCGTGCAGGAGCGCGACGTCGCCCGGACCGAGTGGACGTGGTGGCTGCTGGCGATCAACCCGTTCGCCGTCGTCGGGGACGGCGCCGTGCCCGCCGCCGCGCTCGAGGGGACCGACAGCACCGTGCAGACGCTGCGCGACCTGCGCCTGGGCGCGCCGGAGGTCCTGGACGAGTGCTGGGCCGAGGAGGACACGTCGCACGCGGTGCCGCCCGGCGCCCACGGTGGCCCGGTGTGGCCGTTCGGCCTCGCGGTGAACCTCCTGCTGGGCGCGGCCGGGTTCGTCACGGCGGTCCGCCGCCTGCGGATCCCGCAGCGCACCCTGGCACGCGGCACCCGCGTCGCCTGACGCACTCCCGACGCCGCCCGCCGGCCGCGTCCGCCCCCGTCCCCCGGTCATCCCTCCGGTCGGCGGCCCGGCGGCGGGCGGCGGGCGGACCAGCGTCAGCGCTCAGGGCTGCAGCGCGTCGTACTCCGCCTCGGTGGCGACGTCGTCCGCCACGTCCAGGCGCACGTGCGCCAGGATCGTCTGGATCGCGCGCAGCGTGGACGCCGCCCGCTCACCCCAGTCCTGCAGGTAGCTGAACTGCCACCACCACAGCGCCTCGAGCACGTGCCCGCGCTCGTGGTGCGCCAGCCCCTGGGTGAGGGCGGCGATGATCGCGACCAGGTCGCCCGAGATCGTCGCCTCCTCGATCTCCGGGCCCAGCAGCGGGTCGACGACCTCGACGTACTCGTCGATGCCGTCGAACAGGTTGGCCAGGTTGACGCGCAGCGGCTCCAGGTCGGCGTCGGGGCCGACGTCGGGCTCGAACCGCGACGGCGGGACGACGTCCGTCGTCGCACCGAGGCGCGCGCCCGCGGCCAGCAGGTCCGACAGGGCGAGCAGCAGCAGCGGCAGCGACGCCTCGGGTGCCGACCCGGCCGCCACCTCGGTGACCGTCGTGAGGAACCCGCGGGACTCGGACGCGACGCTGTCCGCGATGTCCCGCAGGTCCGCGTCCGCCACGGGACGCTCGTCGTCGGTGCTCATCTGGTCCCCCACCTCGTCGATCTCATGCGCTGATCCGTCGTCGTCCCTCGAACGCGCGCCCCAGGGTCACCTCGTCCGCGTACTCCAGGTCCCCGCCGACCGGCAGACCGGAGGCGAGCCGGCTGACGGTCAAGCCCATCGGGACGAGCAGCCGCGCCAGGTACGTCGCGGTGGCCTCCCCCTCGACGTTCGGGTCGGTGGCGAGGATGACCTCGGTGACCGTGCCGTCGGCCAGGCGCGACATGAGCTGCGCGATGCGCAGGTCGTCGGGTCCGACTCCCGCGATCGGGTTGATGGCGCCGCCGAGCACGTGGTACTTGCCGCGGAACTCCCGCGTCCGCTCGATCGCGACGACGTCCTTGGCCTCCTCGACCACGCAGATGGTCGTCGGCAGGCGGCGCGGGTCACGGCAGATGCGGCACTGCGGCTCCTGCGCGACGTTGCCGCAGATCTCGCAGAACCGCACGCGCGCCTTGACCTCGGTCAGCGCGTCCGCCAGGCGCCGCACGTCCGACGGGTCCGCGGCGAGGATGTGGAACGCGATGCGCTGGGCGCTCTTGGGGCCGACCCCGGGCAGCCGCCCGAGCTCGTCGACCAGGTCCTGGATCGCGCCCTCGTACACGCTGCCAGCGTAGCCGCGTCGCGGGGGCGCTCCGTGCGTCAGCGCCGGGTGTCGAGCCGGACCACACCCACGGGCCCGTAGCCGGCGTCGGCGCCCGGGCCGTCGACCCGCGGCGTCCCGTCCTCCCAGGCCACCCGCGCACCGTCGGCCTCGATGACGACCTCGTCGACGTCGGCGACGACGACGAGCGCACCGTCCCCCCGCACGACGAGCCGGCCGACACCGGCCGCGAGGACGCGAGCGCCGGCACCCTCGACGCTCAGCGTGCCGCAGGGGCCGACGACCTCGACCACGGCGGACGTCGTGAGGACCAGGTCGTCCCCGGCGCACACCAGCGTCTCGGTGACGGTGTCCTGCAGCCACGCACGGTCGAGGACCCGCGGCAGCCCGGCCGCCGTGGTCGTGGCATCGGCCGGGGTGCCCTCGGTGTCGGCCCGGGCGCGCGTGGCCGGTCCCGCGTGCGTGGCCGCACCGGGAGGCGTCGCCGGTCCGCGGGGCCGCTCGACGACCCGGCCCGTGCCGTCGGGCACGCGCACCACCGCCTCGGCGTCCGGTCGCGCCGTCGCCCGCTCGACCGTGAGCGTCTGCTGCACGGTGTGCTCGACGGGCGCCGTGCACGCCACCAGGACCGCACCCACCCCGACGAGGACGACACCCCGTGCGACGCGGCACGCGCTCGCGCCCCCCGCCGCGCACCCCACGGGTCAGATGTCGATCTGCTCGTCGATGACGCGCCCGCCCAGCATCTGCGCGACCAGTGGCACGCCGACCAGGCCGGACTGGCCGATCGTCGGGTCGTCCGGCGAGGGCTCGTCGGGCTCCTGCATGCGGCCGCGGGACTGCGCGGCTGCTGCCCGCGCGGCTGCGACGCCCCGCTCGCGGGCCGTCCCACCGGACGCAGCGGGCGCCGGACGTGCGCCCGGGGGCGCTGCCTGCGGTGCGGACGGCCGCGCCGGCGGTGCGCCGCGCTCGGCCCCGCCGCCGGACGCACGCGCAGGGGCGGGCCCGTCGCGCCAGGGGTCGTCGGGCTCGTCGCCGGGCGGGATGTCGTCGTCGGCGTGGGCCACGACGCGCTCGTCACCGCCCGCGCCGCGCGGACCGGCGGCGCCCGTCGGTGCGGCACCTGCCGTGGCCGTCGGCGTCCCCTCGGGAGCGGACTCCCACGGCGGGACGGGCCGTGCGGCGCCGTCACGGGTCTGCCCTGCGGCGGCCGCGTCGGGGACGCCCGGCACCGAGCGGGCGGGTGCGTCGTCGGGTGCGGGCCGCGCGCCGGGTGACGTCGCGGCCGGGCGCGGCCGCGTCCCGTCGGTGGTCGTCGTGTCGGCGACCGGGGACGTCGCCGCAGCGGAGGGCGATGCAGCGGGGGCCGCATCAGCAGCGGCCGGTGCGGTCGGGCCGGCGGGCGCGGGCTCGTCCCAGGAGGCGGCGGCCCGCTCGGCGCTCATCGCGCGGGGTCCGGTGTCGGGCACGCTCGAGGGCGCGGACCGCGCGCTGCCACCGGGCTCGTCGAGCACGGCCTCGACGCGTGCGGTGACCCCGAGCGTCTCGGACAGGGCCCGCGCGACGACGTCGCCGTGGTTGCTGTTGCGGAACGTCGTCACGAGACCGGGCTGGGCGAACCCGAGGCGCAGCGTCGTGGCGTCGAGCTCGAGGATCTGGGCGTGCTGGTTGACCAGCGCCCAGGACGGCAGGCGCAGCCGGCGCAGCGTCGTCAGGACGTCCGGCCAACGACGCCGCAGCATCTCGGTGTCCGCCGCCGCGGCAGCGGCACCGGGCACAGGCGCGGCTGCGGCACCGGGCACAGGCGCGGCTGCGGCACCGGGCACAGGCGCGGCTGCGGCACCGGGCACAGGCGCGGCAGCGGCACCGGGCACAGGCGCGGCTGCGGCACCGGGCACAGGCGTCGCAGGGGCGAGGGCGGGATCCGCAGGTGCGGGGGCCGGAGCCGGTGCCGGCACCGGGGCGGCCGCCGGCGCGACGGGCGCACCGGCGGGTGCTCCTCGACCGCCGTCCTCCACCGACCCGGGCTCGCGCGCGGGGGCGGGGGCGGAACCGCCCGACCGGTCTGCGCCCTGCGACGTCCCTGCGGCAGCGCGGGTCGGTCGGTCGGCGGGCTCCGCCGCGCCCCGGCCTCGCTCGTCGGGGTCCGGCGCAGCCACGGTCCGGGGCCGCTCGTCGCCCGCGGCGTCGGCGGTCGGGGCGTGATCGGTCACGGGCCGGTTCGACGCGGCGGCGTCCCGCACCGGGGCGGCCGGCTCGCTCGCCGCCCGACCCGGCGCGGGCGCGTCAGGAACGGGCACCGCGGCACCGGCCGTCGCCGGGGCGGGCCCAGCGGCGGTCGGCACAGCAGCAGGCACAGCAGCAGCAGGCACAGCAGGCACAGCGGCACCGGGCACCGACGCCCCGGCGGGCGCCACGGCGGGCAGCCCGCGCTCCAGCCGGTCGATCCGTGCCGCGAGACCAGTGCGCGAGTCGTCGACGCTCGGCAGCAGCAGCCGCGCCATGAGCAGCTCGAGGTGCAGCCGCGGCGACGTGGCCCCGACCATCTCCGTGAGGGCGGCGTTGGCCAGGTCGGCGGAGCGCGACAGCTCGGACATGCCCAGGTGCGTGGCCTGGCGGCGCATCCGGTCGAGCTGGTCGGCCGGAACGTCGCGCAGCACGGCCCCGGCCGCGTCGCCGGACGCCGTGATGACGATGAGGTCGCGCAGGCGCTCCAGCAGGTCCTCGACGAACCGGCGCGGCTCGTGGCCGGTCGCGATCACGCGCTCGACCACGCGGAACGCGGAGGCGCCGTCGCGGGCGGAGACCGCGTCGACCAGGTCGTCCAGCAGCGAGGTGTGGGTGTAGCCCAGCAGCGCGACGGCACCCTCGTACTCCAGGCCCGCGTCGCCGGAGCCGGCGATCAGCTGGTCGAGCACGGAGAGGGTGTCACGCACGGACCCGCCGCCCGCACGGACCACCAGCGACAGCACCCCCGCCCCCACGGGCACGCCCTCCGCGGCACACAGCTGCTCCAGGTAGGGCACCAGCACGTCGGGCGGCACCAGCCGGAACGGGTAGTGGTGGGTGCGCGAGCGGATGGTGCCGATGACCTTGTCGGGCTCCGTCGTCGCGAAGATGAACTTCACGTGCGGCGGCGGCTCCTCGACGATCTTCAGCAGTGCGTTGAAGCCCTGCGGCGAGACCATGTGCGCCTCGTCGAGGATGAACACCTTGTACCGGTCCCGTGCGGGGGCGAACGTCGCGCGCTCGCGCAGCTCGCGGGCGTCGTCCACGCCGCCGTGGCTGGCCGCGTCGATCTCGACGACGTCGAGGGAGCCGGACCCGCCCCGGGCCAGCTCGACGCACGACGGGCAGACACCGCACGGGGTGTCGGTGGGGCCCTCGGCGCAGTTGAGGCAGCGCGCGAGGATGCGCGCGCTCGTCGTCTTGCCGCAGCCGCGAGGCCCGGAGAACAGGTAGGCGTGGTTGGCCTGCCCGGAGCGCAGCGCCTGCCGCAGTGGTGCGGTCACGTGGTCCTGCCCGATCACCTCGGCGAAGGACTCGGGCCGGTACCGCCGGTACAGCGCTGTGGTCACGCCCCGAGCCTAAGCGCCGTCGCCCACACCGCGGCACCGTCGTCCCCACCCGTGGACGCCTCCGACTCAGTCCGCGCGCACCACCGTGTCGGCGAGCACGCGGCGCAGCAGCGGACGGGCGGACTCGGTCGCGCCCAGCACGAGCGCGGCGCCGCCCGCGAGGCTCACCACCACCAGGACCAGCCCTGCGGGAGCGGCGACCACCGCCATCCCGATCAGCGGCAGGCACATCACCAGCGCGGCGAGCGCCGAGCCGACGGACACCACCAGGACGGGCACGAGCACCTCCCGGCGGCGCGCGGCGTCGAACAGCTCCGCCGGCACGCCCGCGAGCGCCGCGAGCGCGTACTCACGACGCCGGTCGAGCACCTGCCCGGCCTGCGCGATCCCGGCCGAGACCGCGGCCAGCAGGAAGGCGATGGCCAGGGTGAGCAGCGCGCCGGTGAGGACGTCCTGCATCAGCATCGCGTCCTGCGGGCGCACGTCGCCACCGACCATCGCGGGCACGACGGCGAGGCAGCCCGCGACGAACGACGCCAGCCCCAGCCCGCCGACGACACGCCAGACGGCCCGGGGATCGCCCAGCAGCCTCCGCGCGGCCAGCAGCTGGGCCGGCGTCCGCGCGCGCCGCAGCTGCCGGCGCCCGATCACGGCGACGAGCCACGGCCCGACCGCGTTCATGGTCGCGAACGCGAGCAGCAGCCCACCCAGCAGGAACGCGACGAGCGCCGCCCCGAGAGCGCCACGGACCGCGGACAGCACCATGAAGACGCCGAGACCGACGAGGGCGAGGACCAGGCGGGCGGCCCGCAGCCGCGGTCGCTGCACGCGCTGCGCGACACCGAGCGGGGACACCACGACCTGGCGCAGCGACACGAGCCCGCTGACCACCGCGACGACGGGGACCGCGGCCCACGCGGCCAGGACCGCAGGAACGCCGACCCAGAGCTCCGCCACGGTCGGCGGCGCACCCTGGAACGGGACCTGCGTCCACACGGGCAGCAGCGCGCCGTACAGGACCGTCCCGAGGACCGCCCCGACCAGCCCCTGCAGGGCGGTCTCGACGACCGTGAGGCCGACGACCTCGCGCGGTGTCGCACCGAGCAGGCGGAGGCTCGCCAGGCGCGCGTCCCGCCGGGAGAGCCCGAGCCGCGCCGCGGCGCCGGCCAGCGTCACGACAGGGACGAGGAGCAGGACGGTCGCGATCCAGGCGAGCGTCACGTAGAAGTCGCCGGTCTCGCGCTGGTAGTCGTTCGCCGGGTCGGCCGCCCGGCCGACGAAGGTGAGCAGACCACCCAGGACGCTCAGCGCGAGCGCCGTCGACACGGCGAACGCGGTGACCGCGAGCAGGGTCGTCGTCCGTTCGTCCCGACCGCCGGCGCGCTGGAGGCGCGGTGCGAGCGCCAGGACCGGGTTCACCGCGGCACCGCCGTCGCGCGGATCGCCTCGAGCTCACCCGGGCGGGGGCCGACCCCGGAGCCGGGCACCGCCCCCGCCGCGACGACGCGCCCGTCGAGCATGTCGATGCGCGCGTCGCACCACGCGGCCACCTGCGCGTCGTGGGTGACGACGACCAGGGCCGCCCCGACGGCCCGCGTGGACTCGACGAGCAGCCGCATCACGTCGTGCCCGGTGGCCTGGTCGAGCGAGCCCGTGGGCTCGTCGGCGAACACGACCTCGGGCCGCGTGACGAGGGCGCGCGCGACGGCGACGCGCTGGGCCTGACCACCGGACAGCTCACCCGGACGTCGGCTCTCGGTCCCTGCCAGTCCCAGTGCACCGAGCCACTGCCGCGCCGCCTCCTCGGCCTGCGCGCGCGAGGAGCCCGTCAGCATCGCCGGCAGCGCCACGTTCTCGAGCGCCGACAGCTCCGACAGCAGCTGCCCGAACTGGAAGACGAACCCGTACCGCCGGCGCCGCAGCAGCGAGCGCTCCTTCTCGGACAGGCTCTGCACCTCCCGCCCCCCGAGCGCGACCACGCCCGCCGTCGGCACCAGGATCCCGGCGAGCACGTGCAGCAGCGTCGACTTGCCGGAGCCGGACGGCCCCATGACGGCGAGCGACCCGCCGTCGACCAGGTCGACGTCGACGCCCGCGAGCGCCGTCGTCTCCCCGAAGCGGTGGACGAGGCCGCGCGCGGCGAGGCGGGGCGCTGCGTCCGCCCGCACCGACGTGGCCGGCGGGTGCGACGTCGACGCGGACCTGGGGGCGGCGGGCTGGGTCATGCCCCCATCGTGCGGGCGGGCACGGTGGCGGCGCGTCCCACGTCGGTCCGGTCCGGTCCGGCGGGTCCTGCACCCCCGGGGGGACCCGGCGGCGGCGGGCACCCGTCCCGGGTCGCACGCGGCGCCGTCCGGGCATGCAAGGACCCCCCGCACACCCGCCAGAGCTCACCTGCCCTTGCTGCCTTCCGGCCCTGGGGGGGTTCAGCGAGATGACGCCGCACGAGGGGTCTGAGCACCACCTTAACGCAGGTGACGGTGCTCCGGTGCGCCGCGGTCGACGTGACGCCGGGGACGGGCGTCGTCGTCGGGGGCCACGGACGACCGGTGCGTCAGCCGACGACCGGGGGGATGCGCTGCGTGGGCGGCCCCTCGTCGCCGTCCTGCTTGGCGATCCGCTCGGTGGCGGGCCCGGGCGGCTGCGGGTCACGGCGGGTGCCGCCGCCCGAGGTCACGCTGCGGCGCTGCGGCGGGGGCGCGGGCGACGGCTCGGGCGCCTCCACGACGACGGCCTCCACCACGTCCTCGTCCCGCGCGCGGACGGCGGGGGTCGATCGGCCGGGCGTGGGGACGGAGGTCGAGCGGGCCGGGGTGGGCCCGGTGGTGCGTGCCGGCGTGGACGGTGTCGAGCGACCGGTGGGTGCGGCGGGGCGGCCGGGCAGGCTCGACGCGTCCGCGGACGTCCGGCCGGCAGGCGAGCCCGTGGCACGGCGGCCCTCCGTCGCGCCGGGGCGCGTGGCCGGGTGGTCGGTCCCGTCAGCGGCGGGCTCGCCGCCCCACTCGGGCCACTCGGCGAGCTCCTCCTCGGTGGCGTCACCGGCAGGGCCGGCGGCGGGCGGGCGGGTGTCGGGCCCGTCGGGCTGCGCGGTGCCCGCACCGACCGGCTCCGCGGGGGCCGGCATCAGGCGGGCGGCGCCCCACAGGCCCAGCGCCAGCACGGCCGTGTACGTCCCGCCGAGCACGAGGAGCACGGCGACCCCGCCGCGCTCGGGCGCGTCCATCGTCAGCGCGACGACGACACCGGCCACGACCACCAGGACGCCCCACACGCCGGTGAGGAGCGCGATCCGGTGCACCACGCCACGGTGCCCGCGGCGCAGCCCCTGGACCGCGCCGAGCGCGCCGAGCGCCGCGGTCACCAGCGCCGCCGCGACGACGAGGAGCCACGTCGCCTGGCCCTCGACGGCGAGCACGACGAGCCCCACGAGGACCATCGCGAGCGCCGGCAGCGTCAGCAGAGCGACGAGGCCGCCCGCGACGGGGCTGCGCCACGCGTCGTCGGCCCAGCGGTCGGCGAGCCACGCGGGTGTGCCGTCGGACGGGGTGCCGCGCGTGGGGCCCTCGGAGGTCGGGTGCGAGTCGTCCTGGGTCATGGGTCCACGCTAACGACTGCGGGACGATCCGGACATCCGTCCGGCAGGATCGCCGTCGACCTGCACGGACCTCTCACACGCGACTGCGCGACGAGCCCGTGACGCAGTGGCTCGCGCACGCACCGCTGCGCAGGGCGCACGCACCGCTGCGCAGGGCGGACGCCCGCGCCGGGCGTCCCGCGCGGCGCGCGATGATGGGGAGCATGTCCACCCACGACCGCACCGCCACGTCCTCCCCCACCGAGCCCATCCGGACCGCCCGCGGGTCGGTCGCGGTGGTCGGCGGGTACGTCGTCCCGATCGCGTCGCCGCCCCTCGACGGTGCGACCGTCCTCGTCGAGGACGGCGTGGTCACGGCTGTCGGCACGGACGTCGTCGTGCCCGACGGGGTGCGCGTGGTCGACGCACGCGGGCGCTGGGTGCTGCCCGGGTTCGTCGAGGCGCACGCGCACATGGGCGTCGCGGAGGAGGCCGAGGGCTGGGCCGGCCAGGACACGAACGAGATGACCGACCCGGACGGCTCGGCGCTGCGCGCGGTCGACGGCATCAACGTCGAGGACGAGGGCTTCCGTGACGCGCTCGTGGGCGGTGTCACGTCGGCCGTCGTCAAGCCCGGCTCGGGCAACCCGATCGGTGGCCGGACCGTGGCCGTCAAGACGTGGGGCGGGCGGACCGTCGACGAGCAGGTGATCCGGTACGACGTGTCGGTGAAGTCGGCGCTGGGCGAGAACCCCAAGCGCGTCTACGGGGACCGCAAGCAGCTGCCGTCTACCCGGCTGGGTGTCGCAGCGGTCATCCGCAAGGCGTTCGTCGACGCGCAGTCGTACGCCGCCCGCCGGGACGCGGCGGCCGCCAAGGGCGAGCCGTTCGACCGTGACCTGGGCAAGGAGACGCTCGCGGCGGTGCTGGCAGGTGAGCTGGCGTGGGACCAGCACACGCACCGGGCCGACGACATCGCCACGGCCCTGCGCCTGGCCGACGAGTTCGGGTACCGGCTGGTCGTCAACCACGGCACGGACGGCGCGGCCGTCGCGGACGTGCTGGCGGAGCGGGACGTGCCCGTGATCTTCGGGCCGCTGTTCACGTCGCGCTCCAAGGTCGAGCTGCGGGACCGGTCCATCGCGCACCTCGGCGTCCTCGCCCGTGCGGGCGTGCGCGTGGCCATCACGACGGACCACCCGGTGGTGCCGATCAACTTCCTGGTCCACCAGGCGTCGCTCGCGGTCAAGGAAGGGCTGGACCGGGACACGGCGCTGCGTGCGCTCACCGTCAACCCGGCGTCCTTCATGGGTCTGGCGGACCGCGTCGGTGCGCTGGCCCCGGGCCTGGACGGGGACGTCGTCGTGTGGTCGGGCGACCCGCTGGACGTCACGTCCCGCGCGGAGCAGGTCTTCGTCACCGGCACCGAGGTCTACACGTGGGACAGGACCGCCCGCGACGGCCTGGGCGCGGGCCGCGTCCGCGAGCGCGCCGAGCGCTTCCACCGCTGACCTCACCCCCGGTCGCCGGGGGTCGATCGAGCCCACCGCGACCGGGGCCCGTCAGGTCTCCAGCACGTGCCGCAGGTACCGCTGCGGGTCGTCGAGGAACCCGCGCCACCCGACGACGAGGTCCAGGTCCTCCCACGCGCACTCGCGCAGCCCCCACTCGCCGACCTCGTAGATCGTGGCCCCGGGCAGGGCCGCGAGCAGCGGCGAGTGGGTCGACAGGATCACCTGGGAGTCGTGGCGCACCAGGGCGTGCAGGTGCTGCAGCAGCGCCAGGCTGCCCGTGAACGACAGCGCGGACTCCGGCTCGTCGAGCACGTACAGGCCGGGGTTCTTCGGCTTCATGCGGGACCCGATGAGCTCGAGGAACGACTCCCCGTGCGACATCGCGTGGAACTCCGGGTCGTAGCCGCTGGGGTGGGCGTCGAGGTACGTGTAGAAGCCGTGCATCGTCTCGGCGCGCAGGAAGAACCCGCGCTTGGGCGCCCCGGCACCGCGCACCAGCCGGATGTCGTGGGCCAGCCCCGACTCGGTGGGCCGCGTGCGGTGCATCGAGCCGGTCGACCCACCCTCCGCCGCCATGCCGAACGCGCGTGCGATCCCCTCGACCAGCGTCGACTTGCCTGTGCCGTTGTCCCCCACCAGCACGGTCGCCGGACCGAGGTCCCAGCCCTGCTCGAGCACCTGCCGGACCGCGGGGACGCTCAGGTGCCAGTCGCCGCCACGCTCGTCCTCGAGCCCGGAGTCGCCCGCCTCGACCCGTCGGACCGGCAGCGTGCTCCACGGACCCGTGCGCGCGACCATGCGCACACCCCACCACGGACCGCCGACACCGTGCACGTCCCGCGGCCGTAGGTCGACCCACCGGGCCGTCGCCCCGCCGCGGACCTCCGCGCACGGCCGCTTTCCGCGGCGCTCAGACGACCCAGCCGACGACCGTCACCGCCCCGACCACGGCGAGCGCGAGCAGCACCAGCCCGGCGAGCAGGCAGCCGAGCAGGCCCAGGTCCTGGCGCCAGTCCTGGACCTCGTACCCGGTGTCCGTCCACGTGAGGGTCCTGCCGGCTCTCGCCTCGGCCCGCTGACGGACCTCGCGGAGGCGTTGACCGGCCACCTCCGTGGCGGCGTCGTCCGACCCCTCCCAGCGCAGGGCGCCCATGATCCGCACGGGGTCGCGCCCGCAGGCGCGCTCGAAGGCGTCGACCTCCGTCGGGTCGCGCACGTCGCTCAGGTACGACCACCGCCCGGCCTCGGCGCGGTCGCCCTGGAGACGGCAGACCTCGGCGAGCTTGTCCCGCGCGGCGAGCTCGCGCGGGAGGCTCCGCACCAGGTCCCGCAGACGGGTGCGCGCCATCGTCACGTCGCCGTCGCGCAGGTCCGCCTCGACCCGCCCGAGCGTCCGCTCAACACCCATGCACGCGAGGGTAGGCGCCGGCGCTGCCTCGCGGCACGAGTTCTCGCCCGGCCCGTTCCTCACCGGGGCCGGGTGGTGCGGGCACGCGAAGGGCCCGCCACCCACGTCTGCGGGTGCGGGCCCTTCGTCCGGCGGAGGATGGGGGATTCGAACCCCCGAGGGCGTTAACCCAACACGCTTTCCAAGCGTGCGCCATAGGCCACTAGGCGAATCCTCCTGGCTGCGCGCCCGGGCGAGCGGGCGCACTGCGGGTAGGAGTCTAGCCGAGGAACGCGCGCGCCCCGCACGTCTCCCGGCGGCACGGCGGAGGGGACGCGTCGGCACCCACCCGATGAGTCCGCCGGCCGGGGCGGGTCGGACCGGGGTACCACACCCGGCACAGGAGGCGATCGCATTGTCCTTCCAGGCGTACCTCGACGCGATCGAGCAGAAGACCGGCCTGACCCCCCGCCAGCTCCTCACCCAGGCGCACGAGCGCGGTTTCGACGAGACGACGAAGGCAGCACCGATCCTCGCCTGGCTCGCCGAGGACCACGGCCTGGGCCGTGGGCACGGCATGGCGATGGTCCACGTCATCACCAGGGGCGCGCAGATCAGCAGTGCGCACGTGGGGACCACGGGCACGCACCGGGACGCGTCGGACACGCTGTGGCTGGACGGCCGCGCGACGCGACCCGTGTGAGCCCGGCCGGGGCGACGGTCCCGGCCGCCCGCCGTGCGCGGGCCGTCGGCCGGTCGTAGCGTCGTGCGCCATGACGGGAACAGGCGCACGGCAGATGTTGACGGACGGCTTCGGACGGGTCGGGCCGGTGGTCGCCGCCGCTCTGGAGGGGACCACCGACGCGGCGCGCACGTGGCGCCCGGCACCGGGCGCGAACACGCTGGCCTGGCTCGCGTGGCACATCGCCCGCGGTCAGGACTCCCAGGTCGCGGCCCTGGCCGGGACGCCCGAGGTGTGGACGGCGGGCGGCTGGGACGAGCGGTTCGCACTGCCGTTCGGCGACGACGCCACGGGCTACGGGCAGTCGCCGGACGAGGCGGCGCAGGTCGACGCCCCGACCGACCTGCTGCTGGGCTACCTCGACGCCACGACCGCGCAGACGCTGGCCTACCTCGAGCGCGTCGAGGACGACGACCTCGGCACGGTCGTCGACGAGTCGTGGGACCCGCCGGTGACGCTCGGTGTGCGCCTGGTGAGCATCCTCGACGACTGCGTGCAGCACGCGGGGCAGGCCGCCTACCTGCGCGGCCTGCTCCCCCGCGAGCTGGTCGGCTGAGCGGACGGCCGGCCCGTCGTCGCCGTGACGGCGGACCTGCCGCCGCCGTCAGACCGACGTGGGAGCGGTGGCCGGTGCCGGGCGGCGGGTGAGCTGCCCGGTGACGGCCAGCACCCCCACGACCACGGCGAGCACCCCCCAGCTGACGACGCCCAGCGGTCCGACGACCGCCATGTCCGGTGCGTCGCCGGCGGCCGAGAGCAGCAGCACCAGCCCGCCGACCGCGTTGAGCGCACCGTGCCCCACGACCGCCGGCCACAGCGACCCGCTGCGCAGCCGCAGCCACCCGAGCACCACACCCCAGGCGACGCACCCGCCGATCATGAGCAGCACGCCCGTGACGTCGGTGCGCCCGAAGTTGTAGCCCAGCAGGATCAGCGGCGAGTGCCACAGCCCCCAGACGACCCCGCTGACCAGCAGCGCGGGCCAGGTGCCCAGCGGCAGCAGCGCGGGCAGGAGCCAGCCCCGCCAGCCGACCTCCTCCCCCAGCGCGGCGACGCTGTTGACCAGCGCCCCCACCGGGATGGACACGAGCTGCAGGGCGACGAGCGCGCCCACCGGCGGCAGCACGCCACCCGGGGGCAGCGCGTCCTCGAGCTGCGCGGCGAAGCCCGAGAACGTCACGAGGTCCAGCTGGACGAGGCCGAGGGCGCCGGAGACGAGGGTGGTGGCGGCGACCAGCACGATCGGGCCGACGACCGACAGGGCGACGAACCCGAGCGTCCGACCGACGGGACGCAGCGGCCACACCCCGAGCGCGCGCAGCCGCTCCCGCGCGGGGACGCGCAGCGCCAGGGTCACCACCGCGACGGCCGCCGCCGGCGTCCACATCATGGCGACGGCCACGAGCGTCGTGAGGGGTGACGCGAGGCCGTCACCGAGCCACAGCGGCAGCGCGACGAGCCAGGCGAGCGCGCAGGCGACCACGACGAACACGGTCACCGCGGTCCACGGGACGCCAGCGGGCCACGGGCCGACGGGTGCGTCGGGTGCGTCGGGCGCGTCCGCGGTCCCGTCGGCCGTCGGCACGGGCGGGCCGACGTGCGTCGGGGGCGCGGCAGGGCCGGACGGCGGTCCGCCCGGTGCGGGCGGGGGCGTGGCGGGGTGGACGGTCACGAGGCGCTCCTCCCGGATCGATTACTTGTTCTATAAGTTATCAAACAGTGAGCACGGCGGCCACCCCGGCGATCGTCACCGACCGGTACGGCACCGCCCCCTGCCGGGCGGCGACGCTGTGCGGGCACCGCGCGGTACCGTCGCAGCCGTGCCGGAGTTCGAGGTCGACGTCCCGCTGTGGCGGTCGGAGAACGGGTCCTGGGTGTTCGGGTCCCTGCCCTTCGACGTCGCCGACGAGGTCGACGACGTGACCCGTGGCCGGCAGGGCGGGTTCGGCTCCGTGCGCGTCGAGGTCACCCTGGGCCCCACGACGTGGCGCACGTCCCTCTTCCCCGACAAGGGACGTGAGACGTTCGTGCTGCCGGTGAAGAAGGCCGTGCGGACCGCGGCGGGCGTCGAGCCCGGCGACGTGGTGCGCGTACGCCTCCGGCTCGTCGACGTGTGACGCGCGTCAGGACGCGGCACGGCCCTTCGCGAAGTACGCCAGCGGCCCCACCCAGTTGACGAGCAGCGCGAGCCCCCACGCGAGCTTGGGCCCGTTCACCTGGTCGGCCGGCCGCTTGACGAGGTCCCGGAACGCGGCCGCCGTCAGCGCCACCTGCGCGGCGCCCACCACGGCCGTCAGGCCGCGCTGCTTGCCGCTCATCTCACGCCACGTCGTCTTCTTCAGGGACACGTCGGACCTCCGGGGACGGGCGCACGAGCGCGCGGACGGCTGCAGGTCCATCGTGCCCTGCGCCCACGCACCGGCAACAGGCCCGGAGGTCACCGAGCCGCGCGCCGCCCGCCGCGCGCCCGTACCCTGACCGGCATGGAGCTCACCCTCGGTCTCGACGAGGCCCTCACGCTGGCCCGTGCCGCCGACGCGATCCCGTCCGCCGTGACCGACGTGCGCGGCGGCCCGCAGCGGGTGCAGGCGCAGGTGAAGGTGCACGAGCTGCCGGGCGTGCCCGGTGCGGTGCGCATGGCGACGCGGATGGCGGGGCCCGTCGACGTGCGGGTGGAGGACCGCGGGGTGACGGACCGCACGTGGCGCGTCGCCGTGGTGGCGTCCCACCCCGTCCTGCGCATGGACCTCAGCGGGTTCGTCACCGAGGCGGTCCGCGGTCAGCTCGGCAAGCTGCCGGCGGGCGTGGCGACCGTGCACACGCAGGACGGTGCGACGGTCGTCGAGATCTCCCTCGACCGGCTGGGCCCGCTGGTCGGCGAGATGCTGCCCGCCGCACGCGGGGTGCGGCTGCGCGTCGACGACGTCACCCTGGGCGAGCGGCTGCGGCTGACGGCGAGCGTCGGCTGACGGCACCGACCGACCGGCCGCACCCACCGACTCCCCGACCGCGCACCGGCGGTCACCCCGCCCAGCCCGGCAGGTCGACCGCCGGCGTGGTGGTGCGGGTCGCCGAGCGGACCGCGTCCGCGACCGCCCGCTCGACCACCGTCGCGGCCGCCGCCTGCACGGCCACGAGGGCGGCGACCCGCTCGGCGCGGCGCTCGGGCAGCGCGACGGCCTGCGTCGCGAGCGCGAACACCGTGTCCCCGTCGGCGAGCGTGTGCACCGGGTCCAGCGCCCGCGCGAGGCCGTCGTGCGCGGCCGACGCCGTGCGGGTGGTCTCGGCGGGGTCCAGCGCGGCGTCGGTGGCGACGACGACCAGCGTCGTGTTCAGCGGCGCGCCGGACGCCGGGGCCCCGCCGGCGCCCGGCCCGACCCGGCCCGCGGCGGGGTCGAGCGCACCCCCGGGCGGCACCGCCGGCGGCCCCAGCCCGGTGGGCGCCCCCGCGGCGTTGACGACGACGAGGGCGCCCACGACCACCCCGCCACCCGGTCCGTCGGGCAGCCGCACGGACGCCGTGCCCACGCCGCCCTTGTAGGCGGCACCCGCGATCGCGGCACCGGTGCCGGCGCCCACGCAGCCGCGCGCCACCGGGGCGTGGTCCCCGAGCGCGAACGCCGCCCCGGCCGCCTCGTACCCCATCTCCGCGGTGGGCAGCGCGCGGAAGTCCCCGCCGCGTCCCAGGTCGAACACCGCGGCCGCCGGCACGATCGGCACGACGTGCCCGGGCGGGTCGGGCGTCACCGGGAACCCGCGACCCCGCTCGGCGCACCAGCGCATCGCACCGTGCGCACTGACCAGCCCGAACGCGCTGCCGCCCGTGAGCACGACGGCGTCGACCGTGGGCACGAGCGTGGTGGGGTCGAGCGCGTCGGTCTCGTGCGTGCCGGGCCCGCCCCCGCGCACGTCGACGCCCCCCACCGTGCCGGGCGGCGGCAGCACGACCGTGACCCCCGTGAGCCACCCGCCGCCGGTGCGGTGCGCGTGGCCGACACGCACGCCGGGGACGTCGGAGATCGCGTCGCCGGCACCGCGGGGCGCCTGGGGTCGGGGCGTCGTCGCGCTCATCCCCTCAGCGTCGCACCGGGCTCAGGTCCCCGCAGCCTCCGGGTGGCGGACGGCGGTCAGCGAGGACAGGTGACCGAGCAGGACGGTCTGCGAGTCCTTGGTGAGGTACTCCCCCGCCAGCCGCTCCTTGAGCTCCAGGTGCGTGCCGTCGTGCAGGTCGACGGTGGCGCGCAGCGGGAACGGCCGCTGCACGGTCGCCTCCCGGACGTCCTCGTAGGGCACGTACCGGTGGACGGCCGCGAGGACGTGCACGGGCTGCGACTGCAGGATGCCGATCAGCCGGGCCTTGCCGCCGTCCGTCTTCTTGGGGCACGGCAGCAGCACCAGCCCGCGGTCGAGCACCAGGACGTCGTGCGGGGCGCCGCCGACCGTCATGTTCGACAGTCCCGCGACGACCGAGGCGCCGTGGGCGGTGGCGGTGTCGTGCACCTGGCCGACGGCGTGCGCGTCGACCCCGAGTCCCGCGAGCCAGGCCCGCACGTGCTCGACGCCACCGGGCACCGCGGCCGACCGTGCCCAGGCCGCCAGGTCGATGCGGTCCCCCTCGCGGTCGCACAGCGTGGCGGGCCCCGCCCAGTCCAGCCGCCAGCGGGCGGCTCCGCCGGCGACGAGCGCCGCGGCCAGGACGGTCTCGAGGACGCCCGCGAGCGGGTGCGGGGCGGGCTGCCCGGGCGCGACGGGCTCCGGCTCGTGCGTGTCGACGCCGAGCTCGCGGGCGAGCTGGTCGTTGCGCCCCTGCGCGACGAGGTCGAGGACGGTGCCCAGGGACGCGCGGGGCACGCCCGCCAGCCTGGCCGCCGTGCGGTGGACGCCGTCGGCGGCACGCTGCTTCTCGATGGCGACACCGGTCGCCACGAGCTCGTCCCAGGGCAGCCGCTGCCGGTCCTCGACGGCCAGGTACTGGTCGGCGAGGTGGGCGGCGAGCGCGTCGAGGTGGGGCACCAGCACGGTGGCGGGCCGAGCGTCGGGCACGTGCGGGACGTCCGCCAGCCGCTCCATCGCCAGCACGCGCACCCCCGTCGGGGGGTGGCTGTCCCAGCGGCTGCGGGTCTCGTCGACCGGACCCGTCCGCAGCGACGCCAGCTCGTCGGAGCGCGCCGCGAGCAGCCGGCCGAACCCGCCGTAGAAGCCCTCGGACGTCGGGGCCAGACCCGCGTCCCAGCCGATGTCGACGTAGGCGCCCAGGTAGAACCGCCAGGCCAGGTCGAGGACCTCGGTCTCGCGCAGCGCCGACTGGGCGGTCGCACGGCCCACGGCGGTGACCATCAGGGCGTCGGCGGCCAGCTCCTGGCGACGGCCCGTGGCCGCGGACACCAGCAGGTAGAGCTTGCCGTACTGGCGCAGCAGCCAGCCGGGCAGCGAGCCCGACAGCTGGGCCAACGTCTGCCCGATGACGGCGCGCCCGCGGTGCACCACGACGGACAGCCGCGTGTCGTCGTGCGCGTAGTGCCCCATCTCGTGCGCGAGGACGGCGCGCACCTGGTCCACGGTGAGCCCCTGCAGCAGGGGCACGCCGATCACCATGTGCCGCGTGCCCCCGACGAGGCCGAGCAGGCGTGCGTGCTCCATGACGCCGGCGTTGACGTCGGGTGCGAGGCGGATCTCGTCGGGAGCGCGGGTGCCGGTCAGCTCCGCGACCTCGTCGACCAGCGCCCAGAGCTCGGGCGCGTCGGCCCGCAGCAGCACGGGTCCGGCGGGGGTCCCGGGCCGCGCGCGGGCGACCTTCCACAGCGCGACGACGACGCCGACCATCGCGGCGATCGTGACGAAGCCGAGCTTGCCGCCCAGGACGCCGGCTCCCAGTCGGAACGCCTGGACCGTCAGTGCGGCCAGGCCTCCCAGCACGAGCAGCGCGACGACGTAGAACCCGGCCAGTGTCAGGACCGCGACGGCGGCGCGCAGTCTGGTGCTCATCGGTGCCTCCCGGGCTCCTCCGGGGAGCCCCTGCGCCCCGTCGCGCGGAGCGTAGCGGCGCCGGACCCCTGCGCGCGGACGATTCGTCACCCGGATGTGGAGGGCGTGTGGCCGCGGCGTGGCCGCGGTGTCCGGGTCGCGCAACGTGACGTAGACCGCCTGGGCGAAACCCTCGCGCAGACCGGTGACCTCCCGCTAGTCTGTCGGTCGTAGTCGCAGTGCATAGCTTGTCCACGTTCTCCGGAGCGGACGACGGCCACCGTGATTCACCGGCCCCGGTCGTCGGGTCCGTAGTAACCGCATGAGGAGAATGACGTGCCCACTGGCATCGTGAAGTGGTTCAACGCTGAGAAGGGCTTCGGCTTCATCGCCCCCGAGGACGGCGGCCCGGACGTCTTCGTCCACTACTCGGCCATCCAGACGCAGGGCTACCGCTCGCTCGAGGAGAACCAGCGCGTGCAGTTCGACGTGCAGGCCGGCCCCAAGGGTCCGCAGGCCTCCAACGTCGCGCCTGCCTGAGCCACACAGCTCACCGAGCCCTGAGGGGCTCACGCGAAGGGCGTCCCGACCACTGGTCGGGGCGCCCTTTCGCCGTTCCGGGGCAGAAGACGCCCCGGCGGGACCGTCCGCCATCACCGGTGCCACGGATCTCGACCACATGGTTGTGCGCCTATCTAGTTAGGCGTACTGTCTAGCCCATGCCCCGACACGCCCCACCCCCCGACCCCGAGGCTCCCGGCGACCCCTGGCCCGGCGAGTGGCTGCGGGGGGTGCTGTCGCTGTGCGCGCTGCGCGTCCTGGCGGACGGCCCCACCTACGGCTACGACATCGCCCAGCGGCTCGCGGCCGCCGGCCTGGGTGACATCAAGGGCGGCACGCTCTACCCGCTGCTCGGGCGGCTGCACGCGGCGGGCCTCCTCGACGAGGAGTGGCGACAGGGTGACGGCGGACCCGGGCGCAAGTACTACGCGCTCACCGCCGCCGGGCGCACCCACCTGCACCACGAGGGCGCGCGCTGGGCGCGCTTCGCCCACCTCACCGAGACGTTCGTGACCGACCAGGAGGCCCACCGATGAGCAGCGACAGCACCTACCTCGCACCGCACGTGACGCCCACCTGGCGCGACGCCTTCGTCCTCGAGCTGCGCCTGCGGGACGTGCGCGGCGACGCGATCGGCGACGCCCTCGCGGAGGTCGACGCGCACTGCGCCGACTCCGGGCAGGACGCGGCCACGGCGTTCGGCGACCCCGCCGGGTACGCCCGCGGGCTGACCGACGTGCTGCCCACCCACCGCCGCACGCCGGCGCGGGACGTCGTCGCGGTCGTGCTCCAGACCGCCGGTGTCATGGGGACCGTGTGGTCGGTGCCGCCGTGGCTGCGCGGCGAGCCCCTGACCGCGTCGACCGGGCCGGTCGTGACCGCGGTCCTGTGCCTCGTGGTCGCGGTCGTGCTCTGCCTCGCGCCCGCCCGTCCGCTCGGGTGGTTCGCACGGGCACGGTGGTGGCAGGCGGCGCTCGCCGGGGCCGCAGCGACCGTCGCGGTCGTCGCCCCGGGGGCGCTGCTGCCGAACGCGCCGCTGACGGCGCCCTCCGCGCCGCTCGCCGCGGCGAGCATCCTGCTGCTGGCGGTGGGCGCTGCCGCCCTGTTCCTGGACGGCACCCTGAACGACGACGTCCGCGGCCCGGGCGACGCCGCACCCCGCCGTCACCCGCGTCTGCGCGCGGCCCTGCTGAGCACCGCCCTGCCGGCGGTCGCGCTGCTCGTCGCCGGCGGGCTCGCGCTGCTCCCGCTCTGACGCACCGGGACGGGCCCGCCGCACCGGTGCCGGACCCTCAGCGGCTCCAGCGCCGGACGACCAGCCCCAGCCCCACCGCGAACGTCGCCCCCGCGATCCCCAGGTACGCGCCGTAGGACCGGCGCAGCAGCGGGGCACCGGCGCCCGACGCGGCGGCGACAGCACCGCCGACGGCGAGGGAGCGCGCGCCCCGGGCACCCAGGGCGTGCAGCGCCAGCGGCGCGGCGGGCACGTGCGCGGCGCCCGCCTCCGCGGCGTACACCTTGACCGGCACGCCGTTGAGCGCCTGCTGCCAGATCCCGCGCGCACCGGCCGTCGCCAGGTCCCGGGCGGCACGCTCGCGCATCGCCCGCGTCGTCAGCGGGGCCGGCGGTCGGTGCCCGCGCTCGGTGAGCGCCCGGGTCACGAGCACACCGGCCACGGACCCGACGGCCAGGCACGCCGCGGCGGGGACGACCCGGCGCGGGTGCGCCGCCGCCACCAGCACCAGGTACATCTCCGAGGTCACGGGCAGGCTCACCGCCTCCGCGAAGCCCCACACGACCGCGCCGACCATGCCGCCGGGACCGGACATCACGCCGCGCAGCACGCGCCACGTCGCGGAGCGCGACGGGACCGGCGGACCGGCCGCCAGCATCCCCTCGATCTGCGCGACCAGCGGCTTCATGTCCGTCAGCGTGTGCGGGTCGACGGGGTGCCCGACGCGCACCTCGACCGGGCCGGGCGTGAGCCGCCCCTTCTTGGCCAGCAGCTCGTGCGTCCCGACGATCGCCACGGGCAGGATCGGCACGTCGAACTCCTGGGCGATCCGCAGCGCACCGCTGCGGAACCGGCCCAGCCGGCCGTCGGTGGAGCGCGTGCCCTCGGGGAAGACGAACAGGCTCGACCCGCTGCCCAGCACCTGCGTCGCGCCCTCGATCAGCGACTCGTACCCGCCCCCGCCCTTGCGGCGCACCGGGACGGCCCCGATCGCGATCTGCAGGAGCCGCGCCTTCCAGGCCGCGTCGAACCAGTAGTCGCCCGCGGCGACGACCACCGGCTTGTAGGGCGCCGGGAACGCGGCGAGCAGCGCCGGGGTGTCCGCGTGCGACGAGTGGTTGGCGACGACGACCATCGGCTCGTACGGCGCCGCACCGACGACCCGGAACCCGCCGACGAGGTGGAACGCGCTGCGCCACGCCAGGTGCCGGAGCGCGCCCGCCACGTTGAACCCGGGCGGCAGGCCCACCCGACGACGCAGCCGACGGAACGCCTCGGCCGGGGCGTGCCCGTGGTGGCCACCGGTACCGGTGGCCACCACGGGCACCGCCTCCGGCCCGTCGGTCCGGGGCTCGTCGGCGCTCATGCCAGCACCCACGCCAGCGGCAGGACCAGCAGCAACGAGTCCACGCGGTCGAGGAGCCCACCGAACCCGGGCAGCCACGTGCCCGCGTCCTTGACTCCCGCACGCCGTTTCACCATCGACTCCACCAGGTCACCTCCCACACCACCGAGGACCACCGCCACGACCAGGCCGGCGGAGAACGCACCGAGGACGAGCAGCACGATCGTCCCACCCACGGCGGCCCCCACCAGACCACCGACGGTCTTGTTGGGGCTGAGCGGCGACAACGGGCGCCGGGCCCACGCGAACCGCCTGAGCCCCTGCCCCCCGCACCACGCGGCGACGTCGGTCGCCGCCGCGGCGAAGCACAGCAGGAACGCGTCGGACCCGACCAGCACGAGGTGCGCGAGCGACCAGCACAACCAGATGGAGCCGAACGCGGCACCGGTCGCGCGCTCGACGCCCCGGTCGGCGTCCCCGACGAGGACGGCGGGCACGGCGCACAGCAGCGCCACCAGCGGGACCAGCGCCAGCAGCCCGGGGTCGAGCCACGCGGCCAGGGGGTAGGCGACGGCCAGCACGAGCAGGAGGGCGGTCTCGGGGCGCGGCAGGCGGGTCATCGCCGCGAACTCGCGGACCGCCTGCAGCGCGAGCAGCGCCGCCAGCAGCGCGGTCGGCCCGGGCCCCAGCCACATCGGGATCCCGATGACCGGCAGGATCAGCGCCCACGTCGTCCAGCGTCGCCGCAGCTCGGGCCGACGGGAGGCCAGAACGGGCACCGCGGCGACCGCGAGGATCGCGGCGGTGAGGACGAGCAGGAAGACCGCGCGCCCGTCGAGGTCGAGGTGCCAGGACCCCAGCCGCAGGTCGAGGGCGTACGCGGTGCGGTCCAGACCGGTCCACGCCGCGAGCGGGTCGAGGACGCCCGGCCGTTGCGTCGGCTCGACGCTCACGCGACGCCCGGCGCGTGACGGATGCGGCGCGCCCGCACGACGGCCGTCAGGACCGATCCGACCACGACGACGACGGCCACGACCGTCAGCAGCGCGGGCACGGCGGCCCCCACCACGGCGAGCAGGCAGCGCTCCGTCTTGCCGAGGGGGCCACCGTTCAGCCGCGGCGCACCCGCACCGGCGCCGGCCAGCGAGACGAACGTCGGCAGCGTCGCGGCGACCGTGGCCACGAGCACCCAGGCCAGGGGCGTCAGACCCGCGACGGGGTCACCACCCGTCCGCGCCGCGAGCACCGCCAGCCCCGCGAACATCAGCAGGTCCGACGCGCGGTCGCCGAGCTCGTTGAGCACGAACCCCCAGGGCCGCGACACCCCGCGGGCGCGGGCCACCGCACCGTCGAGGTTGGCACCGGCGAGCCGGACCGCCAGCAGCACGAGGGCGGGCAGCCACCACCCCAGGGCCAGCGCGACGCCCGCGAGCGCCGCACCGGCGACCCCGGCCGCGGTGAAGACGTCGGGTGTCGTCCCGCGTGCCACGGCGCGGTCCACGACGAGGCGCAGCCGCCGGGTGTACCAGGGCTTCAGCGCGTACAGCGACGGCATGTCGGCGACTGTACCCACCGGCAGGGCGGGCACCGGGTGCCGCGCGCGGCCGTCACCCCCGGCGTGCGGGTGATCCCTGGGCGGACCGTCCCGGGTCGGACGCCGACCACCCCCTACACTCGGGCCCGTGATCTTCAAGGCGGTGGGCGAGGGGCGCCCGTACCCGGACCACGGGCTGACGACGCCCGCGCAGTGGGCGGACGTGCCACCGCGTCAGGTGCGGCTCGACGAGCTGGTCACGACCAAGCGGAACCTCGACCTCGACGCGCTGCTGGCGGAGGACTCGACGTTCTACGGCGACCTCTTCGCCCACGTCGTGGAGTACAAGGGGATCCTGTACCTCGAGGACGGCCTGCACCGCGCGGTGCGCGCCGCCCTCCACCAGCGGGCCCTGCTGCACGCGCGGGTGCTGGTGCTGTGACCGCGGGCCGGGGTCGACGGAAGGGCGGGGTCTCGTGAGCGACCAGGACCGTGCGCGCGCGCTGCGGCGCCGGCACATGCACGAGCGGCAGGCCGTGGTGTTCGGCGTGCTGCTCGCCGGCCTGGCGGTGTCCGGTCTCGGCGCGGCCGCGCTGTACACCGACAGCCTGTCGCTGCCCTTCCTCGAGCGTGAGTTCACGGCGCTGCCGACGGAGGCCGCGGAGGACGTCCGGACGTACTGCCCGCCGGAGGGCGCCCTTCCCGTGGCGACGAACCAGATCACGGTCGACGTCTACAACGGAGCGGGCATCGACGGCCTCGCGGGCCAGGCCGCGTCCCTGCTGACGGAGCGCGGCTTCGTCATCGGGCAGACGGAGAACGCGGCGAAGGTCAGCGGTGTCGGGCGCATCATCTACGGCGTCGCCGGCAGCGCGGCGGCGTACACCCTGCAGGCGTACGTGCCCGACGCGGTCCTGACGCTCGACACCCGGCAGGACGCCCTCGTCGACCTCGTGGTCGGCAGCGAGTTCGTCGGGCTCGCGCCGCAGGAGGAGGTCCTCCTGGACCCGGCCACGCCGCTCGTCGGGCCCGCGGGCTGCATCCCGTTCCAGGAGTTCGCCGACGCTGCGGCCGAGCAGCCGGCGGCCGAGCAGCCGGCGGCCGAGCAGCCGGCGGCCGAGCAGCCCGCCGAGGGCTGACGCCCCAGCCCGGGGCGGTACCCGGCGCGGCGCACCGCCCGGACCGCCTGCAGGCGGCGCACCGCCCCGAGGGCCGCCCGTCGCAGCCCTCGGGGCGAGGGCGTCAGCGGGTCAGCTCGTCGCCGCCCGGGACGGACGCCGGCGTGGCCGGCTCGTCGTGCGTGCCGCGCCACCGGGCGACCGCCCGCATGAGGTGGTAGAGCCCGATCGCCACGGCCGTGCCGATCGCGATGCCCTCGAACCGCAGGTCGCCGACGTCCCAGGTGAAGTTGGCGATGCCCACGATGAGGGCGACGGCGGCCGGCATCAGGTTGACCGGTGCCGAGAAGTCGACGCGGTTCTGCACCCAGATCCGGGCGCCGAGCAGGCCGATCATGCCGTAGAGCACCGTGGCCGCACCGCCGAGCACACCGGCCGGGATGGTCGCGACGACGGCGCCGAACTTGGGCGACAGGGCCAGCACGAGCGCGGTCGCGGCGGCCACCCAGTAGGCGGCGGTGGAGTAGACGCGCGAGGCGGCCATCACGCCGATGTTCTCGGCGTACGTCGTGGTGCCGGACCCGCCGCCGGTGCCGGCGAGCGTCGTGGCCAGGCCGTCGGCCATGAGGGCACGGCCGACCAGCGGGTCGAGGTCCTTGCCGGTCATCGCCGCGACGGACTTCACGTGGCCCACGTTCTCGGCCACGAGGACCAGCACGACGGGCAGGAACAGGCCGAGCACCGACCAGTCCACCGTGGGGGTGACGAACGGCGGCAGGCCGATCCAGGCGGCCTCGCGCACCGCGGCGAGGTCGACCTCGCCGCGCACGAGCGCCACGGCGTACCCGACGAGCACCCCGACGAGGATCGACAGCCGGCCCAGCAACCCGCGGAACAGCACGGTGACCAGCACGATCGCGAGCAGCGTGACGGTCGCCGTCACCGGGGCGGCCCGGAAGCCCGAGCAGGTCCCGTCGGCCTCGCAGGACCCCCACGCCGCAGGCGCGAGGTTCAGCCCGATGAGCGCCACGATGGTGCCGGTGACGACCGGTGGCATCAGGGCGTCGATCCACCGCGTCCCCGCCAGGTGCGCGACGATGCCGACCGCGAGCAGGGCCAGACCGGTCACCAGGATGCCGCCGACGGCCACGGACTCGCCCCCGGTGGCGGTGGCGGCGGTGACCGGCGCGATGAAGGCGAAGCTCGACCCCAGGTAGCTGGGCAGCCGGTTGCGCGTCACGAGCAGGAACAGCGCGGTGCCCAGCGCCGAGAAGAACAGCGTGGTCTGCGGGGAGAACCCCGTGATGAGCGGGACGAGGAACGTCGCCCCGAACATGGCGACCACGTGCTGCATGCCGATGCTGACGGTGCGCCCCCAGGCGAGTCGCTCCTCGGGCGCCACCACCTCACCGGGCAGGACGGTCCGCCCGTCCCCGTGCACGGTCCAGCCCCAGCTGCTCATGTCCGCTCCCTCTCCCGTGGTGATGCCGACGCGAGGGTAGCGACGCCACGCGCTGCGCAGCAGGGACCGACGTCCGCGGTGGCGGCCCTCGCGACGGCCCGCATCGACGGTCTCGCCCGACGATCCCGGGTGAGACGCCGGTCCACGCACCGGCGTTGTCCGAAACATTACGGTCTCGTGCTGCGGGCGGACCTCCCGTACCGTGGTCCAGCAGCGCTCACCGACCCGGGAGAACCTCCGTGACGACAGCCCCGGGCTCCGACGCGCCCGCCGCCGCACAGCCTCCCGCGGCCGACGCGGACCCGGCTGCCGCCGACCCGGCCGCGCCGGCACCGTCCGCGGCCCGCGCACCCCGCCTGGTGCAGGACGCGCTGGTGTGGCTGTTCTTCGTGGCCGTGCACGTGTGGGGCGCCCACCTGGGTACCGGGCCGATGGCGGGGGCGTACACCGACGTCGAGCTGTACCGCTGGTGGGTGCAGACGGGCCTGGACTCCGGGCAGTGGCCCGTGCTGGACGGGGCGTGGGTGTACCCCGCGGGGGCGGTGCTGCCGATGCTGGTCCCCGCGGTGGTGAGCACCACGTCGACCCTGGCGTACACGCTCGGGTGGTGCGCGCTGGTGACGGTCCTCGACGCCGTGGCGGTCGCCCTGCTGCTGCGGCGGCGCGCGGGCCGCCTCGCGGCGTCCTGGTGGATCGCGTTCCTGCTGCTGCTGGGCCCGGTCGCCATGGGGCGGCTCGACGCGGTGGTCGCCCCGATGTCGGTGATCGCGCTGCTGGTGGCGCTGACGCACCCGCGCACGTCCGCCGTGCTGGTCACCGCCGCCGCCTGGATCAAGGTCTCGCCGGGCGCTGCGATCATCCCGCTGCTGCTGGCGGCCCGCCGGCCGTGGCGGGACGTCGTCGAGCCGGCGGTGCTGGTGTGCGCCGTGGTGGTCGGCACGGTCGTCGCGCTGGGCGGCGGGGACGAGGTGCTGTCGTTCGTGCGCACGCAGGGCGAGCGCGGGCTGCAGGTGGAGTCCGTGGCCGCGACCGGCTGGCTCGTGGCCGGGCTGTGGACGCCGACGATCCGCCGCGAGTTCAACCCCGACATCATCTCGGTCGAGGTCTACGGGCCGGGCACGCAGGCCGCGGCCGACACGCTCGGTGCGGTCCTGCCGATCGCGGTGCTGCTGACGACGGCGCTGCTGTGGTGGCGTCGCCGGCGCGAGGGGCAGCGCCTGTGGTCCGACGACGCCGTGCGCGCCGACCTCGTGGTGCGTGGCACGTTCGCGCTGACGCTGGTGCTCATCGTCGCCAACAAGGTGGGCAGCCCGCAGTTCATCTCCTGGCTGGCGCCGCCGGTGGCGGTGGCCCTGGCGCTCGGGCTGCCGCGGTGGCGCCCCACGGCTGTGGCCGTGGCGGTCGTCGCGGGTGCGACCCAGTGGGTCTACCCGTGGTACTACCCGCTCGTGATGGGTGGGCAGCCGCTGAGCACGATGGTGCTGGTGGGGCGCAACGTCGCCCTCGTCGTGCTGCTCGTCGTCACGCTGGTGCACCTCGCACGCGTCCCGCGGGCGCCCTCGGTGGCCGGAGCGGGTCCGGCCACCGAGGTCGCACCGGACCCGTCAGGCGCCGTGGGCGGCGAGCCAGGCGAGCAGGTACGCGCGTGAGCTGCCGTCGTCGATCGACGTGTCCGGCAGGTCGATCGCGTCCTGCCAGGCGGCCGCGGCGTCCTCCGGGCCGGCCAGCGCCCGGTACATCAGCAGGTAGTCGCCGAACATGACGTCCGGGCCGTCGGGCGACGCCTCCTCGACCGCCGCCCGGATGGTCTCCGGGTCGACGTCGACGGCCAGGTAGTCGGACACCGGGCCCATCGGGATGAGCAGGATCCCCAGCATCGCGCTGGGCTCGGCGCTGAACCACGTGGCCCAGTCACGCTTGCCGCCCCAGTTGAGCGCGACGACCCGGTGCTCGAAGCCGTCCATGACGGGGTCGTCGAGATCGGGGTCGGTCCAGTAGTCGCGGGCCGACGCGGCCTCGGTGGACGCGAGCCACGTCGCCTGGGTCAGCAGGTCGTCCTGGCCGGACGCCTGCGCCCACAGCCCGACACCGTTCCACGCGTTGACGGCCTCCGACGCGGACTCCTGGTTGTTGCCGTCGGCGAACGGCGACGTGCCCGACGCCCACGCGTGGCCCGCGTAGGGGTCGAACGTGCGCAGCTGCGGCAGCTCGTCGGACGGCTGCGCGGCGGCGATGTCGACCGCGAGCGCGTCCATGACGGGAGCCACGTCCTCGACCAGGTCGGGGTCGTCGGCACCCAGCAGGCCCGCGGCCGACAGCAGGTACCCGTAGTGGAAGTGGTGGTCGTTGAGCTCCTCGGACCCGAAGGACGGGGTCCGACCGATCACGGACCGGGCGGCCTCGTCGTAGACGAAGCACCGGGCGGGGCGCTCGTCGCAGCCGGCGGGCTCGGACCACTCCCGCAGCGCGTCCGACACCCGGGTGCGCAGGTCGGCCACCAGGTCGTCGGCGCCGAGCTGCTCACCCAGCACCACGAGGGTCGCGGCGCGGTACAGGTGCTTGCCGCCGAAGTACGTGTCGGAGGCGAACGGCTGCGTCCCGGCGACGTCCTTCTCGAGCTGCGCGAGCACCGCGTCGCGGCGCTCCGCCGGGATCCCGTCGAGGTCGAGCGCACCGGTGGGGCGCAGCGTCGGGGCGTACGAGGTGAGCGTCGAGCCCGCGCACAGCTCCAGGGTGCCGTGCACGCTGCGGTAGGTCCCCAGGCCGCACCCCTCGCGGTCCGGCTGGCTGCCGGTGGTGTGGTGCCGCATGAGCACGTACGCGGTGGGCGTCGACCCCGCGGTGCGGTAGGTGAGCGTCGTGCGCGCCACGTCGTCGCCGACGCCGTAGGTCACGTCCACACCCACCACGGGGTCGACGGCGGCGGCGGCGAGCACCTCGGCGGCGTCGTCGGACGCGTCGTCGGGCAGCGCGTACCAGGCAGCCGTCGCGCCCGCCGGGAGCACGAGCGTGCCGTCGGCGAGCGACCCGGCCGAGGCCGCCAGGCCCCAGGTGGTGCCGCCCACCTCGGCGGTGGCGACGCCGTCGGTGAGGGCGTCGAACCCGTCGCCCGCGACGACCTCGACGTCCGCCGCCGCGGTGAACGACACGAACGGTGAGCCAGCGGCGACGGTGACGTCACCGAGCGCCTCACCGCCGGCGTCGAGCAGGCGGGTGGTCACCGCGACGGGGTCCGCCGCGACGACCTGGGAGGACGCGGCCCCCACGTCGACGGTGACCGCCGGCACGTGCGGCCCGACGACGGCGCGGGCGCTGGTCACCGGGTCGGGCAGCCCGACGGTGAACCCGCCGGCGGTGAGACCGAAGGACAGCGGCAGCGGGAACACCGGCTGCGGCTCCTCACCGAACACCAGCCCCGAGTACCAGCGGTTCGACGGCGGTGCGAGCCCGTCGGCGAGACGCACGGGATCGATCTTCGCGTCGGCGGCCTGCACGAGCGCGCCCGTCAGGGCGGCGGTGTCGACCTCCGGCGGCGCGGCGTCCGGTGGCCCCGTGACGGGGGCGTCGGGCGCACCGCCGTCGCCGGGGGCGCCGGCCGCGGGTGCGGCCCCTCCCCCGGACCACGGCCGTGCGACGAGCAGCGCGGCGACCAGGAGGGCAGCGACGAGCGCTCCGATGACGAGCATCCAGCGACCTCTCCCGGTGGCGGGCAGCACGGAGCGGGAGGCCGTCATCGCAGCAGCCCTTCGACGTAGGTGCGGACCTTGCCGGCGACGGTGGTCACCATGCCCTCGTTGGTCAGCTCGATCTGCGCGACCACCGGGGTGCCGGCGGACACCAGGCCGTTGTCGGACCCGTCCTTGAGCGCCTCGGAGGTCATGCGCACGACCGCCTGGGCCTCGCCCGCGACGGTGGTGACCTCGACGCGCTCGACCGTGCCCTGCAGCGCGGTCTCGTTGGGCAGGGTGATGGTGACGTCCGCACCGTCGGGCAGCCGGGAGTACTCCTTGGCCGTCAGCGTGTACTCCCCCTGCACGTAGAGGGTGTCGGCGCGCTGCACGGTCGCGAGCGCCGAGGCCGACGGCACGAACGTGCCGCGCTGCCCGGTGACCTGCGTGAGGCGGCCGTCACCGCTCGCGAGCACGACCAGGCGGCCCTGCTCGTCGACCTGCGTGAACTCGGGGGGGTCCGAGACGAAGCCGTGCGCCAGGTCGTAGGTGAGGGCGGCGGAGTCGATGACGAAGAGCGGCTGGCCCTCGACGACGTCGTCGCCGACGTCGGCGAGCTGGTCGGCGACCAGCCCGGCGTACGGCGTGCCGACGGCGTAGGACTCGGCGAGGATCTGTGCCGAGGCGCTGGTGGCGCGGCCCCGGGTCTCGTTGAGGTGGTACGTCGCCAGGGCGGCGACGACGAGCACGAGGATCGTGCCCGCGAGCAGGCGGATGCGGCTGGCCCAGGTCATGGGATCACCTCTCGGTCAGCGGGGCGGGAAGTCGGTGCGCGGCTCGGTGGCCGCTGGGGCAGCGGGCGGCACGGCGGGCGCGCGGCGGCTGCGGGGGGTGGACGGGACGGCGGCGGGAGCCGCGGCGGGTTCGAGCTCGAGCGGGGCGGCCTCGGCCACCTGCGTGGCGGCCCGGCGGGCGGCGACCATGTCGGCACGCCGCTGCGTGCGTGCCTCGGCACGGGCACGTCGGCCCTCGCGCCAGGCGGTGACGATGAAGCCGCCGAGGATGACGGTGTTGGTGGCGTTCCACGCCAGGGCCAGGGTGAAGACGCCCGACGTGTGGGTCTTCCACAGCGCCACGAGGGTCGTCACGAGCAGGAACTGGAACACCAGGACCTGCGGGAGCATGAACGCGAAGGGTGAGCGATAGGCCCCCTTGCGCCCCGTGACGTGCCACGCCTGCTCACGGCGCAGCACGGCGTTCACCAGGGCGCGCACGTAGATGGGGAACGACACGGACGCCAGCAGCAGGACCTCCCACCGGAAGGACCCGAGCGTGTAGAAGGCGAGCAGGATCTGCATGACGTAGAAGCCCGCGTAGTACATCGCCCACATCGCCGGCGTCAGCGTGAGGTTCATCGGCGACAGGTCGAAGTAGATCTCGAGCGGCGGCACCAGCAGCAGGAGAAGCGGCGCGATGCCCGTGAGGTAGTGCGTGGCCGTCACGAAGTACGCGATGCGCTGGTCCATCGTGAGGTTGCGCTTCGGTGACAGCGGGTTGTGGGTGAGCATGATCTCGAACCCGCCGGTGGCCCAGCGCAGCTGCTGCTTGGTGTACGCCTCGACGGTCTCGGGGGTGTCGCCGACGGCGAGCGTCGTCGGGATGTAGACCGTGCGCCAGCCCTGCTCGTGCATCATCAGCGAGGTCCACACGTCCTCGGACTTCGAGTCGGTGTAGATGCCGCCGATCGAGTCGACGGCCGCGCGCCGGTAGATGACGTTGGTGCCGACGCAGAAGGCGGCGTTGAACCGGTTACGGCCCGGCTGGACGTACCGGTAGAAGACCGCCTGCATGTACCCCGCGCCGCGGCTGATGACGGTGTCGAAGTTGCCGTACGTCTGCGGCGTCTGGACGAAGGCGACGTCCGACCCGGCGAAGAACGGCACGGTCTCGTGCAGGAACTCGGGCTTGGGCACGAAGTCCGCGTCCAGGACCACGAAGAAGTCGCCGTGCGTGAGGGACAGGGCGTGGTTGATGTTGCCGGCCTTGGCGCCACCGCTCGAGAGGCGGCGGACGTACCGGGCGCCGAGCTCGGCGGCCAGGTCGCGGACGTCGTCCGACCGGCCGTCGTCCAGCACCCAGGTGGCGTGCTTGCCCTGCATCCGCACGGCGGCCGACACGGTGCGGCGGATGGTGCCCAGGTCCTCGCCGTACGTCGTGATGAACACGTCGACGGCGAGCGGGCGGTCCTCGAGGTACATCTGCCAGCGCCACGGCTCGTCCTCCGCGCCCTCGCGCAGGATCTCCGCGAGGTCGTAGAGCCGCTCCTGGGCGTGGTGGAAGGCGAAGCCGCGCGGGTTCCAGCCCGACGACAGGACGGTCCACATCGCCAGCAGCCCGTGCAGGATGAGGATCGACTCGGCGGCCATGACCAGCGCGTACGGCAGCCAGTCGCCCCGGTTGCCGGGGTTCAGCAGGAAGACGGCGTAGACGAGGATGCCGGCCGCGGCCAGCAGGACCAGCAGCATGAGCGAGGGGCTCTGCGCGGCCTCGTTCTCGGGGGCCCGCCGCGTGTGCGGCCGGGCCCGGGTGTCGTCCGTCCGCCGCGGGTCGAGGATCAGTCGGTCGAAGGTCGTGGCCACGTGCGCCCCCTGGGTGTCGTCGTGAGGTGCGACGACGTCCCCGGGATCGGGGCCGACGTCACGGTCGCGACGGCCTCGTTGGCGTCCGGTTCACGGTGACGCCGACCGGAACGTTCCCGATCGGGGGTTTCGTCCCCGTGGATGTGCTCGACCGTAGGAGCGTTGCGTCCCGGGAGTCACATCCCCCGGCGGTGCGGCTACGCCGATCGAGGGGTGTTGAAACGCTTCATGATGTCGTGGGATCGCTCTCACCTGCGCGGACGCCCAGATATGTCCGTCCTGTGAACTTTTGGGTCCCGACGGACCCGTCCCACCATCCGGACATTCCGGGCGGCCCCCGCAGGGAGCCGCAGTGCCTCAGGCAGCGCGGGCCGGCGGTGCCTCAGGCCTGCGGCACGTGCGGTGCGACGGCCTCGGCCACCAGCTGCAGGTGCTCCAGGTCGGCCAGGTCCAGGACCTGCAGGTACACGCGCTCCACGCCCTGCTCGGCGAGCCACGTCAGCCGCTCGACGGCCTCGTCCGGGGTGCCCGCGATGCCGTGCTCCCGCAGCTCGGGCACCTCACGCCCGATCGCCTCGGCGCGGCGCGCCAGCTCGGCCTCGTCCCGGCCCACGCACAGCACGAGCGCGACCGACTGCACCAGCGTCTGCGGGTCGCGGCCCACCTCGACGCACGCCTGCCGGATGTGGGCGATGCGCCCGGGCACCGACGCGATCTCCGGGAACGACTGGTTGTACTCGGCGCCGAACCGCGCGGCCAGGCGCGGCGTGCGGGTCGGGCCGCCGCCGCCGACGATCACCGGGACGCCCGCACGCGACGGGTCCAGCGGCGAGCGCTGCACCGGCTTGGGCAGTGCCGGGGAGTCCGTGAGCGTGTAGTGCTCACCGTCGAAGGAGAAGGTCTCGCCCACCGGCGTGCCCCACAGGCCCGTGACGACCTCGAGCTGCTCGGTGAGCAGGCCGAACCGCTTGGCGGGGAAGGGGATGCCGTACGCGGCGTGCTCCTCGGCGAACCACCCGGCGCCGAGGCCCAGCTCCACGCGCCCGCCGGACATCTGGTCGACCTGCGCGACCTGGATCGCCAGCACCCCGGGGTACCGGAAGGTCGCGGACGACACGAGCGTCCCGAGCCGGATGCGGCTCGTCTCGCGGGCGAGGCCGGCGAGGGTCGTCCACGCGTCGGTGGGACCGGGCAGGCCGTCGCCGTCACCCATCGCCAGGTAGTGGTCGGAGCGGAAGAAGGCGTCGAAGCCCAGGTCCTCGGTGGCGCGGGCGACCGCCAGGACGTCGTCGTACGTGGCCCCCTGCTGGGGCTCGGTGAAGATGCGCAGGTCCATCCCGCCACCCTGGCACGCGGACCCCGGTGGGTGCCGCCGCGGAGCGCGGACCGCACCCGGGCCCGGCGGAGTAGCGTCGCACCGTGCGCTGGTGGACGTCCGACCGCAGGCCGCAGGCCCTGCCGTGGCCCTCGCTGCTGCTGGTCACCGGCTGCGTGGTGCTCGTGCTCGTGTGCCTGGTCGCCGCCGTGCGGGGGCGACCCGCCGCGCTCGCACCGGCTGCCCTCGCCGGCCTGCTCGCGCTGCGCGAGGTCCGGCGCGTGGGGCGCACGCGCTGAGGGCGGGTCCACCGCGTTCGACGTGCGCGAGCCCGCCGGACTTGGGACGGTGGGGACGTGCACGCCGTCACCCCGCTCAGCGCCGCCCTGGACGTCACGGACTGGCGACGGCGCACGTCCCAGACGTACGCGGAGGTGCGGGCGCTGGCCGTGGAGGACCCGGCCGCCGCGCACGCCGTCTGGGTCCAGCAGCGCGACGAGCTGTTCGCGTTCCACCCCGCGTCCCCGCTGAGCCCCGACGCCCGCGCCGACTTCGCGGGCCTCGACGTCGCCCCGTACGACCCGCGGTACCGGTTCGAGGTCAGCGTCGAGCCGGCCGGTCCGCAGCGTCTCGACGTGGCGACCGGCACCGACGGCGTCGTGGGGTTCGACCGCGTCGGGACGGTGGTGCTGGGCGACCTCGGACGCCTCACGCTGTGGTCGCTGCGCGGGTACGGCGGCGGGCTGTTCCTGCCCGTGCGCGACGCGCTGGCCGGGCACGGCACGTTCGGCGGCGGCCGGTACGTGCTCGACACCATCAAGGGGGCGGACCTGGGGTGCGACCGGGTGGGCCGGCTGGTCGTCGACCTCAACTTCGCCTACAACCCGTCGTGCGCGTACGACCCGTCGTGGGCGTGCCCGCTGGCCACGCGCGCCAACACGCTCGCCGCGCCGGTGCCGGTGGGCGAGCGGACGCCGCCGCCCGAGGGGGCGCCGGGCGCCTGAGCCCGAGGGCCGCGCGGCGGGCTCAGACCTGGCAGACGGGGCACCGGTAGAGCTTGCGGGTCGCCATCTCCTCGACGACGACAGGGGTGCCGCACACCCGGCACGGCAGGCCGCCGCGGCCGTACACCCAGTGCCGCAGCGTCGGGTCGTGGCGGGCGGCCAGACGCCCCGCGTCGTCGAGGTCCTCGCGGGTCAGCATGACGCCGTCCCGGATGCCGTCGGCCAGCAGCACGGCCCAGTCCCGCCAGATCCCGCGGACCACCTCGGCCGGGACCCGCCGCCCGGGCGTCCAGGGGTCCAGCCGGGCGCGGAACAGCAGCTCGGCCCGGTAGATGTTGCCGATCCCGGCCACCACGGCCTGGTCCATCAGCAGCTGCCCCACGGCCACCTGACGGCGCGTCACCCGCTCGACGACGACCTCGCCCGCCTCGTCGAGGTCCGCGACGTCCTGCGGGTCCGGGCCCAGCCGTGCGCGGACGGCCGCCGCCTCGTCGGCCGTCAGCACCTCGCACGCCGACGGGCCGCGCAGGTCCGCGACGACCGACCCGGAGTCCAGGCGCACCCGCACCTGCCCCAGCGGGGGCGGCGGCCACGCGTCGTCCGCGGCGGCGTGCTCGGACTCGTCCTCCCCCAGGCGCAGGCGCCGCGTCGAGGGCTGGGCGTCCATGACGGACCCGGGCCGCACGCGCGGTGCCCCCAGGCTGCCGCGCACCCGCTCGCCCTCGCCCAGCGGGCTGACGTCGCCGTACAGGTCCCACGCGCCGTAGAGCCCCAGGTGGACGCGCAGCACGTCCGCGGTGTCGAAGGTGCAGAACAGCTGCTTGCCGACCGCCGTCGCCCCGGTCATCGTGCGGCCGTCCAGGCGCGCGGCGCCCGCGGCGAACCGCCCCTGGGGCGAGCTGACGGCCAGCGGCCGCCCGACGAGGTCGAGGGCGAGCTGGCGCGCGACCCGATGAACGGTATGACCCTCCGGCACGGCCGCCACCCTACGACGGCGCCGTCCGGGACCACCCGTGCGGGCATGCGGACGAGGGCGCGGCAGGGGGTGTGCGCGGCACCGACGGTGTGCGAGGGTCGCGGGGTGGACGACGACGCGACGCTGCCCCCGCACCCGCCGACGACCCCGACGGGCGAGCCCGTGCCCGCCGCCGCCCGCGTGGCCACGGCCGCGGCCGACCCGCACGTCCTGGCGTCCGACACGGTCGCCAACCTGCGCGACGTCGGCGGACGTCCCACCGCGGACGGCGGGCGGGTGCGCCGCGGCCTGGTCCTGCGGTCCGCGGAGCTGCGGTCCGCCGCCGTCGCCGACGACCCGGTCGTCACCCGCCTCGGGGTGCGCACGGTCGTGGACCTGCGGACCGCGGCCGAGCGGGCCGCTGCCCCCGACGTCCTGCCGCCGGGTGCGCGGGGCGTGCACGCCGACGTCCTGCAGGTCACGACGCAGGCCCCGGCGTCGGACCTGGGCGAGCTGCTGCGCCGGCCGCAGGAGGCGTCGCAGTTCCTGGCGGCGCTGGACCCCGCGGCCCAGATGCGGCGCACGTACGTCGACCTGGTCGTCGGGGAGTCCGGGCGCACGGGGTACGCCACGTTGCTGCGCCGGTTCCTCGACCCCGGGGCCGCGCCGGTGCTGTACCACTGCACCGCGGGCAAGGACCGCACGGGGTGGGCGACGACCGTGCTCCTGCTGGCGGTGGGCGCCGACGAGGCCGTCGCGCGCGAGGAGTACCTGGCCGTGAACCCGGCGGTGCGGGCGATGTACGCACCGCTGCTGCAGGGGTTCGCGGACGTCGGGGGCGACCCGGAGCTGCTGGTCCCGCTGCTGGAGGTGCGCGAGGAGTACCTGGACGCGGCGTTCGGTGCGGTCGCCGAGCTCTTCGGGTCGTTCGCCGCCTACCTGCGCGACGGGCTCGGGCTCACGGACACCGAGGTCGCGGCCCTGCGGGAGCGCCTCACCGCCTGAGGTGGTCCACGATCCGAGACGGTGACTACCGGCGTATGACGAACGGCCCGGTGTACGGCACTGACCTGCAGGAACATGTCACCGACCCGTCGTGCGCCCGCCTCCGCGTCGTCTCGATCCGTGAGACAACTTGGCCGCGCGCGGGCCGCGTGCTTCCATGACGACCATGGCCCCCCACGACACGCCCGCCCCGCGCACGGCCCTCGCCGTCGCCGCCGGCACGTGTCGTGGCCGAATGTGTCGCTGACCGCGGCCCCCTGCGCGCCCCGCGCGCTCCCCTGACCCGTCCCGCCGCCGACGCGCGCGCCGCGGGTCACCCCCACCCGCCGCCGACCGGCCACGTCCGTCGGCGCGGCGCGACCCCCGAGGACCTCCCGTGATCGAGCTGTCCGGCCTCCGCAAGGTCTACCCGTCACCCGGCGGTGACGTCGTCGCGCTCGACGGCATCGACCTGACCGTCGAGCGCGGCACGGTGCACGGCATCGTCGGACGGTCGGGCGCCGGCAAGTCCACGCTCATCCGGTGCCTGACCGGTCTCGAGCGACCGACCGCCGGCACCGTCACCGTCGACGGCGTCACCATCTCCGACCTGCCGGAGAACCGGCTGCGCACCGCCCGCCGCAAGACCGGCATGGTGTTCCAGCACGTCAACCTGCTCGACTCGCGCACCATCGCGGACAACGTGGCGTACCCGCTCGAGGTCGCGGGCGTGCGGCGGGCGCAGCGCGCCGCACGCGTGGCCGAGCTGCTCGACCTCGTCGACCTGGGCCACCGCGCGTCCGCCTACCCGGCACAGCTGTCCGGCGGGCAGAAGCAGCGCGTCGGCATCGCCCGCGCGCTGGCCACCGAGCCGGCCGTGCTGCTGTGCGACGAGCCGACGTCCGCGCTCGACGGCGAGACCACGCGGCAGATCCTCGGCCTGGTGCGCGACCTGCGCGACCGGCTGGGCATCACGGTCGTCGTCATCACCCACGAGCCGTCGGTCGTGCGCGAGACGTGCGACGCGGTCACGCTGCTCGAGCACGGGCGCGTCGTGCAGTCCGGCACCCTCGCGCAGGTCGTGACGCAGGTCGGCTCACCGCTGTCCCGCGCCCTGGTCCCGGTTCCCGACGTCCCGCCCGGCCGTCGACGCCGGCTGGTCGAGGCCGTCTTCGCGACCGACGCCGTCAGCACCGCCACCGCGTTCGGCGCCGTCGCGGGCCTGGGCGACGACGTGGAGGTGCTGTCCGCGACCGTCGAGCCGCTGGGTGCGCTGCGCGTGGGCCGCCTCCTCGTCGACACGCCGCAGGAGCGGACCGACGAGGTCGTGGCGCGGCTGCGCGCCGCCGGGCTCGACCCCCTCGCGGCACCCGCGGGCGACGCCGGGCAGGAGGTGGCGTGATGGGCGACCTGTGGACCGAGCTGACGACCAACCGCGTCATCACCGAGAAGCTGCCCGAGGCGACGCTCGAGACGCTGCAGATGGTGGGCCTGTCGGCGCTGATCACGGTGGTCGTCGGGCTGCCGCTCGGCCTGCTGCTGCGCTCCCTCGCGCCCGACGGTCTGCTGCCCCACCGCCCGCTGTCGGTGGTCCTCGGCTTCGTCGTCAACGTGCTGCGCTCGCTGCCGTTCATCATCCTCGCCGTCGCCGTGATCCCGGTGACCCGCGCGATCGTCGGGACGTCGCTCGGCTGGGAGGCCGCGGTCGTGCCGCTGAGCATCGGCACCATCCCGTTCTTCGCCCGCCTCGTCGAGACGGCCGTGCGGGACGTCGCACCGGGCAAGGTCGAGGCCGCGCGGGTCATGGGCTCCACGACGCCCAAGATCCTGCGATCCGTGCTGGTGCGCGAGGCGCTGCCCGCCATCGTCTCGGGGTTCACCGTCACCGTCATCGCGCTCATCGGGTTCTCCGCGATGGTCGGCGCGATCGGGGGTGGCGGCCTGGGCTTCCTCGCGATCACGTACGGCTTCCAGCGCTTCGACCCCGTCGTCCTCTACACGTCCGTCGTCGTGATCATCGTCCTGGTCACGGTCGTCCAGGTGGTCGGCGACGCCGTCGCGCGCCGCCTCGACCACCGGTGAGCGCGCCCGCCACGCCACCGGCCCGCCGCACGACCCGCGGCCCGCAGACCCGCCCCGCACCCGGGGGCACACCGAGAGGAACACCTGAGATGAAGAGAACCGTCCGCACCGCCGCCGTCCTGTCCGCCGCGGCCCTGGTGATGACGGGCTGCTCCGCCGGTGACGACACCGAGGGCGGGGCCACGCAGGAGGGCGGACTCACCACGGTCACGATCGGCGCCAGCCCCGTGCCGCACGCCGAGATCCTGCAGTTCGTGCAGGACGAGCTCGCGCAGGACGCCGGCATCGACCTGGAGATCCAGGAGTTCACCGACTACGTGCTGCCCAACACGGCGCTCGACGAGGGCGAGATCGACGCCAACTTCTTCCAGCACCTGCCCTACCTCGACGCGCAGATCGCGGAGAACGGCTTCGAGTTCGACCACTACGACGGCGTGCACATCGAGCCGTACGGCATCTACTCCGAGAAGATCGAGGACCTCGACGACCTGGCCGACGGCGGCGTCGTCGGCATCACGAACGACCCGGGCAACCAGGGCCGGGCGCTCGACCTGCTCGTGGACGCCGGGCTCATCACCCTCGACGAGACCGACGGCGACCCCACGCTGCTCGACATCGCCGAGAACCCGAAGGACCTGGAGTTCGTCGAGACGGCGCCCGAGCAGCTCGTGGTCGCCCTGCCGGACGTGGACATCGCGATCATCAACGGCAACTACGCGCTCGAGGCCGGCCTGAACCCCGCCTCGGACGCGATCCTGCTGGAGTCGGGCGAGGACAACCCGTACGCGAACGTCGTCGTGGTCCGCTCCGAGGACCTCGACGACCCGGCGCTCGTCACCCTCGACGAGCTGCTGCACTCCGACGAGGTCCGCGCCTTCATCGAGGAGCGCTGGCCGGCCGGCGAGGTCATCGCCGCCTTCTGACCGCGCAGCGCGGCACGGGGCCGGGCCACCTCCACCGCCGAGGGGCCCGGCCCTCCCGTGCGTGCGTCCCGTCAGCGCACGAGCGTGTCGAGGAACTCCACCACCGCGCCCAGGTACGCCGCGCGCGGCCCGTCCAGCGACAGCGCCAGGTCGTGCACGCCCCCGTCGACGACGACCTCGCGCACGTCCGTCCCCAGCCGCGGGGCCAGCGCGGCGATGGTCGCGACGTCCAGCACGGTGTCGGCGTCGTCCAGTGCCGGCCCGTCGGCGACGGCACCGGCACCGTGCTCGACGGCCGAGCGCGCGGACCGGGCGACCAGCACGGGCACGCCCACGGCGAGCCCGCGGGCCACGCGCAGCTGCCCGGCGCGGAGCGCCGCCAGCCAGCCGGCCCGCACGGCCACACCCTGCGGCCGCTTGAGCGTCGTGTCGACGTCCCACCGCTCGGCCAGCCGCGCCGCGTACCGCGACGGCCTGTGCGCGACGACCCGCAGCGGCGCCCGGCGGGCCAGCGGCCGCAGGGCACCGTCCTGCAGCGGGCGCACCCACGAGCGCACGACGGACAGGAACGGGCTGTTGAGCACCACCGCGTCCGCACCGCCGCGCGCCCGGTGGGCGTGCGCCCACAGCGCCGCGACGAGACCGCCGGTCGAGTGCGCGTGCACGACCACCGGCAACCCCGGCCAGGCGGCGCGCGCGGCGGCGACCGCCCGCCCCAGGTCGGACGCCTGCTCACGCAGGTCACCCTGGTAGTGCGGCACCTCCCCCTCCCGCCACGAGCGGCCCGCGCGGCGGGCGTCCACCGCGAGGAACGCCCAGCCCGCGTCGGCGAGCGCGTCGGCCAGGTGGGTGGCGAAGAAGTAGTCGTTGTAGCCGTGCAGGTGCACCACGACGCCGCGGGGCGCGTCCGGCGCGCGTCCGGGCCGGACGAGCGTCAGCACGGGCGCGACGCCCCCGGCCGCGACCGCACGCGCCTGCGGACCCGGTGGCGCGGGCCGCCGGCCCGGCAGCGTCCGGGCCTCGTAGCCCGGCAGCAACCGGTCCGGCAGCCAGCCGGGGTCCGCTGTGGTCACGCGCCGTCCGGCGTCACGTCCCGCCGTCCGTCGACGCCCAGGCCGCGGGGGTACCGCACGGGGACGAACAGCACGAGCCCGAGGGCCAGGACGGCGACGATCCCGAGGATCCCCCAGTACTGCTCCCCGCCGATGCCGATCGCGATCGAGAACGCGGCGGGTGCCAGGAACGTGGCCGCGCGGCCCGTCGTCGCGTACAGGCCGAACAGCTCGGTCTCGCGCCCGGGCTCCGCGAGGCGTGCCAGCAGGCCGCGCGACGCGGACTGCGCGGGCCCCACGCACGCCGAGAGCACCAGTCCCCCGACCCAGAACGCCCGCGTGCCCGCGTCGTGCAGCAGGAACACGGCGGTGCCGGCGATCACGAGCACCACGAGCGCGGACGTGACCAGCCGCCGGGGGCCGTACCGGTCGTCGAGCCAGCCGGCGCCGATGGTCGACGCGCCCGCGACGACGTTGGCGGCGATGCCGAACATGATGACGTCGCTGGCGGAGAACCCGAACGACCCGGCCGCGAGCACGCCACCGAACGTGAAGACGCCCGTGAGGCCGTCCCGGAACACCGCGGACGCGATGAGGAACCGCAGGGTCGAGCGACGCCCGCGCCACAGCTCGGCGATGTGCCGCCCGACCGCGACGTAGGCCCCGGCGACGCTCACGCGCGCGGGCGCGCCCGGGCGGCGACGGTCCGGGACCATCACGAGCACGGGCACCGCGAAGACGAGGAACCACACGCCCGCGAGGAGCATGGAGACCCGGATGTCGAGCCCGCCCTCCGAGGTGACGCCGAACCACCCGACCTCCGGGTCGATGAACCCGACGAACAGGATCACGAGCAGCACGATCCCGCCGACGTACCCGGCGCCCCACCCGATGCCGCTGACACGCCCGATGGTCCGCGGCCCGCTGATCTGCAGCAGCAGCGCGTTGTAGGCGACGGACCCGATCTCGAACGCGATGGTGCCGACGCCCAGGAGGATCACGCCGAGCCGGACCGCGTCAGCCATGCCGCCCTCGACGGGCTGCACGAACCACAGCGCCAGGATGCACAGGCCCACGATCCCGGACGTCACCGCGAGCATGGGGCGGCGGCGTCCGCCGGCGTCCGCCAGCGTGCCGAGCGCGGGTGCGGTGAGGGCGACGAGGATGCCCGCCGCCGCGAGGCCCCAGCCGAGCCACTGGCTGTGCCGCGCGGTGACGGCGACCAGGTCCTCACCCGGCTCGGCGAACGCGTTGCTCGTCAGCCACGTCGTGAAGACGAACGTGGTGACGACCGCGTTGAACGCCGCCGACCCCCAGTCCCAGGCCGCCCAGGCGGCGATCTGACGGCGGGCGGGGGCGGGCTCGACGGCGGCGTCGACGGGAGCCTCGGCGGCGGGGTGACCCATGGCGGCAGCGTAGGCCCCGGACCCGGTGGACGAGTGGCGTCCGGGTGAACGCCGCGCCGCGCAGCACGCCCCGTGACCGGCCCGGCCCGGTCGGCACGCCCTGGACGGCGCAGCGGGCGGTCGCTACGGTCGCGCCCATGCCGCCGGCCTCGAGCGAGCCCGCCCCCCGCGACCTCCTGCTGACGGGGGCGCGCGTGTGGTCGGCACCCGACGCTCCTGTCGGGGAGCCGGGTGTCCTGCTGGTGCGCGACGGGGTCGTGCAGCAGGTCGGCGGCGACGTCCCGCCCGACGCCGACCTCCCCCGCGTCGACGTGGGTGGCCGGGTCGTGACCGCCGGGTTCACCAACAGCCACATCCACCTGAGCGAGCGGGTGTGGGCCCGGGCCCGCACCGCACCGGCCGCCGCGCTGCAGGCCGAGATCGACGACATGCTGCTGAGCCGCGGGGTCACGACCGCGCTCGACCTCGGTTCGGACCCCCGGCACACGCTGCCCGTCGTCCAGCGCATCGCGTCCGGCGAGCTGCGCGGACCGGAGATCCTCGTCACCGGGGCCACGCTCATGCCGCGGCGCGGGCTGCCCTTCTACGTCCGGGAGGCGATGCCCTGGTACGCGCGCCGCTGGATCCCGACACCCGCGAGCGCCGTGGCCGCACGTCGCGCCGTCGCCGTGCGGCACCGCCGTGGCGTCGTCCTGACCAAGCTGTTCACCGGGTCGCTCGTCGAGCGGGACCGGGTCCTGGCGATGGACGCGGACGTCGCTCGCGCTGCCGTCGAGGAGTCCCACCGCCGGGGCCTGCTCGTCCTGGCCCACCCGACCGACCGGGCGGGCACCGCCGTGGCGGTCCGTGCGGGCGTCGACGCACTCGCGCACGTCCCGTCGGTGGCCGGTGGCACCGCCGACCTGCTGCGGGAGGCCGCGGACCGGGGCACCCGGCTGATCCCCACGCTGCACATGTTCGCCGCCATGGTCAGCCCGGACGACAGCTTCATGGAGCCGGTCCGCGACGGGCTGCGGGTCTTCCTCGCCGCGGGGGGCCGCGTCCTGTTCGGCACGGACGTCGGCTACCTCACCGACCGGGACGTCCGCCCGGAGCTCGAGGCGATGGCGGCCTGCGGCATGACGACGGCCGACGTGCTGCGCTCGCTGACCACCGAGCCGGCCGCGTTCCTCAGCCGCTCGGACGCAGGGGAGGTGCGGCCCGGTGCGCGTGGTGACCTCACGGTGCTGGCGCACACCGTCCCCGACCTGGCGGCGGGCGACCTGGCCGACGTCGACCTCGTCGTGCGCGCGGGACGGGTCGTCCACCGGGCTCCCGCGTTCAGCGACGAGCCCCCGGTCACCGGACGCCAGGTCCGGTGACGGGGCCCGCATGCGGAGGGCAAGGGATTCGAACCCTTGAGCACGGGGTCACCGCACCAACGGTTTTCAAGACCGTCGCTTTCGGCCGCTCAGCCAGCCCTCCCGGCGTCGGCGTGAGCCGACGCGGGGAGTCTCCCACACGGGCGTGCCCGGGAACGATCGCGCCGTCCCCTCACACCCCGGCGACGAACTCCTCCCACGTCCCGCCGGTGCGCAGGGCGTCGGGACCGGCGAGGTTCACGCGCTCCCGGCACGCCCGCCCCACAGGCCCGGGCACCGGGACGCGGACGACCCGCACGTCCCGCCCGCGGGCCCGCAGCAGGGTGCGCAGGAGCTGCTCGGCGGAGAGCACCTGCGGCCCGACGACGTCCGGGACGCGGCCCTGCGGAGGCCCGAGCGCGACCTCGACCAGCCGGCGTGCCACGGCCGCGACCTCGACCGGCTCCGCCCACATGGCCCGGGGCGCGGGCACGACGGGCCAGGCCGCGAACCGCCCCAGCGTGCGGAGCACGAAGTCGTGGAACTGGGCCGGGCGCACCACGGTGGACGGGACGCCCGACCGCTGCACGGCGCGCTCGGCGGCGGCCTTGGCGCGGTAGTAGCCGACGGGCAGCCGGTCGGCGCCCGTGACCGACACGAGGACGAGGTGCTCGACACCGGCCCGTCGCGCCGCGGCGGCCACCTGCGCCGCCGCCCGGTCGTCGCCGCGGCCGCCGGCCATGTGGAGCACGGTCGTGACGCCGGCCGTCGCGGCGTCGAGGCCGTCGCCCGTGACCGTGTCCCCCACGACGTACGCGGCCTGCGGGGTGTCCGTCCGGGCACGTCGGCTGAGGACCCGCGGACGCACCCCGGCCGCGTGCAGCAGCGGCAGCACGTGGCCGCCGAGGTTGCCGGTACCACCGGTGACGAGCATGGTCATCGCGCCTCCCGGCAGGACGTGGTGGGGCCGGTCGCACGACCGACCGTACGCGAGGGCGCGCCGGGCCGGAAGGCGCCCGGGCGTCCGCGAACGCACCGGCGGACGACGGCCGCCGCGACGCCCACGACCCTTCGCACCGGGCTCAGGCCGGCGGCACCCGCAGCACGTGCGCCGCGGCGTCCCCGGCCACCCCCACCCGCCAGCGCTGACCCGGACGCCGGTACACCCGACGCGTCGTGCTGCCGCGGTCCGGCTCGAACGCCTCCAGCAGCGACCCGTCGACCAGCAGCTCCGCGGGGCCGTCCGTCGACCACACGTCCACGACCGCGCCGGCGTCGTCGACCAGCGACACCGCCAGCCCACCGGACGCGGCGACGCGCCACGCGGGCGCGTCCGTCACCAGCAGGCCCCGCTCGACGTCCAGCGGTGCGCCGCGCAGCCCGACCAGCTCGGCCGCCGGGCGCATCACCGCCCGCCCGTCCGCCGCCAGCACCAGCTCCCGCGGGCACGTCAGCAGGCCCGCCCACCCCGCGGCGGCGACCTCGTCCGCCGGGCGGGTGCCGTCGCGGGACTCCCAGGACCACCCCCACAGCAGCACCCGGCCGTCGTCGCAGACGTACGCCTGCGGCGCGTACAGGTCCGGGCCGTGGTCGAACGCGGTGGCCACCTCGGGGACGAACCGCGGCGCGGCGCCCGTGACGTCGAGGTGACCCGTGTACGCCGTCACACCGAGCCGCTCCGGGCCGTCGCCACGCTCGAACCACGACACGAGCAGCACCCACCGGTCGGCGACCTGCACCAGCTGCGGGCACTCCCACACGTGGCCGGGCGCCGCCAGGCCCGCGGGGACGTCCCGCGCCTGCAGCAACGTGCCCAGCAGCCGCCAGTCCTCCAGGTCGTCGGCGTCGTGGACCACGACCGCACCGCCCGCGGGCGTCCCGGCGCCCTGGACGGCCACGCGACGCCCGCCGACGGTGAGCAGGAACGGGTCGCGCACGTCGACGACCCCGGGCAGGTCCGGGTGCGGGGCCGCGAGCCGGTCGGGCTGCACCCAGCCGCCGTCGGCGCCGCGCCGGGCGACCGCGACGCCCGCCGTGCCCGTGTCGGACGCGTCGCGCACCGCGCTGTAGACGAGGGCCACGTCGCCGCCGTCCGGCACGGCCACCCCGCTCCACGCGCCGCCGCCGTCCGGTGCGCCCGGCCGGGGTGCCAGCGCGACCGGCTCGTGCTCCCAGCGCAGCAGGTCCACCGAGCTCGCGTGCCCCCAGCGGATCGAGCCCCACACCGTGTCGTCGGGGTTCCACTGGTACATCACGTGCCAGCGCCCGTCCCACCGGCCGATGCCGTTGGGGTCGTTCAGCCAGCCCTGCGGGGCGCGGAGGTGCCACCGCGGCTCGTGCGGGTCACCGGTGCGCTGCTCCATGCGACCCAGCGTGGCAGCGGTGCGGACCGCCGCGCCGCCCGCGTCGCACGTCGCACGCCCGGGCCGCACGCGCAGGCCACAGCCGACGGTGTCAGCACCACCAGCCGCCCGGACGGCCAGGGCTGACCACGTCGAGCCCGGCGGCCGCCGCGGCCCGCGCGGTCGTTGCCTCGTACGTGGCGATCGAGCGCACGTCGACGTGCGCGAGCGCCGCCCCCACGTGCAGCGCGGCGAACGGGCCGAGGTCCGTCGGCAGCAGCACCGCCCGCCGCAGCACCTGGTCGGACAGCCGCATGCGCGGCAGGCGCGTCAGCACGTCGAGCACCACCAGGGACGCCTCGACACCCAGGAACCCCGCCGTGACCCGCGCCTCGAGCACCGACACCTGCGACACCACCACGGCGGGCTCGTGCTCGGCCACCCACGCCGACCACGCCTGCGCCTCCGGCGCCTGCGGCAGGTACCGGCTCAGCGCCGACCCGTCGAGGTACACGTCCGCGGTCGGGTCCCGCGCCACCAGGACGCTCGCGTCGAGCGCACGCCGCTGCGCCGGCACCGTGCTCAGGACGCGCGAACGGCCGGCCCCGGCAGGGGTCCGGCCGTTCGCAGGTGCTGTGCTCACCGCTGGCGCAGACGCTCCATGGCGAGCTGCACGAGCGCGATGAGGGCCTGCTTCGTCGCTGCCCGCGACCGCGCGTCGGTGTAGAGCACCGGCACGTGGGCGGGGATCGCGAGGGCCTCGCGGACGTCGTCGAGCTGGTGCTTGGCGATGCCGTCGAAGCAGTTGACGCCGACGACGAACGGGATGCCGCGCGACTCGAAGTAGTCGACGGCCGGGAAGCACTGGTCCAGGCGGTCGGTGTCGACGAGCACGACGGCGCCGATCGCCCCACGGACCAGGTCGTCCCACATGAAGAGGAAGCGGTCCTGGCCCGGGGTACCGAACAGGTACAGCCAGAGCGACCCCGGCAGCGCGATGCGACCGAAGTCCATCGCGACCGTCGTGGTCGTCTTGCGGTCCGTCACACCGCCGGCGTCGTCGACGCCCACGGAGTGCTCGGTCATGGCGGCCTCGGTGTTGAGCGGCTCGATGTCGGAGATCGAGCCGATGAAGGTCGTCTTGCCGACGGCGAACCCGCCGGCGACGACGATCTTGACGACTGTGGGGGCAACTGCGCCCGCGGTCCCCGCCGGAGCGGCGACGGCGGCGTCAGAGGGCGGAAATGCCATTGAGAACACTCTCCAGCACGCTCAGGGACAGGGCGGGGCTTTCACCGGTGTTGACCTCGACCGGCTGTGAGGTGTGCACGCGCACAGAGTTGGCATCGGTGAGATCGGACACGAGGATCCGGACCACACCGAGCGGAAGGTGGAGGAGCGCCGACAGCTCGGCGACCGAGATGTACCCGGCCGACGCGTGCTGGATGATCGCGCGCTTCTCGGGCGTCAGCCCCGTGCGGGCAACGGCGCCCGGCATGACCTCGACCAGAGCCTCGAGAGGCAGGTCGGAGCGTGCCGAACGCACGCGACCCCCGGTCACGGCATAGGGCCGGACCGTTCGGGCCTCGTACTCGACGTGTTCGCTCATCATCCGTTCCCTCAGGCGACGGGCGCCCGGGTAGCGCCATCGATCGGCAGCTGGCCCCGCATCTCGGAGATGAGCTGCGGCGTCAGGGTGGCCTCGGTGCGCGAGACGAGCATCGCCATCTCGTAGCCGATGAGGCCGACGTCGCACGTCGCCTCGGCGACCACGGCGAGGACGGAGCCGTTGGAGACGCTCATGAGGAAGAGGAACAGGTGGTCCATCTCGATGATCGCCTGGCGCACCTCCCCCGCACGCAGCTGGCGCGACGCGCCACGGGTGAGGCTCGACATGCCCGAGACGATGGCCGCGAGCTGGTCGCCGCTGGTGCGGTCGAGCTGCTCCGACATCGCCATGAGCAGACCGTCGGCCGACACCACGAGCGTGTGGCGAGTGCCGGGCACGGTCCGGACGAAGTTGTCCAGGAGCCAGCCGAAGTTGGCTGCCTCGGTGCTGAGCGCGGTCACACTTCCTCCTTCATGGTGCAGTCTGGGCCGACTGCGGGCGGGATGTCCGCGGTGACACACAGGCCACCGGGAGTTCGGGGTCGTCGGATCACGAGTGGTCACCGTCCTGGGGTCCGTGGGCCGCGCGACGTCCGCGCGACGTACCGGTCTGGAAGCTCGACAAGCGGGACCGAAGCTGGTCCGCGTCGCGCTGGACAGGGCGCTCCTCCATCGGTGCCGGCGCGGCGGGAACCGCGCTGGGGACACGCTTGGCGAGGCGCTCCGAACCGCCCGCCCCCACGGCACTGGGCCGGTACGCGGACAGCTGGCTGAGCTCCGAGAGAGCCTGCTCCTGGATGTCCGAGCGGAGGGCGAGCATCGCCGCCACCTCGTCGTCGAGGGTCCCCACACGGGGAGCCGTCGACGGCGGGACGGACGGGTGCGGGACCGTCGACGCGGGCGCGGCCTGACGGCCCGTCCACTCCGGCGGCGACCACGAGGGCGCGGGACGCACCTCGGGGACGACGGGTGTCGCGGCGGACTGCGGTGCGGACGGCGCCGACCAGGCCGGTGCCTCCCAGCCGTTGGCGGCGGGCGCCTGCGGTGCCGGCGGTGCCGCGGGGGTGAGCGGCGCGGCCGCCAGCCCGTCCGGACCCCACGCGGAGGAGCGCACGGGGGTACGCGTCACCGTCGGGGCCGGCGCGTCCTCGACGAGCCCGTCGTCCTTCTTGCGGCTGAAGAAGTTGCCCCAGCGACGCTTCGGCTTGTCGTCCTCGGGGGCGACCAGGTCGCTGAACGCCGGTGCCGGGGCATCGGCCGCGACCGGCGCCGACGTCGGCTGCCACGCGGGCGACGGCGCCTGGGCGTTGCGCACCGGGAGTGCCGGTCGGGGGTCGACGACCGGCGCCACCGGTGCCGGTGCCACCGGCGCGGAGTCGACGGGGGCGAACATCTGGGTCGGCTCGTCGGCGGCCGCGGACCGCGCCCACGCGGGCGTGCTCGGACGCCACTCGTCGGCGGACGGTGCCGGCGCGGCCTCGACCTGCTGCTCCTGGCGTGCGGGCGCCTGCCAGGCGACGGGCTCGGGGTCCGGCTCCAGCTGCGGCGCGACCACGGGGGGCGCGACGGCGGAGACGGGCGCCCAGGGGGCGGCCACCTCCTCCTCGGCCTCGGGCTCCGGCTCCGCCTCGACCTGGTGGCCGTGGCCGGCGGGCTGCGCGTCGGCCGGTGCGGACCAGGCGGGCGCCGCCGTGCGCGCAGGCTCCGGCACGACCGGCATCGCACCCGTGTGCCAGGCACGGGCCTCGTCGAGCGACCGCTCGAACGGCACGTACGGGGCCGTGTACTCCAGCGCGGGACGGTCGCTGCTGCCCGCCCAGCCGGAGTACCCGCTGTAGGCGGTGAACGGCGCCTCGGGCTCGGGCGCCCCGTGCTCGGCGGCCGGCTGCTCGTGCGAACCCTCGTCACCGTGCTCGACGGGCGGCAGGGCGGTGGTCTCCCACTGCGCGGCGGGTGCCTCGTCCCAGGACGCGGCCGGGGCCTGCGGCTGCTCCCACGCGGGGGCCGCGGACTCCTCCGGCTGGTCCCACGACGCTGCCGGGGCCTGCGGGGCACCCCACGAGGGGGCCGCCGACTCCTGCTGCTCCCACGACGGGGCCGTCTCCTGCTGGTCCCACGAGGTCGTCGCGGTCCCCTGCTGGTCCCACGTCGCGGCGGGTGCCTGCGGCTCGTCCCACGAGGGGGCGGTCGTCTCCTCGCGGTCCCATGCGGGCGCCGGGGCCGCCTCGGCGGCCGGCGCGTCCGGGGCCCACGGCTGCTCGTCGTGGGTCGGCGCCCACGGCTGCTCGTCGCTCTGCGGCGCGCGCCACGTGTCGTCCGTGTGCGGCGCGCTCCACTGCTCGGGCTGCTGCGCGGGCTCCTGCTGCGTCGCGCCGTCCTCGTCCGGCGTCACGCTGGGACGGGCCCGGCTCGGCAGGCCGCTGGACAGGTCACGCCACGACGGCACGGGCCAGCCCTCGTCCGCACCGGGGGAGGGCGACGGCTCCGGGGTCGTCAGCTCGTCGGGCTCGAGCGCCGGCACGGCGAGCCCGGACGCGGCCTGGTCGCCCGTGGTGGGCAGCTCACGACCGCGGAAGCCGGAGAACAGGCCGGCGCGGGCGGCCGGGTCGGCGGGCGCCGACGCGGGACGCGACTCGTCCTGGTCCGGCTCGCTGGCCCAGGCGGACGTGGCGGCACGCGCCCGGGTCGGCAGACCCGACCGCAGCGGCGTGGCCGCGACGGCCGGCGTCCACTCGCCCGTGTCGACCGACAGCTCCGGCGACAGCGTCGTCTCGGGTGCCACGGGGAGGACGATGTTGTTCTCGTCGAAGGTCTTGCGCGACCGCGTCGGCAGACCGCCGGGCGCGTTCAGCATCGGCACCGGGATCGGGGCGTCGTCGTCCGGGACGCCCGCGGCCGGCCGGACGGCCGGGGCCCCACCGGCCTCGTCGCCGCGGCGACGGCGCGGCAGGCCCAGCGGCGTCTCGCCGTCGGTGAGCTCGGCCAGGTCGACCTCACGGACCTCGGGCGCCTCGATCTGCGGCAGCGGCGCGGCCTGCGCCGGCGCGGCCGCGGCAGGTGGCAGCGCACCGTAGCTGTTGACCTCGTTGGCCGAGAAGAGGGTGCTCGGGAACATGACGAGCGCCTCGGTGCCCGTGCCGCCGACGCGCTTGCGCAGCGTCACCTCGGCACCGAGCCGCTGGGCGAGGCGCCCGACCACGAAGAGGCCGAGGCGCTGCGCGCCGAGCGCGTCGCTGGCGGAGACGGACGCGATCTTGCGGTTGGCCGACTCGATCTCCGCCTCGGTCATGCCCAGGCCCTGGTCGGTGATCCGGACGACCACGGACGCGCCGTTCACACCCGTGGTGACGACGACCGGCGTCTCGGGCTCCGAGAAGACCGTGGCGTTCTCGAGGATCTCGGCCAGCAGGTGGGCGGCGGACAGCGCGTTGAACCCGAGCATGTGCGGGTCGACCTGCAGGTCGAGCTGGACGCGGTCGTACTGCTCGATCTCCGAGGAGGCGGTCCGGATGACGTCGGACAGCGGCATGGCGTCCCGCAGGCGGCGACCGGAGTCGATGCCGGCGAGCACGAGGAGCGACTCGGCGTTGCGGCGCATCCGGGTGGCGAGGTGGTCCAGGCGGAACAGGTTGGCCAGCGTCCCGGGGTCCTCCTCGGCACGCTCGAGGGAGTCGATGAAGGACAGCTGCCGGTTGAGCAGCACCTGGTCGCGGCGGGCGACGTTGACGAACATCTCCGCGATGGAGCCACGCAGCGCGGCCTGCTCCTGCGCCACCTGCACGGTGGTCGCGTTGACCGCGTTGAACGCCTGGGCGAGGCGGCCGACCTCGTCGGAGGAGCGGACGGGGATCGGGGCGAGCGTGATCTCGGGACCCTCGCCGGGCGTCGACACCTGCTCGACGAGCCGCGGCAGCTGCTCGCGGACGTCGGCGGCCGCGCTGGTCAGGCGGCGCAGCGGGACGACGATGGAGCGCGCGACCGTGACGGCGAAGAGGAAGGACACGATGAGGGCGGCCAGGGCGAGCGCGACGGTGACGAGGGCGGTGTCGCGGGCTGCGGCGACGCCGTCCGCGGCGACCTGGTCGGCGCCGGCGAGGACACCGCTGTTGACCTCACCGATCGAGGCCATCTGGCTGGTGGTCTGCGCGAGCCACTCCGCGCCGTCGACCGTCGCGATGGCGGCGGTGGCACCACGCGTGAAGTTGGCACGCATCGACAGCAGCCGCGCGGTGGGGTCGCCCGTGCTGAGGGCGACGCCGGGCAGCTCGAGGTCGGCGACCGCGGACCGCGCGCGGTCACGGGCCAGCTCGGTCGACGTCGTCAGGGACTGGAAGGTACGGGCGAGCGCCGGGCTCTCGGCGACGGCCACCTTCAGCTCGTAGCCGGTGACGTACTCGTTGAGGAGTGCGTCGGACAGGAGCGCCAGCTCACGGTTGGCCGCGACGAACTCCGCCAGCTCCCGGTCCTGCAGGGAGTTCGCGACACCCTCCATGACGCGCGTCTGCCCGTCGAGGATGTTCTGGAAGCTGTTCTTGATGACGGCGCGCTGACCGTTCTCGTCGACGCGGGCGCGCACCTGCGGCAGCAGCGTGCGGTACGCCTCCTGCTGGTCGCGGAACTCGCGCACGACCGACTCGGGGAACTGGTCGAGCTGCAGCTCGGCCGTCACCTTCCGGGTCTCACCGAGAACCCGGTCGGTCACAGCGCGCGCCTCCGCGATCTGCTCCGGTGCCGCCCCGGTGAGGGACAGGATGCGCTCCTGCTGGTAGGCCGCCGTCAGCGGGCTCAGCGCATCGAGCGTGCGCACCACGGTCTGGGTGGCACGCGCGTACCGGAGGTCCTGGATCGCGCCGTACGAGATGTACGTTCCGGCCACGAGCAGGACGATCATGGGCACGGCGAGGACCGCCAGGACCTTGGCACGGATGCCGAGCCGTCGCAGCATGTCGATCCTTTCCCTTCGCCCGACGTCGGACGCTCACGGCGGTATACCGCTCGCGTCCGTCACGCAGCCACCGCAGGTGACTGCCGTCTGCGCTTCATCGGTACCTGGACACCGGACCATTAGCCCGCCGCCCGAGTTTGCCACGGACCTCACCCCTGCCGATACGCCGTGTACGTCGCAAAACGGCTGCCGCGCCCGCGGCCGCCCCGGCGCGCCTGCGTGCACGGCCCGGCCCGGCCGCCCTACGGTGCGGACCGTGCGCGCCGTCGTCGTCAGCTCCCCGGGCGGACCCGACGTGCTGCGCGCGTCGCAGGTGCCCGACCCGGTGCCGGGTCCCGGTGAGGTGCTGATCGAGGTCGCCGCCGCCGGCGTCAACCGTGCTGACCTGCTGCAACGCGCCGGCCACTACCCGCCCCCGCCCGGCGCCCCGGCGTGGCCCGGGCTCGAGGTCTCCGGCGTCGTGGTCGGCGTGGGCCCCCCGGCGACGGCCGTCACGCACGCCGGGGGCGACCCCGCGGACCCCGGCACGCCGCAGGTCGGGGACCGCGTCGCGGCGCTCCTGGCGGGCGGAGGTTACGCCGAACGAGTGACGGTGAACGCTTCCCTCACCCTGCCGGTGCACCCGGTGCTCGATCCGGTGGACGCCGCGGCGCTGCCTGAGGCGCTCGCCACCGTCTGGTCGAACCTGTGCGCCGCCCGCCTGGAACCCGGCGAGACGCTGCTGGTGCACGGTGGCTCCGGGGGCGTCGGATCGGTGGCCGTGCAGCTCACGCACGCGCGCGGCCACCGGGTCCTCGCCACGGCGGGCGGACCCGAGCGGTGCGCCCGCGTGCGCGAGCTGGGTGCCGACGTGGTCGTCGACCACCGCAGCCAGGACGTGGCGGCCGCGGTACGGGAGGCGACCGGGGGCCGAGGCGTCGACGTGGTGCTCGACGTGCTGGGCGGTGGTGCGCTGCGGTCCAACGTGGAGCTGCTGGCCGAGGGCGGTCGGCTCGTGGTCATCGGCCTGCAGCAGGGTCGCCGCGGGGAGCTCGACCTGCCCGCCCTCATGGCACGGCGCGGCTCCGTGATCGCCACGACGCTGCGCGACCGCCCCGCCGCGCAGAAGGCCGCGATCATGGCCGGCGTCCGCGAGCACGTGTGGCCGCTGGTGCTCGACGGGCGCGTGCGGCCGGTGGTGCACGCGCGGGTGCCGCTGGCCGACGCTCCCCTGGCCCACGCGATGCTGGCGTCCGGCGAGGTGCTCGGCAAGGTCCTGCTGATCCCCTGACCCGCTGACCCTGACCCGCGCCGGGTCGCCGCAGGTCAGTCGAGCAGGCCGGCGGCCAGCGCCGGGGCCAGCGCCGGCGTCAGCGGCAGCCGCGGGATCAACGTCGCCTGCACCGCGTGGTACAGGTCGGCCTTGCCCGCCCACACGGTGCGGGACACGCGGTTGTCGGGTCCGAGCTCGTGCCACCACGAGCCACCGGCACGGTCGAGCACGTGCTCACCGACGTAGTCCCACCACTGCGTGTAGAGCGCCTCGTAGCGGGCGTCCCCGGTGGCGGCGTGCAGGGCGGCCGCCGCGGCGACGGCCTCGGCCGCCACCCAGTGCATGCGCTCGCGCACGACCGGCTGCCCCTGCCAGTCGACCGTGTAGACGAAGCCGGGCGTGCCGTCGACCGCCCAGCCCTCGCGCACCGCCGCGTCGAACAGCGCTGCCGCGTCGTCGAGGAGCCACGTCGGCGCGACGTCGCCGCGCGCGGTGAGGGCCGCGCGGGTGTGCAGGGTCAGCCGTGCCCACTCGAACCAGTGCCCGATGGTCGCCCCGTACGGGCGGAACGGGTGCGCGGGCGTGTCCGCGTTGTACTCGAGGTCGGGCTGCCACCCGGCGTCGAAGTGCTCGGGGATGCGCCAGTCGTTGCCGCGCGCGAGCACGTGGACGACGCGCTCGACGACGCGCAGCGCCCGGTCCAGCCACACCCGGTCCCCCGTGACGTCCGCGGCCGCCAGGTACGCCTCGACGGTGTGCATGTTCGCGTTGACGCCGCGGTACGCGTCGAGCGTCGTGAAGGTGCGGTCCCACTCCTCGACGACCATGCCCGCCGCGTCGTCCCAGAACCAGCAGTCCTGCGCCGCCAGCGCCTCGTCGAGCAGCGCGCGCGCTCCGGGGCGCCCGGCCGCGGTGGCGCTCGACGCCGCCAGGACGACGAACGCGTGGGGGTACGCCGCCTTGGTGGTCGCACGCGGTGCGCCGTCGGGCTCGACCTCGGCGAACCAGCCGCCGTGCTCGTCGTCGTGGAACGGACCGGACAGGGACGCCAGGCCGTGGTCGACGAGGGCCGCCGCGCCGGGCCGGCCGGCGAGGTGGGCGAGCGCGTACACGTGCGTCGCGCGGCACGTGATCCACAGTTCCAGCGGCCCCGGCGCCGGGCGCCCGACGTCGTCGAGCCGGGCGAAGCCGCCGCCGGCCACGCGCGAGGCGCGGCCGAACTCCCACAGCCGGTCGGTCTCGGCCTCGAGCCAACGGTGGTGCGCCGGGGTGCTGAGCCACGCCATGGGGGCAGCCTAGCCAGCGTGTCCGCCGCCACGGCTGCGTGCCGGACCGCACGGGGCGATGATGGCGAGATGGACACCGGTGAGCACCGCGAGGAGCAGACGACCGACCAGCAGCGCACCGACGCGCCGGGCGGCCACCCGCACGCCGTGGTGGTGCCGCCGCAGGACCGTGCCCGCCCGGACGGCCGGGCCGAGGAGGCGCCCGACGGCCAGCAGGACGAGGACCTGGCCGGCATGGTCGAGCAGCCCGCCAAGGTGATGCGCATCGGCACGATGATCAAGCAGCTGCTCGACGAGGTGCGCTCGGCCCCGCTCGACGACGCGGCACGCGCCCGCCTGGCCGAGATCCACGAGCGGTCCGTGCACGAGCTCGAGGAGGGCCTGTCCCCCGAGCTGCTGGACGAGCTGCACCGCATCACGCTGCCGTTCACGGAGGACCAGGCACCCTCGGACGCGGAGCTGCGGATCGCGCAGGCGCAGCTGGTCGGGTGGCTGGAAGGGCTCTTCCACGGCATCCAGACCGCGCTCGTCGCGCAGCAGATGGCCGCGCAGGCGCAGCTCACGCAGATGCGCCGCGCGCTGCCGCCCGGCCAGGTGCCCGGACGCAGCGGGCTCATCGTGCCCGTCGCGCGCGACGAGGGCCCCGAGGACCTGCGCCCGTCGACCGGGCAGTACCTCTAGGCGCACGCCCCCTCGGGCCGGTACGGCGTCAGGCCGGGTGGCCCCGTCAGCCGTCGGCCCGGTCGCCCCGGGCCGTGAGGGCGATCGCGCCCGACACCAGGACGAGCCCCACGAGCTCCAGCCCGTGCGGCCACTGCCGCAGCCCGACGGCCCCGACCACCGCCGCCGTCGCCGGCAGCAGGGACAGGAGGATCGCGAACGTCGCGGCGCTGACGCGACGCAGCACCACCTGCTCGAGGACGTACGGCACGAGGGACGAGCACACCGCGACCGCGACGATGACCAGCGCGAGCCGCGCGTCGTGCAGCACCGGGCCGGACCCGTCGGCGAGGAACGGCGCGAACACCAGCGCGCCGGCCGCCATGGCGATCGCCAGCCCGCTCGCCCCCGGGCCGCCGGACCGCGCGACCCGGCGACCGAGCACGATGTACGCACCCCAGCAGGCGGCGGCCACGCCGATCGCGACCAGGCCCGTGACGGCGCCGGGCCCGGCGTCGAGGCTGACGCCCGCCAGCAGCACGACGCCCACCGCCGCGACGGCGATGGCGGCCCGGTCGCGCCAGCCCCGGCCGGTGAGAGCCGCCACGGCGACGGGTCCGATGAACTCCACGGCGACCGCCGTCCCCAGCGGGAGGTACTGGATCGCGATGTAGAAGGTCACGTTCATGGTGGCCAGCACGGCGCCGAACAGCGCCGTGACCGCCAGCCGCCGGGGCTCCCACAGCTCGCGCACCCGCCAGGGCCGGCGCCAGGCGAGCAGGATCACGGCGGCCACCGAGACGCGCAGCCACGCGACGGTCCCGGCGGGCACCACCGCGAACAGCCCGACCGCGAGCGCGGCCCCCGCGTACTGCGTCAGGCCCGAGACGACGAAGAGCAGGGGCGCGGGCACCGCGTCAGGCTACGTCGCGCCCGTGAGTGCGCTGCGGGAGGGAGGTCCGGGGTGGCCCGGCCTCCCTCCCGGTACGCACCGACCGGTCAGCCCTTGACCGAGCCCGCCAGCAGACCGCGCACGAAGTACCGCTGCAGCGCCAGGAACACGACGGCGGGCACGATGATCGACACGAACGCACCGGCGGACAGCAGGAACCACTGCGACCCGCGCGTGCCCGTGAGGTTGAACAGCGCGACCGTCATCGGGGCGACCTGGTTCGACGACCCGGCGAACGTCAGCGCGACCAGCAGGTCGTTCCACACCCACAGGAACTGGTAGATGCCGAAGGCCGCGAGGGCGGGCTTGAGCAGCGGCAGCATGAGGCGGAAGAACACCGTGACGTGCGCAGCACCGTCGACGCGCGCCGCCTCGACCAGCTCGCCCGGGATCTCCCGCATGAAGTTGTGCAGCAGGAACACCGCCAGCGGCAGGCCGAACATGGTGTGCGAGAGCCACACGGCCCAGAACGTGCCCGCCACGCCGACGTCGGCGTACAGCGACAGCAGCGGGATGAGCGTGACCTGGATGGGCACGACCTGCAGCGCGAACACCGCGACGAACAGGGCGTCCCGGCCGCGGAACTGCATCCACGCGAACGAGTACGCCGCCAGCGTCGCCAGGAAGATCGGCAACACCACCGACGGGATGGTGATGACGACCGAGTTGATGACGAACGGCAGCAGCGACTGCGAGGAGTCGGTGGCGAGCACCGTCCGGTAGTTCTCGAGCGTGAAGTTCGGGTTCGTCAGGACCGTCCACCAGCCGGTGGAGTTGATGTCCGCGGCGGGCCGGAACGACGTGACGAGCAGGCCGAACGTCGGGATCGTCCACACGGTCGCCAGCACGACGGCGGCGACGGTGGCCCAGGGCGACGTCAGGCGCCGCTTGGTGGCGCGCACCGTGGAGGCGACGTCGCCCTCGCCGCGCGAGGCGGGCAGCACGACCTGGAGGGGGGGCGGGGTGGTGGTCATCGTGCCTCCGCCTGTCGCAGCTGCCGGACGTTGTAGACGATGATCGGGATCACCAGGACGAACAGCAGGACCGCGAGCGCGGCACCCAGTCCCTGGTTCCCGGCGGTGAAGCTCTGCGTGTAGAACTCGTTGGCCACGACGCTGGTGCCGTACAGGCCGCCGGTCATGGTCCGGACGATGTCGAAGACCTTGAGGCAGCCGATGGCGATGGTGGTGAGAACCACGACCAGCGTCGGGCGGATGCCCGGCACGGTGACGTACCGGAACATCTGCGAGGCCGACACCCCGTCGAGCCGCGCGGCCTCGATGACCTCCATCGGGATGGCCTTGATGGCCGCCGACAGGATCGTCATCGCGAACCCGGCCTGGATCCAGATCATCACGACGATGAGGAACAGGTTGTTCCACGGCTGGTTGAGCAGGAACTGCTGGGGTGACATCCCCAGCCACACCAGCACCTGGTTGAGCAGACCGATCTGCTCGGGGTTGACCCGCACGTCGGGGTCGTAGAAGCGGTACTCGTAGACGAACTTCCAGATGATCGAGGCGCCGACGAACGAGATGGCCATCGGCAGGAAGATCAGCGCCTTGGCGGCGGACTCCCCGCGGGCCCCGTTGACCCAGATCGCGTACAGCAGGCCCACCAGCGTCGCGACGAACGGGGTGACCAGGACCCACAGCACCGTGTTGCGCAGGACGACCAGCTGGTCGGGCGAGCTGAAGATCGCCGTGTAGTTGGCGATGCCGATGAACGACGAGCCGGCCGCGTCGAAGAGCGAGCGGACGACCGTGCGACCGGCCGGGTACAGCAGGCCCACGATCAGCAGCAGCACCGTCGGGCCGACGAAGAACCACGCGACGCGGCGTGCACCGCGACGCTCCAGCAACGAGACGACGAACAGGATCAGACCGATCACGACGGCGAACGCCGCCAGCGCCAGCACCATCGCGACCAGCTTGTCCGCGACGTTCATCGCACCTCCCGGGCACGTACGAGGATCAGGACGGGCCGAGCCGGGCACCCCGGACCGGACCGCTCCCCCACCCCGGGCGGGGTCGCCCGCAGGCGGGGGAACGGTCCGGTCGGGTCACCGGTCAGGGCCAGGCAGTCTCGATCTTCGAGAGGGTGTCCGCGGTCGACTGCCCCGTGATCCAGTTGGTCGACTCCTTCCAGAAGGCACCCGAGCCGACGGCCGCGGGCATCTGGTCGGAGCCGTCGAACCGGAACTCCGAGGCCGGGTCGAGCAGGATCTCGGCCGAGAGCAGGTCGATCGGGTTCACCAGGTTGTCGGTGTCCAGACCGCTGTTCGCGGTGATCCAGCCGCCACCGGTCTCCTCGGACGACGCGGCCGCCTTGAGGTTGGCCCACGTGTCGGTCGACCAGAACTCGAGCAGCGCCTGCACCTCGGGACGGTCGGAGAACGCGGTGACGAACTCACCGGCACCGAGCACCGGCTTGGTGGAGGTGTCCTCCGACGGCAGGTAGAACGCGAAGACGTCGCCGTCGTCCGCGACGTCGGTGCCGTCGGGGAAGTTCGCCGCGTAGAACGACGCCATCCGGTGCAGCGAGCACTGCCCGTCGAGGATCGGCAGACCCGCGTCCTGGAACGCGGTCGTGGCGATCGTCGACACGTCGCCGATGCCGCCGTTCACGTAGTCCGGGTTCTTCAGGTACTCGCCCACGGCGTCGAGCGCCTGCGTCGGCACCTCGGAGTCGAACGCGATCTCGTGCGAGACCCACTGGTCGTAGACGTCGGGGCCACCGACGCGCAGGACCATGTCCTCCATCCAGTCGGTCAGGGGCCAGCCGGTCGCCTCACCCGACGCGATACCGGCGCACCACGGCTTGTTGTTGCCGTCGGCCGCGATCTGCTCGGTCAGCGCCATGAGGTCGTCGAGCGTCTCGGGCACCTCGTACCCGTTCTCCTCGAACTGCGTCGGCGAGTACCAGACCAGCGACTTGACGCTCGCACCGGACGGGGCCGCGTAGAACGTGCCGTCGACCGTGCCGAGGTCCTTCCACGCCTCGCCCCAGAACTCGTCCACGTTGGCCGCGACGCCCTCGGGCGCCTCGACGACCGTGCCGGTCGCCACGAGCTGGGCCAGCAGGCCCGGCTGCGGGACGATCGCGATGTCCGGCGCGTTGCCCGCCTGGGCACGCACCAGGATCTGCTGCTCGAACTGCTTGTCGGCCTGGTAGTCGACCGTCGCGCCCGTGCACTCCTCGAAGGGCTCGAACGACGTCATGTAGGGCGTGTCCTCCGGCGCGACGATCCCCGCGTAGATGGTGATCGTCTTGCCGTCCAGGTCGCCGTACTGCTCGAAGTCGGCGCAGTCCACCTCGACCTCGTCGACCGCGGCGTCCGTGCTGCCGCCCGGCGTCTCGCCGTCTCCCGTGCTGCAGGCTGTCAGCGCGAGCGCAGCCACGGCGCCTGCCGCCAGCACGCCCGCGCTCTTGCGCATGTGCCTCATCGATCCCCCAACGTCCTCGTCTCGGATAACCGGCGAATCGACCCAACGCCGTCCTGGACGGCGTTGCAAGGCAAATCACCCGACGAGAGGGTCACGATTGGGTCACATCACCCCGACGGAGGCCCAGGTCAGGCCAGCACGCGCCGCAGGACCTCGACCGCGCCGTCGTCGTCGATCGTGCCGGTGACCTCGTCGGCCGCCGCGCGCACCGGGTCGGAGGCGTGGCCCATCGCCACCCCGCACGCGGCCCACCGCAGCATCTCGACGTCGTTCGCACCGTCGCCGATCGCCAGCGTCTCGTGCGGCTCGACGCCGAGCCGACGCCGCACCTCCTCCAGCGCCGACGCCTTGGAGACGCCGCCGGGTGTGAGGTCCAGCCAGGCCGACCAGCCGACGGCGTACGAGACCTCGTGCAGGCCGACGCGCTCCACGAGGGCGTGGAACTCCTCGGGCGTGCTGCGCGGTGCGCGGATGACGACGCGGGTGGCGGGCGCGCTGGCCAGCTCCTCGAGGGTCACGACCCGGTGCTCGCCCGAGAGCTCCCCGGGCGGGAACGGCGCGGACACCAGGAACCCCACGCCGAGGTCCTCGACGGCGTACAGGGCGTCGGGCAGCTCGAGGGCGATCGCGCGCACCGCCGGCCCGGGGTCGAACGTCACCGAGTGCGCCACCGTCCAGCCGGCGGGCTCGTCGGGGTCCAGCCGTACCGTGACGGCCCCGTTGGAGCACACCGCCCAGCCGTCGGTCAGGCCGAGGTCGCGCGCGACCGCGGTCGCCGAGTGCGCCGCGCGCCCCGTGGACAGCACGACGTGCACGCCGTGCTCGACCAGCGCGGTCACCGCGGCGCGCACGTCGTCGCTGATGACGCCGTCGTACGACATCAGCGTGCCGTCGACGTCCAGGGCGACGAGCCGGGTGCGGCGGCTCACCGGACCGGCTCCAGCACCTCGAGGCCGCCCAGGTAGGGCCGCAGGCCCTCCGGGACGCGCACCGAGCCGTCGGCCTGCTGGTGGTTCTCCAGCAGCGCGACGATCCAGCGCGTCGTGGCGAGCGTGCCGTTGAGGGTGGCGACGGTCCGCATGCCGTCGGCCGTGCGCTCGCGCACCCCGAGGCGACGGGCCTGGAACGTCGTGCAGTTGGAGGTCGACGTGAGCTCCAGCCAGCGCTGCTGGCTGGGCAGCCAGGCCTCGCAGTCGAACTTGCGCGCGGCGCTCGACCCCAGGTCGCCCGCCGCCGTGTCGATGACGCGGTACGGCAGCTCGGCCAGCGCCAGCATCTCCTTCTCCCACGCCAGGATCCGGCGGTGCTCCGCGGCGGCGTCCTCGGGGCGCGTCCAGACGAACGCCTCGACCTTGTGGAACTGGTGCACCCGGATGATGCCGCGGGTGTCCTTGCCGTACGACCCGGCCTCGCGCCGGTAGCAGGCGCTCCACCCCGCGTACCGCAGCGGGCCGTCCGACAGGTCGAGGATCTCGCCCGAGTGGAAGCCCGCGAGCGCGACCTCGCTGGTCCCCACGAGGTACAGGTCGTCCGCCTCGAGCCGGTAGACCTCGTCGGCGTGCGCGCCGAGGAAGCCCGTGCCGGCCATGACCTCGGGCTTGACGAGGGTCGGCGTGATGGTCGGGACGAAGCCGTTGCGGGTCGCGAGGTCCATCGCGGCGTTCAGCAGCGCGAGCTCGAGCCGCGCGCCGACACCGGTGAGGAAGTAGAAGCGCGACCCGGAGACCTTCGCGCCCCGCTCGGTGTCGATCGCGCGCAGCCCCTCCCCCAGGTCGAGGTGGTCCTTCACGACGAAGTCCGGCCCGTACTCGGCGGCCAGGTCGCGCGGCGTGCCGACGTGCTCGAGCACGACGTAGTCGTCCTCGCCGCCGGTGGGCACACCGTCCTCGACGACGTTGTCGATCCGCCGCGAGAGCTCGGTGGCGTGCGCCTGCGCCGCGTCGGCGTCGGCCTGCAGGGCCTTGACCCGCGCCGCGAGCTCCTTGGTGTGGGCGAGCAGCGCCTGCTTCTCGTCGCCCGACGCCTGCGCGACCTTCTTGCCGAGGGACTTCTGCTCGGCGCGCAGCGCCTCGTACTCCGTCAGCGCGGAGCGACGGCGGGCGTCGGCGTCGAGCACCTCGTCGACGAGGTGCGGGTCCGCGCCGCGCGCCACCTGGCTGGCTCGCACGACGTCCGGGTCCTGGCGCAGCAGCTGCAGATCGATCACGCCCCCGACACTACCGACCCTGCCCAGCGCATTCCCCCGGGGGGACCGTCCTGTGCACCACTCGCGGCCACGACCCGCCCGACCTGCGGCGTGGCCCGCACACCCGTAGATTGCCCGCCATGTCATGGGTCGCGTGGGTCGCGGTGGTCGCCGGTGCGCTGGCGCTCGTCGCCGTCGGGCTGGGTCTGTGGGTCTGGCGGCAGCAGCGCAGGCTCGGCGCACGCCTCGCGGGGCCCGCACCCGCGCCGGCGGCGGACACGGGCCGACCCGCCGGCCAGCTCGTGGCCTTCGTCGCCAACCCGTCCAAGCCCGACGTCGTCGAGCTGCGCGCGGCCGTCCGCAAGGCCGCCTCCGAGCAGTACCTGCCGGAGCCGATGTGGCTCGAGACGACCGTCGAGGACCCGGGTGTCGGCCAGGCGCGGTCGGCCGTGGAGTCCGGGGCCGACCTGGTGGTCGCCGTCGGCGGTGACGGCACCGTGCGCGCGGTCGCCGAGGCGCTCGCCGGGACGGGCGTGCCGATGGGCCTCATGCCGCTGGGGACGGGCAACCTGCTGGCCCGCAACCTCGACGTGCCGATCAGTGACCCGCTCGCGGCGCTCCAGCTCGCGCTCGACGGCACCGACAAGCCCATCGACGTCGGCTGGCTGCGCGTCGAGCGGTGGGAGTCGCAGATGGACGACGACATCGCCGAGGCCGCCGACGACCTGCCGGACGACACCGACAAGCCGCGCGACCACATCTTCCTCGTCATCGCCGGCCTCGGGTTCGACGCCGCGATGGTGGCCGACACGGACGACGGCCTCAAGGCCAAGGTGGGCTGGATCGCGTACTTCATGGCCGGCGTGCGCCACCTGCACGGCCGACGCCTGCGGGTCCGCCTGACGCTGGACGACGAGCCCGTCCAGCAGCTGCGTGCCCGCAGCCTGCTCGTCGGCAACTGCGGCAAGCTGCCCGGTGGCATCACGCTGCTGCCCGACGCCGTCCTCGACGACGGCGTGCTCGACATCGCCTCGATCGACACACGCGGCGGGATCGCGGGCTGGGCGCAGCTGTTCGGCGAGGTCGTGCTCCAGGGCGTCGGCGTCCGCAACGAGGCCCCCGGCAAGATCGGACGCATCGACCACACGCGCGCCCGCTCGGCACGCATCGAGGTGGCCGGCGGCGAGCACGTGCAGGTCGACGGCGACATCGTGGGTCGCGCGAGCGTGATCACGGCCCGCGTGGACCCCGGCGCGCTGGTCGTGCGCGTCGCGCGCTGACCCGGCGCGCCGGACCTGCCCGTCCTGGGCTGCGCCCCGGGTCCTCGGCCCTCGTCAGGCCGGGTGGCCGCCGCGCAGCCGGTCGAGCCACGCGCGCGCCTCGACGAAGTCGGCGTCCGCGGTGCCGACCTGCACGAGCGGTGCCACGGCGTCCGCCCGCGGGTACGACCCGAGGAACCGCACGTACGGGCAGCGTCGGTGCAGGCCCATGAGCACCTCCCCCATCCGCTCGTCCGTCACGTGCCCCTCGGCGTCGATCGAGAACGAGTAGCGGCCCAGCGCGTCCCCGATGGGCCGCGACTCGATGCGCGACAGGTTCACGCCGCGCACCGCGAACTGCTCCAGCATGGCGAGCAGCGCACCCGCCTCGTTGTCCGGCAGGTGCACGACGAGCGTCGTCTTGTCCGCGCCCGTGGGCGGCGGCACCGGGCCGGGCGGCCCGACCACGACGAACCGCGTGAGCGCCGAGGGGTTGTCGGCGACCCGCTCGGCCAGCGGTACCAGCCCGTAGGTGCCCACCGCAGCGGGCGGCACGAGAGCCGCGTCGAACGTCGAGGACCGCACGGCCGCCGGGTCGGCGGCCGCCTCCGCGAGCAGCGCGGCGGGTGCGGTGTTGCTCGTCGCGGGCACGTGCACCGCGCCCGGCAGGTGCGCCGCCAGCCAGCGTCGGCACTGCACCCAGGCGTGCGGGTGCGCCGCGACGCGCCGCACGTCGGCCGTCCGCGTGCCGGGTAGCCCCACCAGCGTGAACTGCACCGGCACCAGCACCTCGCGCAGCAGCATCAGCGGGGAGCCCGTCGCCAGGGAGTCCAGCGTCGCGGTGACGCCGCCCTCGGCCGTCGACTCGATCGCGACGACCGCACGGTCGGCCTCGCCGGCCCGCACCGCGGCGATCGCGGAGCCGACGTCCGTCTGCGGCAGGTACACGGCCTCGTCCGGCGACGCGACCTGGCGCAACGCCTCCTCCGTGAACGTGCCCGCAGGCCCGAGGTACGCGTAGCGCAGCACGGCGATGACCCTCCCCACCCGATGGGCCCGACGGCCCGGCGGCTCGAGCGCGGCGGCACCGGGTGCCGCGCGCGGCCGCACCCGCGGCCCCGCCGAGCCTAGTGGGCGCCCGTACGCTGGGACCGTGCCCCGGTCCCTGCGCGCGCTCGCCGCTGCCCTCCTCGCCGCGCTCGCGGTGCTGCTCGGTGCACCCGCGCAGGCGGCCCCCGCGGCGGAGCCCGTGCCCGGGCCGGTCGTGCTGGTCGGCGTCACCGGCCTGCGCTGGGACGACCTGGGGTCGCTGACCACGCCGGCGCTGTGGGGGTTGTCCCACGAGGGCTCGATCGGCCTGGTCGCGACCCGGTCCGTGCACAAGCGCGGGTGCCCGGTCGACGGCTGGCTCGCGGTGTCCGCCGGCAACCGGGCCGCGGACCTGCCCTCCGAGGACGGCACGTGCCGCACGCTGCGCGACCCCGGGGAGTCCGGCGAGGTGCCGGGGTGGGACGACTACGTGGCCGCCGCCCGCGCCGAGTCGTACGGCGCCCGGCCCGGCATGCTCGGCGACCTGCTGACGCGCACCGGCACTCCCGCGACCGGCGTCGGCCCCGGCGCCGCGATCGCGCTGGCCACGTCCGACGGCGTGCCCGCCGGCGTCCACCAGCGCCTGCCGGCCGAGCCGCGGGCGCTCGCGCAGTCGGTGGCGTCCGCGGCCGCCGACTCCCGGCTCGTCGTCGTCGACGCGGGCGTGATCCGCGACCCCGGCTACGCGACCGTGCCGCGCACACCGTCCACGACGCCGAGCGCGGCACCCGAGAGCGACGAGCTGCCCGGCCTGGAGTCGGGCGAGGCGGACCTGCCGGGATCGGGATCCATCACCGAGCCCACCCGGGCGCAGCAGGCCGTCGAGGTGGACGAACGCGTCGCGGCCGTGCTCGACGGCCTGGCGGACCACGACGCGACGGTGCTGCTCGTCTCGCTCGCGGACTCCGGGCGCGCCGCGCTCCAGGTCGCCGTGGCCCAGGGCCCGCGCCCGGTCGGCGACCCGTACGAGGCGAGCCTGCTCACCTCCGGGTCGACCCGCCAGCCGGGCGTCGTCCAGGTCACGGACGTGACGCCGACGCTGCTCGCGCTGCTGCAGCTGGACGACGACGCCCCCGCGCTGCCCGGGGCGCAGATGGTCCCGACGCCGGGGCCCGCCACCGGCAGCGCGCGCGTCGCCCGGCTGATCGACGTGCAGCTGGAGGCGTCCGCGATCACCAAGGTGTCCGGCCTGTTCTCGGCGCGCCTCGTGATGGCGCAGGCGGTGCTGTTCGTCGCCGCGGCGATCCTGCTGGTGCTGCGGGCGCGGACGGACCGCGGACCGTTGCGTCCGGCACTACGGGTCCTGCAGGTCGCCGCGCTGGCGCTCGGCTCGGCGCCGGTCGCCTCGTTCCTGACGGGACTCGTGCCGTGGTGGCGCGCCGACCGGCAGGCGGCGGCCTTCTGGACCGTCCTGCTGGGCTGGATCGCCGTCATCACCATCACCGCCCTGGCCGGGCCCTGGCGCCGGCACGTGCTCGGCCCGGCGGGTGTCGTCGCGGCGGTGACGGTGGTGACCCTCGCGGTCGACGCCGTCACGGGCTCGACGCTGGTCGTCGACTCCCCCATGGGCGCCCACCGCATCCTCGCGGCGCGGTTCTACGGCATGAGCAACCAGGCCTTCGCCCTCATCACCGCGGGCGGCGTGCTGGTCGCGCTGGTGGTCGCCGACCGGCTGGTGCGCCGGGGGCGGCGCGGCGCGGCCGTCGCGGCCGTCGTCGCCATCGGCGTGGTCCTCATGGTCGTCGACGGTGCGCCCGCCTGGGGCGCCGACTTCGGCGGCCCGCCCGCCCTGATCCTCGCGTTCGCGATGTTCGCGGTCGCGGTCAGCGGCCGACGGGTCTCGTGGCGGCTCGTGCTGGGGGTCGCCGCCGTCGGTGCCGTGGTCGTCATCGGCTTCGCGGCGCTCGACTGGATGCGGCCGCCGACCGAGCGCACCCACCTGGGCCGGTTCCTCGACACCGTGCTCGACGGCGGGCTGTGGGACGTCGTATGGCGCAAGGTGTCCGCCAACCTGCGGGTCCTCGGCTCGTGGCGCTACCTCGTGCCCGCCGTGGGGGGCGTCGCCCTGACCTGGCTGGTGCTGGCCGGGCCCCGCGCGCGGCGCGGCGGTCTGCTCGGCGCGGGCTCACCGCTGGCCGGCCTGCAGCGCGAGGTGCCGCTGCTGCGGCCCGCCGTCGCCGCGACGGGCGCCGCGCTCGCCCTGGGGTTCCTCATGAACGACTCGGGGATCGTGGTCCCCGCCACGGGCATCGCGCTGGCCGTGCCGTGCCTGGTCGCCGCGGCCGCGCAGTGGCGGCTCGACGCCCGCCCGGAGGACGTGGACGAGGCCCGCGGTGCGGTCAGCGACCCGGGCGCTGCTCCCGCGGGGACAGCGTCCGCCTGACGCCGGACGCCGCGGCCCGTGCGCGGCGGGTGCTGACGGCGAGCTGCACGTCGCGGTACTGCGCCGCCCGGTGCAGCTGCCCCTTGAGGTCGGTGCCCGACGGGCGGTGCCGCAGCTCGCACGGCACCTCGAGCACGCGGAAGCCCAGGCGCAGCAGGTCGATCGTCATGCCCGCCTCGACGCCCCACCCGCGGGCGAGCGGGGTCGCCGCCTCGAACGCCTCGCGCGTCAGGCAGCGCATGCCGGACAGCGGCTGCGTCGGCGTCCACCCGGTCATCGACGCGATCGCACGCCGCGCCGCCCCGACGACCAGACCGCGACCGCCGGCGCCGGGCTGCGGCGGCAGCAGCGCGATGGTCAGGTCGGCGATGCCGTCGAGCACGGGCGGCACGAGCGGGGCCGTGTTCACGGCCGTGTCGGCCAGGTCGCCGTCGATGAACAGCAGGTGGCGCGGCGGACGGTCGGGCGCGTCGCGCATGGCGACGACAGCGGCACCCGTCTCCATCGCCGCGGCCTTGCCGCGGTTGTGCGAGTGCCGCACCACCACGGCGCCGGCCTCGCGCGCCACGTGCTGGGTGTTGTCCTCCGAGCCGTCGTCGACGACGAGCACGAGGTCGACGTTCGGGATCGCCCGGGCGGAGCGGACCGTCGCGGCGATCCGCCGCGACTCGTCCTTGGCCGGGATGACCACCGCGACGCGCTGGCGCTGCTTGTGGCCGCGTGACGCGCGGGCCACCCTGTCCGCGGTCGCGGCGGACGGGGTGCCAGGCGTCACGTCGGCCTCCGGTCGGACGGCCTCGCTCCCCGTGCGTGTCACGGGCACCACCCTATCGACCACGGGGGGCAGGTCGCCTCACGGGCGCGGCGTGGGACGGCCGTGTCCGCGCTGCGGGACCGCGGCGCGGCTCAGCGCAGCGTGACCTGACGGGCGACCAGACCGGCGCGGGCGCGGCGCGCGTTCGCGTCGAGCGGCGTGGTGTCGGCCATCGCCGCCTCCAGGCGCGGGGCGAAGTCCGCGACGGGCTTCTCGACGTCCTCGGCCTCCGAGCCGCGTGCGAGCTCCCACACCGGCACGACGATGCCGGCGGCGCGGAAGTACCCGATGAACTTGCCGTCGTCGAAGCCGGACTCGCGGCGCGCGTGCAGACGCGCCAGGCCGTCGAGGACCACCTGCTCGTCCGCCGGCTGCGCCCAGCGCAGGTACTCCCGGGCGCCCATGCGGCACCAGTACGCGGACTCCACGGACGTCAGGCGGCGGGTGTCGACGATGCCGGCGTCCGCCTCCTCCATCGCGGCCTGCAGGTCGGGCGTCACCTCGGTGCTCGGGTCCAGCCAGTAGGAGAAGCTCTCCTGCACGGTGACCTCGAACGGCACGGACAGGTCCAGCACGTCCTGCAGGCGGGGGCCGGCGGTGGGCAGGCCGATGTTCTCGATCGCGGTGCCGGGCTCGGCGTCGAGCGCCAGCAGCAGCGCGGTGGCGACGTCGCGGCTGGCGTCGCCGGAGCTGGTGCCCGTCTGCAGCGCGACCAGCACGACCCCGTCCGCACGGTGCAGCGCGGCCCAGCTGTTGGGCAGGACCGTGGTGACCACGACGTCGCGGGCACCGTGCTCGGCGGTGGTGCGGGCGGTCGCGGTCGCGGCGGGCACGAGCTCGCGCAGCGCGACCCAGTCCGGCTCGCCGGGCAGCCCCTCGAACGGACGCAGCACGAAGGAGGGCGTGTTCTTGGCCATGCCCGCACCCTACCGACCGCGGCCCCGGGAGGGCGGACGAGCCGCACGACGGGTGCGCGGGCCGACGCGCCGGAGGTGTGAGAAGGATCCGGACGGACCGGGTGCGCGCCGGGGGCCCGCTGCGGGAGGATCACCCGTATGGATCCGCGCGCCGGCACCCTCGCCCAGCCCTCCGACCTCATCGACGTCGACGCCCTGCTCACGGCGTACCACGATCGCGAGCCCGACCTGGACGACCCGGGGCAGCGCGTCGCGTTCGGCACCTCCGGCCACCGGGGGTCGTCCCTCGACGGCGCGTTCAACGAGGCGCACATCGTCGCCATCACCGCCGCCATCGTGGAGTACCGCCGCGGTCAGGGCACCGACGGCCCGCTGTTCATCGGCCGCGACACCCACGGCCTGTCCGAGCCCGCCTGGACCACCGCGCTGGAGGTGCTCGCGGCGGCCGGCGTCGAGGTGCACGTGGACGCCCGCGACTCGTGGACGCCCACGCCCGCCGTGTCCCTCGCGATCCTGCGGCACAACGGTGCCGCCACCGGCGAGGGCGTGCGGACGCGCGGCCCGGGCCTGGCGGACGGCATCGTCGTGACGCCGTCGCACAACCCGCCGCGCGACGGCGGCTTCAAGTACAACCCGCCGCACGGTGGGCCCGCCGGGTCCGACGCCACCGGGTGGATCGCCGACCGCGCCAACGAGATCCTGCGCAGCGGCTGGCGCTCCGTGCCGCGGGTCGGCATCCAGCAGGCGCTGGCGGCCGACACCACCCGCAAGCACGACTACCTGTCCTCCTACGTCGACGACCTCGCGAACGTCGTCGACCTGGAGGCGATCCGCACCGCGGGCGTGCGCATCGGGGCCGACCCGCTGGGCGGGGCGTCCGTCGAGTACTGGGGCGCGATCGGCGAGCGCTACGGGCTGGACCTCACGGTGGTGAACCCCGAGGTCGATCCCCGGTGGTCGTTCATGACCCTCGACTGGGACGGCAAGATCCGCATGGACTGCTCGTCGCCGTACGCGATGGCCTCGCTGCTGGAGCGCATGCAGCCGGGACCGGACGGGCGCGCGCCGTTCGACATCGCGACGGGCAACGACGCGGACTCCGACCGCCACGGCATCGTCACCCCCGACGCGGGCCTGATGAACCCCAACCACTACCTGGCCGTCGCCATCGCCTACCTGTACGGCGGTGCGCGCCCGGGCTGGCCCGCGGGCACGGCGATCGGCAAGACCCTGGTGTCGTCGTCGCTGATCGACCGCGTCGCCGCGTCGCTGGACCGCCGCCTGCTCGAGGTGCCGGTCGGCTTCAAGTGGTTCGTGCCCGGCCTCATCGACGGGTCGGTGGGCTTCGGTGGCGAGGAGTCGGCGGGTGCGTCGTTCCTGCGCACCGACGGCACCGTGTGGACCACCGACAAGGACGGCATCCTGCCGGCCCTGCTGGCCTCGGAGATCCTCGCGACCACCGGGAAGAGCCCGTCGCAGCACCATGCCGACCTGGTCGACCGGTTCGGGCGCTCCTGGTACGCGCGCGTCGACGCCGCCGCGACCCGGGAGCAGAAGGCCACGCTCGCGGCCCTGTCGCCCGAGCAGGTCGCCGCGACCGAGCTGGCCGGCGAGCCGATCACCGCGAAGCTCACCAGCGCACCGGGCAACGACGCGGCGATCGGCGGGCTGAAGGTCACCACGCAGAACGCGTGGTTCGCGGCCCGCCCGTCCGGCACCGAGGACGTCTACAAGATCTACGCCGAGTCGTTCGTCTCCCCCGAGCACCTGGCCCAGGTGCAGGAGGCGGCCAAGGACGTGGTGGCCCAGGCGCTGGGCGCCTGACCCCGGGACGACGAAGCGCGGTCCGGCCCCCGGGGGAGGGGCCGGACCGCGCGCTCGGGGGTCCGCCGAAGGACGGTGCCGTCAGGCTGCGGCGCGTCCCAGGCCGGTGAAGTCCCACCCGGCGGTCCGCCAGGCCTCGGCCGAGAGCTTGCCGCGCGCGTCGATCACGCGGGCCCGGTGGGTCAGCGGGGCCAGACGGGCCGGGTCCTCACCGAGGAACTGGTCCCACTCGGTCAGCACGAGCACCACGTCCGCGCCCTCGACGGCCTCGTCGACGCTCGTGGCGTACGACAGCGTCGGGAACAGCCGGCGCGCGGTGTCCCCCGCCTCCGGGTCGTAGACCGTGACCTGGGCCCCCCGCAGGTGCAGCGCGGCGGCCACGTTGAGCGCCGGGGAGTCGCGCACGTCGTCCGTCAGCGGCTTGAACGCCGCACCCAGGACACCGATCCGCCGGTTCAGGACCGACCCGCCGCACGCCTCCAGGGCCATGTCGATCACGCGCTCGCGCTGGCCCATGTTGATCTCGTCGACCTGCTGCAGCAGGCCCGCGGCGCGGTGCGCACCGAGCTCGTTGGCCCGGTGCATCAGCGCCCGGATGTCCTTGGGCAGGCACCCGCCGCCGAAGCCCAGACCGGCGTCGAGGAACTGCCGCCCGATGCGCACGTCGTGGCCCAGGGCGTCCGCCAGCACGGTGACGTCCGCGCCCGCGGCCTCGCAGACCCCGGCGATCGCGTTGATGAACGAGATCTTGGTGGCCAGGAACGCGTTCGCACTGACCTTCACCAGCTCGGCCGTGGGCAGGTCCGTCACGACGACCGGCGAGCCCTCGGCGATGGGCGTGGCGTACACGGTGCGCAGGACCGCCTCGGACCGCGCCGAGACCCCGCCGAGCACGATGCGGTCGGGGTGCAGGGTGTCGCCGACCGCCTTGCCCTCGCGCAGGAACTCGGGGTTCCAGACCAGCTCGACGTCGACACCGGCCGGGGCCTCCCGGGCGACCAGCTCACGCAGCCGCGCCGCCGTGCCCACCGGCACGGTGGACTTGCCGACGATCACCGCGTCCTTGGTCAGGTGCCGGGCGACCGCGGTCGTCGCGGCCTCGACGTACGCGAGGTTGGCCGCGTGCGACGTGCGCTGCTGCGGCGTGCCGACGCAGACGAAGTGCACGTCGCCCTGCGCGACGGCCGACGCCACGTCGGTCGTGAACCGCAGGCGGCCGGTGGCCAGGTTCTTCTCCAGCAGCTCGGGCAGCCCGGGCTCGTAGAACGGCACCTTGCCGGCCTGCAGCGCGTCGACCTTGGCCTGGTCGGTGTCGACGCCGGTGACGTCGAAACCGAGCTCGGCCATCGCGACGGCGTGGGTGGCCCCGAGGTAGCCGGTGCCGAGGACGGTGAGGCGGGGTGCGTCGCCGGCGGGGGCCGCGGGCTGCGCCTTCGAGGTGGTGCTGCGGGTCATGTCGGTGCTCCGGGGGCTCATCGGGCGGGGGTGGGGGTGGGGGTGGACGTCGGCTGCTGCTGGTTCCTGCCGGCCGGGACGGGCTCCGGCGCGGGGGCCGGGGCCGGGCTGGGGGCCGGGCTGGGGGCCGGGCTGGGGGCCGGACTGGGGGCCGGGCTGGGGGCCGGCGTCGGCTGCGGGGTCGGTCCCGAGGCCGGCTGCGGGGTCGGCTGTGGTCCGGGTGCCGGGTCCGGTCCGGCCGCGGCGTCCGGACCGGGGACCGGCTCGTCCGCCGGGCCCGCGGTGCGCGCCGCCAGGGCCGCTGCCCCGTCGACCGCTACGCCGCCCGGTACGGACGCCGCGGCCAGGGCCGCCCCACCGCCGGGCACGAAGCCCGCGGACGGGTCCTGGATGCCCTCACGGAACGCGGCCAGGGCGTCGGGGCGGGACGTGATGCGCCAGTCGTTGGTGGCGCGCTCGCCCTCGATGTACGTGGTCACGGCGTGGTGGAACCAGGCCATCCCGATGACGTCGGCGTTGCGTGGCTCCGCCAGCGCGTCGAACAGGTCGGTGATCCACGCGGCCTTGCCGCCCCCGGTCTCCGACGCGCCGATCTCGGCCAGCATGATCGGCTTGTCGCTGATCGCCCGCAGCTGGTCGAGCGAGCGGTCGAACGTGTAGGAGAACGTCGCCGTCTGGTCCGGGTCGTACGGCGGGCGGAAGTAGCCCGACAGGCCGACCCAGTCGACGTACTCGTCACCCGGGTACAGGCTGCGCGTGTACTCCAGCGTCCGGTTGGTCGCGGGCAGCCGGTTGACGATGTTGGGCGACCAGACCCAGATGACGTTCGCGTTGGCGCCCTCGGCCTCGAAGATGGCGTGGACGTGGCGCCACATCTTCACGTAGTCGCCCGGGCGGTTGCCGTTGACGGGTGCGGCGTTGCTGGTCTGCTCGGACCACGGGTACCAGCCGCTGTTCATCTCGTGGTTGAGACGGATCGCGACGGGCAGGTCGAGCTCGGCCACCGAGCGGGCGTACTCGCGCAGGTAGTCGTCGTGCGCCCCCGCGATGATCCGCGGCAGCGAGTACTCGGGCTCGTCCACCTGGTCGTTGGCAGCCGCGAGGGGACGCGACTCCCACGTGATCATCGGCAGCATCCCCTTGCGCCACGACCGCACGACCGCGTCGGGGCGGAACTGCGTGTCCCAGCCCTGGAAGTAGCCGGCCACGTCGGGTGCGACGCCGACCTGCGCGGCGACCTGGTCCAGCTCGGACCAGCTGAACGGCGACTGCGGCGTGTAGAGGCCGAAGTACCGGTCGTCCGGCACCATGAGGCTCGCCAGCGAGGGGGCTGTCGGCTTGGCGTTCGCCGCGGCCTCGGCGGCGGCTCGGGCGGCAGCCGCCGCGGCGGCGGCGTCGGCCCGCTGGCGGGCGACCTGCTCGCGGATCGCCGAGCCCTGCAGCGCACCCTTGGCGGCGGCCAGCTGACGCTCGAGCGACGCCTTCTGCTGCGAGCGGGCGGCGGCGGCGGCCCGCTCGGCGGCGGCCTTCTCCTTGCCGCGCCGCGCGGCGGCGGCACGCTCGGACTCCGCCTTCTGCTGTGCGGCGGCCTTCTGCTCGGCCGAGCGCTGGTCGCCCACGGCCGCGGCGGCCGCCTTCTGGGCGGCGGCCTTCTCCTTGCCGCGCTCGGCGCCGGCGGCACGCTCGGCGGCGGCCTTGTCCTGCGACCGCCTGAGGTTCGCGATCTCCTCGTCGCGGTCCGCCAGGATCGCCGCGAGGTCGGCGTTCTCCTGCGCGAGCTCCCGCTCGGTCGCGGTGCGCAGCGGACCCGGCACGGTGCCGGACGGCGAGAGCCAGACGACGCCGGTGATGACACCCAGCGCGAGGGCGAGGGCGACGGCGGAGATCCTGCCGACGATCCCGAGGCGACCCGAGAGGGTCCACCAGTGCGTGCCGGTGCGCTCAGACATACAGCACCGCCATGAGGCCGAACATGAGGAACCCGATCAGGTAGGGGACGAGGACGAGGGGGTTGCGTCGACGGCGCGACGCGGCGGCCGGGGCGGCCTGGGCCGTGGCGACCCGCGCCTCGGCAGGCGCGACCTGGGCCGTGCGGGCCTGCGCCCGCGTGGTGAGCCGACCGGTGGTGGCCACGTGCGGCAGCGTCGAGGTGTGCGGCCCCGACGGCCCGGACTGCGTCGGAACGACCGCCCGGTCGACGACGTCGACGGGGGCGTCGACGCCCTGCGCCTGCTCGAGCTCGGCGATCAGGTCGTCACCGGCGTCCCGCTGGCCCGCCGTGTACGCCCCGGCCCGGGTGCCCCAGCCGGCGACGTGCGCCATGCGGAAGAACCCGATGAGGCGGATCGGCATGAGGAAGAGGGTCGAGGTGATGATGAAGACCGGGAGCCGGAAGAAGTCCGAGGGCTTCTCCTGCAGGTGGCGGATCTGGCGGATCGCCATCGAGAGCACCGAGGACACGACCATGAGGCCGACCACCCAGGCCACGCCCTGCACGCCCGTCGTGGTCTGCAGGATCGCCTGGTACAGGTTGATGCCCGTTCCCGAGACGGCCCGGTAGACCCAGCCGGCGATCGTCCCGAAGAGCAGGAACGGCAGGATGATGTCGACCAGGAAGAAGATGGCCAGGACGGGCGCGTGCCCGAGCATCCAGGGCAGCATCCGCAGGGTGTTGTACTGGCTGCCGCGCGACCAGCGCAGCTGCTGCTTGTAGAGCTTGCGCAGCTCCAGCGGGGCGTCGGTGTAGACCAGGCTGGTGTGCTGGTAGACCGTGCGGTACCCGGCCTTGAGCGTGAGGTTGGTCAGGGTCCGGTCGTCGGAGACCTCGAGGAAGACGCCGAGGAACTTCTCGGTCATGAACTTGTCCATGACCTGCATGAGGATGTGGCGCCGGAACGCGATGGTGCGCCCGGGCAGGCAGCCCACCTGCCCGAGGACCGACTGCGCCGGCATGGAGTACAGGGCGCGCGTGTTCTCGAGCCAGTCGGCCCAGCGGGTGATCCACGAGCGCGTCGGCTCCAGGATCCGCTGGCGGGTCGTGACACCGCCGACCTTCGGGTCGGCGAAGGGCTTGACGAGCTCCGCGAGGGTGCCGTCGGTCCACACCGTGTCGGAGTCGACGAGGACGGTGACGTCCCCGTGCGACATCTGCGTGCCGATCTTCACGGCGTTGCGCTTGCCCGGGATGGGCGTGTGGACGCGCTGCACCAGGGGGGCGAACTCGTCGCACACGGCCTCGAGGCCGGGGTTCGGTGCCCCGTTGATGACGACGATGACCTCGTCGGGCTGCTGCTCGACGATGCGGCGCAGCACGTCGCGGAACAGGTCCAGCGGCTCGTCGACGACGGGGACGACGACGCTGGTGGTGATGTCGTAGGGAGCGGCGACGGGCCGGTAGCGCCGCGAGAGCACGACCTTGAGGATCCAGAGAGCCCAGACGATGGACGAGAAGACCGCGAACAGGTAGATCTCGTTCTGGGTCTCGAACATGTGCCGCAGCTGCAGGATGAAGATGAACATGGGTCTCCTGTGCAACCTGACGTGGGGACGAGCTGACCGACGCCATCGGCGATGCAGCAGGACATCCGGGCGTGGCCCGGCGGGGGCGGCGGGGGCCGCGGGAGCCGAGGGGAGCTGTGGCGCGGGGACGGTCGCGAGCCGTCCTCGTCGTGCGCCGGTGCTGAGCGCCGCCGGTCTGCGGCGCGTCGTCGGTGGCTCAACTGTGCAGGTCGGCCGGGTGAAAGGAAAGACGCTTCGGATGAACAGGATTGAAACGACTCATCGGACATTCGTCCAGGTCGGCCGCGACAAATCGGGTCAACGCCCAGGTCAGCCTACGGAGGCGGAGCCGCAGGTCAGGGCGTCGCACCGACGGCGGATGTGACGAGCGTCTCACTCGTCCGGCGCAATACGCACCCCTCCTGCGCGCCCCATTTCCACGGTATTGATCGCAATGGCGACGACGTTCCCGTCGCATCACCTCTTGCGCCGTTTCGAGACGCCTCGTCCACCACGGGGACGCGCCCACGGGGCCGGGCGCACCGCCGGCGGGCACCTCGTCCCCGGGCGCAGGTCGCACCGCGGTCGGACCGTGTCGGCCGCGGGTGCGACAGTGGGGTCATGCTCCAGACCTACCGGGACGTCCTCGCGCGCCCCGGCGCGTTCGCGTTCTCGGCCACCGGCATCGTCGCGCGCCTGCCCATGTCCATGGTCGGCATCGGCATCGTCCTCATGGTGTCCGCGCTGTACGGCTCCTACGGGCTGGCCGGGCGCGTCTCCGCAGCCGTCGTCATCGCGCAGGCGGTCGGCGGGCCGCAGCTGGCCCGGCTCGTCGACCGGCACGGTCAGGCCCGGGTCATGCGGCCGGCCATCCTGGTGTCGGCGACCAGCATCGTGGCGCTCGTCGTCGCCGCGTCGATGCGCGCGCCGTCGGTCTGGCTGTACGTCACGGCCGTGCTCGCCGGTGCCACCATCGGGTCGTTCGGCTCGCTGGTCCGCGCCCGCTGGAACCACCTGCTCGGCGACGACCCCCGCCGCGTGCACACCGCGTACTCGCTGGAGTCGGCGCTCGACGAGCTCGTCTTCGTCATCGGCCCCGTCGCCGCGACGGCCCTGGCCACCAGCGTCTCCCCCGTCGCGGGTCTCGTGGTGCCGGTCGTCGCGATGGTCGTCGGAGGCCTGGCGTTCCTGTCCCTGCGCGACACCGAGCCGCCCACCGCCCCCGCCCACGAGCCGCGGGTGCGCGGCAGCGTGCTGCAGCGCCCCGGCGTGGTCGTCATCGTGCTCGTGTTCGTCGCGATCGGGGCGATCTTCGGGGCCACCGACGTGGCCACGGTCGCGTTCGCCGAGGAGTCGGGTCGCAAGAGCCTCGCGGGCGTGATCCTCGCCGTGTTCGCGCTCGGTTCGCTCATCTCCGGGCTGCTGTACGGCGCGCGCCACTGGGTCTCCCCGCTGTACCGCAGGTTCGCCATCGGGGTCGTCGCGCTCGCCGTGGGCGTGTGCGCATTCTTCCTCGCCGAGTCGCTGTGGGTGCTCGCCGCGGTCATGTTCGTCACCGGGTTCGCCATCGCCCCGTCGATCATCAACGGCAACGCGCTGGTCGCGGCGCTCGTCCCTCCGGGCCGGCTCACCGAGGGCCTGACCTGGGTCGGCACCGGCCTGAGCATCGGCGTGTCGGTGGGGTCGTCCGTCGCGGGCAGCCGCATCGACGCCGGCGGGTCGCACGCCGGGTTCATGGTCGTCGTGGTGTCCGGCGCCGCGGCGCTGGTCGCCACGCTCGTCGCACTGCCGTCGCTGCGCCGGCACGCGGCCCGCACGCGGCAGCATGACGCCGACCCGGCGGACGCCGCGCACGCCCGGCAGCCGGCCGCAGCCGAGAACGAGCCGGCCAGCGCGACCGCCGGCGCGACCATCGCGGCCTGCGACCTCGCCGCCGAGCACCGGGAGGACGCCGAGCACGACCGCGGCGCCGGCGACGGGCGCGCACCGGCCTGAGGGCGGCCCGACCCCGGCCGGGGTGGCAGCAGGGCGTCAGGGCGTCGGGTGGCGGGCGTCGTAGTCCCAGAACGTGCGCTGCGCGCGCACCAGCACCCACAGCAGCACCACGCACGCCACGCCGCCGATCACGGGCGCCCACGCCTCACCCACCCGGGTCGACAGCGCACCCAGGGCGAGCTCGCCCAGGCGCGGGCCGCCCGCCACGACGACCACGAACACGCCCTGCAGACGACCGCGCATGTGGTCCGGCGTCGCGGTCTGCAGGATCGTCTGCCGGAACACCGACGACACGGCGTCGGACGCCCCCGCCAGCGCCAGCGTCACCACGGCCAGCGCCAGCGCGACGGGCAGCACGCCCTCGGGTGACGTCGGCCCGGCCGCGACGAGCACCAGGCCGAACGCGACGATCGACAGACCCCAGGCCGTGATGGCCGCCGCGATGATGCGGCCCTGCCACCGCACGCGCGCCAGCCCTCCGGAGAAGAGCCCGGCGAGGATCCCGCCGGCGGCGATCGCCGCCGTGAGCACGCCCGTGGTCGTCTCGCCCCCGCCCAGGTAGAGCACGCCGACCGCGGGGAACAGCACCCGGGGCATCGCCGTGACCATCGCGACGACGTCCACCAGGAACGTCATGCGGACGTTCGGCTGCGTGCCGAGGTACCGCAGGCCGTCGACGACCGAGCCGAGACCGAGCCGTGCACGACGCTCCGCCGACGGCTCCGGAGGCACCGGCGGCAGCCGCAGCAGCGCGGTCAGCGCGAACGTGAAGAGCACGGCGTCCACCGCGTACGCCCACACGTACCCGATGCCCGCCACCAGCACCGCCCCGGTCAGCGGCCCCAGCGTGAGGGCGACGTTCCACCCCATCGTCTGCAGGGCGTTGGCGGCGGGCATCAGCCGGGGCTCCAGGAGCCGCGGGATGATCGCCGAGCGCGCCGGCGAGTTCACCGCGCCCGCGGCCGACTGCACGGCGACCAGCCCGTACAGCAGCCCGACGTGCTCGTTGCCGAGCGCCGCCTGCGCGACGAGCACCAGCACCGCCGCCCACGACACGAGCGACGCGACCACCGCGACCGTGCGTCTGTCGTAGTGGTCGACCAGGGCGCCGCCGTACAGCCCGAAGACGACGAGCGGCACCAGCGCGCAGATGCCGAGCACGCCGACCGCGAGCGTCGAGCCGGTGAGCGCGTACACCTGGAGCCCGACGGCCACGACGGTGAGCTGGGAGCCGAGGTTCGCCACCGACAGCCCGAGCCAGAGGCGCCGGAACGCGGGGCTCGTCCGGACCGGGGTCAGGTCGACGAGCAGCGAACGCACCGCAGCACCCTACGTGCCGCACGCGGGGCCGCCGACGCGGCGGACCGCTCCCCCGCCGCCGGGGGTCAGGCGTGGGGCGTGAGGGCCCTGAGGGCGGCGTCGACGACGTCCGCCGGCGGGCCGGTGACCGGCAGGATCACGCCGTCCTCGTCCGGCTGCAGCGGCTCGAGCGTGGCGAGCTGCGACTCCAGCAGGCTCGGAGGCATCCAGTGCCCGGTGCGGTGCACGATGCGGTCGCGCAGCACACCGGCCGGGACGTCGAGCAGCACGAAGCGCACGTCACCCTGCGCCTCGCGCAGGAGGTCGCGGTACACGCGCCGCAGGGCCGAGCACGCGACGACGGTCGACGTCCCGGCCTCCGTGCGCTCGGTCATCGTGTCGCGCACGATGCGCAGCCAGGGCCACCGGTCGTCGTCGTCCAGCGGCTCACCCGCGCTCATCTTGGCGACGTTGGCCGCCGGGTGCAGCGCGTCGCCCTCGAGGAACGGCCGTCCCAGACGGTCGGCCAGCGCCTGGCCCACCGTCGACTTGCCCGTGCCGGAGACCCCCATGACCACCAGATGCTCGACTCCCACGCCCCCACCCTGCCACTCCTCGGCGGGGACGCGGGTCACCGTCCGACGCCTCGCGGGGCGCACCGCTCGGGTGCGCCCCGCGTGCCCGGCGTCGGGCACCGGCCCGGACGCCGGGGACGTGGCGCCCGGGATCAGTGGCGCGGGCCGTCCGGGTTGGCGTCGTCGGCGTCGACCAGCGGACCGTCCGACGGCTCCCACGTGCTGGTGTCGTCGGTCGACGTCGTGTCGTCGGTCGACGTCGTGTCGTCCTTCTCGCTGCCGGAGAACGCGCCCTTGGCCTTGTCCTTCAGCGCGCCGCCCTGCGTCTTGGCGAACTCCGTGGCGGCATGCTCCGCGTCCTGCACGTAGCCCTGCACGCGGGGGTCGTTCCAGGTGTCCGACGCCCAGCCCTTGATCTTCTCGAACTGCTGGCGACCCGCCCGGGTCCCCAGCAGGTAGCCGACCCCGGCGCCGACGACGAACGTGAGCTTGCCCTTCATGGGTGTCCTCCTTCGCGCCGGCCGCGACGGACCGGCGGTCGTGTGGTCGTGTGGTCGTGCGAGGGCGTGCGTGGCGGACGGTGCGACCCGCGGCGAGCGGCGCGCACCGGGCCACGTCGCCGGAGTCACCGAGCGTAGGTGCGGGGCGCCGCGGCCGCGCGTCGAACGGGCACGCCCGCCGCCTCGACGAGCGGGCGCGCACCCGCGGCGCGACACTGGCGGCAGTCCCGGCCGGCCGGCCGGCGGACCCCCGGAGGTCGCCATGGTCGCCACCTCGTCCGGCACGACGTCCACGCCGACGCTCAAGCGCAGCGTCGGGCGGCGGATGCTGCTGGTCTTCATCGTCGGGGACATCCTCGGCGCCGGCATCTACGCCCTCACGGGCAAGGTCGCGGCCGAGGTGGGCGGGGCGATCTGGATCCCGTTCCTGCTCGCGTTCGGCCTGGCCGCGCTGACCGCCACGGCGTACGCCGAGCTGGTCACCCGGTACCCGCGCGCGGCGGGCGCGGCCGTGTACGCACAGCGCGCGTTCGGGCGGCCGTTCGTGACGTTCCTCGTGGCGTTCGCCGTGCTCATGAGCGGGATCACGAGCGCGAGCGCGGCGGCGCGGGCGTTCGGCGGGGACTACCTGGCCGAGCTCGTCACGGTCCCCACGCTCGTCGCCGCGTGGGCGTTCGTGCTGCTCGTCGCGGTGGTCAACGCCGTCGGCGTCTCGGAGTCGGTGCGGGTCAACCTCGTGCTCACGGCCGTCGAGGTCACCGGGCTGCTGGTGATCCTGGTGATCGGGGCGCGCGCGTTCCTCGCGGGCGAGGGCGACCCGGGCCGGGCCATGACGCTGAGCGCCGACGGGCCGGTGTGGATGGCGGTGCTCGGCGGCACGGCGCTCGCGTTCTACGCGCTGCTCGGGTTCGAGGACTCGGTCAACCTGGCGGAGGAGTGCCGCCACCCGCGCAGCGACTTCCCGCGCGCCCTGTTCGGCGGCATCGCCATCGCGGGCGTCGTCTACCTCTCGGTCGCGTTCACCACCTCGATGCTCGTGGACACCGCGACGCTCGCGGAGTCCACCGGCCCGCTGCTGGAGGTGGTCCGGGTCGCCGGGCTCGTGTTCCCGCCGTGGCTGTTCGCGATCATCGCGCTCGTCGCGGTGTCGAACACGGCGCTCATCAACATGATCATGGCGTCGCGGGTGGTCTACGGGATGTCGCGCGAGGGCATCGTGCCCCGCTGGCTGGGCCTGGTGGACCGGCGCCGGCAGACCCCGTGGGTGGCGATCGCGTTCACCACCGTGATCGCGCTGACGCTCGTCAGCACGGGCGACCTGTCCGGCCTGGCGGACACGACGGTGCTGCTCCTGCTGCTCGTCTTCGCCGTGGTCAACGTCTCGGTGCTGGTGCTCCGCCGGCGGCCCGACGACCGCGACGGCGCGGTCGACGGCGACGCGCCCCGCGGCTTCCGTGCCCCCACGTGGGCGCCGGCGCTCGGGGCGGTCGTGTCGCTCGTCCTCGCCTCCCCGCTCACCGGCCGGTCGGCCGACGTCTACGCACGGGCCGGCCTGCTGCTGGGCATCGGGGTCGTGCTCTACGTGCTCAACCGCGTGCTGGGCGGTACCCACCGCCCCGCACCCGAGAGGGCGGAGCCGGCTGCGAGCTGAGTCCCGACCCCGTCGACCCGAGGTGATGCGTGGACCTGCTCGCCGCCCTCGTCCTGGCCGTCCTCGTCATCGTCACGATCACGACGGTCGCGCCCCGCGCCGGGGTCGCCGCCCCGCTGCTCCTCGTGCTCGTCGGCGCGGGCGTGAGCTTCCTGCCGTTCGTGCCGGAGATCGAGGTGCAGCCCGAGTGGATCCTCGGGATCGTGCTGCCGCCGCTGCTGTACTCGTCGGCCACGACCCTGCCGACGATGGACTTCCGGCGCGACCTGCGCACGATCTCCGCGCTCTCGGTCGTGCTCGTGGTGGTGTCCGCGGTGGTCGTCGGGTTCGTCCTGTCGGCGGTGGTGCCGGACGTCGACCTGGCCACGGGCATCGCGCTGGGCGCCGTGGTCAGCCCGACCGACGCCGTGGCCACCTCGATCGTCCGCAGGGCCGGTGTCTCGCCGCGCGTCGTCACCGTCCTCGAGGGCGAGTCCATGCTCAACGACGCGACCGCCCTGGTGCTCCTGCGCTCGGCGATCGTCGCCGCGGCCGGCACCGTCTCGCTGCTGGAGGTGGCGGGCGACTTCGTGGTCGCGGTCGTCGTCGCCGTGGTCATCGGCTACGTGGTCGGCCGGCTGCACGTGTGGGCGCGCGGGCACATCACGCTCACGACGTCGAACGTCGCGATCTCGTTCGTCGTCCCGTTCGTCGCGTACCTGCCCACCGAGCGCCTGGGTGCGTCCGGGCTGGTCGCGGCCGTGGTCGCGGGCCTGGTGACGGGCCACGCGGCGCCGGGGGCGCTGCGGGCGCGCGACCGCGTCACCGAGATCGCGGTGTGGCGGACGCTGGAGCTGCTGCTCGAGGGGTCCGTGTTCCTGCTCATGGGCCTCGAGGTGTTCGGCCTCGTGGAAGACGTCCTCGACGTGCACGGCAGCCTGGGGGTGGCGCTCGGGCTGGGCGCGCTCACGGGCACGCTCGTGCTCGCCGTGCGGTCCGTCTTCGTCGCCTGGTCGGTGTGGGAGCTCGCGCGGCGCACCGACCGGACCCCGCCCGTGCGCGACTGGCTCACGCACGCCCAGGCGCGGCTCGACGACGGCGAGCTGCCACAGCCGCCCGCCGGACGCGGCCGCGCCAGACGCCGGGCACGGCGGGGTGCGGCCGCGGCGCGGGACGGTGGGGCCGAGGCCGTCGGGCGCCGGGTGCAGCGCAAGATCGCCGACATCGACTACCTGGTCGCCGAGCGCTTCGGGCCGCGCGAGGGCGTGGTGCTCGTGTGGGCGGGCCTGCGCGGCGCCGTCACCCTGGCGGCCGCCCAGTCGCTGCCGTCGGGCACGCCGCAGCGGTCGTTGCTCGTCCTCGTCGCGTTCGTCGTGGCCGCCGGGACCCTCCTGATCCAGGGGTCGACGCTGCCCTGGGTGCTGCGACGGCTCGGGATGGCGGGGCGGGAGCAGCGCGACGAGGCGGCCCTGGCCGCGCTGCGGGACGACCTGCGGCGGGCCGCGCTGCGCCGGCTGGACGACCCCGACCTCACCCAGCCGGACGGTACGCCGTACCCCGCGCCGGTCGTGGAGCGCACCCGGCACCGGTTCGCCGTGCTGGACGCGCAGGTCACGGCCGACGACGAGCAGCGCGAGCTGGACCGCGCGGCCGGGCAGCGCCTGCTCATCGCGCTGCTGACCGCCCAGCGCGCGGAGCTGCTGCACGTGCGCGACCTGGGTACGTACCCGTCGGCGGTGCTGACCCAGGCGCTGGCGGAGCTGGACGCGCTGCAGATCGGCGTCGAGCTGCGGTCGTGACGGCGTCAGGCCCCGACGTACGCCGCCAGGTGCTGCCCCGTGAGCGTCGAGCGGTCCGCGACGAGGTCGGCCGGCGTGCCCTCGAGCACCACCCGTCCGCCGTCGTGCCCCGCGCCCGGCCCGAGGTCGATGATCCAGTCCGCGTGGGCCATCACGGCCTGGTGGTGCTCGATGACGACCACGGACTTGCCCGCGTCGACCAGCCGGTCCAGCAGGCCGAGCAGGTTCTCGACGTCGGCCAGGTGCAGGCCGGTCGTGGGCTCGTCGAGGACGAGCACCCCGCCCTTGTCGCCCAGGTGCGTGGCGAGCTTGAGACGTTGGCGCTCGCCGCCGGACAGCGTCGTCAGCGGCTGCCCCAGGGTCACGTACCCGAGGCCCACGTCGACGAGCCGCTGCAGGACGGCGTGCGCGGCGGGGATGCGCGCCTCCCCCGCGGCGAAGAACTGCTCGGCCTGCGTGGCGGGCATCGCGAGCACCTCGCTGATGTCCTTCCCGCCGAGCGTGTACTCGAGCACCTCGGCCTGGAACCGCTTGCCCTCGCAGACCTCGCACGTCGTGGCGACGCCCGCCATCATCCCCAGGTCGGTGTAGACGACGCCGGCGCCGTTGCAGACAGGGCACGCACCCTCGGAGTTGGCGCTGAACAGCGCGGGCTTGACCCCGTTGGCCTTGGCGAACGCCTTGCGGATCGGCTCGAGCAGCCCCGTGTAGGTCGCGGGGTTGGACCGGCGCGAGCCCTTGATGGCGCCCTGGTCGACCGTCACGACACCGTCGAGCGGGGCCAGCGAGCCGTGGATCAGCGAGCTCTTGCCGGACCCGGCGACGCCCGTGACGACGACCAGCACGCCGAGGGGCACGTCGACGTCGACGTCCCGGAGGTTGTGCGTGGCCGCGCCACGGATCTCGATCGCGCCGGTCGGTGTGCGGACCTCGGGCTTCAGCCGCGCGCGGTCGTCGAGGTGCCGGCCCGTGAGCGTGCCGCTGCCCCGCAACCCGTCGACCGTTCCCTCGTACACCACCTGACCGCCGGCCGTCCCGGCCCCGGGGCCAAGGTCGACGACGTGGTCGGCGATCGCGATGGCCTCGGGCTTGTGCTCGACGACGAGCACCGTGTTGCCCTTGTCCCGCAGCCGCAGCAGCAGGTCGTTCATGCGCGCGATGTCGTGCGGGTGCAGCCCGACCGTCGGCTCGTCGAACACGTAGGTGACGTCGGTCAGCGAGGACCCGAGGTGCCGGATCATCTTGGTGCGCTGCGCCTCGCCGCCCGAGAGCGTGCCCGACGGCCGGTCCAGCGACAGGTAACCGAGCCCGATCTCGACGAACGAGTCGAGCGTCTCGCGCAGCGCCGTGAGCAGGGGCGCGACGGACGGCTCGTCCAGGGCACGCACCCAGTCGGCCAGGTCGGTGATCTGCATCGCGCACACGTCGGCGATGTTGAGCCCGGCGATCCGCGACGCCCGCGCCCCCTCGTTGAGGCGCGTGCCGCCGCACTCGGGGCAGGTCTGGAAGGTGATCGCCCGCTCGACGAACGCCCGGATGTGGGGCTGCATCGCGTCGACGTCCTTGGAGAGGAACGACTTCTGGATCTTGGGGATCAGACCCTCGTAGGTGACGTTGATGCCCTCGACCTTGAGCTTCATCGGGTCCTGGTAGAGCAGGCCGTGCAGCTGCTTCTCGGTGAACTCGCGGATCGGGCGGTCCGGCGGGAAGAGCCCGCTCGCGCGGAAGATGCGGCCGTACCAGCCGTCCATCGTGTAGCCGGGGACGGTGAGCGCGCCCTCCTCGAGCGACTTGCCGTCGTCGTAGAGCGCGGTGAGGTCGAAGTCGGTGACCCTGCCCATGCCCTCGCAGCGCGCGCACATGCCGCCGATCTGCTCGAACGACACCTTCTGCGCGCGCTTGTGCCCCTGGTCCACCGCGATCGCGCCGCTGGCCCGCACGGTCGGCACGTTGAACGAGTACGCCTGCGGCGAGCCGATGTGCGGCTCCCCGAGCCGGCTGAACAGGATGCGCAGCATCGCGTTGGCGTCGGTGGCCGTGCCGACCGTGGAGCGCGAGTTGGCACCCATCCGCTCCTGGTCGACGATGATCGCGGTGGTCAGCCCCTCGAGGACGTCGACGTCCGGTCGCGCGAGCGTCGGCATGAAGCCCTGCACGAACGCGCTGTAGGTCTCGTTGATGAGGCGCTGGGACTCCGCGGCGATCGTGCCGAACACCAGCGAGCTCTTGCCGGAGCCCGAGACGCCCGTGAACACCGTCAGCCGCCGCTTGGGCAGCTCGATGCTCACGTCCTGGAGGTTGTTCACGCGCGCCCCGTGCACGCGGATGCGGTCGTGGGTGTCGGCGCGGGCGGGCGCGGGCGTGGCCATCGGTCCTCCTGGCGCGAGCGGGGTCCTCAGACTAGGGCGCGGTGCCGACACGGGTGCAGCCTCGCCTCGCCGCGGCGCGACGCGCATGGCACGCTCCGGGGACGGATGGGCCAGGGGTGAGGAGCGCACGTGCACGGATCGACGGACGGGACGGACCTACGTCCGGGCGCCGACGCGCAGGCCGAGCGCCTCTCGCTGCTCGACTCGGCCGCGCAGGCGACGCGCCTCTCGCTGCTCGACTCCGCCGCGCAGGCCGCGGGCCTGGGGACGTTCGAGTGGGACCTGGCGACGGGTGCGCTGCACTGGGACCCCACGCTGCTGGAGGTCTTCGGGTACGACGCCGGGACGTTCAGCGGCCTGATCGAGGCGTTCGACGCCCGGCTGCACCCGGCCGACGCGAGAGGCGTCGCGGCCGCGATCGACAGCGCCATCGCCGGCTGCGGCGTGTACGAGGCCGAGTTCCGCGTGGTGCGTCCCGACGGGACCGTGCGCTGGCTGAGCGCCCGGGGCCGGGCGCTGGCCGGCCCGTCGGGTCGCGCCGAGCGCCTCATCGGCGTCGCGACGGACACGACCGCGCTGCGCGAGCGCGACCTGCAGGTGCAGCAGATCCTCGAGGACATGTCGACCGGCTACTTCTGGCTCGACGAGCGGTGGCGGTTCGGGTACGTCAACGCCGAGGCCGAGCTCATCCTGGAGCGGACGCGGGCCGACCTCCTGGGCGGGGTGATCTGGGACCTCTTCCCCGCGGCGCGGGGCACCGCCTTCGAGGAGCACTACCGCGCCGCACCGCGCACGGGCGAGCCGCAGGTGTTCGACGCGTACTACCCGGCACCCCTCGACGCCTGGTACGAGATCCGTGCCACCCCCGAGCGCGGCGGTGTCGCCGTGTACTTCACGGACGTGACGGAGCGCCGCCAGGCGCTGGAGCTCGCCGAGCAGGGCCGCGCGCGCTCGGACATGCTCGCCCGGGTCGCCGGGGTGCTCGCGGACGCGGTCGACCCGGTCCGCGCCCTGGACGCCGTGCTCCCCCACCTGGTGCCGGACGTCGCCGACTTCGCCATCGCGAGCCTGCTGGACGACGGCGCGGGGCCCTGGCGAGGCCGCCTGCGCGACGTCGCGGCGCTGCACGCCGACCCCACCCTGCAGCCGCTGCTCGACGAGTACCGGTCGCTGCGCGTCCCGGCGCTGTCGAGCACCTCCCTGGTGGCCGAGGCGCTGACGACCTCGCGGCCCGTGATGCGCTTCGGCGCGCCGTCGCTCGAGGACATCGTGGCGGCGGGCCCCGTGCGGGACCTGCTGCTGCGGCTGGCACCCGAGACTCTCATGGTCCTGCCGCTGCGGGGGCGAGGCCGCACCCGGGGCATCGTGACGCTCGCGCGGCGCGCCGCCCGGGACGGGTTCACGGCGACGGACGTCACGGCCCTGCGGGACGTGACCGCGCAGATGGGCCTCGCGCTGGACAACGCGCACCTGCACGCCGCGCGGCGGGACCTCACGGAGGAGCTGCAGCGCAGCCTGCTCACCGCCCTGCCGGAGGTGGGGGGCCTGCAGCTCGCCGCACGGTACGTCCCGGCGTCGACGGGCGCGCAGATCGGCGGGGACTGGTACGACGCGTTCGTGCTGCGCGACGGGTGCACCTGCCTGGTGATCGGTGACGTCACCGGCCACGACCTGCAGGCGGCGGTGCGGATGGCGCAGATCCGCAACGTGCTGCGCGGCGGTGCGCACGCGGTCGTCCAGCCGCCGGCCGCGATCCTGTCCGCGCTCGACTGGGCGGTGCAGGACCTGCAGATCGACGCCCTGAGCACCGCGGTCCTGGCGCGTGTCGAGCAGCCGCCCGACGCGGTGCGACGGGGTGTGCGTGTCCTGCGCTGGTCGAACGCGGGCCACCTGCCGCCGCTGCTGCTGCACCCGGACGGGCGCGGTGAGCTGCTGTCGCGCCGCAGCGACCTGCTGATCGGCCTGCAACGGCACACCGTGCGGCGGGACCACACGCAGGAGCTCGCGCCCGGTGCGACCGTGCTGCTGTACACCGACGGGCTCGTCGAGCGCCGCGGGGAGCGGCTGGAGGCCGGGCTGGAGCGGCTCCGCGCGTGCGCCGAGGGCGTGGCGCACCTGGACCTGGAGGACGTCTGCGACGCCCTCGTCGAGGCGATGGCGCCCGCCGGGGACGACGACGTGGCGATGCTGGCGCTGCGGGTGCAGCCGGACGAGGCGGCGGCGCGCGGGCGGACGGACCCGCTAGAGGTTGACGGTTGAACTAGTTCGCTCTAGCATCAGTTGTCATCACAACTAATGCTCGGAGCTGACGATGTCGACCACGATCCCGCAGGGCCCCACCGACGAGCGCGTGCTCGCGCCCGCCACGTCGATGGACGCGGTGACGCTGCACGTCGGCGACCTCGAGGGCATGACGTCCTACTACGCGGGCGCCATCGCGCTCGAGCCCCTGGAGGAGCGCGCCCGCGGCCACCAGGTGCACCGCGTGCTCGGACGCGGCACCACGCCGATGCTGCGCCTCGTCCACACCCCCGGACTGCCCGCGGTCGACCCGCGGCAGGCCGGCCTGTTCCACACCGCCTTCCTCTTCGACGACGCGACGAGCCTGTCCGCGACCGTCTACCGCGCGGCGCAGGACCCCCGCAGCCGGTTCGTCGGGTCGAGCGACCACCTGGTGTCCGAGGCGTTCTACTTCACGGACCCCGAGGGCAACGGCATCGAGCTGTACACCGACCGCGACCGCGACCTGTGGCTCCACCGCGACGGCAACCTCGTCATGGGCGTCGAGCACCTCGACCCGAACGCCTACCTGCGCGCGCACCTCACGCAGGAGGCGCTCGACGCCGGTCCGGCGCTCGCCGGGCGGGTCGGGCACGTGCACCTGCAGGTCGGGGACATCGCGGTCGCGGAGGCGTTCTACCTCGACGCGCTCGGGTTCGAGGCCACGGTCCGCGGCTACCCCGGCGCGCTGTTCGCGTCCGCCGGCGGGTACCACCACCACGTCGCGATGAACACCTGGAACAGCCGGGGCGCCGGTCCGCGCGCCTCGACGCTCGGGCTGGGCGACGTCGCCGTCACGGTGCCGGGGCGCGAGGACCTCGACGCGCTGACGGCCCGGCTGCGGGCGCGGGGCCTGCCGTTCGCCGACGACGGCCGGTCCGTCACCGTGCGCGACCCGTGGGAGACCCGGGTGACCGTGAGCGTGCCCGGCACGACGACGGAGGACCTGCTCACGCGCTGACGGGACGGGGGCGGCCGGGCGGTCGCGCCCCGGACGACAGGGCTGCGCGTCAGCGCGCCCGCACGAGCTCCTCGACCGCGTCGCGCAGCGTCGCACGGGCGGCCTGCGCGTCGTCGAGGTAGCCGCTGACCATGGCACCGTCGCGCAGCGCGGTCCAGCGCCGACCGCCCTCCGGCGGGTCGGGGTGCCCGGCGCGACGCAGCGCCTCGGTCGCCACCCCCTGCAGCCAGTCCCGGTGCTCGCGCACGACGCGCCGCACCGGGCTGGTCGGGTCGGGGAACTCCGCCGCGGCGTTGATGAACGGGCAGCCGCGGAAGCCGGGTCGGCACAGCTCGTCGGCCACGTGCAGCGTCATGCCGGTGAGCCAGCCCGCCGCCGCACCGGGCTCCTGCGGGACCTCGCCGACCGCCGCGCGCACGGCCCGGTCGGCCGCCTCGAGGTACGCGACGACGAGCGCCTCCTTGCCCGGGAAGTGCCGGTAGAACGTGGCCCGCGTGACGCCCGCCTCGGTGATGACGCGGTCGACGCCGACCGCGTGGACGCCCTCGGCGTAGAAGAGGTCGGCGGCGGTGCGCAGCAGCCGGGCGCGGGCCGGGGACGGCCCGCGCGGACCCGTCGGGTTCTCGACCATGCCCGCACCGTACGGGGCGACGTCTGCGGTTGACATCCGCACCTCCAGGGGGTGAGGTGGACCACGTTAGTAGAACGAACGTTCTTTCTAGGAGGCTACCCCATGGCTGTCATCTACACCGCGGTCGCCACGGCCACCGGCGAGGGCCGCGAGGGCCACACCCGCAGCTCCGACGGGCTCGTCGACGTCGACCTCGCCGTCCCCCGCGAGATGGGCGGCCCGGGCGGGGCCACCAACCCCGAGCAGCTGTTCGCCGCCGGGTACGCCGCCTGCTTCCACAGCGCGCTGAAGAGCGTGGCCCGCCGCGACCAGGTGACGTTCACCGACTCCGCGGTCACGGCCGAGGTCGGCATCGGCCCCACCGACGCCGGCGGGTTCGGGCTCGAGATCACGCTGCACGTCGAGCTCGGCGGCGTCGACCAGGCGACCGCGGAGCAGCTCGTCGAGGCCGCGCACCAGGTCTGCCCGTACTCGAACGCGACCCGCGGCAACGTCCCCGTCACGCTGGAGGTCGTCACCGCCTGACGGTCAGCGCGCGGGCGCACCCGGCGCGGTGCACGCCGCGCACAGCCCGGACAGCGCGACGTGCGTCGGCTCGATCCAGAACCCGTCGCGGCGCGCGACGGCTCCGACGACGTCGTCGAGCAGGTCGGCCGGCAGGTCCTGCACGGCACCGCAGCCGCGGCACTCGGCGTGCAGGTGCTCCCGCTCCCCGTGGGCCAGGTGGTAGGCGGTCCCGGTGCGTCGCACGTGCACGTGCTGCACCACGCCGAGGTCCGCGAGCGCGTCGAGCGTCCGGTAGACCGTGGCCCGGTGCACCCCCGGGTCGAGGTCGGCGACGCGGCCGAGGATCTCCTCCGCGCCGAGGTGCCCGCCGTCGCGTGCGAGCACGGTCAGGACGGCGCGCCGGGCGCGCGTCATGCGCTCGCCCCGCGCCCGCAGCAGCGTGCCGACGTGCTCGATGGTGGCCTCGCTCGTCATCGCCCAGCCCCCTCACGGCCGCCCGGACGACCGGCGCGCCCACGCCGGGTTCGCGGTGGTTCCACTGTAGGACGACCGGTCTGCCCGGTGTCACCCCTTCTGGTGCAGTCACGACCAGGTCGCAGTAGCGTGGTCGACGGCGCGAGCACCCGATGCCCTCGGGTGCCACGTATCCGGGGGGAGCGCCATGGCCACCACGTCCAGCACGCGTGCAGGGACCGTCCGGGGTCGGGGTCGCGGCCGCCTGAGCCGCGGCGAGCGGGTGTCCATCGCCGGCATGGCGTCGGTCGTGCTCGCGCTGACCGTGGTGGGCTGGGGCGTCCTGGTCCTCGTCGTGGCCCCGGCACGCTTCCAGGTGGACTCCACGACCGTGTTCGGCGTCGGACTGGGGCTCACCGCGTACACCCTCGGCATGCGGCACGCCTTCGACGCCGACCACATCGCCGCCATCGACAACACCACCCGCAAGCTCATGACCGACGGGCAGCGGCCGGTGTCCGTCGGGTTCTGGTTCTCGCTCGGCCACTCCACGGTCGTGCTCGTGCTGTGCGTGCTGCTCGCGTTCGGGGTCCGCGCGCTGGCCGGGCAGGTCGAGGACGAGTCGTCGACGCTGCAGCGGACCACCGGGATGATCGGCATCTCCGTGTCGGCGGTGTTCCTGCTGGTCATCGGCATCCTCAACCTCGTCGTGCTGCGCCAGATCCTGCGCGTCTTCAAGGACATGCGCGGCGGGCGGTACGACGAGGAGACGCTCGAGCAGCACCTGAACAACCGCGGGCTGCTCAACCGCGTGCTCGGCCCGGCGACGCGGGCGGTGCGCAAGCCGTGGCACATGTACCCCGTGGGGCTGCTCTTCGGCCTGGGCTTCGACACCGCGACCGAGGTGTCGCTGCTCGTCCTCGCGGGCGGCGCCGCGGCGTTCCAGCTGCCCTGGTACGCGATCCTCACGCTGCCCGTGCTCTTCGCCGCCGGGATGACGCTGCTCGACTCCATCGACGGCTGCTTCATGAACTTCGCCTACGGCTGGGCGTTCTCCAAGCCGGTGCGCAAGGTCTACTACAACATCACCATCACCGGGCTGTCGGTGGCGGTCGCGCTGCTCATCGGCGGCATCGAGGTGATGTCGATCGTGTCCGAGCGGCTGGGCCTGGAGTCGGGACCGATCGCGTGGGTCGGTGGGCTCGACCTCGGGCACGTCGGGTTCGTCATCGTCGGGCTCTTCGTGGTCACGTGGGTCGTAGCGCTCGCGGTGTGGCGGTTCGGCCGCGTCGAGGAGCGCTGGACCGCCGACCTGAGCCGGGCTCAGGCGCCGGAGGTGGACGACGGCACGGCGCCGCCGTCGGGGTCGAACCGGTAGCCCATGCCCGCCTCGGTGAGCAGGTGCCGGGGACGCGCGGGCTCCGGCTCGAGCTTCTTGCGCAGCTGGGCGACGTACAGCCGCAGGTAGCCGGTGTCGGTGACGTGCTGCGAGCCCCAGATCTCGGTGAGCAGGGTCTGGCGCGTCACGAGCCGGCCAGGGTTGCGCACGAGCCGCTCCAGCACCTGCCACTCGGTGGGCGTCAGCCGCACGGGCGCCCCGGCGCCGTCCGGGCCGCGCAGCACGGTGCGGGCCGACAGGTCGACCGTGACGTCGCCGAACCGCACCACCGGGGCGGCATCGACGCCCAGCACGACGCGCCGCGTCAGCGCCCGGATCCGCGCCAGCAGCTCCTCGATCGAGAACGGCTTGGTGACGTAGTCGTCGGCGCCCGCGTCGAGCGCGTCGACCTTGTCGGCGGCGCCGGTGCGCCCGGAGACGACGAGGATCGGCGACTGCGACCAGCCGCGCACCGCGTGGATGACGTCGACGCCGTCCAGGCCGGGCATGCCGAGGTCGAGCATGAGGACGTCCGGCCGGTGGTCGATCGCCTGCGTGATCGCCTGCGGCCCCGACGTCGCGGTGACGATGTCGTAGCCCTGCGCGGTGAGCGTGATGCGCAGCGCCCGCAGGATCTGCGGGTCGTCGTCCGCGATGAGGATCCTCATGCCGCCGTCCCCCTCGTCGCGTCGGCAGGGTCGTCCGTGCCGGCCGACGGCAGCGCCACCACCATCGTCAGCCCGCCGCCCGGGGTGTCCTCGGGCATGAGCGTGCCGCCCATGCCGGTGACGAACCCCTTGGACAGCGCCAGGCCCAGACCCAGGCCGGTGGCGTTGTCGGTGTCCCCCAGCCGCTGGAACGGTACGAAGACGTCGTCGCGCCTCTCGCGCGGGATGCCGGGGCCGTGGTCGACGACGCGGATCTGCACGGCCCCCGCGAAGGTGCTGGTCGCGACGCGCACCCGCGTGCCGGGCGGGGCGTGCCGCGTCGCGTTGGCCAGCAGGTTCACCACCACGCGCTGCAGCAGCACGGGGTCGGCCAGGACCGGCGGCACCGCCAGGTCGAGGTCGAGCTCGACCTCGTCGGGGCCCAGGCCCAGCTCGTCCAGCGCGGGCAGCACGACGTCGGCGGTGTCGACGTGGGTGCGGGCGAACGCGAGCACCCCCGCGTCGAGCCGGCTGACGTCCAGCAGGTCGGTCATGAGCGTCGCCAGGGCGCGCAGGCTCTCGTCGGCGGTGTCGAGCAGCTCGGCGCGGTCGGACGGGCTCAGCCGCGAACCGGCCGTCCGCAGGCCGCCGACGGCGGCGGTCGCGGCGCTCAGCGGGCGGCGCAGGTCGTGGCTGAGGGCCGAGAGCAGCGCGCTGCGCACGCGGTCCGACGCGGTGAGGTGGTCGACCTCGCTGGCCACCGACGCCAGGTCGCTGCGCTCGAGGGCGGCGCGCAGCTGGACGGCGATGACGTTGAGCAGCCGCCGCTCGGACGCCGCGACGTCGGGCCCGTAGAGCTGGAGCACGGCGCGCTCGTCGACCGGCACGGTCGTGCCGGGCTCGCCGGGCGGCACCTCGCCGTCCGACGCGAGCACCGTGCCGCCCGGGTCGCCGCCACCGTGCGGGGGCCCGCCCGGGGGCCCACCCACCACGAGCCGTGCCGCCGTCATGCCGAACGCCTCACGTGCCCGGCCGACGAGCGCGGCGACGGCGTCCTGCCCCCGCAGCACGCTGCCGGCGACGGTCGCCAGCAGCTCGCTCTCCGCCGCGGCGCGGTGGGCGGCGCGCGTGGTGCGGGCGGCACGGTCGACCACCACGCTGACCAGCACGGCGATGACGACGTACAGCACGAGCGCGAGGGCGTGCGACGGCTCCGAGACGGTGACGGTGTGCAGGGGGTCGACGAACAGGAAGTCGATCGTCAGCCCGGACAGCACCGCCGCGTAGACCGCGGGCCACAGGCCGCCGACGAGCGCGGTCACCACCACCAGCAGCTGGTACGCCAGGACGTCGGCGACGAACGCGTCGGTGCTGCGCGTCGCGACCAGCAGCCACGTCAGCAGCGGCCCGCCGACGAGCGCGAGCGCGAACCCGGCGACGCGCCGCCGCCGCGTGAGCGCGCCGCCGACGCGCGGCAGCCGCGGCCGCCCGCCCGCGGCGGCGTGGTTGACGACGTGCACGTCGATCTTCCCCGCCTCGCGGGTCACGGTCGCGCCGATGCCGGGGCCGCTGAGCGCCGTGGCGAGCCACCCGCGCCGCGACACCCCGATGACGAGCTGGGTCGCGTCGACCGCGGTGGCGAAGTCGACGAGCGCGCGCGGGACGTCGTCGCCGACGACCTGGTGGTAGGTGCCGCCGAGCTGCTCGACGAGCGCCCGCTGGTGCGCGAGCGCGCCGGGGGCGGCACCGCGCAGGCCGTCCTGGCGTGTGACGTGCACGGCCAGCAGCTGCCCGCCGGCCGAGCGTGCGGCGATGCGCGCGCCGCGGCGGATCAGCGTCTCCCCCTCGGGCCCACCGGTGAGCGTGACGACGACCCGCTCGCGCGCCTCCCACGGGCTGTCGATGCCGTGCTCGGTGCGGTACAGGCGCAGCGCCGCGTCGACCTCGTCGGCCAGCCACAGCAGCGCGAGCTCGCGCAGCGCCGTGAGGTTGCCGAGGCGGAAGTAGTTCGACAGCGCGGCGTCCACGCGCTCGGCCGGGTACACGTAGCCGCCGGCGAGCCGGTCGCGCAGCGCCTGCGGTGCGAGGTCGACCACCTCGACCTGGTCGGCGGCGCGCAGCACGGCGTCGGGGATCGTCTCGCGCTGGACGACGCCGGTGATCTTCTCCACCACGTCGTTGAGGGACTCGATGTGCTGGATGTTCACGGTCGAGAGCACGTCGATCCCGGCGTCGAGCAGGGCGTCCACGTCCTGCCACCGCTTGGTGCGCGCCAGGCCGGGCGCGTTGGTGTGCGCGAGCTCGTCGACCAGCGCGACGTCCGGGCGGCGGGCCAGCACGGCGTCGACGTCGAGCTCGGTGAGCTCGACCTCCCGGTGCCGGACCGCGCGGCGCGGCACCACCTCCAGGCCCTCGACCATCGCGGCCGTGTGGGCGCGGCCGTGGGTCTCCACGACCGCGACCACGACGTCACGCCCCTCGTCACGCAGGCGGCGGCCCTCCTCGAGCATCGCGTAGGTCTTGCCCACGCCCGGTGCCGCCCCGAGGAGGACGCGGAGCCGCCCACGCGCCATGCTCAGCCCTCCTGGTCGTCGAGGGCGAGGTTGAGCCGCAGCACGTTCACGGTCGGCTCGCCCACGAACCCCAGGCCGCGTCCCCCAGTGTGCCGCGCCACGAGGTCGGCGACGTCCTGCTCCGACATCCCGCGCGCCGCGGCGACGCGCGGCACCTGCAGCGCCGCGTACGCGGGGCTGACGTGCGGGTCCAGGCCGGACGCGGACGCAGTGACGGCGTCGGGCGGCACGTCGGACGGCTCGACCCCCTCGAGCGCCGCGACCTGTGCGCGCCGGTCCGCGATCGCGGCGACCAGGTCCGGGTTCTCCGGCCCCAGGTTGGAGCCCGACGACGCCCCCGCGTCGTACCCGTCGCCCGCGGCCGACGGCCGGGGCTGGAAGTACCGGGCCAGCGGCTCGCCGTCGACGTCGGTGAACGACTGGCCGATCAGCGCGGACCCGACCACGGTGCCGTCGGGACCCGTGAGGAGCGAGCCGCCCGCCTGCGCGGGGGCGACCAGCTGCGCGACGCCCGTGACGACGGCGGTGTAGCCGACGCCGAGCAGGAGGGTGAGGACGACCATGGCGCGGACGGCGACGCCCAGGGTGCGGGCGGCGGTGCGGGTGGCGAGGGGCATGCGGGTTCTCCTCGTGCGGGACGGGACGGGACGGGCCGGGACGTGCGGGTGCGTCAGTAGCCGGGCAGGAGGCGGACGACCAGGTCGATGAGCCAGATGCCCACGAACGGCACGACGACGCCGCCGAGCCCGTAGACCAGGAGGTTGCGGCCGAGGACGGCGGAGGCGTCGAGGGGCCGGTACCGCACGCCGCGCAGCGCGAGCGGGATGAGCGCGACGATGACCAGCGCGTTGAACACGACCGCGGAGAGGACCGCCGAGGCCGGCGAGTGCAGGCCCATGACGTTCAGTGCGGCGAGCCCCGGGAACACGCCCATGAACATCGCGGGGATGATCGCGAAGTACTTGGCGACGTCGTTGGCGATGGAGAACGTCGTCAGCGCGCCGCGGGTGATGAGCAGCTGCTTGCCGATGCGCACGACGTCGATGAGCTTGGTCGGGTCCGAGTCGAGGTCGACCATGTTGCCCGCCTCCTTCGCGGCCGACGTGCCCGTGTTCATCGCCATGCCGACGTCGGCCTGCGCGAGCGCCGGGGCGTCGTTGGTGCCGTCGCCCGTCATCGCGACGAGGTGGCCGCCGGCCTGCTCGGCGCGGATCAGCGCGAGCTTGTCCTCGGGGGTCGCCTCGGCGAGAACGTCGTCGACACCCGCCTCGGCCGCGATGGCGCGGGCGGTCACGGGGTTGTCGCCCGTGACCATGACGGTGCGGATGCCCATGGCGCGCAGCTCGGCGAACCGCTGGGCGAGCCCCTCCTTGACGACGTCCTTGAGGTGCACGACGCCGAGCACGCGACCGGCGCGACCGGGTGCCGCGACCGCGACGACCAGCGGCGTGCCGCCGGACCGTGCGACGTGCTCGACGGCGGCGTCCAGCTCGGCCCGGACGTCGGGCGCCATGGGCGTCCCCTCCGCCTCGAGCCACGCGACGACCGCCGAACCGGCCCCCTTGCGGATCCGCGCGCCGTCGGGCTCGTCGAGCCCGGACATGCGGGTCTGCGCGGTGAACGGCACGACCTCCCCGGGCACGACCGTGCCCACGTCGGCACCGCTGCGGCGGGCCAGGTCGACGACCGACGTGCCCTCCGGTGTCGGGTCCGCGAGCGACGCGAGGGCCGCGGCTCGCACCAGCTCGGCCTGCTGGACGTCACCGAGCGGGACGAAGGCGACCGCCTGCCGGTTGCCGTAGGTGATCGTGCCGGTCTTGTCGAGCAGCAGCGTCGTCACGTCGCCCGCGGCCTCGACGGCCCGTCCCGACATGGCGAGCACGTTGTGCTGCACCAGGCGGTCCATACCGGCGATGCCGATGGCGGACAGCAGCGCGCCGATCGTCGTGGGGATGAGGCAGACCAGCAGCGCGACGAGGACGGCGACGCTCACCGGTTCCGCCGCGTACGACGCGATCGGGTTCAGCGTGAGCGCGACGACGACGAACACGACCGACAGCGACGCCAGCAGGATCGACAGCGCGATCTCGTTGGGGGTCTTCTGCCGGCTCGCGCCCTCGACCAGCGCGATCATCCGGTCGACGAACGTCTCCCCCGGCTTCGAGGTGATCCGCACGACGACCCGGTCGGACAGCACGCGCGTCCCGCCCGTGACGGCCGAGCGGTCGCCCCCGGACTCGCGGACGACCGGCGCGGACTCCCCGGTGATCGCCGACTCGTCGACCGACGCGATGCCGTGGACGATCTCGCCGTCCCCGGGCACGAGCTCCCCCGCGCTGATGACGACGACGTCACCGAGCCGCAGGTCCGCCGACGACACCTCGACCAGCGGAGCACGGGTCGCGCCCGGGTCGCCGGCTTCGTCGTAGGCCGCGACCTTGTGGGCCGCCGTCGCCGTGCGGGTGCGTCGCAGGGAGTCCGCCTGCGCCTTGCCGCGGCCCTCGGCGACGGACTCCGCGAGGTTCGCGAACAGGGCCGTGACCCACAGGACCGCCGCGATGACGCCGGTGAACGACGCGGGCACGGTGGTGCCGCCCGACTCGGGGGGCCCGCCGAGGAAGGGCTCCGCGACGGCCAGCACGGTGGTGAGCGCCGCACCGACCCAGACCACGAACATCACGGGGTTGCGCCACATGTGCCGCGGGTCGAGCTTGCGGACCGCACCGGGCAGCGCGTCGCGGACCTGCGCCCACGTGAACGCGCCGGCGGGGGTGGGCGCCGGGGCGGGCGCGGGACGGGTGTCGGTGCGTTCGAGCGTGGTGGACATCAGATCAGCCCTTCCGCCAGGGGACCCAGCGCGAGAACGGGGAAGTACGTGAGTGCGGTGAGGACGACGACCACACCGGCGAGCAGCCCGACGAACTGCGGGCGGTGGGTGGGCAGGGTGCCGGCCGTCGCGGGGACCGCGCCCTGCGCGGCCAGGGACCCGGCCAGCGCCAGGACCAGGACCATCGGCACGAACCGGCCGAGCAGGATCGCGACGCCCAGGGCCGTGTTCAGCCACGGCGTGTTCGCGGTGAGGCCGGCGAACGCCGAGCCGTTGTTGTTCGCGGCCGACGTGAACGCGTACAGCACCTCGGACATGCCGTGCACGCCGGGGTTCCAGATCGACGTCCCCTCGACGCTGTCGCGCAGCGCCGGCACCCCGAAGCTCAGGGCGGTGCCCGCGAGCACGAGGGTCGGCGTCACGAGGATGTACAGGCTCGCGAGCTTGATCTCGCGCGGGCCGATCTTCTTGCCCAGGTACTCCGGGGTGCGGCCCACCAGCAGGCCGGCGACGAACACCGCGACGACCGCGAGCACGAGCATCCCGTACAGGCCGGACCCGACGCCGCCGGGCGCGACCTCGCCGAGCATCATGTTGAGCATCGGCAGCATGCCGCCGAGCGCGGTGTACGAGTCGTGCATCGAGCTCACCGCACCCGTCGACGTGCCCGTGCTCGTCGTCGCGAACAGCGCCGACCAGACGATCCCGAAGCGGGCCTCCTTGCCCTCGGTCGCGGCGCCCGCGAGCGCCGGCGCGGTGCCGCCGGCGGCGGACTCCAGCGCGACGAGCGCGAGGAACGACGCCGAGAACAGCGCCGCCATGACCCCGGCGATCGCGTACCCCTGCCGGTGGTCGCCGACCATGCGGCCGAAGGTGCGCGGCAGGCTGAACGGGATGACGAGCATGAGGACGATCTCGAGCAGGTTCGTCCACTGCGTGGGGTTCTCGAAGGGGTGCGCCGAGTTGGCGTTGTAGAACCCGCCGCCGTTGGTGCCGAGCAGCTTGATCGCCTCCTGCGAGGCGACGGGCCCGCCGGGGACCGACTGCGTCGCGCCGGCCAGCGTGGTCACGTCGGTGAACCCTGCGAGGTTCTGCACGACCCCGCCGACCACCAGCAGCACGGCCGCGAGCAGCGCGCCGGGCAGCAGGATGCGCAGGCAGCCGCGCAGCAGGTCGACCCAGAAGTTGCCGATCGTCACCGAGCGGCGCGCCGCGAACCCGCGCACGAGCGCGACGGCGACCGCCATGCCGACGGCCGCGGACACGAAGTTCTGCACCACCAGACCGGTGGCCTGCACGGTGTGCCCGAGCGTGAGCTCCGGGGAGTACGACTGCCAGTTGGTGTTGCCGACGAAGGACGCGGCGGTGTTGAACGCCAGGTGCTCCGACGGCGCCCCCAGCCCCAGCGACAGCGGGAGCCACTGCTGCGTGCGCTGCAGCGCGTAGACGAGGACCACGCCGACGAACGAGAAGGCCAGCACGCTGCGCAGGTAGACGGGCCACGTCTGCTGCGAGCGCGGGTCGACGCCCAGCACGCGGTACACGGCACGCTCGACGCGCCAGTCCGTGCCGGTCGTGTAGACGTGCGCCATGTAGTCGCCGAGCGGCCGGTACGCGGCCGCGAGGAGCAGCAGGACCGCGCCGAGGGTGAGGACGGCCAGCAGCCCGGTCATCAGAAGCGCTCCGGTCGGACGAGCGCGACGAGCAGGTAGACGACCGCGGCGACGCCGAGCCCCGCGGCGAGCAGCTCGAGGACGATCACAGCCGCTCCACCGCCTTGCCGAGGCAGGCGGTCAGCGCGAGCACGGCGGCCGCGGTGAGCAGGTAGACGATGTCGAGCACGTGGGTCTCCACGGTCCGGGGGACGGCTCCCGTCGTGGCGGGCGCCGGGCACCCGTCGGGGGCGCCGGCGACGATGCAACACCCGCGCCGGGCGCCCGGCGCCGGTCCTCACGGAACCCATACGGCCGGCGGTCGCACCCTGACGGGTCCCTGACGCTCAGGGCCGTCGGGGACCGTCAGGCGGGGTCGGGCTCCGCCGCCGCCAGGCGCCGCGCGAGGATCGCGCACACCACGATCTGCAGCTGGTGGAACGCGATCACGGGCAGCGCGACGCTCGCCGCGACGGCGGGCGCGAACAGCACCGCCGCCATCGGCAGCCCGGTCGCCGCCGACTTCTTCGAGCCGCACATCAGCAGCGCGATGCGGTCGCCGCGGTCCAGCCCCAGCGCGCGCCCGCCCCACCACGTCGCCGAGAGCATGACGGCCAGCACCACCGCGCACACCACCAGCAGCACCAGCAGGGCGGTGAGCGTCAGGTCGTCCCACGCACCGGCCGTCTGCGCCGCGCTGACGGACGTGAACACCACCAGCAGGATCGTCGAGCGGTCGGTCACCTTCAGCAGACCGCCGTGCCGCCGCAGCCACGCCCCGATCCACGGCTGCACCAGCTGCCCGACGACGAACGGCAGCAGCAGCTGCAGCAGGATCCCGCTCACCGCGCCGCCGTCGAGCCCCGCACCCGTCGCCCCCAGCAGCACCGCCACGAGCAGCGGGGTCAGCAGGACGCCCAGGACGTTCGAGATCGTCGCGCCGGTGATGGCCCCCGCGACGTTGCCGCGGGCGATCGACGTCATCACCACCGACGACTGCACGGTCGACGGCAGCACCGACAGGTACAGCAGGCCACGGCGCAGGTCCGGGTCCAGGACGGAGTCGGGCAGCAGCTGGACCGCCAGGCCCACCAGCGGGAACAGCAGGTAGGTCGCCGCCAGCATCGACCCCTGCAGGCGGAACCGCTTGAGGCCGTCGAGGACCTCCCGCGTGGGCATCCGCGCGCCGTACAGGAAGAACAGCAGCACGATCGCGGCCGTGCGGACCGTGTCGAGGACCGCACCGACGGCCTCGGGCACCGGGACCAGCAGCCCCAGCACGAGGACGGCCAGGATCATCGCGGTCAGCGGGTCGAGCCACCGCAGCCAGGCGGGTCGCGTCATGCCGTGCGGGTGGGGGCGTCGGGGATCACGGAGACATCCTGGCCCATGGCGGGGGCCGTCCGGTCGACGCGCCCGGGCTGTGCGACGGCCGGTCCCGCTGCGGGGCCGGCCGTCGCGCAAGGGACCTCAGCGGCGGTGCAGTGCCCGGCCGAGGCGGCGGCGGAGGCCACCCGTCGGGCGGGAGCTGGAGGAGCGGGCCGCGTGGGCCCGGCGGCGCTCCGCGGCGACCTCGATGGCGCGTTCGCGGTTGCGGTAGTCGATGAGGCAGAGCTCGGGGTGCATCGTGGGTTCTCCACTTTCTTGGCGTTGCGGGGGGTGTCGGGGTCTCCGACGTTCCTCGCGGTGTCGACGCCGGGTCCCGGCGTCGTCACCAGCATCGACGCGCTGACCTGCAAAAGGAAGGGTGAGGCCGCACACACCGTCCCTTCGTGTGACGGCAGGCGGCGCGGACGGGCGAGGGAGTGCCGCGCAGGTGCGCGACGGGCCGTGCCGACCGGGCCCCGCGGGGTCGGGAACTGCCCTCTCCCGACCGCCTACCCTGGGAGCGCGCACGCGAGAAAGGACCCGGGCGGCACCGGCCGCCCGACCCCCATGACGAAGACCCTCCTGGCCGTCGACGGCAACTCCCTCCTGCACCGCTCGTTCCACGCGTTGGCCGGCTCGCAGCTGCGCACCCGCGACGGCCAGGCCACGTGGGCGGTGAAGGGCGCGCTCTCGCAGATCCTCGGGGCGGTCGACCGGGTCGCGGCCGACGCGGTCGTCATCGGGTTCGACGACGCCGCCGGGAACGTCCGCAAGGTCGCGCACCCGCACTACAAGGCGCACCGCACCGAGAAGCCCGCCGACCTGGTCACCCAGCTCTCGCTCGCGGTCGACGTGTTCTGGTCGGCCGGGCTGCACGTGGTCATCCCGGACGGGCTGGAGGCGGACGACGTCCTGGCGTCCGCAGCCGCCACCGCGACGGCGTCCGGCTGGCACACCGTGGTCTGCACGTCCGACCGCGACGCGTTCGCGCTGGTCGACGAGACGACGTCGGTGCTGCGCATCATCAACGGCGGCGTCGAGGCCTCCCCCGTGCTGACCCCCGAGCGGCTGCGCATCCTGCTCGGCATCGACGCCGGGCAGTACCGCCAGTACGCGGCGATGCGCGGTGACGCGTCGGACAACCTCACCGGCATCCGCGGCATCGGGGAGAAGACCGGCGTCGCCCTGCTCAACGCCTTCGGGTCGGTCGAGGCCGCGTTCTGGGACGTCGACACGAACGGCGGCGCGCGCGTCGCGGAGGTGCTGGGCAAGGCGTGCGTCAAGAAGCTCGCGGACCCCGACGGGCGGGCGGCGTTCTGGGAGAACGTCGAGCTGATGACGATGCGCACCGACCTGGACCTGGAGATGGACCTCGCCGCGGGGTCCGGCCCCGGCCTGCTGCCCGTGGACCCGCAGGGACTGCACGACGCGCTGGCCCGGGTCGAGTTCCACTCGCTGCAGTGGCTGGCGGCCCGCGTGCTGGCCGCGCGCACCGACGACGCCGACGCCCCCGGCGCGGTCGTGGCACGCGCCCCGGAACCGGCGCGCGTGCCGGTCGCGGTCACCGCCGCCGCCGTGGACGTCGAGGACGACGCCGAGGACGACCTGACGCTCTTCTGACGTCTCGGCCGGTCAGGAGGCCCGCGGCGGGAGCTGCTGCACCGCCCACCGGTTGCCGTCGGGGTCGGCGAACCCCGTGAACCGCCCCCACGCGAGGTCCTGCACGGGCGGCGCGTCGACCCCGTGCGCGACGAGGAACGCGTGCGCCACGTCCGCGTCGTCGACGACGACCTGCAGCCCCTGGACCGACCCCGGCACCGCGTCCGTGAGGCCCTCGCCGAACGCGATCGAGCACGCCGACCCCCGCGGGGTGAGCTGGACGAACCTCAGGTCGTCGCTCACCCGCCGGTCGTGGTCGACGACGAAGCCGACCTGCTCCGCGTAGAACGCCTTGGCGCGGTCCACGTCGCTCACCGGGAGGATCACCAGCTCCAGCCTGCACTCCATCGCCGACCCCCTGCCTGCGTGCCGCCGGCCCGACGCCCGCGGCGGTCACGCCATCGTCCCGCCGACCACCGACACCGGCAGCACCCCCGCCGTTGTGCAGACCGCACCGGCGTACCGGGCGATCCGGACCTCCCGCCACCCGACTGGACCGAGGCCCAGGAGCCGTCCCACCGTGGAAGCACCGTTTGTCCGCAGCACCCGGGAGCTCATCATGGCGCTCCGTCTCCCCCGCCGCCGCCCGTCCCGCACGGCCCTCGCCCTGGCCCTCGCCGTCGCCGCGACGCTCATCCCGGCCTCCGCCGCCCACGCGGACGGCACACCCGGCGGCACCCGGACCGACCCCGTGCCCCTGCCGGTGAACACGCTCGACGGCCCGTTCACCGCCGGCAACGCGCACGTCAGCTCGATCGCCCAGGAGGGGCAGCAGGTGTTCCACAACACCGCCTGGTACTCCTTCACCCCCGCCGAGGACGTGCGGCTGGGCGTCGCTGCCACCGGCGACTGGGACACCGCGCTGGAGGTGTGGGCCGACGGCACGGTGCAGGCCGTCAACGACGACTGGCTCTGGCTCGCCGCCGGGCTCCAGGTCGACCTCACCGCCGGGACGGAGTACCTCATCGGTCTCGGCGGCGCGTACACGACGTCGCGCGGCGAGGCGACGATCCACGTGAGCACGCATGCGCCGTCGACGCCCACCGGGCTCGTCGTGCAGTCCGTCGGCAACCGCACGGTCACGCTCGCCTGGGACGCCCCGGCCGACGGCACGGCGATCGGGTACGAGGTGTGGTGCGCGCCGTCCGGGGAGGCCCTGCAGTGGTGCGACCAGCTCGCGTCCGGCTCAGCCCGGGTGACGCGCGCGCTCGACGGGCTGACGAACGGGACGGCCTACGACGTCGCCGTCCTCGCGCGGAACCCGCTCGGGCGGTCCGGTCCGAGCACGCCGGTGACCGCGACACCGCGGGCGGACACCCGCACGACCGTCACCGTGTCCCCCGGCACTCCCGTGGCCGGCGACCGCCTCGACGTCACCGTCCAGGTGTCCGAGGAGCACGCGCACGACGATCCCTCCGAGCCGCCGGTCACGCGCCCCGCCACCGGGACGGTCGACGTGGTCGTCGCCGGCACGGCCCACCGAGGGCTGCCGCTCGTCGACGGGTCGGTCGTGCTCGAGGACCTCACGGCGACCGGCGGCACGATGCCGGTGACCGCGTCCTACACCGGCGCGCCCGGTGCGGCGCCGTCGTCGGCCTCGCTGGACGTGCAGGTCGCCCGGCGGGCGGACGCCGTGAGGCTCGTCGTGCCCCCGCTCACCCTCGGCGCGACCGTGCGCCCGGTCGCGGAGTCGTCGTCCGGCCTGCCGGTGACGCTCACGGCCACCGGGGCGTGCACCGTGACCGACGGGAGCCTCACCGGCACCGGTGCCGGCGACTGCACGGTCACTGCCGCGACCGCCGGCGACCGCGACACCGACCCGGCCACGGCGTCCGCGACCGTCCAGGTGGGCGTCCCGCCCGCGGTGGACGACGAGACCACCTCCGCGGCCCCGGGGAACGGCAGCCTCGTGCAGGGCGGGGACACGCACGCCGCGCCCCCGCAGGGCGGTGACACGCACGTCCCGCCCGTGCGGACCCGGGACACGCACGTCGTGCTCGCCGCGACCGGCGCGGCGCCGGGTGCTGCCGCCACCGCCGCGGCGGCGGCGATCGCGCTGGGTGCGGGCCTCGTGCTCCTCGCCCACCGTGGCCGGTCGCACCGCCTGCGGTCAGCGGCGGCCCCGACCACCGGCACGGCCGCCCCGTAGGCACATGCGCCCCCGCGCGCGACGCGGCATCATGGCGCGCTCGGACTCCGCCCTCACCGGCGCGGCCACGTGTCCCCACCTCCCCCAGCCGATCGGACGTGCCCCGTGACCCTGCCCGACCACGCCCCCACCGCGGCCACCGGGACCCCCCGCACCGTCGTCGTCTCCGGCGCCGGGACGGGCATGGGCCGCGCCGTCGCCGAACGCTTCCTCGCCGACGGGGCGACGGTCGTCGCCCTCGGGCGTCGCTCCGAGCCGCTGCACCGGCTGCGCGACGACCACCCGACGTCCGACGTCCAGGTCGTGCCGGCGGACCTCACCGACCCCGACGCGGTGCTGCGCGTCGTCGAGGCGCTCGACGGCCGGCCGGTGGACGTGCTCGTCAACAACGCCGGCGGCGTCGGCGGCGCCCCGGCCCCCGGCCTGCACGGCCTGCTGGAGAGCTACCGCCGGACCGTCGACCAGAACCTGCTCTCGGCGATGCTGCTCACCGAGGCGTTGTGGCCGTCCCTCGCGCGCCCCGGCGGCCGCGTGGTCACGATCAGCTCGATCGCCGCGCAGCGCGGCGGTGGCGGCGCGTACGGCGCGGCCAAGGCCGGTCTCGTCGCCTGGGGCGCGGAGCTCGCGGCCCGCGGCGGACCGGACGGCATCACCGTCAACACCGTCTCCCCCGGCTACGTCCAGGACACCGAGTTCTTCAGCACCGAGGGCCGGTCGCGGCGCCACGACGCACTGGTCGCCCAGACGCTGCTCGGTCGTGCCGGGACGCCGTCGGACGTCGCGGGTGCGGTGCACTACCTGGCGTCCGCGGACGCCGGATGGGTCACGAGCCAGGTGCTGAGCGTCAACGGCGGGGCTGTCCTGGGACGCTGACGCCGCACGGGCTGCTGCCTCCACAGGTCGCGGCTGCGGACGGTGCAGGATGCAGCATGAAGACTCTCACCCTGCCGGGGACCGACGTCGTCGCCCCCAACGTCGTGCTCGGGCTCATGCGGATCGCCGAGAAGTCCGACGACGAGATCCGTGAGCTCGTGCGCACCGCGCGCGACGCGGACATCGACTTCGTCGACCACGCCGACGTGTACGGCCGCGAGAAGCACGAGTGCGAGCGCCGGTTCGCCGACGCCATGGCGCTCACGCCGTCGCAGCGCGACGAGATCACGATCCAGACCAAGTGCGGGATCGTGCCCGAGGGGCCGTACTTCGACTTCTCGTACGAGCACATCATGACGTCGGTCGAGGGCTCGCTGCAGGCCCTGCGGACCGACCACGTCGACGTCCTGCTGCTGCACCGCCCGGACGCGCTCGTCGAGCCGGACGAGGTCGCGCGGGCCTTCGACGAGCTCGAGGCCGCGGGCAAGGTGCGGGCGTTCGGCGTCTCCAACCACACGCCCCGGCAGATCGACCTGCTCAAGCGGTCCGTGCGCCAGCCGCTCGTGGCCAACCAGGTGCAGCTGTCGATCACGCACGCCGCGCTGGTCGCCCAGGGCGTCGCCGGGAACATGGTGGCCGAGGACCAGTCCGTCACCCGTGACGGCGGCGGCCTGCTCGACTACTGCCGCCTGAACGACATCACCGTCCAGGCGTGGTCGCCGTTCCAGGCCGGGTTCTTCACCGGCACGTTCCTCGGCTCCCCCGAGTACCCCGAGCTCAACGCCGTGATCGACCGGCTCGCCGCGCAGTACGACGTGCCGCCGATCGCCATCGCCACGGCGTGGATCACGCGGCACCCCGCGCAGATGCAGGTGGTCCTCGGCACGACGACGCCGGAGCGCGTCGCCGGTGCGGCGCTCGGGTCGGACCTGCCGCTCACCCGGGCCGAGTGGTACGAGCTGTTCCGGGCCGCGGGGCACATCGTCCCCTGACCCACAGGCATCTCGGAGCCCGGTCCGCGTGCGTGCGGGCCGGGCTCCGTCGTGCTCAGCCGCGCGCGGACAGGTCCCGGTGATGCGGTGATACCGTGATGCGCATGAGGACGACGCTGGAGATCGACGACCGGGTGCTGGCCGCCGCGCGTGCGATCGCCGAGCAGCAGAACGTGTCGATCGGACGCGCGATCTCCGACCTCGCCGAGCGAGCCCTCGAAGGCACCGCGCCTGCGTCGACCGTCCGGGGGTTCCCGGTCTTCCACGGCCCGGCGGGCCACGTGATCACGGACGAGATGGTCGCCGAGCACCGTGACGGCTGAGCCCTGCTACCTGCTCGACGTGAACGTCCTGCTCGCGCTCGCCGCCGACGCGCACGTGCACCATCGCGCCGCGCACCGGTGGTTCGCCGACGTCACGGCGTGGGCCACGACCCCGGTCACCGAGTCGGCGTTCGTGCGCCTGCTGTCCACCCCGGCCGTTCTCGGTCGGACGGTCCTTCCCGTCGAGGCGGTCGCGGCGCTGCGGCAGATGCGGACGGTCCCGGGTCACCGCTTCCTCCCGGACGACGCGTCGTTCGCTAGCACCACGATCGACCTGACGCGCATGGTCGGACCGCGTCAGGTCACCGACTTCCACCTCGTCGAGCTGGCGAGGCGGACCGGCAGCACGCTCGCGACGCTCGATGCCAGGCTCCGTCGATCGCTCCACCCGGCGGACGCTCACCTGGTGAGCGTCGTCCCGGCGGCCTGAGAGCCCCGAGCGCCTCGCTCGACCGACCGGATCGGCGCCTGCTATCCGTCGGCGGCACCCGTGAAGTAGTCGACCAGCCCGGACCGCACCTGCCGGTAGAGCGACCGGACCGGCACGGTCTCGCCCCGCTCGGCGCGGCGCGCCCACTCGTCGTACGCCAGGCGCACGGCGGTGCCGATCGCGGTGACGACGGTGCGGGCGCGCAGCTCGTCTGGATGGTCGCCGGCATGCAGCACGATCGTGGTGAGCTCCTGCACCTGCTCGGCGTCACGGGCGAGGGCCCGAGCGAGCAGGTCCGGGTCGGCCAGGACGAGCCGGCGGACCCGCAGGACGCGCGCGTGGCTCGCCGCCGGCTGGGCGTCGAAGGCGTCGACCTGCGCGAGGAACGCCTGCTCGATCGCGCGGACCACGGCGGGACCCTGCTGGTCGACGCCGCGCACGCTCGCGATGAGCCGTTCCATCGAGTCGTCGTCGACGAACAGCGCGTTCTCCTTCGTCCCCGCGTGGCGGTAGAAGGTGCGCGGGGCGATGCCGGCGGCGTCGGCGATCGCCTCGACGCTCGTGGCCGGGACGCCCTGGCGCTCGAACAGGTCGAGCGCGGCGTCGGTGATGGCACGACGGGTCTCGCGGCGGCGGTGCTCGCGCAGCCCGCAGTCGGCGTCCGGGCCGTCGGTGACGACGCCGCGCTGCTGGCCCTCCGGGTCGAGCATCCGCTCATCCTCCCACCCGCGACGATTGTGGCAGTCACTGCCATACACTCGTCGGCCGGACGTCCGCGGTTCCCAGGAACGCCGTCCGCCGCCCCCACCCGCTGACAGAGAGACCTCATGACGCTCGAGAACGACCTCCGGCCCGGCCGGCCCTCCACCCCGGACGGGGCCCCCGCGATCCGCACCGGGCCCGTGATCGCGCTGCTCGTGGCCTCCGCGTTCGTCGTCATCCTCAACGAGACGATCATGGGCGTCGCCCTGCCCCGGCTGATGGTCGACCTCGACATCACCGCCGCGACCGCGCAGTGGCTGACCACCGGGTTCCTGCTGACCATGTCGATCGTCATCCCGTGCACCGGCTACCTGCTGGCCCGGTTCCCGCTGCGGGGACTGTTCTTCACGGCGATGTCGCTGTTCGCCACCGGCACCCTCGTCGCGGCGCTCGCGCCCGGCTTCGAGGTGCTGCTCGCCGGGCGCGTCGTCCAGGCGTCGGGCACGGCGATCATGCTGCCCCTGCTGTTCACCACGGTGCTCAACGTCGTCCCGGCCAGCCACCGCGGCCGGATGATGGGCGTCATCTCCATCGTCATCGCCGTCGCTCCCGCGATCGGCCCGACGGTCTCCGGGGCCATCCTGTCCGCGCTGGACTGGCGCTGGATGTTCTGGCTGGTGCTGCCCATCGCGCTGCTCGCCATCGGGCTCGGCGCCGTGTGGGTCCGCAACGTCACCGAGACGTCGCCGGCGACGTTCGACCCGCTGTCGGCGCTGCTCGCGGCCGTCGGGTTCGGCGGCCTCATCTACGGCCTCAGCCTCGTCGGCGAGTCGGCGTCGGGGCACGCGCCCGTGGCGCCCGGGATCCCGGTCGCGGTCGGCGCAGTCGCGCTCATCGTGTTCGTGCGGCGTCAGCTGACCCTGCAGCGCACGGACGCCGCCTTCCTCGACCTGCGCACCTTCGCGTCGCGCTCCTTCAGCCTCGCCGTCGTGCTCGTCGTCGTGGTGATGTCCGCGCTGTTCGGCTCGCTCATCCTCCTGCCCCTGTACCTGCAGCAGGCGCTCGCGCTCGACACCCTGACCGTCGGCCTGATGATGCTGCCCGGCGGCGTCCTCATGGGCGTCATCGCGCCCGTGGTCGGGGCGCTGTTCGACCGCTACGGGCCGCGGCCGCTGGTCCTGCCCGGCATGGTCGTCGCCGCTGCCGCGCTGTGGGGCATGACGACGTTCGGCATGGACACCGCGATCGGGTGGATCGTGGCCGTGCACATGACCCTCAACCTGGGGCTCGGCTTCGTCTTCACGCCGCTGCTGACCTCGGCGCTCGGGTCGCTGCCACGCGCCCTGTACTCCCACGGCAGCGCGATCACCAGCACCCTGCAGCAGGTCGCCGGCGCCGCCGGCACCGCGCTGTTCGTCACGCTGATGTCCGTCGGGGCTGCCGGTGCGGCAGCCACGGGCGCCGACCCGGCCGAGGCGATGGCGGTGGGCGTGCACCGCGCGTTCGTGGTCGGCGCGGTCATCGCCAGCGTCGCCGTCGTGCTCACGCTGTTCGTGCGCAAGCCTGCGGAGGTCGAGGCGGAGGGCCCGGTGCTCGTCGGGCACTAGAGCCACAGGGCCCGACCCTCTGGGACCGCTCGTCGCGGCCGGCCTGCTGACGCAGCCGCGGCTCCGGCCGTCGCCGCAGGCGACACGACGGACCGGCATCGACCCCTTGCTGGAGTGGATGCCGGTCCGTCTCCGCGTTCTCAGGAGCCTCAAAGGGTCGACCCACATGCTGCGGACTCCCGATGTTCATCCGCCGGCGCGTCACCGTTCACCGCCGGCCGGACCGAGAGGACCGCGCCCGTGCGACGCCTGTACCGACGCGCAGCCGAGACCCCCGGTGCCGGGCCGGACGTCACGGACGACGATCCGGTCGCGACCGTCGCCAGCGCCGCCCGCACCGATACCGCCAGCCGCCTGCACGCGTTCAACCGGTTCGAGATCAAGTACCTCGTGCCGCAGACCCAGGCCGACCAGCTCCGGGCCGAACTGGGTCGGCACATGGACGAGGACGCCTACTCCGGCGCGACCGGCTACCCGGTCACGAGCCTCTACTACGACACCGCGCACCTGAGGTTCTACTGGGAGAAGATCGAGGGGCTGAGGTTCCGGCGCAAGCTGCGTGTCCGGCACTACGGCGCGGCGGACGACCTGACCGCGGACTCGCCGGTGTTCGTCGAGATCAAGCAGCGCGTCAACCGCGTCACCCAGAAGCGGCGGGTGCGCCTGCCCTACCGCGACGCCCTGCGGCTGTGCTCACCGCAGGGGTACGCGCCGGTCGGCGAGATCAGCAGCCGTGAACGCGCCTTCCTCGACGAGGTGGCCACCCTCGTCGGTGAGCTCGACCTGCGACCGACCGTGACGACGGCCTACCACCGCGAGGCGTGGGTGGGACGGGAAGCCGATCTGGGCCTGCGCATCACGCTCGACAGCCGGCTGCGCGGGCGGGACCGCGACTTCCACCTGTCCTCGGAGAGCCTGAACCGCCTCACGCTGCCCCCCGGGCTGTCGATCCTGGAGGTGAAGGCCGACGAGCGCGTCCCGGCGTGGGTCACGGACGCGGCAGCCCGGATGGACCTCGACCTGGTCCGGATCTCCAAGTACTGCCAGAGCGTGCAGGCCTTCGGTCTCGCGCCCCGCTCCCTCATCCACGCCCCCGACGAGGCCGCCGAGATCCTGCGGCCGGACGAGGTATCCGGCCGTCACCGCGTCACGTCCGCACGCCCGACCACCCCGACCGGCGTCGACGACGCCCCGACCCGACAAGGCGCACCCACCCGATGAACCTCACCGACCTGAGCGGTACCTTCTCCGTCTTCGACGTCGCGGCGACGCTGACGCTCTCGTTCGTCCTGTCCGCCGCCATCGGCTGGGTCTACCAGCGGACGCACCGCAACATCTCCTACAGCCAGTCGTACGTCCAGACCCTCGTCGTCATCGGCATGGTCGTGGCCGTCATCATGCTCGTCGTCGGGTCGAACATCGCGCGCGCGTTCGCGCTGGTCGGCGCGCTCTCGGTGATCCGCTTCCGCAACGCGATCAAGGAGACCCGCGACGTCGGGTTCATCTTCCTCGTGATGGCGATCGGGATGGCGGTGGGCACACGCTTCTACCTGCTGGCGGCGGCCGCGACGGCCTTCATCCTGCTGGTCGTCTTCCTCATGCAGCGCTTCGACTGGTTCAAGCTCGACATCCAGCGCCAGGTGGTCAAGGTCCAGGTTCCCCCCGAGGCGCGCTACCAGCAGGACGTCGCCGACGTGCTCGTCCGCACGACCCTGGAGTTCGAGCTGGTGAGCGTCGAGACCGTGCGGGGAGGTGCGCTGACCGAGCTCTTCTACTCGGTGCGCCTCAAGCCGGGAGTCACGACGACGGAGATCATCGGCGCGCTGAGCGAGATCAACTCCGGGCAGAAGGTCACCGTCCTGACCGGGTACGACCAGTCGGACATGTGAGGAGGCGGCAGCATGAGTCGCGCAGACCTCCGCAGGCGCCTCCCGGTGCCGCTGCGTCAGCACTGGAAGCCGCTGACAGCAGGGTTGGCAGGAGTCGCCGTCGCCCTCACGGTCCTCGGTGACGTGACGATCCGGCCCTACTCCACGAGCACGGCCGCCGTGACCGACGAGGAACGCATCACCGAGGACGTCGAGGGCACGGTCGACCTCTTCGACACCACCGTCGACCACGAGCTCGTCCTGTCCTACTCCCAGGACGACTACGACCGGATGCTCGACGCCTACTTCACCGAGGGCGAGAAGGAGTGGATGACCGCCGACATCACGATCGACGGCACCACGATCGAGTCCGCAGCAATCCGCCTGAAGGGCAACTCCACCCTCTCGTCCCTGGTCGACGACCGGGAGGGGTCCGCGACCCAGGGCGAGCGCGCCCCCGGAGGGCTCGGAGGCATGAGCGGCGGTCAGATGCCGGGCGGTGGCGGAGAGATGCCACAGGTGCCGGGCGGCGGCGGAGAGATGCCACAGATGCCGGGCGGCGGCGGCGGACGAGGCCCGGGCGGCGGATTCGCCGGCACGGGACTCGCGCTCAGCACGCAGGAGCCGGAGAACCTGCCGCTGCTCGTCAGCTTCGACGAGAACCGGCCCGGGCGCGCCTACCAGGGCATGACCGAGCTGGCGATCCGCCCGGCGAGCGCCGCAGCCGAGTCGTCGCTCAACGAGGCGGTCGCGCTGGAGCTGACGAAGCGGTCCGGGCAACCGACGCAGGACTACGCGTACACGACCTACGCCGTGAACGACCGCCCCGCGACGACACGCCTGGTCGTGCAGAACCCCGACCCGCAGTACGCCGCCGCGCTCGAGGGCGACGGCGTGCTCTACAAGGTCGAGTCCACGAGCTCCTTCACCTACCAGGGCGATGACCAGACCGCGTACGCCGACGACTTCACCCAGGTCAACCTCCGGGGAAGCCACGACCTGCAGCCGATCGTGTCGTTCCTGGAGTGGCTCGACGGTGCGTCCGACGAGGAGTTCGCCCAGGAGCTGGACCAGTGGGTCGACGTCGGGTCGTTCGCGACCTACCTGGCCACCCAGGACGTGCTCGGGAACATGGACACGATCTCGGGTCCCGGCCGGAACGCGTACCTGTACCACGACCTGGGCACCGGGCTGATCAGTGTCGTCTCGTGGGACCTCAACCTGGCTCTGGGCGGCATGTCGCTGCCGGGCACGGGCGGAGGGCCCGGTGACGGCGACGGCTCGGCCCGACCGGGCGCGCCCGGTGGCGCCGCCTTGCCGGCTCTGCCGGAGGGTGTCGAGCTGCCCGAGGGCGCACGGCCCGGCGCACCGGGCGGCGGACGGGGACCAGAAGCCATGGGCGGAAACGCGCTCGTGACCCGGTTCGAGGCGAGCGCCGACCTCTCGGCTCTCGTCGACGCGGCGATCGCGGAGCTGCGGGCCGAGTGGCTCGACAGCGGCCAGGCAGGCCGGGTCGTCGAGGAGGTCGCCTCGCGGGTGCCGGCCACCGACGCGGTGGACCAGGCGACGATCGACGCCGACGCCCAGGCGGTCATGTCCCGGCTGGCCGGCGACGATGCTCCCTGACCGGGACGACCGACCGCTCGGGCTGCGGGAGCGCAAGCGCGCCACGGCCCGGGCGCGCGTCGAGCAGGTCGCCGTCGACCTGTGCCTGGAGCACGGCTACGGCTCCGTCACCGTCGCGCAGATCTGCGCAGCCGCCGGGATAGCGCAGAGCACCTTCTTCACCTACTTCGGCAGCAAGGACGCCGCGATCCTCGGGCGACCGCCGCTGCCGTCGCCCGAGGCGGTCGAGGCGTTCGTCGAGGCTGACGGGCCCCTGCTCGGCGACCTGCTGACGCTCTTGACCGTGGGCGCCCGCGACGCCGTCGGGGACCTTGCCCTGTTCCGCCGCAGGTTCGAGCTGGTCGACAGCGACGCACGGCTCAGGACCCGCGAGGCCCGACGCACCGAGGTGGCCGCGTGGCAGGCGGACGTGGTCGCCCGGCGGCTGCGGCGGCGCGGCGACCTGACCGCGGCAGAGATCGCGGAGCAGGCTCAGATGGCGGCGGCCCTGGCCCTCAGCATCCTGCGGCACACGTTCTGGTCGGTCCAGACCGCACCGGGGACCGAGTGGAACGACCGCCTCCGGCGCAGCCACGCCCTCGCGCGCGCTCTCCTCCAGGGGTCCCCGCAGACGGCACCACGTGGCGGAGCGGCGTCCGGGGTCTCGCGCGCCGGCGCCGGTGGAGGCGCCCGCCCTCGGAGGCGGTGAGACTCGACGACCCGCACGTGCCGTCGGCCGAGGAACCCCAGGGACCCCGGTGCGTCCGCGTCGTACCGTCCCATCGCTCCCCGGCCCCGCACCCGGTCGCACGGCAGCGTGCCCACCCGTCCACCGGCCCTCCCGGATCGTCGACGAGTCCGGGACGAGGGTGGGAACGCGTGCCACCCTCACCTCCGACCGGGCGACGGGGGTGACCGATCGACCCGGTTCGTCGCTTCCTGCACCTAGAGTCCTGTCACATCTCGACCCCGACCATGAGGCCCAGGCAACTGCCATGACGGTGACCACCACCACGCTCGGTCGTGACACGACCGCGACGCGCGGCCGGGGTGCCGCCGTCGCCGGCCTGCCGGCGCTGCGGGCTGACACCCCCGCGCAACGCGAGCCGGCGCCGGGGGTCCTCCCAGGACGACCGGACCCTGCCCGCGCGCTCGCCGCCGGCCGGTTGCCGATGCCGTCGTCGGGAGGCAGCGGTGGCTGACTCCTCGGCCGGGTCGTCGGACGCCCGCCCGCGCGTCGTCGTGCTCCACTCGCGCCAGCCCCTCACGACGGACCCGGCGCAGGCGTTCCCCCGCGACCGGTTCGAGGTCGTCGTCCTGACCGACGCCGACCCCGCGACCGTGCTCCGCGAGGACGTCGAGGCGTCGGTCGAGGTCGTGCGCGCCGGGCGGGGGGAGTGGGAGTCCGTCGTGCGGTCGGTGCCGGGCGCGGAGGTCGTCAGCAACGACGAGTACTGCCTCGTCGAGTGCGCACGGCTGCGGGCGGCGACGGGCCTGCCCGCACGGCACCCCGCACGCCTCGACGGGTACCGCGACAAGGTCCTCATGAAGCGTCGGCTCGAGGCCGCGGGCGTCCCGGTTCCCCGGCACCTGACCTTCGAGCCGACCGTCACGTCCTCCCGCGCCGTCGCGGACCGCGTCGTCGGGACCGTCGGCCTGCCCGCCGTCGTGAAGCCGCGGCGCGAGGCGAACTCGCGAGGCGTCGAGGTGCTGCCCGACGCCGAGGCGGTCGTCGGGTGGCTGGCCCGGCACGACGGCGAGACGGGGTGGCAGGTCGACGAGTTCGTGGACGGGGACCTCGGCCACGTCAACGCGCTCGTACACCACGGCGACGTCCGCCCCGTCCAGGCGGGGCGCTACCTGGGGCCGCTGCTCGGGTTCGAGCGCGGCCGGGTGCTCGGCGGGTGGACGCTGCCGGCCGACAGCCCGCAGGCCGTGGCCGCGCACGAGCTGAACGAGCGCGTCGTCCACGCCCTCGGGTCGGACGGCGACTTCGTCGTCCACACGGAGTTCGCGACGACGCCCGACGGTCGGCTCGTCGTGCTGGAGACCGCCGCGCGCGCTCCCGGCGCCGCCGTCTCGGAGCTCGCACGCGTGCACGCCGGCGTCCAGCTCGAGGTGGCGCACCTGCGGCTCCAGGCAGGGCTGCCCGTCCCGGAGCCGGACCACACGGGCGGGCGCCAGGCCGCCTGGCTGTGGCTGCCGGTGATGCCGGGTCAGCGCTGGGGCGGCGTCCCCGAGATCGCTCGGGCCCTCGGGAGCGAGGTCGAGGTGCACGTGTCCCGGGTGGGACGCGACGGCAACTCCGGCACGGACGTCCGGCTCGGCGCCGCGCTCCTGCTCACGAGCACCGATCCCGGCGCGGTCGCGCACGACGTCGACGTCCTGCACCGCTCGCCGTGGTTCCGCACGGCGGACTCACTGGGTGGAGCCTCAGCGGTCACCCGATGACCCCACGTCGTCCGCCGCCGTCAGGATGCCGGCTGCCTCGGGGTCAGCTCCCCTCGGACTTCCCCTGCCGCCAGTACCCCATGAACGCCACGGCCTTGCGGTCGACGCCGCACTCGCGCACCAGGTGGCGGCGCAGGATCTTGATGACACCGGCCTCACCGGCGAGCCACGCGTACAGGTGGGCCTCCGCAGCGAGCGGGGCGCCGGTCGCGTAGTCGATCGGCACCTCCCACAGCATGTCGTGGTCGACGTCGACGTCCTCGAGGACGGCGTCGGGGACGGGCGCCCGACCCGGCAGCAGACGCGCGCACGCGGCCTGGACGGCCGGGACGAGCAGGTCGCCGTGGGCGCGACCGTCGCGGCCGAGCCAGTGGATGCGCACACCGTCGGGGGCGTCGAGCGCGAGGCGGTCGTCGGACCACGGCATCTCGACGAGCACCTCGCCGCGGGCGTCGCGCGGCAGTCGCTCGACGATGCCGGCGATGGCGGGCAGCGCGGTCTCGTCACCGGCGATCAGCAGGCGGTCCGTGCGCGCGGGCGGGACGAAGTCGACGCCGCCGTGCGGGCCGACGTGGTCGGCGTTGGGGCCCATGACGACCAGCTCGTCGCCGACGCGGGCGGTCGACGCCCAGCGCGACGCAGGGCCGGTGTCGCCGTGCAGCACGATGTCGACGTCCAGCTCACGCGGGTGCGGACGCACACCGCGGGCCGTGTACGTGCGCATCGGGTGGCGGCGGTCCTCCGGCAGGGCGCGCCACGTGCCGTACCAGTCACCCGTGCGACCGAGGTCCATGAGGTCCGCGTACGGGGAGCCGTCGACCGGCAGGAAGAACTTGATGCGCTGGTCGAACCCGTTGTCCGCGAAGCGGTCGAGGTCGTCGCCCGTGAACGTCACGCGCAGCAGGCTGGGGCACAGCCGCTGCATCGCGGCGACGCGCACGTGGAACATCCGGAAAGGGGACGCCGGGGGTGCGGTCGTCTCGACGGTCGTCACTGCGGCCTCGGTCACACGTGCAGCATAAGGTGAGGCTTACCTGAAAAAGCAAGGGTGCCGCCATCAGATCGTGCGGGGCCGGGTGTGGCGGGCGTCACACCGCGGACGTCCCGAACAGCAGACCCAGCGCGTACGTGACGGCGGCGGCCCCGTACCCGATGGCCAGCTGGCGCAGCGCGCGCCGCACGGGCGACGCCCCGGACAGCAGCCCGACCACCGAGCCGGTCCCCAGCAGCGCGACGCCCACCAGCCCGGCCGACCACAGCACGGCCGTCGTCCCCGACGCCCCCAGCAGGTACGGCACGACCGGGATGAGCGCGCCGGACGCGAAGAAGCAGAAGCTCGCCATGGCGGCACCCCACGCGGTGCCGACGGACTCGTGCTCGTCCCGCTCCGGGGCGGCGGGGCGCGGTGCGGCGGCCGGTGCCGCGGCGAGGGCGTCGCCGGCCTCCGCCGCCCGGTCGCCCGACGGCAGCGACGTCGTGGTCCGCAGCAGCGACGCGTCGACGGCCTGCTGCGCGTCGTACTGCGCCAGCGACGCCAGCACGACGTCCGCACGGGCCTGCGCGTCCGCGGCGCTCATGCCGCGCGCCCGGTAGACCAGCGCGAGCTCGTTGGCGTCGACGTCGAGGTGGGCGAGGGCGCTCGCGGCGCCCGCGGCGGGCCGGGACGCCTCGAGCAGCTCGCGCTGCGAGCGCACCGACACGTACTCCCCCGCGGCCATCGACAGGGCCCCGGCCAGCAGGCCCGCCAGGCCCGTCAGCAGCACGGTGCCCGTGGCGACGCCGCTGGCGCCGATGCCCAGGACGAGCGCGAGGTTGGACACCAGCCCGTCGTTGGCCCCGAACACCGCGGCGCGGAAGGTGCCGGAGATCTGCTGCCGCCCGCGCATCGCCAGGCCGCGCACGACCTCCTCGTGGATCTGCTCGTCGGCCGCCATGCGGGCGGTCGCCTCGGAGTCCTGCCCGTACGTCGAGCGGGCCTCGGCACGCTGCGCCAGCGCGTACACCCACACCGACCCGAACCGCCGGGCCAGCACGCTGAGGACGCGGGTGCGCCAGTCCCCCCGGACCGGACGCCCGACGTCGTCACCGAGCAGGTCGAGCCAGTGCGCCTCGTGGCGGCGCTCCGCCTCGGCGAGCGCGAGCAGGATCTCGCGCTCCTCGCCCGTGCGCCGTGAGGCGAGGTCGCGGTAGACGGCCGCCTCGGCGCGCTCGTCGGCGAGGTTGCGCCGCCACCGGCGCAGCTGGGCGGGCGTGGGCCGGGTCTCGCCCGGCGGGGCAGGGGTGCTCATCGGTCTCCGGGCGTCGTCGCAGCAAGGTGCCGGCTGCACCGTAGGCCGCGCCGCGGGGTTGCGATAACGGGCGGCGCCGGAGTGCCGACGCCCCTCGCAGCGGGTTTCGGCGGACCGAACGACGCGTGTCCTGCAGGCGCACGTCGGACGCGGGCCGGATACTGAGGAGGATGACGACCGAAGAGGGTCCGTCCGGCGAGACCGGGCGCGGCAGGGGGACGGTCGGGACGCCGGCGTGGGCGTCGCGGCAGCTGCCCGTGAGCGCAGTGGCCCGCTCGCGCCTGCTCGATCGCCTGGACCGCCTCGACCCCGTCGCCGTGGTGCGTGCGGTGCACGGGTTCGGACGCACCGTGCTGGCGGAGCAGTGGGCCGCCCGGCAGCGGTCGACCGGCCGGCCGGTCGCCTGGACGGCAGGACCGTGGCCCGCGGACGGCGGCGCGTGGGTGGCGGTGCGCGACGCGCTGACGGCTGCGCTGCGCGCGGCGGGCGGCGACGTCCCCGACGCGCCGGGGCCTGCGGAGCTCGCCGCGGCGGTGGACGCGACCGCGTCGCCCGTCGTGCTCGTGGTCGACGAGGCCGACCACCTCGACGCCCCCGCCGACCTGCAGGCGGTCGCGGACCTGCTCACCGCGTCCCACGGGCTGCGTCTGCTGCTGGTGACCGGTGCGCGGTACCCGCTGCGCCCGAGCGGCGCGTGGCACCCGGTCCTCGAGGCGGCACGTCGGCCGCTGTCGGTCGTCACGCTCACCGCGCGTGACCTGGCGTTCACCCCGGACGAGCTGCGCGCCGCCGCGGCCACCTGGGGTCACCTCGTCGACGACACCCGGCTGCGTCGGCTGGTCGACCTGGTGGACGGGTGGCCCGCACTCGCGCGCGCCGTGCTGGACGACACCCGGCCGGGCGACACGCAGCCGGCGACCTCGGCGGCGTTCGCGTACGCCCGGGACGTCATGCTGCCGGAGATCGGGGACACGGCGCTGCTGCACACCGCCATGCTCGTAGCCACCGCGGCGGACCAGACACCCGCGACCGTGCGTCTCGTGCTCGACACCGCGGGGCAGGCACGGTCTGCCGCCGACGAGCTGGACGTGCTCCTGCGGCTGGAGGCCGTGGGGATGCTCGTGCGGCACCGCTCGGACGGCGGTCCCAGCCGGTGGCACGTGCCCGGGCTGCTGCGGGAGGTGCTGACGCGGGAGCTGGAGCGTCGCGACCCCGAGATGTCGGCCCGGGTGCACCGTGCCCTGGCCCGCGCGGCGCTGACCGCGCACCCGCCGGACCCCGCCGCGGCCGTCGAGCACGCCGCCCGGGCGCACGACTGGACGCTGCTCGAGACCTGCTGGGTCGACTTCGGCACCTACCTGGTGGCCACGGCGGGTGCGGCCGTCGACGCCGCGTACGCCCCGCTGCCGGACGCGGTGACGGAGACCTCGACGGTTCTCGCCCTGGCGCGGGCGGTCGCCCGCCGCGGTGAGGACGAGCGCGACGACCCGCGGGCCCTGGTCCTGCGGCTGATGATCGAGCTCGGGACGCTGGCGCTCGACGGCGCGTGGCGCAGCCGCACACCCGCCGGCCGCTGGACGGGCGCCGCGGCCGCCCTGGTCGCGGCACGGGCGCGAGGTGACATCCCTCGCGCCATGGTCGTGGTGCGGGACACGGAGGTCGCTGCGGCCCGTGCCGGCGTCGCGGGCGGCACGTCCACCCGGGCGTACTGGTGGTTCCTGCTGCAGGGCGGTCGCACGGCGCTGCTCGACGGCGACCTGGGCACCGCGCTGGAGCTGCCGATGCGGGCGTACGAGCTGGCGGACCCGTCGCGGGCGCCCGACGTGCGCGCGGCCGCCGCCGGGCACGTGGCCCTGGTCCACGCGCTCGACGGGGTGCTGAGCGACGCCGAACGCTGGCTCGTGCGGCACGCCGAGGCGCTGGACCCCGACTGGGAGAACCGGCTGCGGGACAGCGCCGGCGACGTCGCCGAGGCGATGGTCGCCACCGACCACCTCGACCTGCCCGCGGCCGACGCCGCCCTGTCCCGGCTGACGCTCGCGGTGCACTCACCTGACGTGACCTGGCCGTTCGTCATGCGCGCCCGGGTGCGCCGCGCGGTGCTCTTCGGTGATCCGGAGACCGGTCTGGCGGAGCTGGAGCAGATCGAGCGCACCCAGCACGTGTGGCTGGCGCAGGCGGGCCTGGTGCAACGGGTCGTGGCGCGGTTGCGTGCCGAGCTGCTGCTGGCCCTCGGGGAGTACCACCGCGTCGCGGACCTGCTGGTGGGGCAGGATCCCACGGGGCTGTGGAGCGACGTGCCGCGCGCCCGGTGGCACCTGCTGACCGGCGACCCGCACGCCGCGCTGCGGACCGCGGTGCTGGGAGGGCGGCGGCGGCGCGTGAACCTCGCCGACCGCACCGACCTGCTGGTCCTGGAGGCGTGGGCTGCGCTCGAGTCGGGGCAGCCGGCGCTGGCCGTGCGGGCGTTCCGCGCGGCCCGCCGCGTCGCCGGCGAGCAAGGTGCCCTGCGCAGCTTCGCGCACCTGCCCGGGTCCGTGCGCGACGCCCTGGTGCTGGAGTCCGGCATGCCGTTCGACGACCACGAGCTGGCGCGCCTGGCCACCACGGGCCAGGTGGTCCCCGCCGTGGGCCGCCTGGTGCCCCTGACACCGCGGGAGCGCACCGTCCTCACGCTGCTCGACGAGCACGGCACCACGCGCGAGGTCGCCGACGCCCTGACGGTGTCGGTCAACACGGTGCGCAAGCAGGTGCTGAGCATCTACGCCAAGCTCGGCGTGCACGACCGGGAGGCGGCGCTGCGCCGCGCGCACGAGCTGGGCGTGCTGGGACCGGAGCGGCCCGGGCGCTGAGGGCACCCGCGCGCCGGCTCAGTCCTCCCAGGGCGGCGTCTCGTCCAGCTTCGCGTAGTACTTGGCCAGGTGGGACCGCACCCGGTCGCGGTCCTTCTCGGGCAGGTCGACACCGCCGCGGGACCCCTGCATGACGGCGGCGGCGGCGATCACGGCGCGCGGCACCGCCACCAGCCGGCCGTCCACGACGTCGGCCACCAGCAGCTTGTACGCGGTGAAGTTGCCCTTCTTCTGCGCGTCGTACCAGACGTGCGCGTCGCGGTACCGCTCGTTGGGCGCGTCCTGCGCCCCGGCCCACTCGCGGACCCGGCGCTCGGCGGCGCCGCCGTCCCACTCACGGTCCCGGTCGGCCAGGGGCAGGTCCTGGAAGGCGGTCACGGCCATCGGTGGTCCTCCGTCCTCGTGCGTCGTTCGTGTCGGTCCGGGTCGTGCCTCGCGTCCCGACGGCACGTGCGGCCGCCCCGGCGCGGGGACGTCAGTGCGCCGGTGCGGCGGCGCGCAGCCGCTCGAGCAGCGGACCGGCCGCCTCGTCGAGGAACCGCTGCTGCAGCGCGTCCCCCACCTGCACCAGGGCGACGTCGGTGAAGCCGGCCTCCCAGTAGGCGCTCACGGCCTCGACGATCGCGTCGAGGTCGGGTCCGCACGGGATCGACTCAGCGACGTCCTCGGGGCGGACGAACTGGCTCGCGGCCTCGAACGCCTCCGTGGTCGGCAGGTCGGCGTTGACCTTCCACCCGCCCCCGAACCAGCGGAACTGGTCGTGCGCGCGGGCGACGGCCTCGTCGCGGTCCGGCCCCCACGAGATCGGGATCTGCCCGATCTTGCGCGACGGACCCAGCCCGGCGCGGGCCTCGTCCCAGCGGGTCACGAGGTCGGCGTCCGGCTCGACGGCCACCAGGTGGTCCGCGAGCGCGGAGAACCGCGACACCGACTGGGCGCCGGACACCGCGACGCCGATCGGCACCCGCTGCTCGGGCAGGTCCCACAGCCGGGCGGAGTCGACGCGGAAGTGCGCGCCCTCGTACGTGACGCGCTCCCCGTCCAGCAGGTCGCCGATGATGACGAGCGCCTCCTCGAGCATGTCGTGCCGCTCGCCCACGGCCGGCCACCGCTGGCCGACGACGTGCTCGTTGAGGTTCTCCCCCGCGCCGACGTTCAGCGTGAACCGCCCGTCGGACAGCACCGCGAGCGTCGCCGCCTTCTGCGCGACGACCGCCGGGTGGTACCGGACGATCGGGCAGGTCACGTACGTCATGAGCTCGAGGTGCTCGGTGGCCTGCGCGACCGCGCCCAGCACGGTCCACGCGTAGGGCGCGTGCCCCTGGGAGTCGAGCCAGGGGAAGTAGTGGTCGGACGACACGGCGAAGTCGAAGCCCAGCCGGTCGGCGTCCTGCGCGTACCGCACGAGCTCGCGCGGGCCGGACTGCTCGGTCATGAGGGTGTACCCGAAGCGTGTCACCGCACGAGGATGACCCGGACGCGGCCGGTCGGCATCCGGAGCGCACGACCCCGCCGGGAGGGACCGGACCGCGCCGGGCTAGGGTCGGGAGCGAGGACGAGGAGGTCCGCGTGACGCAGCAGCAGCCGATCCGGCTCGGGGTCGTGGGGTCCGGGTGGCGGGCCGAGTTCTTCGTGCGCGTGGCGCGCCTGATGCCGGACCGGTTCCGGTGCGTCGGCGTGGTGACGCGCACCGCCGAGCGCGGTGCGCAGGTCGAGGCCGCCTGGGGTGTCCCGACGGTCCGCACCATCGAGGAGCTCGTCACCGGCGCCGTGCCGGGTGCCGGCGCCGCGCCCGACCGTCCCGAGCTGATCGTCACCGCGACACCCTGGCCCGTCACGCCCGGCGCGGTGCGCGAGATCGTCGACGCGTCCGTGCCCGTGCTCGCGGAGACCCCGCCCGCCCCCGACGCCGCCGGGCTGCGCGCGCTGTGGGCGGACGTCGGCCCGACCGGGCTCGTGCAGGTCGCCGAGCACTCGCCGTTCATGCCGGCGCACCAGGCACGACGCGCCGTCGTGGCGTCCGGGGCCATCGGCACGCCGACGAGCGTGCAGGTCTCCTCGACGCACCTGTACCACGCGGTCGGCCTGGCCCGGCACCTGCTGGGCGCCGGGCGGGGTCCGGTCACCGTCCGCGCGCAGACGGCCACGGCACCGCTGCTGGACCCCGTCGGGCGGTACGGCTGGTCCGACGCCACCGAGCCCGGACCGACCCGCGCGATCCTCGCGACGCTCGACCTGGGCGACGGTCGCACCGTGCTCTACGACTTCACCGACAACCAGTGGTACAACCCGCTGCGCAGCAACCGGGTCGTCGTGCGCGGGTCGCACGGCGAGATCGTCGACGACACCGTGACCCGGTGGGTGGAGGGCCGGACCGTCGTCACGTCGCGCATCGAGCGCCGGCAGTCCGGCATCGAGCAGAACCTCGAGGGCTTCGACCTGCAGCACCTGTCGATGGACGGCCGGGTGCTCTACCGCAACCCGTTCACGGGCGCCCGCCTCGCCGACGACGACCTCGCGGTCGCGCACCTGGTGGACGCGACCGGCGCGTGGGTGCGGGGCGACGGCCCCGCGCCGTACCCGCTGGCCGACGGCTGCCAGGACCACCTGCTGGGTCTGGCGATCGAGGAGGCCGCGCGCACGGGCGAGGCGGTCGTGACGGCCGCGGAGGCCTGGGCGGACGCGGTCTGACCGGCAGCGTCACGCCCCGCGGACGTCCTGCTCCTCCACGCCCGAGACCGCAGGCTCCTCGTCGTCGCCCTCGGCGGCGTCGGTGAAGAGCTGCCACACCGGCCCGGCGACGAACCAGATGGCCATGACGATCGTCGCGCGCCCGGCCCACCCGAGCAGCGTCTCGCGCTGCGGCCCCTCGCCGGCGATGAGCAGCAGGACGCCGAGGATCGCGACGGAGACGAACCACGCCAGCAGCACCCGCAGCCACAGCCTCCACTCGTGCACGACCTTGGCCCGCCCGCCCGACGGCACGCGCGGCGGGCGGGGCCCGTCGAAGAACCGCCAGGCGACCCAGCCGTCGACCTTGTGCACCGTGTACCGGCCGAACGCCACGGTGAACCCGAGGTAGAGCGCCGCGAGCCCGTGCGTCCACGTCGCCTCCGCGCCACGCAGCAGGTCGGCGACCGTGGCCACCAGCAGGACGACCTCGATGAGCGGCTCGCACAGCAGCAGCACGGTCGACAGCCGCCGGCGGCGGAACACGTAGCGCGCGACGACCGCCGCGGCGAGGAACACCCAGAACGCGACCTCGCACGCGATGACCAGCGCGGCGACGGGGTAGTCGCGGACCCACTCGACGATCTCCATGCCTCGACCGTGCCGCCGCACCCCGGGCACGCACCTCGTGCGGACGGACGGACCTGTGCCCGCGACCTCCTCCGTCCGGAGGAGAGCCGCAGGTCGCGGACGTGCTGGGATGGGCACATGGTCACGCCCCGGCGCCTCGCCGCGCTCACGCGGTGGCTCCGCACGCCGCCGCGCGGGCCGGCGGCGGACCGGGCGTACTCGCTGACGATCCTGCTGGCCGGACTGGCGTTGCTGGCGCTCGACGTGAAGATGCTCGGGACCGACCAGCCGGTCGTCGCGGCCCCGGGCGGGGCGACCCCGTGGCAGGTCGCGATCCTGCTGCTGGGGACGTCGGTGCTGCTGGCCAAGCGCCGTCGGCCGGTGCTGGTCCTGGTCGCGGTCACCCTGCTCGTGGTGGCGGACGTGCTGCTCGGCGGCAGCCTGGGCATGTACCTCGTGCTGTTCGACGCGCTGTTCACGGTGGCGCGGGCCGCCGGGCGACGGGCGCGGGCGGTCGTGCTGGGCGTGCTGGTGTCCCTGGTCCTCGCGGTGCTGGTCACCACCGTCGCGCTCGGGGCGTCGCCGCGCGACGTGGTGCAGCTGACGCTGGTGGCCGGCTCGCTTCTGCTGCCGCCGTGGTGGTGGGGCTCGGACGTGCGCCGCTCGGAGCTCCTCGCCGCGGAGCAGTCCCGCCGTGCGGACGCCGAGCGTGCCCGCGCCGACCTCGCCCGGGCGCACGCGGACGACGTCGCCCGCATCGCCGCCCTCGACCGCGACCGCGCCGTGCAGGACGAGCGCGCGCGCATGGCACGGGACCTGCACGACGTGGTCGCCGGGCACCTGTCGGCCGTGGCGATCCACGCCGAGGCGGCACTGGCCGGCCCGCCGGACGAGCCGCGCGACCGTGCGGCGCTGGCCGCCGCCCGGGCCGGCTCGCTCGCCGCGCTCGCGGAGATGCGCTCGATGATCCTCGTGCTCCGTGCGGGTGCGGACGCCGACGCGGCCACCGCACCGGCCGGGCTGTCGCGCGTCGCGGACCTCGACGTGGACGTCGTCGGCGACGTGCCGGCGGACCTGCCCACGGCCGTCGACCACGCGGCGTTCCGCATCCTGCAGGAGGCCGCGACCAACGCCCGCAAGCACGGGACGGGGCCCGCGGCGGTGCGGTTCGCGGCCGACGGCGACGACCTGGAGATGGTCGTCGAGAACGCCCTGCGGACCGACGCCCTGCCCGTCGACCCGGCGCTGACGTCGTCCACGGGCCTGCAGACGATGCGCGAACGCGCGACCGCCCTGGGCGGGACCCTGACGGCGGCACCGACCGGGACGGTGTGGCGTGTGCACGTCCGCCTCCCCCTGCGACCGGGAGACGAACGGTGAGCGACCCGACGACGACCACGACCACGGGACCGCGCGGCGCGGTCCGGGTGCTGCTGGCCGACGACCACGCGGCGATCCGCGCCGGGCTGCGGCTCATGCTCGAGCAGTCGGGGCGGGTGCAGGTCGTGGGCGAGGCCGCCGACGGGGACGTCGCGGTGCGTCAGACGCGCGCGCTGCGGCCCGACGTCGTGCTGATGGACGTGCGCATGCCGGGGACCGACGGCATCGCCGCGACGGCCGCGATCGTCGGCGAAGGGCTGTCCGAGGTCGTGGCGCTGACGACGTTCGACCTCGACGAGTACGTGCTGGGGATGGTCCGGGCGGGGGCCGCCGGGTTCCTGCTGAAGACCGTCGGCGCCGGCGACCTCGTCGACGCGGTGTGCCGGGTGGCCGCCGGTGAGGGCGTCCTCGCGCCCGAGGTCACGCGCCGGCTGCTCGACGCGGTCGCGTCCCACGTCCCCGCCGACGCGCCCGCCACGGCCCCGGCCGACGACCGCCTCGCGGGCCTCACCGCCCGCGAGCGCGACGTCCTCGACGCCCTGGGCGACGGGCTGTCCAACGCGGACATCGCCGCACGGCTCGTGGTCTCGGAGACGACCGTGAAGTCCCACGTCAGCCACGTGCTCGCCAAGCTGGGCGTGCGGACACGGCTGCAGGCGGGGGTGCTGGCGCGGGACCTGCGGGGGTCGGACCGGCCCTGAGGCCCCCTCATCGTCGACGTCCAGGGCTGGTACGACGACGGCGCCCGCACCTCTCCTGATCGGGCCCACGACAGACCGCGATCTCGTCCGTCGAACGCCTGCGGAGCGCACCGCCCGGCTGGCAGGCTGTCAGCACTCCACGGCTGCCGACCCTGGGGTGCCGTGCTCCACCGGCGATCCACCCGAGCCGCGGCACCGCCACCAGCGAGGACCTCCATGAACCGTCGCCCTCTCGTGCTCAGCACCGTCATCGCGCTGACCGCTGCCGTCGTGGTCCCCGCCGCGGGAGCGGCAGCGGCGCCGCAGCCGGCCGACCGCGTGTCCGCCCTCACCTCCACGTACCGGTCCTACGGGCGCCCGGCGTCCCACACGCCGCCGACCGCACCGATCGCCGCGACGCTGCTGCCCGGGTCGGCGGACGCCCTGCGCCTGACGACCACGGCGACCGGCAGCACGGTGAGGAGCCTCGACGTCCGGGCGCCCGAGGCCGCACCCCGGCTCGCCGTGGGCAGCCACGCGGTCGGAGCCACCGCGTCCACCGTGCAGCTGTCGCTCACCGCCGACGACGGCTGCACGGCGACGAGCGGCGAGCTGGACGTCCTGGCCGTCGAGCACGACGACGCGGGCCGGCTGACCTCCCTGGCCGCGGACTACGTCGTCGGGTGCACGGACGGCAGACAGCGCTCGGGCTCGGTGCGGTGGAACAGCGCGGTGCCTTACGCGGTCACGACGACCCCCGGCAAGGTCGCCCCCACCCCGCTGCCCCCCGGCCGGACGGTGCAGGCCTCGGTCGTGCTCACGAACGCGGGGACGGCGTCGCAGACCTACGGCCCGTCGTCGTTCCCGCGCGTCGAGGAGCTCGACGCGCCCCACAGCATCACGCAGGACGGCTGCGACGGCGTGACCCTCGCACCCGGCGGGACCTGCCGCATCGACCTCGCGTTCGACCCGGAGCCCCTGCGCGGGGGGTTCCTCGCCCACCTCGAGACGCCCGACGGCTCACCCGGCGGCACGGCCTACACCTGGGTCCAGCTCGACTGGTGGGAGCTGCCCCAGCCGACCTTCACGGCGACCCCCGTGCGTGGCGGGGTACGGCTGACCACGACGTCGGAGGCCGCGACCTTCGACGTGATGCGCGACAGCACGCTGGTCGCCGACGACGTGACGCTGCCCTGGACGGATCCCTCGGCCGTCGCGGGTGCGGACCACGAGTACCGCATCGGCGCCAACTGGGACAGCCAGACGCTCTGGTCCGCGCGGACGGTGACCAGGGGGGCGCTCCCGGTGCCCCGGGGGGCCGAGGGCGAGTTCGTGGCGCTGCCGCCCACGCGCGTGCTCGACACGCGCACCGGGACCGGCGCCCGGGCCGGGGCGGTCGGACCGAGCACCTCGGTGAGGTTCGACCCGCTCGCCGGTACCCAGGTCCCCCGCGACGCCGTGCTCGCGGTGCTCCTCAACGTGACCGGCACGGAGGCGAGCACCCCGACGCACGTGCGTGCCTGGCCCTCGGGCACGGAGCTGCCGACGACCTCGTCGCTCAACCTGGTGCCCGGCCGCAGCCGCCCCAACCAGGTCATCCTCCCGCTGGGCGAGAACGACCGGGTCTCCCTGTTCAACGACAGCGGGACCACCCACCTCCTCGCGGACGTCCAGGGCTACTTCGTCTCGTCGAGCAGCACGAGCACCGACGGCGGCGGGTACCACCCGATCGACCCCGTGCGGGCGCTGGACACACGCACCGCCCGGGGCACCGGCCCGGCTGCGGCCCTGCGCGCCGACGAGGTCGTCTGGGTCCCGTTGACCCTGCCGGACGGCACCGGCACCGTCAGCGCCGTCGACGTCAACCTCACCGTCACCGAGCCCGGCACCGAGGGGCACCTCATCGCCTGGTCGGGCGCGGGTGACGCCCCGGGGGTCTCCAACGCGAACTTCGTCGCCGGGCAGACCATCGCCAACCACTCCACGGTCCCGGTCTCCTACCGCGCGGGACGCCCCGGGATCGCGGTGCGCAACGTGGCCCGCGGCACCACCCACGTCATCGTCGACGTCCAGGGCTGGTACGACGACGGCAGCCGCGCCGACGGTCTGCGCTTCCGGCCCGTCACGACCACGCGGATCCACGACAGCCGTGACGGCGTGGGCCGACCGCCCGTGGACTGGGAGATCCCGGTGACCGCCCGGCCCGACGCGGTCGCCCACGTCGTCAACATCACCGCGACGCAGGGCGTCGGGCCCGGCCACGTCATCGCCTGGGGCGGCGGCGACCCCCGGCCGAGCACGTCGGTCCTCAACTACGCGCCCGGCGAGGACGCGCCCAACCTGGCCGTCGTCACCAGCCCGCTCTCGCGGCAGCTCGGGGTGACGACGATGACCTCGTACGCGCACGTCGTCGTCGACCACCTCGGCTACTACTACTGATCGGGCACCGCTGAGCCGGACCGGGCCGGACCGGACCGGGCGTGCCTGCCACGAGCGTCCGGCGGGAGCGGGTACGCCCGTTCACCGAGCGGGACGAGCGTCCAGACGGTAGGAAAGTGCGGCATGGTGCGCGTCGGCTTTCACAACTCACACGAGCAGGTCCACCCGTCCGCCCTGCTGGCGGCCACGCAGCTGGCGGAGCAGCGCGGCTTCGACGCCGCGATGTGCTCGGACCACTGGGCACCGTGGCAGTCCACGCAGGGGCACTCCGGGTTCGCCTGGACGTGGCTGGGCTCGGCCCTGGCGACGACCCGCCTGCCGTTCGGCGTCGTCAACGCGCCGGGCCAGCGGTACCACCCGGCGATCATCGCCCAGGCCGCCGCGACGCTGGCCGCGATGTACCCGGGCCGCTTCTGGGTGGCGCTCGGCTCGGGCGAGAACATGAACGAGCACATCACCGGCGACGGGTGGCTGCCCAAGCCGGTGCGCGACGCGCGCCTGGTCGAGTGCGTCCAGATCATCCGCGCGCTGCTCGACGGCGAGGAGGTCACGCACGACGGCCTCGTGAAGGTCGACCGCGCCAAGCTGTGGACGCTCCCGGACGTCAAGCCGCTGCTCATCGGCCCGGCGGTGTCGGTCGCCACGGCCCGCAACCACGCCCGCTGGGCGGACGGGCTGGTCACGGTGAACCAGCCGGAGGAGAAGCTGCGCCGGATCGTCGCCGAGTACCGGGACGCCGGCGGCCGCGGCGAGATCTCCCTGCAGGTCCACGTGTCCTTCGCCCCCACGGACGCCGAGGCGCTGCGCCTGGCGCGCGAGCAGTGGGCGGGCAACGCGATCGGCCCGCCCGTCGCGTGGGACCTGGACACCCCGGAGGCGTTCGACCAGATCGCGGACAAGGTCGGTGACGACGTGCTGCGCGGGTCCGTGCTCGTCGAGCACGACCCGCAGCGCCTCGCCGACCGGCTCGTCGCGCTGGCCGAGATCGGCTTCGACGCCGTCTACCTGCACCAGATCGCGACCGACCCCGTCCCGTCGGACGAGAAGCACCCCGACGCCGAGGGCACCGCGACGCGCCCGTCGTCGACCCTCGAGGCGTTCGTCGACATGGCCGCCCAGCACCTGCTGCCCGCCCTGAAGGAGGTCGGCGCGTGAGGATCCGCGACACCGGTGACCTGTGGTGGAAGTCCGCCGTCATCTACTGCCTCGACGTCGAGACCTACATGGACTGGAACGACGACGGCATCGGCGACCTGCCCGGACTCCTCCAGCGCATCGACCACCTGGCCGAGCTGGGAGTGACCTGCCTGTGGCTCATGCCGTTCTACCCGACGGCCGACCGCGACGACGGCTACGACATCACCGACTACTACGGGGTCGACCCGCGCCTGGGCGACGCCGGCGACCTCGTCGAGCTGGTCCGGACCGCGAACGACCGCGGCATCCGGGTGATCGCCGACCTCGTCGTCAACCACACCTCGGACCGCCACCCGTGGTTCCGCTCCGCGCGGCGCTCGAAGGACAGCCCGTACCGCGACTGGTACGTGTGGCGCGAGGACGCCCCGCCGGACACGTCGAAGGAGGTCGTCTTCCCGGACAAGGAGGACGGCATCTGGACGTACGACGAGCAGGCGGAGGCCTGGTACCGGCACCGGTTCTACCGGCACCAGCCGGACCTCAACACCGCGAACCCGAAGGTCCGCGACGCGATCGCCAAGCTCGTGGGGTACTGGGCGCAGATGGGCCTGGACGGGTTCCGCGTCGACGCGGTGCCGTTCTTCCTCGCCGACGCCGCCGACGGCAAGGGCGACGACGTCGACCACCCGCACGAGTTCCTGCAGCAGCTGCGCGCGTTCCTGTCGCGGCGCACGGGCGACTCGATCCTCATGGGCGAGGTCAACCTGCCGTACGACCAGCAGCGCCTGTTCTTCGGCGACCACGACTCCGACGGCGACCACGAGGGCGCGGAGCTGAACCTGCAGTTCGACTTCGTCCTCATGCAGCAGATGTACCTGGCGCTGGCCCGCCAGGACGCGACGCCGATCGCCGACACCCTGCGCTCGCGCCCGACCATCCCGTCGGACGCCCAGTGGGCGACGTTCGTGCGCAACCACGACGAGCTGACGCTCGACAAGCTCTCGGACGACGAGCGCCAGGAGGTGTTCGACGCCTTCGGCCCCGAGCCGGAGCACCAGCTCTACGACCGTGGCCTGCGCCGCCGCCTGCCCCCGATGCTCGACGGCGACCCGCGCCGCGTGCGGATGGTCTACTCCCTGCTGTTCAGCCTGCCGGGCACCCCGGTGCTGTTCTACGGCGAGGAGATCGGCATGGGTGAGAACCTCGCCGCCGAGGGCCGGCTCGCGGTGCGCACGCCGATGCAGTGGACGTCGGGCCGCAACGGCGGGTTCTCCGACGCGCCGCCGTCGCGGCTGGCGGGCCCGGTTCCCGAGGGTGCCTACGCGCCGGAGCACGTCAACGTGTCCGACCAGCGCCGGGACCCCGACTCGCTGCTCAACTTCGTCCAGCAGCTGGCCCGGCGGTACCGCGAGTGCCCCGAGCTCGGGTGGACGGAGCACGCGGAGATCCTCGACCAGCCGCACCCCGCCGTGCTCGCTCACCGCTCCACGTGGCAGGACGCGTCGATGGTCGCGCTGCACAACCTCGGCTCCGAGGCGGTGCGGGTGCCGCTGCACCTGCCCGAGACCGACGAGGACTCCCGCCTCATCGACCTGCTGCGCGACGACGAGCTGGTGCCGGACGAGAAGGGCCACGTGGAGGTCGAGCTCGAGGGCTACGGGTACCGGTGGCTGCGGGTCGCGCAGCCCGGCTCGCGGCGCCTGCTGTGAGACGACCGGCGCGGCGCAGTATCGTGGGCCGCCGATCCCCCCGAAAGGCCGTCGATGACCACCCCCTGCCGGGCCGTGCGTGCCCGTGACCTGCCCGTCCCCGCAGCGACGGGGGCACCGGCATGACGCGGGTCCTCGTCACCGGTGCGGGCGGTTACATCGGCCGGCACGTCGTGCGCGCGTTGAGCGCGGCCGGCGCCGAGGTCGTGGCGGTGGACCGCGCGGGCGGGTCGTCGGAGCTGCCCGCCGGGGTGACGACGACGCAGCGCGACATCTTCTCCGAGACCGACGAGCTGCTCGACGAGGTCGGGCCGGTCGACGTCTGCCTGCACCTGGCGTGGGAGGCGGGGTTCGTGCACGACTCCCCCGTGCACATGCTCCGGCTGTCGGACCACGTGCGGTTCCTCGACGCGGTCGCGGCCCGCGGCACCGAGCGGCTCACGGTGCTGGGCTCGATGCACGAGGTCGGGTACCACGAGGGCGCCATCACCGAGGACACCCCGACCAACCCGCGGTCGCAGTACGGCATCGCCAAGGACGCCCTGCGCCGCTCCCTGACGCTGCGTCACGCGTCGGGCCCCACCACGCTGCAGTGGCTGCGCTGCTTCTACGTGATGGGTGACGACGCGCGCAGCGCCTCGGTGTTCGGCAAGATCCTCGCGGCCGCGGCCGAGGGTCGCACGACCTTCCCGTTCACCTCCGGCCGCAACCGGTACGACTTCATCGACGTCGCCGAGCTCGGCCACCAGATCGCGGCGGCCGCGCTGCAGTCCGAGGTGACCGGTGTCATCAACTGCTGCTCGGGCGAGCCGGTCTCGCTGGGTGAGCGCGTCGAGCGGTTCATCGCGGACAACGGCCTGGACATCCGGCTCGAGTACGGCGTGTACCCCGACCGCGCGTACGACTCCCCGGGCGTCTGGGGCGACCCCACGAAGATCCGGCAGATCCTCGCGGCGGAGCGCCCGTCGGCCTGACAGCGCCCCGTCTGAAGCGTTTCGGCAGTCGGCCCGCCCAGGCAACCCCCAGGAACGTCGCGTACGGTGCCGGAGGCCGTCCACCGATCCGGGGCGGTCTCCCGACATCCGGAGGACCTTCGTGCGACGTCCCACCCCCCGCACCGCGCTGCGCGCCGCAGCCGCAGCCCTGGCGCTCAGCCTGACCCTCGCCGCCTGCGCCGGCGACGGCGGGAGCGACGACCCGACCACGCCCGCCCCGCAGCAGACCGACGCGTCGACCGAGGCCCCCACGGCCAGCGCCGAGGACGTCGCCGCGCTCGAGGCCGTGACGGTCGAGGGCGACGCCGGTGCCGAGCCGAAGGTGACCCTGCCCAGCACCCCGTTCACCGTCTCCGCCGCCGTGGCCCGCGTCCTCGACGAGGGCACCGGCGAGGAGATCACCGACGGCGACCTCATCGACCTGCACTCGGTGTGGCTCAACGGCGCCGACGCCTCGCCGCTCTCGTCGTCGTGGGCCAGCGGTGCCCCCGAGCAGATCGTCGTCAGCGAGGCGTCGCTGGCGCCCGTGCTCACCGACATCCTCATCGGCGCCAAGGTCGGCACCCGGTTCGCCTTCGCCCTCCCGCAGGGCGAGGACGCCGCGGCCGTCGCCGTCGCCGAGGTCGTCTCGAAGCGCCCGGGCCGCGCCGACGGCACGGCCGTCGCACCGGTGGACGGCCTGCCCACCGTCACCCTGGCCGACAACGGCGCGCCGTCGCTCGAGCCCGCGTCCGGCGACGCCCCGACCGAGCTCGTCGCCCAGCCGCTCCTCGAGGGCTCCGGCCCGGAGGTCGCCGCCGGTCAGACCGTGCTCGTGCACTACACGGGCTGGCTGTGGGACGGCACGCAGTTCGACTCCTCGTGGGAGCGCAGCGTGCCCTTCCCGGTCGAGAACATCGGCCAGGCCACGGTCATCGCCGGCTGGAACGAGGGTCTCGTCGGCCAGAAGGTCGGCAGCCAGGTCATGCTGGTCGTGCCGCCGGACAAGGGCTACGGCGCCGAGGGCCAGGGCGAGACGATCCCCGGTGACGCGACGCTCGTCTTCGTGGTCGACATCCTCGCCGCGAGCTGACGACTGCCGCCTGACGCACCACGACGGGCCGGACCACCTCTCCGCACGAGAGGGGTCCGGCCCGTCGTCGTCCCCTGCCCGTCGCCCGGCAGCACCGTCCCCCGGCAGCACCGTCGGGCCGGCGGGGACCAGGGACCCTCGTCCTGCCGTCCGGTGCCCGCGCGCCCTACGCTGGCCGCAAGTTCACCTCCAGCGTGGGAGGGTCCAGATGGACCAGGCACCGTCGGCCGCCGTCCGCACCGTCGCGCTGATCGGCGCCTCGGGTTCCGGCAAGACCACCCTGACCGAGGCGCTGCTGCACCGCGCCGGCACCGTCCCGCGGGCCGGCCGCGTCGAGGACGGCAGCACGGTCAGCGACCACGAGCCGGAGGAGATCGCCCGCGGCATCTCCCTGGCCCTGGGCATCGCGCCGTTCCGATGGCAGACCGACGACGGCACGCCGTACGACGTCACGCTGCTGGACACCCCCGGGTTCCTCGACTTCGCCGGCGCCGTCGACACAGCCCTGGCCGTGGCCGACCTCGCCGTGGTCGTCGTGTCCGCCGTCGACGGCGTGCAGGCCGGCACCCACCTGGCGTGGCGTGCCGCGGCGGAGGCGGGCGTCCCGCGCGTCGTCGTCGTCACCAAGGAGGACAAGGCCCGCGCCGACTTCCACCGCGTGCTCAGCGAGCTGCGCGACGCGTTCGGCAGCATCGTCGTGCCGCTGGAGCTGCCGTTCGGTGACGAGACGGCGTTCACGGGCATCGCCGACGTGCTCTCCGAGGAGGGCTACGGGTACGACGCCGACGGGCGCCACCACGACGAGCCGCTGCCGTCCGGCGTGGCCGAGGAGGAGCACCGCCTGCACGAGCAGGTGACCGAGGAGATCGTCGCGCACGACGACGACCAGCTCGAGCGCTACCTCGCGGGGGACGAGCCGTCGGCCGCGGACCTGGGGCGGACCCTCGCCCAGGAGGTGTGCGCCGGCGAGGCGGTGCCGGTCATGGTGGTCTCCGGCACCACGGGCGTCGGCGTCGACCGGCTCGCGGACCTGGTCTGCCTGCTGTGCCCCGGCGGGGAGGCGAGGTCGCGGACGGTGCTCGCGGGCGACGTCGAGGTGCAGGTGGCGCCCGACCCCGCCGGCCCCACGCTGCTGCACGCCTTCCGGACCGTCGCCGACCCGTTCGTCGGGCAGGTCACCGTGTTCCGCGTGCTGTCCGGCACGGTGCGCGCGGGTGACCGCCTGCTCAACACCACCACCCGCACCGAGGAGCGCCTGCCCGGCCTGTTCCGCCTGCGCGGCAAGGAGCACCTGCCGGTCGACGAGGTCGTCGCCGGGCAGGTCGGCGCGGTCGCCAAGCTCACGGGGACGCCCACGGGGTCGCTGCTCGCGGCCAAGGGCTCCCCCGGCGTGCAGCTGACGGCGCCGCCGACGCGGGAACGCCCCGGCGTGTACGCGCTCGCGCTGGACCCGGTCACGCAGTCCGACGACGACCGTCTCTCGGCCGCGCTGGCACGGCTGGCGGCCGAGGACCCGACGCTCACCGTGGACCGCACCGGCGACCGGACGGTGCTGCGCGGGCTGGGCGACACCCACCTGGCCGTGGCGCTGGAGCGCCTGGCGCGGGTGTTCGGCGTGCACGTCACCACGTCCCCGGTGCCGGTCGGGTACCGCGAGACCATCGCCCGGCCGGTGGAGGCCGAGGGCAAGGTCAAGAAGCAGTCCGGCGGGCACGGGCAGTACGCCGTGGTGCAGCTGCGCGTCTCGCCGCTGCCGGCGGGGTCCGGCTTCGAGTTCGTCGACTCCATCGTGGGCGGCGCGATCCCCCGGACCTACCTGCCGGCCGTCGAGCGCGGGGTGCGCGAGGCGATGGCCGCCGGCGGTCCGCACGGGTTCCCCGTGGTCGACCTCCGCGTCGAGGCGGTCGACGGCAAGGCGCACTCCGTGGACTCGTCCGACATGGCGTTCCGCACCGCGGCGGCCGCCGGGCTGCGCGAGGCGCTGACGACGGCGGGGACGATGGTGCTGGAACCGGTCTGCCGGGTGCACGTCACCGTCCCGCAGTCCGCGCAGGGCGACGTCATGAGCGACCTGGCCGCGCGGCGCGGGCGGATCACGGACACCGTGTCGCTCGACGGCGGCGAGGTCGTCGTCGAGGCGACCGTCCCGGAGGCCGAGCTGAGCCGCTACGTGCTGGACCTGCGTTCGCTGACCGGCGGGCGCGGCGAGCTGACCGTCGCACCGGACCACTACGCGCCCTGCCCGGACCACCTGGTGCCGGCGTAGGAGAGGCCTACCCCGGCCCGCAGCCCTGCTGCGCCAGCCACGACCGCGCGGCCTCGTCGGCGTCGACCGCCGGCACGGCGTGGTCCGCCTCGACGGGCCGCTCGCCGAGGTCGGTGCCGTCACGGTCGACGTACGTGTGGACGGTGACGAGCATGAGCGCCCCGTCGTACAACGAGTACGACGCGTTGCCCGAGGTGTAGCCGTAGCTCGGCTCCCCGAACGACTCCACGCCGTCGAGCCCGCGGAACGCGGTCAGGACGGCCTCGCCGCTGGACCCCGTGAGCCCGTCCTGCAGGACCGCCACCGGCGCCCCCGTGACCTTGGCGCGCGACCCCACGCTCGTCACGTGACCGGCCAGCTCGACACCGTCGGACCGGATGGTCACGGCCATGGCCCGGCCGTCGCGCTCGACCAGCTCGAACGCGGTGCCGTCCGGCAGCAGGGCCGACACCCCCGCGAGCATCGGGTGCATGTCGCCGCCGGTGTTGCCCCGCAGGTCGACGACCCACCCGCAGGTGCCGGGCGCGGCCGCCGCGATCCCGTCGGCCGCGGCGCGCGCGTACCGGTCCCGCAGGTCGCTCGACGCGCTCCCGAACGCCGGCACCGTGACCGTGGTGACGCCGTCCGCCGTCGTGACGGTCGGCTCCCGGAACTCCTGCGTCGCCTGCCCGTCGAGGTCGCGCGCCTCCTGCGGCGTGAGGAAGACGGAGTGCGGGCCACCGGCGACACGCGTCGCCGCGCGCAGCGCGTCGTGGACGTCGGCGAGCGAGTCGGCGTCCCGCGCCGCACGGGTCACCTCGGCGCGCGCGTCGTCCCACTGCGGCCCCCTCGCCCGGAGCCCGGCGTCCAGGTGCCGCAGCGCCACGTCCGCGTACGTCCGCGGCGAGGGCGGGGTGAGGTAGACGTTGAACGCGGGGCCGTAGGTGCCCACCGCCCACACGCCGGCGGCGATGACCACCGCGACGACGCAGCCGATCACGAGGACCACCCGGCCCCTACCCCGGCGGCGGGGTCCCGCCGCCGCCGGGGCGTTCCCCTGCGCCACGTCCGCTCCTTCCCCCTGCGCCACGTCCGCTCCTTCCCCCTGCGCCACGTCCGCTCCTTCCCCCTGCGCCACGTCCGCTCCTTCCCCCTGCGCCACGTCCGCTCCTTCCCCCTGCGCCACGTCCGCTCCTTCCCCCTGCGCCACGTCCGTTCCTTCCCCCTGCGCCACGTCCGCTCCTTCCTGCCGCGCGGCCGTCAGTCCGGGGTCGCGATCGCGTCCAGCACCCGCAGCCGGGCCGCCCGCGCACCGGGCCAGACGGCGGCCAGCACGCCCACGACCAGCGCGAGCACGACCATCAGGGCGAGCCCGTCCCACGGCACGGCGAGCCGGTCCAGCCCTTCCTCGGCGTACACGCGCGGCAGGACGGAGGCCAGGCCGACCCCGACCGCCAGGCCCACGACCGTGCCGAACACGGCCGTCAGGACCGACTCCACCGTGACGACGCCCGCGAGCTGCAGCCGCCCCAGGCCCACGGCCCGCAGCAGCCCGATCTCCCGGGTCCGCTCGATCACCGACAGGGCGAGCGTGTTGACGATGCCGAGCACCGCGATGACCAGGGACAGCCCCAGCAGGGCGTAGAGGATCACCAGCAGCTGGTCGACCTGCGCGGCGGTCTGGTCGACGAACTCCTCGCGGTTCTGCACGGACACCACGACGTACGGTGCGACCGCGTCCGTCACGGCGGCCCGCAGCGCGTCGGGCGCGACCCCGGCGGCCGCGTCGACGAACACCGTGTCCGTCACCTGCGCCGGCCCGGGGGCGAGCTCGTCGAGCACCGCCTGCGGGACGATCACGGCACCCCCGAGCACCGGGGAGTCGATGACCGCGGCGACGTCGAGCGTCCGCTCGCCGGCCTCGGTCACGACCGTGACCTCGTCGCCGACCGACCAGCCCTCGCCGGCGGCCATGCGCTCGTTGACGATCGCGTGGGTCGTGTCCAGGTCGTCGACGTCGCCCTGGAGCACGTCGACGACCACGGACGAGCCCAGGACCCCGTCCCCGACGCCGATGACGCCGGCGCCGTCACCCTCGCCCGGCGTCGCGCCGGGCTCCGGCGACACGCCGCCGAGCGTGAACGCGAGCACGTCGGCCCGCCCGACCTCCGGCAGCGCCGCCACGTCCGTGATCGCACCCGTGGGGATCACGGACGTCGCGGACCGCAGCACCAGGTCGGCGTTCGTCGCGCTCTCCACGACGCGCACGAGCGACGCCTGCCCGGTGGCCGCGATGACCGACACCGCGCCGACCAGCGCCATGCCGATGACCAGCGCACCCGCCGTGGACGCGGTGCGTCGCGGGTTGCGCACGACGTTGCCGCGGGCCAGGCGGCCCATCGGGGGCAGCAGGCGCACGAACGGGACGGCCAGGACGCGCAGCACGGCGCGTGCCATCGCCGGGGACGCCACGAGCACTCCGACGAGCACGACGACCGCCCCGGCGCCGAGCAGGAGCTCGGCGGCGTCCGCCTCGGGGCGCAGCGCCGCGTACGTGACGGCTGCGACCCCCGCGGCGACGAGCAGCGCACCGGCCAGACCGCGCCGGCGCAGCGAGCGCTCCGGCACCGTGACCTCGCCCCGCATCGCCTCGACGGGTGCGACGAGCGCGGCCCGCCGCCCGGGCACCGCCGCGGCGACGGCCGACACGACGGTGCCGAGCGCCAGGCACGTCACGACCGTCGTGGCGTCCAGGGGGATCTCCCCCACCAGGTCCATGCCCAGCCCCTCGAACACGACGCGCAGCAGGCTCACCAGGCCCAGCCCGCCGACGACGCCCAGCGCGGACCCGACCAGGCCCACGACCGCCGCCTGGCCGACGACCACACCGAACACCTGCGCCGGCGACGCGCCCACGGCCCGCAGCAGCGCGAACTCGCGCACCCGCTGCCGCACCGACATCGCGAACGTGTTGGCGATGAGGAACCCGCCGACGAACAGCGACATGACCGCGAAGATCAGCAGGAACGACGTGACGAACCCGAGGGTCTGGTCGACGCCGGCCTGCAGGTCATCGCGCTGCGACTGCCCGGTGAGGACCTCGGCGCCGGTGACGTCCGCGTCGTCGAGCGCGGCGGTGACGCGGTCGACGAGCGTCCGCTCGTCCACGCCGTCCTCGGCGTACACCGACACCGTCGCCACGGTCCCGTCGGCGGCGTAGACGGCGGTGGCGACGTCGACGGGCAGGTAGACCAGCGTGGCGCCGGCCAGCGGCCCGCCGGCGTCGACCTCGCCGACGACCGCGACGTCCCGGACCTCGCCCGCCAGGACCACGCGGGTGGTGTCCCCCACGGCCAGGCCTGCCGACTCGAGGGACGCGGACTCGACCGCGACCTCGTCCGGCGCGGTCGGGGCCCGCCCCTCGACGAGCCGCAGCTCGGGGTCGTCGCCGTGGAAGGCCAGCCCGAACGACGGCGCCTGCGTCGACTGCACGGCCGTCCCGTCGGCACCGACCAGGACGATCGGTCCGGCCAGGTCGGGCAGCGCGGCGCGCACACCGTCGACGTCCGCGATCTCGTCGGCCAGCGCGGCGGGCACCGGCACGCGCTGCTCACCGAGCGAGAACCCGGCCCCGGCGGCCCCGCCACCGGCCAGGGGTGCGTCGCCCCGCACGTACGCGTCGGCCGGCGCCTGCGCGTCGACGATGCCGTGGAACGTGTCGGACAGCATGGTGCGCAGCGCGAACGTGCCGGCGACGAAGGCGACCCCGAGGGCCACGGCCAGCACCGACAGCGCGAACCGGACGGCGTGGGCGCGCACGCCCCGCAGGGTGACGCGCAGCATCAGCGCACCTCGGCGGGGGCGGTGCCGCCGGTCGCGCCGGCGCCGGACGGGCGGCGCGACAGGGCGCCGAGCCGCTCGAGCACGGTGTCGGGGGTCGGCTGGGAGATCTCGTCGACGATGCGCCCGTCGGCGAGGAACAGGACGCGGTCGGCGTACGACGCGGCCGTCGGGTCGTGCGTCACCATGACCACCGACTGGCCGAGCTCGTCGACGCTGCGCCGCAGGAACGACAGCACCTCGTGCGCCGACGCGGAGTCGAGGTTGCCGGTGGGCTCGTCGGCGAACACCACCGCCGGGCGCGTGACCAGGGCCCGGGCGCACGCGACGCGCTGCTGCTGCCCGCCGGACAGCTCGCCCGGCTTGTGGCTCAACCGGTCGGACAGCCCCACGGCCTGCACGACGGCGTCGAGGTGCTCCCGGTCGACCGGCCGGCGGGCGATGTCGAACGGCAGCGTGATGTTCTCCAGCGCCGTGAGCGTGGGCACCAGGTTGAACGCCTGGAAGACGAAGCCGATCCGGTCGCGCCGCAGCCGGGTCAGGCGGCGCTCCGACATGGCCGACACCTCCTCGCCGTCGACGACGACGGTCCCCGACGTGGGCCGGTCGAGGCCCGCGAGGCAGTGCATGAGGGTGGACTTGCCGGACCCCGAGGGCCCCATCGTCGCGGTGAGCCGGCCGCGCTGGACGTCGAGGTCGACGCCCGCGAGCGCGTGCACGGCGGTGGGGCCGGAGCCGTAGGTGCGCACGAGGCCGCGCGCGGTGGCGATGGGCGTCTCGGCCCGGGTGCTGTCGGTGGTGGTCACACCGACGATCGTCCACCCCCGGGCCACCGCTCGGCACCAGGGCTGGCCCCGGACGCGACCCTGAGCGCGCGCGCCCCGGCACTCAGGGTCGACGTCGGGACGTCGGTCCTGGTCACCGGCCTGTGGACCGGGTGGGCGCGACGCGCCGCGCGGCACCGGACCCCGAGCCGACCGGGGGCTGTCCCCCGGGCACGGAGGGGGGTCCGCCCGGATGTGCGGGGCGCACGCCGGGCGACAGGCTGGCACCACGCCGCCACGGGGGTGGCGCGAGGACGGAGGTGCGGACCATGGTGGCGACGCTGCGTCGGGTCGGGTCGGTCGTGGGTGCCGTCACGGCCGGGGCACTGCTGGCCGCCGCCGCCCAGCCGGCCCTGCTCTCCCAGCTCGTGGCCCACGTGGCCGACCGCCTGCCGTGAGCCGCACCCACGCGCGCGGACCGGGCGCGCGCCTCCTACGCTGAGGCGCATGGCCCGGTACTTCGACGTCCACCCCACGGACCCGCAGCCGCGGTCGGTCGCCCAGGTGGTGGCCATGCTGCGGGACGACGCTGTGATCGCGTACCCGACGGACGTCATGTACGCCCTGGGCACCCGCATGGACAACCACGACGGCGCCGATCGCATCCGCCGCATCCGGCACCTCGACGACCGCCACCACTTCACGCTGGTGTGCTGCGACTTCGCACAGCTCGGGCAGCTGGTGCACCTGGACAACAGCGCGTTCCGCGCCATCAAGGCCGCCACGCCCGGCCCGTACACGTTCATCCTGCCCGCGACGCCGGAGGTGCCGCGGCGCCTCGCGCACGACAAGAAGCGCTCGGTCGGCGTCCGCATCCCCGACGACCCGGTGACGCACGCCCTGCTGCGCGAGCTGGGTGAGCCCCTGCTCTCGTCGTCCCTGCTGATGCCCGGCCACGACTGGCCGATGACCGAGGGCTGGCAGATCAAGGAGGAGCTCGACGACGTGCTCGACGCCGTCGTCGACGGGGGTGACCGCGGCACCGAGCCCACCACGGTCGTCGACTGGACGTCCGGGGCACCGGAGGTCGTCCGGGTGGGTGCGGGCGACCCGGACCGGTTCTGACCCGTGGCGTACGTGGGTGTGGTCGGGCCGTCGGCGGCCACGGCCGCGCAGGAGGCCGCCGCCGAGCGCGTCGGAGCCGGGCTGGCGCGGCGGGGGCACGTCGTGGTGTGCGGCGGGCGGGGCGGGGTCATGGCCGCGGTCTCGCGCGGCGCCGCCGGGGCCGGCGGCACGGTGCTCGGCATCCTGCCGGGCCACGACCGCGCGGAGGCGAACGAGCACGTGACGGTCGCGGTGCCGACCGGGATGGGCGAGATGCGCAACGCGCTCGTCGTGCGCGCGTCCGACGTCCTGGTCGCCGTCGGGTCGTCCTGGGGGACGCTCAGCGAGGTCGCGCTCGCGGTCTCCGCCCGGGTGCCGGTCGTGGGGATCGGGGGCTGGGCGCTCCCGGACGACGGGCCGCGGCGCGTCGGATCGGCGGACGAGGCGCTCACCGCGGTCGACGAGCTGCTGGGGCCGGGCCGGCCGGGCTGACCGCCGGCGGTCCTGCGCGGGCCGGAGGCGGGCGTCCGTCGTACCGTGGCGGGCATGGACGACCACGCCGACGTCGTGCGCGCCGCGGCCGCGGCCACCACGGTCGGCGAGCTGGACCGCGTCGTCACGACCTGCCGGGCGTGCCCGCGGCTCGTCGCGTGGCGGGAGGCCGCCGCGGCGGACCCGCCCGCCCGGTTCCGGGGTCAGACGTACTGGGCCCGGCCGGTCCCGGGCTTCGGCGACGAGCACGCCGGGATCGCGCTGGTCGGCCTGGCCCCCGCCGCGGACGGCGGCAACCGCACCGGCCGGATGTTCACCGGGGACCGCTCGGGCGACTTCCTCGTCGCGTCGCTGCACCGCGTCGGGCTGGCGTCGCAGCCGACCTCGGTCTCCCGTGACGACGGGCTCGTGCTCACCGGCCTGCGGATGACCGCCCCCGTGCGGTGCGCGCCGCCGGCCAACGCCCCGACCCCGGACGAGCGGCGCACCTGCGGGCCGTGGCTCGCCCGCGAGATCGAGCTCGTCGCGCCGCGCGTCGCGGTGGTGCTGGGCGGGTTCGGCTGGAAGGCGCTGCTCACCACGCTGGCCGAGCAGGGCTGGGACGTCCCGCGCCCCCGCCCCGGCTTCGGCCACGGCACCGAGCTCACGCTGCGCCGGGGTGACGCGCGGCTCGTCCTGCTCGGCTGCTTCCACGTGAGCCCGCACAACACGTTCACCGGCCGCCTGACCCCGGCGATGCTCGACGCGGTGCTGGAGCGCGCCAAGGACCTGGCCGGCTGACCGCCGCCAGGGCGACGCGGCGCGGGGCAGCCGCCGGACGACGCCCGGCGGCCGGCACCCGCTCACGCGGTGGCGACGGCCTCCGCGACCGGCGTGTCACCGGACACGAGCTCCCACTGCCGGCCGATGCTCGCGTCGTCCGCCAGCACGGCCGCGACGACGGCCGCGACGTCCGCGCGCGGGACCTCGCCACGCGGCACGCTGTCACCGAGCCGTACGCGTCCGGTGCCGGGCTCGTCGGTCAGACCGCCGGGCCGCAGGATCGTCCAGTCCAGGCCGGAGTCGCGCAGCGCCTCGTCGGCGTCGCGCTTGGCCACCACGTACGCCGCCCACACGGCCTGCATCTCGTCGGTGATCGGCTCGTCGACACCGATCGCGGACACCTGCACGAAGCGTCGCACGCCCGCACGGCGGGCACCGTCCTGCGACTTCAGGGACCCCTCGAGGTCGACGGTCCGCTTGCGGTCCGCGCGCCCGTCCGGGCCGGCACCGGCCGCGAACACCACGGCGTCGGCGCCGCTCAGCACGCCCGCGAAGTCGTCCGCGTCGGCCGACTCGATGTCCAGCAGCGCGGGCTGCGCGCCCAGCGCGGCCAGCTCGTCCGCGTGCTCCGGACGGCGCACCAGGGGGACGACGTCGTCGCCGCGGGCGATCAGCAGCGGTGCCAGCAGGCGTGCCACCTTGCCGTGGCCGCCCACGACGACGACGCGCATCAGGACCGCCCGCCGGTCACCAGGATGCGGTCGCCGGTGACGTACGACGACTCCTGCGACGCGAGGAACACGTAGGCGGGCGCCAGCTCGGCCGGCTGCCCGGCGCGGCCCAGCGGGGTGTCGGACCCGAAGCTCTCCACCTTCTCCGCGTTCATCGTCGCGGGGATCAGCGGGGTCCAGATGGGGCCGGGGCACACGGCGTTGACGCGGATGCCGTCCTCCGCGAGCTGCTGGGCCAGGCCCATCGTGAAGTTGTAGATCGCGGCCTTGGTGGACGCGTAGTCCAGCAGGCCGGGGCTGGGGTCGAACGCCTGGATCGACGAGGTGTTGATGATCGACGCCCCGGCGCCCAGGTGCGGCAGCGCGGCCTGGGTGATCCAGAACATCGCGTAGATGTTCGTCTTCAGCACGCGGTCCAGCTGCTCGGTGGTGATGTCCGCCAGCCCGGACTGCGCCATCTGGTAGGCGGCGTTGTTGACGAGCACGTCCAGCCCGCCGAGCTCCTGCGCGGCGCGGTCCGGCAGGGAGCGCGCGAGCGCCTCGTCACGGATGTCGCCGGGCAGCAGCAGGCCCTTGCGGCCGGCCTTCTCGATCCAGGAGAGCGTCACGCGGGCGTCCTCCTCCTCCTCGGGGAGGTAGGAGATCGCGACGTCGGCGCCCTCGCGGGCGAAGGCGATGGCCACGGCACGGCCGATGCCGGAGTCACCGCCGGTGATGAGCGCGCGACGCCCCTCCAGGCGTCCGGAGCCGCGGTACGACTCCTCGCCGTGGTCGGGCTCCTTGCGCATGTCCTCGGTCCGACCCGGGTGCTCGATCTGCTCGGCCGTCTGCGTGTCCGGGTCGGGGTGCTGGGTGGTCGGGTCCTGGGGTGTGGTCTGGTCAGCCATGCGTCCATGGTGGGGTGGACGGGCGGGACCGGCATCCGGAACGGCGGATGCGCTCGCGGGTCGGTGGGCGCGCCGACGGCGGCCGCCCGTGGAGGGGGTCGGCCGCCGTCGTGACCGGCGCGGACGCCGGGTGCGCTCAGTCGTTCGCCGGCGCCTCGGAGATGTCCGCGAGCGCCGAGGTGGGGTCGAGCTCGGCGGCGAGGTCGCCGATGCTGAGGACCCCGACGGCCAGCCCGCCCTCGACCACCGGGACGCGCCGGACCGCCTGCTCGCGCATGATGCGCACGACGTCGCGCAGGTCGTCGTCCGGGGCGACGGTCAGCGGGTCGCCCGTCGCGATGCTGCCGACGGGGGCGTCGAGGCCGAGGCCCTCCGCCAGGCCGCGCACGACGAGGTCGCGGTCGGTGACGATGCCGACGACCGCGCCGTCCTGCGCCACCACGAGGGAGCCGATGTCCTGCGTGGCCATGGTCTGCGCGACCGCGTGCAGCGTGTCGGTGACCTCGACGACCGTGGGGTGGGGCGTCATGAGCTCGGAGACCGTGCGGGTCATGTGCGTCCTCCTGTGCTGGGGTGCGGCGACGCGAGGGCGACGCCGGGACACCACCGTCGGGGACGGTCCGCCCGTCCGCATCTCGAACGACCCGCTGCCGGGCCGCGCCGAGCGCCGGCGCAGGGCGGGGCGCGAACCGCGGGCGCAGGTCGGCCGGGGTGTCGGAGGTCGGCCGTAGCCTGCCGGTGTGATCCTGCTCGACGACGGCACCCTGACGTACTCCGCGGGCGACCTGACGGCGGCCGCGGCCTGCGAGTACGCGGTGCTCCGGTCGCTCGACGCCCACCTGGGCCGCGCTGCCGCGGTCACCCCCGACGCGGACGTCGTGCTCGCGCGCGTCGCGCACCTGGGTGACGAGCACGAGCAGCGCGTGCTGCGCTCGCTGGTGCGGCGGTACGGCGTGTGGCGGCCCGGGGCACGGGGTGGTCTGGCCCAGGTGCCGGGCACGGGTGACCCGCGGTCGCGGGCGCACCTCGAGGCGGCGCAGGCCGCGACGCTGGACCTGCTGGGCACCGCGGACGTCGTGCACCAGGCCGCGTTCTTCGACGGCCGGTTCGTGGGGCGCGCGGACTTCGTCGTGCGGGACGAGGCCGGCGCCTGGTCCGTGCGCGACGCCAAGCTCGCCCGCAACGCGCAGCCGACCGCGCTGCTGCAGGTGGCGGCGTACGCGGACCAGCTGACCCGGGCGGGCCTGCCGGTGGCGCGCGAGGTCGAGCTGGCGCTGGGCGACGGTGCCGTCACGCGGCACGCGGTGGCCGACCTGGTGCCCGTGTACCTGGACCGGCGCACCCGCCTGCAGGACGTGCTGGACACGCACCGCGCCGAGCAGGGTCCGGTGGTGTGGGGCGACGGGCGCTGGTCCGCGTGCGGCCGGTGCTCGCTGTGCACGCACGAGCTCGAGGTGCGTCGGGACGTGACCCTGGTCGCCGGGGTGTACGAGCGGCAGCGGGCGGCGCTGGCCACGGTCGGCATCACGACCGTCGAGGCGCTGGCCGCGGCGCCCGACGGCCTGGAGGTCGAAGGGCTGAACCCGGCCGTCGTCGCACGGGCCCGCCTGCAGGCGCGGCTGCAGCTCGACCTCGAGGCGCGCAACCCCGACCCGGCGCACCCCACGGACGTCCCGTACGAGGTGACCGACGCGCAGGCGGTGGCGGCGCTGCTGCCGCCGCCGGACCCGGGCGACATCTTCTTCGACTTCGAGGGCGACCCCCTGTGGTACGACGCCGCGATGGCCGGCGAGCCGGACGCGTGGGGGCTGGAGTACCTGTTCGGCGTGGTGGAGAACCCGCCGGAGCCGGGTGCGGAGGCGCCCTTCGTGGCGTTCTGGGCGCACGACCGCGCGGCCGAGCGTGTGGCCCTTCGGGAGTTCCTCGCGTACCTGGCCGACCGCCGGGCGCGCTTCCCCGGCATGCACGTCTACCACTACGCGGCGTACGAGAAGTCGACGCTGCGTCGCCTCGCCGCACGCCACGGCGAGGGCGAGGCGCAGGTGGACGCGCTGCTGCGCGAGGGGCTGCTGGTCGACCTGTACGCCGCGGTCAAGGCGGGCGTGCGGACGGGGCAGCGGTCGTACTCGCTGAAGAAGCTCGAGCCGCTGTACATGGCGACGGGCCGGGGGGACGGCGTCACCACCGCGGCGGACTCGATCGTCGAGTACGCCGAGGCGGTCGCCGCGCGCGACGCCGGCCGCCTGGACGACTGGACCGACCGCATCAAGGCCATCGAGGTCTACAACCACTACGACTGCGACTCCACGCGAGGGCTGCGCGACTGGCTGCTGGCGCGGTTGGCCGAGGCCGGGGTCGCGCCGTCGCGTGCCGTCGTCCTCGACCCGACGGCCGAGGCCCGCGCGGCCGAGCTCGCCACGCCCGACCCGCTGGAGGACGCGCTGCTCGCGGTCGCCGGGCCCGGCCCGGGCGAGGGTGTCGTCCGCTCCCCCGCACGCCAGGCCGTCGCGCTCGTCGGCGCGGCCCTGCGGTACCACCAGCGCGAGGACAAGCCGTACTGGTGGGGGCACTTCGACCGGCTCGGAGCGCACCCCTCGGACTGGACGGAGCGGCGCAACGTGCTGCTCGCGGACCGGCCCGGCGCCGTCGAGGTCGTCACCGACTGGCACCTGCCCGCCGGCAAGAAGGTCGAGCGTCGCGTGCTGCGCATGACCGGCCGGCTGGAGCCCGGCAGCGACCTGCGTCCCGGTGCGCAGGCCGTCGGCCTGTACGAGCCGCCGCTGCCGGAGTGCGTCAAGCGGTCGGTCGACGCGCCGCGCGGCTGGTGCGAGCGCATGACGGTGCTCGACGTGACGGCCACCGGCGAGGGGTCGGCCGTGCGCGACGTCCTGCTCGTCGAGGAGACGCGCCCGAAGGGGACGGAGGCCTTCGCCGAGCTGCCCATGGCGCTGGCCCCGTCCGGTCCGATCGGCACGGGCCCGCTGCGTGAGGCGATCCGCGGCCTGGCGCAGCAGGTGCTCGACGCCGTGCACGACGTGCCCGCCGACTCCGACGTGCCGCTGCCGCGCTCCGCCGTGCTCGACCTTGCCCGGCGCACGCCGCCGCGCACCCGCTCGGGCCGGCCACTGCCGTCGGTGGGCGACGGGGTGGGCCTGGTCGACGTGCTGACGCACGCCGTCGAGGAGCTGGACGACTCGTACCTCGCGGTCCAGGGTCCGCCCGGGACCGGCAAGACGTACACCGGCGCACGCGTGATCGCGGCGCTGGTGGCCCGGGGGTGGCGCGTCGGCGTCGTCGCGCAGTCGCACGCGGTGGTCGAGAACATGCTGCGCGGGGTCGCGGCCGCCGGCGTCGCGCGCGACGCGATCGCCAAGAAGGCGCCGGGCTCCTCCGACGCCCGCACCGCCGACCCGGACGCGCCGTGGACGTGGGTCCCGGACGCGGGGTTCGGTGCGTTCTGGGCCACGCACCCGGGCGGCCGCCCGGGTGCCGGTGCGGTGCTCGGCGGCACCGCCTGGGACCTGGTCAACGCCAGGCGTCTGCCGGGTGAGCCGCTCGACCTGCTGGTGGTCGACGAGGCCGGGCAGTTCGCGCTCGCCACCACGTTCGCCGTGGCCGGTGCCGCCCGCAACCTGCTGCTGCTGGGCGACCCGCAGCAGCTGCCGCAGGTCAGCCAGGGCACCCACCCCGAGCCGGTGGACCGCAGCGCGCTGGGCTGGCTCACCGACGGCCACGACACCCTGCCGGCAGACCTCGGGTACTTCCTGCCCGTGACGTACCGGATGCACCCGGAGCTGTGCGCGGCGGTGTCGACGCTCGCGTACGAGGGGCGCCTGGCGTCGGCGCCGCGTGCGGCCCGGCGGTCGCTCGACGGGGTGCCACCGGGCGTGCACGGCGTGCTGGTGGACCACGAGGGCAACGCGGTCGCGTCCCCGCAGGAGGCCGACGTGGTCGTCAGGTTCGTCGCCGACCTCGTCGGACGCACCTGGCACGACCCCGACGCCGCCGAGCCGTCCCGGCCGCTGACGGCCGCCGACGTCCTGGTCGTCGCCGCCTACAACGCGCAGGTGTGGACGGTGCGGCAGAAGCTCGACGCGGCCGGATTCACGGACACGCGCGTCGGCACGGTCGACCGGTTCCAGGGGCAGGAGGCGCCCGTCGTGATCGTGACGACCGCGGCGTCGTCGCCGGCGCAGGTGCCGCGAGGACTGGACTTCCTGCTCGACCGCAACCGCCTCAACGTCGCGGTGTCGCGGGGTCAGTGGGCGGCGTTCGTGGTCCGCTCGACGCACCTCACGCGCACCCTGCCGCAGCGTCCCGAGTCGCTCGAACGGCTGGGCGCGTTCGTGGGACTGACCACCCGATCGGTCGTGGAGCCGCCGCCGGGCACGTAGCGTCGGCTCCGGGACGGGCGCGCGACGCCCGGTGCGGCGCCGCCGCACGTGAGGACCGACGAGCCGGAGGCAGTCATGGGCGTGGACGAGGAGTTCGAGCGGGTGCGCACGGCGCTGCGCACCGAGGAGCAGGCGCTCGCGCAGGAGTTCGAGCGGATCGACGCGGAGGCGCGGGCCACGATCGCCGCGAGCGTCGAGCACGTGCGCACCGAGCTGGCCACGCAGGCCGACCGCATCCGCGAGGCGATCGCGCAGCAGCGTGCCGAGGTCGAGGCCCGCACCGAGGAGCTGAGCGAGGAGATCGCGGAGCCGGCTGGTGGCGCCCCGGACGGCGGGTCCGAGGGCGGCGACGTGACGGCAGCGGACGACGTGAGCGTGGCCGACGAGACCGTGGCGGACGACGTGATTGCCGACGCGACGACCAGCGACGAGGCCGTGGCCGACGAGGCCGTGGCCGACGAGACCGTGGTCGACGAGACCGTGGTCGACGACGAGCGCTTCACGGACGAGGCCACGGCCGAGGACCCCTCGGGTGCCGCGGCGCGCGCGGACGGCACCGCCGACACCGCCGTCCTCGACCTGGACGACCCGGCCGGTGACGGGGCGGCGCCCGCCGCACGCCCGACGGACTACCCGGACGACATCGAGTGGGACGAGGAGGCGACGGGTGACGCGACCCGGGTCGAGCAGTCCGACGGCACCGACGTCGACCGCATGACGAGCGGGGGCGACGACGTGGCTCCCGCCGGGACGGTCGACGGGGTCGAGCGCGGCGACTGACCCGCCGGGGTCTGCGCTGCGGCGGGCGCGCCGGAGGGGCGGCCGCCGCCCGCTCGAGCGGCCGACCGCCGCGCGCGGACGCACACTGGAGGCAGGGTGCCGACCTGTCGGCGCCGGGACGCACGGACGGAGACCCTCATGGGCATCGACGACCTGGTGAACAAGGCGCGCGGAGCGGTGTCGGGCCGCGAGGAGCAGGCCAAGCAGGCGCTCGACAAGGCGGCCGACGCGCTGAAGTCGCGCACGGGCGACGGCACGGACGCGAAGGTCGACAAGGTCGTCGACGCGGCCAAGGACCAGCTGGACAAGCAGAAGCGCCGCCCCTGAGCGGTGCCCCAGCCACCCGGGGCGCCGGCGGAGGGGCGCCGGCGACGGCGTGCCGACGCCCCGGGCGCGGCAGCCGCTACGTCAGGCTCTCGCCGGTGCGCTCCGGCAGCGCGAGCGCCCCGAGGGCCGCGACGACGAACACGGCCGCGAAGACGGCGAACAGCAGCCCGGTGCCGCCCAGCTCCCGCAGCTGCGGGACGGCCAGCGGTGCGAGCACGGACGCGGTGCGCCCGATGCCCGCGGCCCAGCCGGCGCCGGTGCTGCGCACGCGGGTCGGGTACAGCTCGGGCGTGACGGCGTACAGCGCGCCCCACGCGCCGAGGTTGAAGAACGAGAGCAGCAGCCCCGCGCCGACGATCTGCACGTCACCCGACGCGACCGCGAACAGGCCCGCGGCGACGGCGGACCCGGCCAGGAACGCCGCCAGGGTCCGGCGCCGGCCCCACGTCTCGACCAGCACCGCGGCGGCCGCGTACCCGGGCAGCTGGCCCAGCGTGATGATCAGCGTGTACTCGAACGACCGCACCAGGGTGTGCCCGTCGGCCGCCAGCAGGGACGGCAGCCAGATGAACGCGCCGTAGTAGGAGAAGTTCACGGCGAACCACACCACCCACAGTGCCGTCGTGCGGCGTCGCAGCCCCGGCGCCCACAGCGCCGCGAGCCGGGGCGGTCCCTCGGGTGCTGCGGGCTCGTCGGCAGGTGCGGCGGGCCCGTCGGCGGGGGCGGCGACGGGCGGCCCGGCCGCGACGGTCCCGGCAGCGGTGGACCCGGCGGCGACGGTCCCGGCGGGCGCCCCACCGTCGGCCGCGGCCCGGTCGCGCACCTGGGCGCCCGTCAGCCCGCGGTGGCCGACGGCGGGTGACGCCTCCAGGTCGGCGACCACGCGGTCGGCCTCCTCGTGCCGGCCGCGCGCCAGCAGGAACCGCACGGACTCCGGCAGACCGCGACGCACCACCACGGCGTACACCGCGGGCAGTGCGCCGAGCGCGAGCGCCCACCGCCACCCGTCGTCACCCAGGGGCACCACGAGGTACCCGACGACGGCCGCGAGCATCCAGCCCACCGCCCAGAACGACTCCAGGACGACGACGGCCCGCCCGCGGATGCGCGGCGGCGCGAACTCGCTGACCAGCGTGGACGCGACGGGCAGCTCCGCGCCCAGCCCGAGCCCGACCACGAACCGCAGCGCCATGAGCACCGCGACGCCGCCCGCGAGCGCGGACGCGCCCGTGGCCAGCCCGTAGACCAGCAGCGTCAGCGCGAAGACCTGCCGGCGTCCGATGCGGTCGGCCAGCAGCCCGCCCAGGGCGGCGCCCACCGCCATCCCGACGAACCCGGCGGACGCGATCCACCCGAGCGCGGTCGCGTCGGTGCCCCACACCACCGCGAGCTGGGCGATGACGAACGAGATGAGGCCGACGTCCATCGCGTCGAACGTCCACCCGACGCCGGACCCGAGCAGCAGCCGCACGTGCCGGCGGGTGACGGGCAGCCCGTCGAGGCGCGTCGCCGGGTCGCCGGCGGACCCCGCACCGACGGGCACCGTCGACGGGGCGCCTGCACGCTCGGCCGGGTGCGCCGCGCGCCCCCGCGGTCCGGAGGGCACGCCGTCGGCCTCGGGCGTGTCGAAGGGGACGTCCTGTCCGGTCACGGTGCCTCCTGGTCTGCCCGCCCGCGGTCTGTCGGGCGCGGGCGGTCGGGCGCGGTCGGTCGGCCGCGCGGCGACGTCGTCGGCACCGCTGCGCATCGTCACCCAGGACGCGGGCGGACGCCAGTGCCCTCGGACCCGTGTCGTGGCGCACCCTCTGGCTCCGGTCGGGTGGTGACGCGCGTCTACCCCGCGGCGGCCGGCTCGACGCGGAAGACGGGGTGGTCGGCCGCGACGGCCTCGAAGGCGGCGACCGGCTCGCGGCGGTCGACGCGCACGTGCGGGCGCCCGCCGGGTGCCACCTGGACGAACCGGCGGATGACGGCGGCCCGCTCCTCGACGGGGACCTCGACGAGCCGCACGGCCCGGCGTCGCCCGTGGTGCAGCACGGCGTGCCCGTCGGCGGCGCGCACGTTCCACACCCAGGCGCACTCCCCCAGCATCGACACGAGGTACCAGCGCCCGTCGACGTCGGCCATGGCCAGGGGGAACCGGGTGGTCCGCCCGGTGCGTCGGCCGGGCACCTCGAGGGTGACCCACCGCCGGGGCGTCAGCCCGGTGCGGCCGAGCGCCGCGTAGGCCCGCGACGAGTAGCGGGCGAACGCGTCACCCCGACCGCCGCGGTAGTGGCCGCGCAGCCACGCCGCCCACCGCCGCTCGAACCAGCCCCCTGCCGTGTCCGTCATCCGCCCGAGCGTGGCAGGCGGGGCGGCGCAGCGTCCAGGGGCCGGGTCGGGTCAGCCCAGCAGGCGGGCGATCACGCGCGCCCCGGCGGCGGGCGTGATGTGCTCCGGCCCGAGCAGCCGGGCGCCGAGCGGCGCGACGTTGAGCAGGGCCACGACGCCGAGGGTCGTGTCCCGGTCGTCCTGCGTGGTGCCGGGGTCCGAGGGCCGGCCGTCCCGGGCGTCGCGGGCGCGACGCAGGTCCGCGACGTGCTCGACGAGCGCGTCGAAGGCGAGGGCGTAGGAGCCCGCCAGCTCGTCGGCGTCCTCGGGGTGACGCAGGGCGTAGGCGAGGATCTCGACGGTCAGCAGCAGGCGTGGGTCGTCGGAGCTGCGTGCGAGCCCGTCCGCGAGCGCCTCGACGTCGACGCCGTCGGCTCCGACGCCGGGCAGCGCGTGCTGCGACGGGTCGCCCGCCTCGCCGAGCCGTGCGCGCGCGACCGCGAGGAACAGCTCGCGCTTGGAGCCGAAGTGCGCGTAGACCGCGCCCTTGGTGTACCCCGCCTCGGCGGCGACGTCGTCGACGGACGCCCCCTCGAACCCGCGGGCGGCGAAGACGCGGGCGGCGGCGTCCAGCAGGTCCGCGCGGGTGCGGTCGACCTTGCGGCGGCGCCGCTGGTCGCTCGTGCGCACGTCGTCCGCGAGGGAGCCGGTGACGTCCGCGAGCTCCCGGGCCGCCTCGCGCAGCCCCTGGGCCACGGCGTCCGAGACCTCGGGGACCACGCGCTCGGCCTGGGCGCCGAGGGCACGCGTGAGCTGGGCGGCCGCGTCGGCGAGGGCGCGGCTGGCGGCGGAGAGGCGGTCGCGGTCGTCGGCCATGCACCCAGCGTACGACGGGTTCATACCGAGGGGTTGATACCGATGGGTATTTCGTCGTACCGTCATGCACATACCGATCGGTATCAGAGAGGCGGGGAGACCATGGGTGAGGACGTGCTGACCGTCCGAGGGCTGCGCAAGCGGTACCGCGGACGACGCGGCGTGCAGGCGAACGACGGGATCGACCTCGACGTGGCCGCCGGCCAGGTGGTCGGGCTGCTCGGGCACAACGGCGCGGGCAAGACGACGCTCGTGCACCAGGTCGTGGGGATCGTCCGCCCCGACGCGGGCACCATCACCGTGGCCGGCGCCGACGCCGTCGCGCACCCGGACCAGGCACGGCGCCTGGTGTCCATCCAGGCGCAGGCCAACGTGCCCATCAGCGGGCTGACCCCGCGGCGGGCCATCGAGCTCGTCGGGCGCATCCGCGGCGCGTCGCCCACCGACGTGCGGCGCCGCGCGGACGACCTGCTCGACGCCCTGGACCTGGGCCCGTGGGCCGACACCCCCGCCGAGAAGGTGTCCGGGGGCGTCGCGCGGCTCACCGCGTTCGCCATGACGACGGTCGTGCCCGGCAGGCTCGTGGTGCTCGACGAGCCCACCAACGACGTCGACCCGGTGCGCCGGCGCCTGCTCTGGGAGCAGATCCGCGGGCTGGCCGACGCCGGGCACGGTGTTCTGCTGGTGACGCACAACGTCCGCGAGGCCGAGCGCGTCGTGGACCACCTCGCGGTGCTCGACCGCGGCGTCGTCCTCGCGGCCGACACCCCCGCGGGCCTCACCGCCCACCGGCGCGGCAGCCTCACCCTCGAGGTCGACACGGTGCCCGGCGTCGACGTCCGCTGGCACCCCGCAGCCGCCGACCGCACGGCCGGTCACCTGCGCGCGACGGCCACCGTGCCGTCCGACGCCGCCGCCGACGTCGTGCGCTGGGCACAGGCCGAGGTCGAGGCCGGGCGGCTCGAGCGCTACGCCCTGACGCCCGCGTCCCTGGAGGACGTGTACGTGCAGCTCGTCGGCGAGCCCGCCGGCACCACCGAGGAGGTCCCGGCAGCATGACGACGCTCACCGCCCCCGTCCCCACCACCGCCGCACCGGCGCGCATGGACGGTGTGCGCCAGACCCTGCTGCTCGCGCAGTGGCAGCTGCGCCGCCAGTCGCAGTTCCTGCCGCTGATGGTCGTCGTGCAGGTGTTCATGGCCGTGGCCACCGTCGTCGGTTACGGGCTGCTCGTCGGCGACCCCGACCCCGTCACCGCGCTCTTCCTGGCGACCGGCGCGCCGACCATCACGCTCATCACCGTGGGCCTCGTGATGGTCCCGCAGATGGTCGGGCAGTCCCGCATGGAGGGCTCGCTCGACTGGATGCGCACCCTGCCCGTCCCGCGCATCTCGTTCCTGCTGTCCGACCTGCTGGTGTGGACGCTCATCGCGCTGCCCGGCATGGCCCTGGGCGTCGTCGCCGGGGTGCTGCGCTTCGACGTCGACCTGTCGCTCGCGCCGTGGCTGCTGCCCGCCACCGTGCTCGTCTCGCTGACGGCCGCCGCCGTCGGGTACGCCATGGCGACGCTGCTGCCCCCGCAGCTCGCGATGCTCGTCACGCAGGCGCTGGTGTTCGTCGTGCTGCTGTTCTCCCCCGTCTCCTACCCCGCCGAGCGCATGCCGGCGTGGCTGCAGACGGCGCACGAGTGGCTGCCCATCGAGCCGATGGCCCAGCTGGTGCGCGCGGGGCTCGCGCAGGACACGTTCACGATGCCGGGCCGGTCACTCGTCGTGCTGCTCGCGTGGGCGGCGGCGTCGCTGGTGGGGGCGGCGCTGGCGCTGCGGCGCCGCGCCTGACGGCACCGGGAGCGGCCGCGGACAGGACCGCGGACACGGACACGGCCCGGACACGACGGTGGCGCCCCACCCGGGGCGCCACCGTCGTCGTGCCAGGGCCTGCTACGCCACGCCGTTGCCGCCGCGGTTGCCCGGGACGGGCAGGATCGTGCCCTCCTCGTCGGGCTGCCCGGTCAGGTCCTCGTCCGGGGGCGGGTCGGCGCGCGGGGCGGTCGCCTCCACGGGGTCGGGGACCTCGTCGGGCGTCGGGGTGACGGCGTCGTCGGGGACGGACATGGTGGCCTCCCTCTCGTCGGTGAGCACACGATCGTGACACGCGGGCACGCCGCTGTCGCCCGCAACGGGCCCGCCGACCTTCTCCGCCGACCACAGGCCACCTGGGGGCACTCCGACCGGCCGCAGGCGCCCCCACCTGACCAGTGGTCACCCGGCCGGCCAGGGCGCGCCCACGTGGCGCCCGGGGGGACGGGCGTCATCCTTCCGGCGTATGCCCGCCACCTGCGCAGATGGTCCTCGTGGGCGTCCCGCCGGTGGCACCTGCGTCCGTACGTTCGAGTCACACCCGAACGAGGAGGACGCATGATCGAGGCCCACGGTCTGACGAAGAGGTACGGCGACAAGACCGTCGTCGACGGCATGACCTTCACGGTCCAGCCGGGCAAGGTGACGGGGTTCCTGGGACCCAACGGCGCCGGCAAGTCGACGACGATGCGCATGATCGTGGGGCTCGACCACCCCACCGCGGGCAGCGTCACGGTCAACGGCCGTCCGTACGCCCAGCACCGCGCGCCGCTCGGCGAGGTGGGGGTGCTGCTGGAGGCCAAGGCCGTGCACGGCGGCCGGTCCGCCCGCGACCACCTGCTGGCGCAGGCCACCACCCACGGCATCGGCGCGCGCCGCGTCGACGAGGTCATCGAGCTCACCGGGCTCGGGTCCGTCGCCCGCCGCCGTGCCGGCACGTTCTCGCTCGGCATGGGGCAGCGCCTCGGCATCGCGGCGGCCCTGCTGGGTGACCCGCAGACGCTGATCCTCGACGAGCCGGTCAACGGCCTGGACCCCGAGGGCGTGCTGTGGGTGCGCACGCTGCTGCGCGGGCTCGCCGCCGAGGGCCGCACGGTCTTCCTGTCGTCGCACCTCATGTCGGAGATGGCCCTGACGGCGGACCACCTCGTGGTCATCGGCCGCGGGCGGATCGTCGCCGACGCCCCCGTCGCGGACGTCATCGCGCTGGCCGGCCCGCCCACCGTGCGGGTCCGCACGCCCGAGGTACGCGCGCTGGCCGCGCTGCTGTCCCGCGAGCCCGGCGTCGAGCTCGCGTCCACCGGCCCCGACGTGCTCGACGTCGCGGGCGCCACCACGGCGCACGTCGCCGCGGTCGCCGCCTCCGCCGGGATCCCGCTGCACGAGCTCGCGAGCGTCCAGGTGTCCCTCGAGGAGGCCTACCTGCAGCTCACCGGCGGCGAGGTGGAGTACCGCTCCTCCGCCGCCCCCACCACGCCCCGTCCCACCGCTGGAGCCCACCGATGACCACCTCCGCCCGCCACGCCGTGCCCGCCCCGGCCACGTCGGCCCCCGTCGGCCGCGCCCCGGGCCGCACCCCCGTGCGCCCCGTCACCTTCCCCCGGCTCGTCGCCGCCGAGTGGGTCAAGATCCGCTCGCTGCGCTCGACGTGGTGGGCCCTCGCCCTGGCCTTCGCGCTGTTCCCGCTGCTCGCCGCCATGCGCAGCGCGAGCATCGCGACCATCGCGGACGAGGCCCCGCCCGGGTTCTTCGTCGGGCCGGCGTACGTCACGTCCGGCGTCTCCCTCGCACTGCTCGTCCTGTGCGGCCTGGGCGTGGTCGCCGTGACCGGCGAGTACCGCACCGGGCAGATCCGCTCCACGCTCGCCGCCGCCCCGACCCGGCTGCCGGCGCTGTGGGCCAAGCTCACCGTCGTGGTCGGGCTGGCGTTCGCCACCGCGTTCGTCGGCACGCTCGCCGGCTGGGCGGCCGCCGCCCCCTGGTTCGACGTCATCGGCATGAACGTCGACCTCACCGACGCCGAGCACGTGCGCCTCATGATCGGTGTGCCGCTGTACCTGGCCGCGATGACGGCGCTGGCGTACGCGATCGGCGCCATGATCCGCAGCTCCGCCGCCGGCATCACCGCCGTCCTGGGCCTGGTGTTCGTCGTCGAGCCCGCGTTCGCGTACATCCCCTGGGAGCCGCTGCAGCAGCTCGCGGCGTACCTGCCGACCGCCGCCGGCGCGCGACTGGTCACGTCCGACTCGATCGGCTCGATCGTCACCGGCTCGGGCGTCACCGCGCTCAGCCCGTGGGAGGGCTACCTGGTGCTGCTCGGCTGGGTCGCCGCCGCGCTGGTCGCGGCCGCCGTGCTGCTGCGCCGTCGGGACGCCTGAGCCGTGACCTGGGAAGATGCACCGATGACGGAGACGACGCACCGTGAGGGTCAGGCCACCGGGCCTGGCCCTCACGGGCCGACCGGGAACCCGGACGGGCGGGGCACGGCCCCGCAGGGCTCGGTGAGCGGTGGGCACGAGCCGGCCCCGGCGGACCGCGACGGATCGTCACCCCGCTTCCTGCGCCGCACGCGCGCCCGCCTGCGGACCCTCACCGGAGCACCCGCCCGCACGTGGCTGCGTGCGCTCGCGACGATCGCACTGGTCATGGCGTTCGTCGTGTGGGGCGTGACGATGGCCGTCGGCGCGGAGTCGATGTACCTCGTCAGCCGGCACGTCGGGCAGGAGCAGGCCGACACCATGGCGTTCGCGTCGGCGCTGCTGACGCTCGTCGGCGCGGGTGTGCTGCTCGCGCGGCACCGCTCGCCCCTGCCGGTCGCCGCGGCCGTCGGGGCGCTGGCCGTCACGACGCTGGTGGTCGCCGGCGCCACCAACGGGTACGAGCTCGCGATCGCGGCCGCGCTGTTCACCGTCGCGGCCGCCCGGCCGCCGCGCACCGCGTGGACCGTGGCCGCCGCCGTCCTGGTGCCCGTGCTGCTCGTCGCACGGTTCGCACCGCGCGTGGCGCTCGTCGGGTCCCTCGCCGCGGGCGACGAACCCGACACGGCCGGGCAGGCCTCCCGGTTCCGGCTGCCCGGCGTCCTCGCCGAGCTGCTGCCCCCGTCGTGGGTCATCACCGCGCTGCCCGTCGTCGTGCTCGCGCTGTTCGGCATCGCGTTCGGGACGCTGGTCCGCACCGCCCGCCTGCGGGCGGCGGCGCTCGCGGAGGCCGCGGCAGCGCGCGCCGCGGAGGAGGAGCACCGCGCCCGCGTCACGCAGGCGGACGAACGCGCCCGGGTCGCACGTGAGATGCACGACGTCATCGCGCACTCCATCACCGTGATGATCGCGCTGGGCGGCGGTGCCGCCGCCGCGCTCGACCGGTCCCCCGACCAGGCGCGACGCGCGCTCGACGAGCTGGTGGACACCGGGCGCGGCGCACTGGACGACGTACGGCGGATCCTCGGGGTGCTGCACGCTCCGCAGGAGGCGGGCGCCGGGGCACCGGGAGCCGGCGGCAACCCGGGTGCCGGCGCGACGTCGGGGACGGGCGGCACGCCGGGCGCCACGGAAGCCGCAGCCCCGGACCGCGGCCGCGGCGAGGTCGGCTCCGACCGGTCCACGGGCGACGTGCCGATGGCTCCGCAGCCGGGCGTCGAGGACCTCGGGCGGCTGGTCGAGCGGTTCCGGACCGCAGGGCTGCCGGTGCGCACCGCGGGGCTGGCTGTCGCCGGCCTGGAGGACCTGGACGCGACCGTGCAGCTCGCGGTCTACCGGATCGTCCAGGAGTCGCTGACCAACACCCTGCGGCACGCACCCGGGACGGCCGCCGTGGACGTCGCCGTGCGCCGCGTGCCGGACGGGACAGAGGTCGTCGTCACCGACCGCGGACCCGGCGCCGAGGTGGCGCCGACCCCCGGGTCGGGCCGTGGCGTCGCCGGCATGACGGGCCGGGCCGCCGCGTTCGGTGGCACCCTCGAGGCCGGGCCGCACGGCCCCGGGTGGCGCGTGCGCGCCCTGCTGCCCGGGACGTCCCGTGACGTGTCGACCACCGCAGCACCCACCGAAGGAGAGGCATGATCCGCGTCCTGCTGGTCGACGACCAGGCGCTCATCCGCATGGGCTTCCGCATGCTCATCGACAGCAGCGACGACCTCGAGGTCGTCGGTGAGGCCCAGGACGGGCAGTCGGCCATCGAGCAGGTCACCGCGCTGCGCCCCGACGTCGTGCTGATGGACGTGCGCATGCCCGGCGTCGACGGCATCGCCGCCACCGAGCGGATCGTCGCCGCGCACCCGGACACCCGCGTGCTGGTGCTCACCACGTTCGACCTGGACGAGTACGCGTTCGCGGCCCTGCGCGCCGGCGCCAGCGGGTTCCTGCTGAAGGACGCCGCACCGGCCGAGCTCGCCACCGCCGTGCGGACCGTCGCGTCGGGGGAGGCTGTCGTGTCCGCCCGCATCACCCGCCGGATGCTCGAGCTGTTCGCCGGCCACCTGCCCGCCGGTGCCGCGGCAGCCGACCCCGAGGCACCCCACCCGCGCCTCGCCGACCTCACCCCTCGCGAGGTCGAGGTGCTGCGGGAGGTCTCCGACGGGCTGTCGAACGCGGAGATCGCCGAGCGGCTGTTCCTGTCCGAGGCGACCGTGAAGACGCACGTCGGCCGGATCCTCGCCAAGCTCGGCGTGCGGGACCGCGTGCAGGCCGTCGTCGTGGCGTACGAGACGGGACTGGTGCGCGCGGGCCGGTAGCGGCCGGGCAGACGTGCGGACGGCGCCCACCCCTCAAGAGGGCGGACGCCGTCAGCGTGCCGTGCGCCGACCCTCAGGCGTAGCCCGGCAGGCCCGGGTTCCGGGAGCCGTCCTTCGGCAGGACGGTCTCCTCGATCACGGGCAGCCCGCTGCCGTCGGCGACCCGGTCGTCCGCGGACTCGGCCTGCGGGACGGTCGCGACCACGGGGTCGGGGACCCCGTCCGGGATCGGGGTGTCGGTCGGGGTGTCGGTCGTGGTGTCGTCAGGAACGGACATCGTCGGCCTCCCATCGTCGGTGGGCCCCGATCGTGGCACGTGACGTGCAGGTCCGCCTGGCGAGAAGGAGCGCGGGTGGGCCGGACGGGTGCGGCGCCGAGCGTGGGCCGTCGTCCACAGGACGGTCGCCGGGAGCCCGCCGAGGCGGGCGAACCGGTACGTTCCCGGCATGGTGGTGGGGAGACGACAGGGCAGGTACGCCGGAACCGTGCTGGCTGCTGCGCTTCTGGTCGCTGGATGCACGGGGCAGCAGCCACCGATTGCGACGAGTACCCCAGCCCTGGTGACGCCGTATCCGAGCACGACCACACCCGCCCCGGACACGGGGACGGTTCTGCCGCCAGAGCGGCCGGAGGCAATGTCCACCCCCAGCCCCGACGGAGCGGCAGCAGCAGCGACATACTTCGTCTCGTTGTACCCGTACGTCTTCGCCACGGGGGACCTGACGGAATGGGCTGCGCTCTCGGCAGACGACTGCAGTTACTGCCTCAATACGCAGGCGAGTGTCGAAGATCAGATCGCGCGAGGGGTGAAGGGCGAGGGCTCGGAGATCGAGGTCCGCGACGCGACCGGCACCGAGCTCTCGCCAGGCGATACCTACTCGGCAGATCTGGAGATCACGCAGGCTCCGTCGTTCGAGGTATCTCACGACGGGAGCCGAGTCTCGGACGGCGACGGCGGGACATTCACCATCCACGTCGCGCTGTTGTGGCGGGACGGTTGGCTTGTCCGCGCCGTCGACGCGACCCGGACGTGAGCATGTCTGCCCAGCGCCTCGTGGTCGCGCTCACGGTGGCGGCGGCGCTGATGACCGTCGGAGCCGGGACAGCAGTCGCCGACGACTTCGATACGGGCGTCTCGGAGGACCAGAGTGCCTACGTGCTGACCGCCCGGGAGGCCGAGAGGCTGTCGCAGCAGAACCGCGCCGCACCGTCAGAGGAACGGCTCTTCGAGTACGAACGGGCACCCTTCTGCCGTGAGGCCGCCGGGATGTGGGTCATGGGCATGGAGGACGGGACCTGCGCCACGGGTGCGGATCTCGCGCGCGCGTCCGTGCAGTGCGAGGAGGGTGACACGCTCGTCATGCCGATGTGGCGACGGGAGCGCGCCACCACCGCCTCCCCCTGGGGCGAGTGGACCGACATCGACGCCGGCGGATGCGGTGTCGACCTCCTGCCCGTCCTGACGGCCGAGGACTTCCGTCGTCTGCCGCTGCCGGCACCGCCGCTGACCCTGCAGCCGGACCGTGGGTGGGTGCTGGTCAACATCGAGACCATCGTCTACACCGACCCCGCGCCCGTGACGCTGCGCACCGACCTGCTGGGGTACGGCGTCACCGTCGAGGCCACGCCGCGCTCCTGGACATACGACTTCGGGGACGGCCACACGCTGCGCACCACCTCCCCCGGCCGACCGCACCCCCACCACGACGTGTTCCACGAGTACGAGCACCCCGGCACCACCGCGATCACGTCGACGGCCGAGTGGACGGGCCGCTACCAGGTCGACGGCAGCGCCGTCTGGCGGGACGTCGACGGCACGGCCACGACCACCGCGACCACCGCCCCCTTCACCGTGGAGGAGCGGACCAGCCGGCTGGTCGGTGACCTGTGCACCGATCGACCCACCCCACCCGACTGTTGACATGCCTGCAAAGAACCCACCCCGACTCGGTCGCGTCCCATCCAGAGAGTTGTTCACTGGTACAGTGAACAACTGTGACGACGGTCGCCGCACGCGCCTCAGCTGCGCTCGCCCGCTCCCTGCGCGCCGCGAGTCGTGACCGCCTGGAGGTCGCGGTCCGTCCGGGTGGTGGCGGTCCAGCCGGTGGTGGTCCACGCGTGACGGTCGGTCGGGGCGGGACCGAGCAGACCCTGGCACCGTTCTGGGCAGGCGAGGGGTTCCCCGCCGACGTGCGCGCGGTTCTGCGCGTCATGAGGGACTCCCCCCTGGATGACGGCGCCACTCCCGTGGTCGTCGCGCGGCGACTCTCCCCGGGAGCTCGGGCGCTCCTCACGGACCTCGACACCAGCTGGGCCGACGAGAGCGGCGCGCTCGACGTGACCAGCGGGCCGATCCTCGTCCACACGCCTGGCGCACCACCCCTGCGGCAGCCGCGGCCGCTGCGCTTCACGCCGGCTGCCGGTGCGCTCGCTGAGCTCCTGCTCACGCGCGCGACCGCCGGGGAGCACCTCTTCCCGACGATCACGGACCTGGCCGCCAGGACCGGCATCTCCCGGGGAGCGACCTCGCGAGCACTGACGTTCTTCGATGCGCAGGGGTGGACGTCGAGCCGAGGGCCCCAGCGTGGACCGGCGGCGCGCCGTGAGCTCCTCGAACGCGGGGCGATGCTCGAGGCGTGGGCCCGGTGGTACGCGGACGGCCGGGACGAGACGGTCGAGACCCACGCCGTGATCCGCGACCCGAGCACCTGGCTCCGGGACGTCGTCGCCCGGCGCTGGCGTGCAGGGACCTGGGCGGTGACAGGACTGGCAGCCCTCGACCAGCGCGCTCCGTTCGCCACGGCGGTCAACCCGATCGACCTGTACCTGCACCGCGCCGAGTTCGACTCCGATCTCGACGCACACCTCCGGGCCGTCGGGCTGGTTCGCGTGGACACCGGGGTCCGGGTGCGCGTGCTCCGCGCCGACCGGCACCTTCACCTGCCCGACCCGGAAACGCCCACGGAGACCGGCCCCCCCGTCGTCGACGACGTCAGGCTCTACGGTGACCTCCTGCGTCGTGGAGGCGTCCGGGCCGAGGACTACGCGACGCACCTGCGCGAGCACCGGATCGGCTTCTGATGCGCAGCCGCAGTGCTCGCTCCTTCGCTGAGCAGGCGCTCGCCCGGCTCGCTGTCCACCTCGGCGAGGAGGAGCGCAGCGCGATCGTCGTCGTGGGCGGCCTGAACCCCGAGCTCCTCGCCCCCGTCACGGAGGCGCCGCACCAAGGAACCGCGGACGTCGACCTCGTCGTGCAGGTGGGCATGGTGTACGACCGGGGCGACATGGACTTCGGGTGGCTCGAGCGCGCGCTCACCGCGGCGGAGTTCGCACCGGTCGGTGAGGGCCGCGGCTGGCAGTGGGTGACCGCCGTGGGTGGCAGCGCCGTGCGGGTCGACCTGCTGACCGACGTGCTGGACCATCGCGGCCAGCAGCTCGCCCTTCCCGGGTGCACCCGCGCAACCGTCATGAACGTCGCCGGCCCGTCGCCGGCCTTGCGCGCACCGGTAGTCCGGCGACTTCCCGTCGACCTCCCCGAGGAGGTGACACCCTCCGAGGTGGACGTGCAGTTCGCCAACCTCGGCGCGTACCTCCTGGCCAAGTCCGCCGCGGTGATCGGCCGACGAGAGGACCGTGACCCTTACGACCTCGGGTTCGTCGTCGTCCACAACCACGCAGGTGGCGCCCTCGCCGCGGCACGCGCCGCCTATGCGGAACTGCCTGCCGGGCGCGAGCTGGAGTTCGCGGCAGGCTTCCGAGCAGCCCTGCGCCAGCTGACCGAGCCGGGCGGGTCGGCGGCACGGATCTACGCCGAGCAGCGCTCTCTCGATGGCGACGCACTGCCCCTGGAGGTGCTGGCGGCTGACGCGGCCTCCGCCGCGGCGCAGTGCCTGGCGGAGTTCGACCGCCTCGTGCACGACCCGGCCGGCCGGCCGGCCCAGCCACTCAATCCATTCGTCCGGTCTGCCGATCTGTGAACCTGTGACCGTGTCCCCCGACGACCTGCCGCGCTCGCCGACCGGCCGTGTCCCGCAGTGGGTCGTCGACGAGGCGGCCGGGTTCGCCGTCGCCCCGCCTGCGTGGCGCCCGGACGACGTCCCCCTGCCTCCGCCGCCGCGGCGGCGGAGCCTGACGGGCCGGCTCGCGGTGGTCGTCGCGCTCGCGCTCGGCGGGTGGTGGGTCGTCACGGCCGTCCTGCCGGGGTTACTGCGGGAGGTGGACGCGCCGTTCCTCGACGGCATCGTGGCGGGCCGGGTGCCGGAGCCGACCGCCGAGGTCGCCGCTCTGGCGGCGGAGATGTTCCTCACCGAGGAGGGGCGCGACCTGCTGTACCGGTCGGAGCCGGAGCTGCTGGGTGCGGCGGAGTTCGCGGGGCGGTGCGACCGCGGCGACGCCCCCGCCGGGCAGAGCGGCGGCGCGGTGGGCTGCTACCACACGGCCGCCGGCGGCCTGGAGACCGGCGGACGCATCGTCGTCTACGAGCCGGCGGACCCCCGCCTGCGCGGGTTCGTCGTCGAGACCGCCGCGCACGAGCTGCTGCACGCCGCGTGGAACGAGCTCACGGCGGATGAGCAGGCGACGGCGGTGGCGGCGCTGGAGCCGGTCGTCGCCGGCATCGACCCGGCCGACGACCTGCACGAGCAGCTCGCCGGATCCGTCGGCGCCGCACCGGCCAACCGCGCCACCGAGCTGTTCGCGTACCTCGGCACGCAGGTGTGGCAGCCGGGTGGGCTCGACCCGGCGCTCGAGGCGCTGTACGGGCGGTTCATCGCCGACAGGGAGTCGTTGGTGGGGGTGCACACCGCGTTCGAGCAGCAGCTGGACCAGCTCACCACCGAGTACGAGTCCGCACTGGCGACGTTCGAGGGCCGTCAGATGGAGCAGGTCAGGGCCACGATGGAGCTCGACGCGGACACCGACGAGCTCGCGCAGTACCGCGCGACGATCGAGGAGGAGGAGGCGCGCCTCGCGTCGTTGCCCGCCTCCCAGCGCGCGCGGTCGCTCCTGTCGTGGACGTGGCGCGACGGCACCGCCCTGCCGCAGGCGCCCGCCGACGAGCTCCTGGCCGATGCGCGCGCCCTGCTCGCCCGGGACGAGGCGGAGCTCGTCGCCCGCACGGAGGCGCTGCGGGCCACCGGTGAGGAGATCCTCGCGGAGCAGACGCGGATCACGACGGTGCGGGTCGAGCTCGAGGCGCTGCTCGGGCAGCTCGTCCCGGGGTGATCGTCGGCCGGGACGTCCCCGGCACCACCGGACGACGCCGCCCCGGGGCCAGGGGCGCGGCGCCGTCCGGCGACCACCTCAGGCCTCGAGACCCGGAGGCAGCGCGATCTCGTACCCCATGCCGCTCAGCGCCGTGGCGTCGTCCGCGGCGTCGATGGTGCTGCCGGGCAGCAGCACGTCGGACAGGACCCGCCCGGTCGCGTCTGCGTGGTGGATCGCCGTGACCCCCCGCCCCGGTACTGGTAGGCCAGCACGAGCACCCAGTCGACCGGCGCGGCGTCGGGCCGGCGCCCGTGCCGCAGCGGCGGGTCCAGGTGGTAGAGCGTCGCCGTGTGCGGCGGGATCGGCCGCCCGTCGCCGGCGCCCTCCTCGGGCTGCAGCGAGGCCACCCGCCATGCCACCGTGCGCCCGGGACGTCGCTGCAGCGTCCGCAGGCACGGTGTCCGCTTCTCGCGTGACGCCACGGCGACGTACCGGTCCCCCACGCGTACCACCCCGAGGTCGTCGTGCACCCACACGGTCGGGTCGTCGGTGCGCAGGTGGGCGACGAACGGTGCGTGGTCGTGCAGCCACCAGGTCGCGGTGGCACCGGAGGCGTGCTCGAGGCCGATGCGGTGCGGCCCCACGACCGCGAGCCGCCAGGGCGTCCCGGAGGCGGCGACGGCGCGGGCGACGAGCTCCGGCTGGACGACGTGGCCCGGTGAGATGGACACGCACACCACGTGGGTGGGGGGATCGAGAGCGAGGTCGGACACGGGTTCTCCCGGAGGTCGAGCGTCTTCCCGTGCCGGCGGCGCGGGCGGATCTTCCTCCGGGGGCACCGTGCGCTCTGCGCGGTTGCCAGTCGGCCTGCCGGAGGGCTTGTGGCCGAGCTTCGTGATCGGGGCCCACGGTAGCGGCAAGGGCTGACATCACCGGCCCGTCGGGGAGATCCAGACCGTCGTCACCAGCTGACGGCCCGGCTCCCTCAGGCTGCGCCCGGGCCACCGCCCACCGCGCGCACGGCCAGGTCGGCCAGGCCGTCGGCGTCGAGGCCAGGCCACCCGTGCAGCTTCTGCCGCCACTCGGCGGGCACAGCCGCGGCGCCGTGCGCGGCTCCGGCGAGCGCGCCGGCGATCGCCGCGACCGTGTCGGTGTCGCGTCCCCCGCGCACGGCGCGCTCCAGGACGTCGACGAGGTCCGCGCCGTGGTGCAGGGCCGACCAGGCACCCTGCAGCGCCTGCACCACCCACCCGTTCTTGGCGAAGTCCGCCGGCTGCGACTCCTCCGCCTCGGCGATGACGGCCGCCCACCGCGCACGCCGGTCGGCCGGGAGCCACGCGAGCTGCGCGGTCAGGTCGACGACGCCCTCGCGCACCGCGTGCCGCACGGCCAGCGACCACAGCACGCACGCGTCCCCGGCGTCGGGGTCACCGTGCGTGAGGTCGGAGACGGCGCGCGCGGCGGCCGCGAGCGCGTCCTCCCGACCGTCACCGAGGTACCCGAGCGCGACGGGGCCGGTGCGCATGAGCGTGCCGTTGCCGCCCGCGTGGCGGGGATTGGCGGCGTAGTGCTCCGCGGCCTGCCGACGGGCCGCTGCGGCGGTGGGCTCCGGCAGGGCGTCGAGCAGGGTGCTGGTCTGCACCCCGATGTCCGTGGCGGTCAGCGCCCACTGCGACCACGCCGCGACGATGCGGTCGAGGCACGCCTCGTCGTCGAGCGAGCCGCCGTCGGCCAGCACCTGCGCGATCGGCACAGCCATGGACGTGTCGTCGGTCCACTCCCCCGGCTCCCAGTCGAAGCTGCCGCCCCCGGCCATGTGGACAGGCTGGTCGTCGGGCAGCGGCGGACCGAACTCGTAGCCGGCGCCCAGGGCGTCGCCCGCGGCGGAGCCGAGCAGGGCGCCGATGGCGCGGTCGGTCTGGGCAGGGGTGAGGGGCATGGGACCTCCGGGGGCGGGGACAGCGGGTGCCCGAGGGTGCCACGAGGCACCGACATCGCTGGTCGGAGGGCCTGCGCGTCACCCGTCGGCGGTTGCCCCGGCGGGTGGGCCGGCGAGCAGCTGCCGGACGCGCGCGTACTTCGCCACCAGGCGCGCACGGGTCGCCTCGTCCAGCGCCGCCAGCCGCGCGGGGTCGGTGTTGTCCGCCAGGTCGGCGGTCTTGACGGCCACGGCGAGCGGGTCACGCTTCACGCGTGCGACGTAGTCCTCCATGGCCTCGCCGGCGACCTTGCTGACGGCGACGACGGCCGCGACGACGTCGTCCGGGATGCCGGCGGCGCGCAGGTCGTCGGGGGTGACGTCGGTGTCCTCGACCACGTCGTGCAGCCACGCGGCGGCGACCACCCGCTCGTCGCCGCCAGCGGCCGCCGCGTGCGCGGCCACGCGCGCCGGGTGCCCGATGTAGGGCGCACCGGCCTTGTCGGTCTGGCCACGGTGGGCGTCGGTCGCGATCCGGCGGGCCGTGGCGATGAGGTCGGTCACGGCGCGCCGTCCGGGGCGGGGTCGGGGGCGGGATCCGGCGCGGGATCCGGACCAGGTGCGCCCGCGGCGGGACGGTCGACGGTGAGGCTCGTCGCCAGCGCGCGGACGGCCTGCTCCAACGCGGCCACGTGCGGCTCGCCCGTGGTGGTGCCGGTGAGCACCGCCAGCCAGATCGAGTCCGGGACGGGTGCGGCCACCTGGACGGTGTGCTGCTCGCCGCCGGTGACGGTCTGCTCGGAGCGCGTCGCCAGGAGCCCGGGACCCAGGCCCGTGGCGACGGGCTCCCCCGCCCGCAGCACGAGCCGCGCGAGGTCGAGGTCGGCCCGGACCGGCGCGGTGCGCAGCCAGGTCAGGCTCATGGTCGAGACGTCGGGCTCGTCGTGCTGCTCCGGGGTGACGTCCGTCGGCAGGTGCAGGAACGTCGCGAGCGCACCGCTGGCGGCGCTCGCCCGCGCGACGCCGTGCAGCAGGTACCCCAGGCCGCCGCGGCGGCGGTCGTCCAGCGCCGCCCACAGCGGGGTCCGCGCGACGAGCGCGAGCAGGTCGTCGCCGAGCGAGGCCGAGTCCCCGCGCAGCGTCTGCCAGCCGGCGGGCGCCTGCAGCGTGAAGGCGAACGGCGGGCGCGCAGGCGTCCCGGCGCGACGTCCCGGGGGTGCGGCTGCGGTGCTCACAAGCCGCGAGCCTAGCGAGGGACGGCGGCGCGAACGGGGCGAAACACCTCACCCTCGGGACGACGCCCACGACACGGGTCGAACCAGTATGTTTCGGGCAGCCACCGACGACCCGGAGGGACGCCCGATGACCGCCGTCGACGCGGCCGAGCAGCGCGTGCAGGAGCTGCAGGCCCTGCTCGCCGCCGTGCGTGCCGCCCGCGCGCGCGTGCCCTCGCTGCGGCGCGCGACCGGGACGGTCGGCGCACCCGGGAGCTGGACGGGCACCGCCGCGCACCGGCTGCACCACGACGAGCTGGTGCCCCTGACCGACCAGCTGACTCATGGCCTGGACCGGGCTGAGCAGGCCGTGCTGGACGACCTGCAGCAGGCCCGGCGCGCGCTCACCCGCGCGGAGGACGAGCAGGAGGCCGCCGAGCGGAGGCCCGCGTCGTGACCCGGGTGGTGGAGGTCAGCGCGGACGCGGTCGCGGGTGTGCGCTCGGACGTCGCGGCGGTGCGGGAGTCGCTGGACGCGGACTGGGGATCGCTGCGGTCGCGGGCGCTGGCGCTCGGGGTGCGCACCTCGGGGTTCGACGACGTGCTGGGCGCCCGTGACCGGCTGGGCACCCACGTGCTGCCCGTGGTCGACCGGCACCTGGACCGGGCCCGGGCGCTGGAGCAGCTGCGGTACGGGTCGATGGGCGGACCGCTGCCCGTGCTCGACGTCGACCCCGCACCCCTCGCGGTGCCGTTCACCTCCTCCCCGATCGGCGACGGCGGCACGACCCTGACCTGGGCGGCGACCTCCCAGGCCGAGGTCGAGGCCGACGAGCAGCAGGCCCAGGAGTCCCGCGGGATCGGCGACTGGTTCGCCGACCGGTGGGACGACGCCTCCGACGCCGCGGCCGACGGCACCCAGTGGGTCGCCGACAAGGCCGGGCAGGCCTGGGAGGCCGTCACCGACGCCGGGGCGGCCATCGGCGACTGGTGGGAGCGCACCACCGCCGACCTCGGCACGTGGATCGACACCCACCTGGACGGGGTCCGCGAGTTCATCGGCCGACACGTGGCGGTCTTCCGGTTCCTGGCCGACGCCCTGCGGATCGTCGGGTGGATCCTGGTGGCCGTCGGGGTCGTGCTGTCCGTCGCGCTGGCGATCATCGGCGCCATGGGCGGCACCGCCGCCGGCGCGGTCTTCGGGTTCGGCGTCGGCGCTGTGCCCGGCGGAGCGGCCGGCGCCGTGGCCGGGCTGTCCCTCGGCCTGAAGGTCCTCGGCGTGGGGTTCACCCTGGTGTCGGTCGGGGACTTCCTCGACGTGGCCGCCGACTGGGGCGAAGGAAAGATCGACGGGCAGGAGCTGGTCAAGCGCGGGTCCATCGAGCTCGGCCTCGCCGTCACGTCGCTGATCGGCGTGGGGGTCGTCGGCAAGGTCCTGCAGAAGGCCCTCGCGCACCTGCCCGCGTCGTGGCGGCGGCGGATCGACGACTGGCTGACCCCCGCTGACGGTCGCACTCCGGCCGGCAAGCCCTCCGCATGGGTCGGCCCGGACGGGCTTCGCCTCTCGGCCGACGAGGTGGCCGCGGTCGACGACCTCATGCGCAAGGCCGCGCGCGCGGAGCCGGACATCACCGACCCGCTCCAGCGCATGGTCGGGCAGGTCGACGGCGCGACCATGCCTGGGTTGGAGTACCGCCTGAAGGGCTCGGACTCGCTGTACCGCAAGATCGCGACGGACCTCATGGACGACGCGCCGCCCCGGGACGTCGCAGGCGCCCTCGCCCGGATCAAGGACGCGGTCCGCTACACCGCCCAGATCCCTGATGCCGACTTCGCCAGCGGGGTCGAGCGTGTGACGAGGGACCTGCGCGCGGAAGGGTTCACGCCCGTGTCGTGGAAGAACACCTTCGGTCAGCCGGGCTACCAGGGCATCAACAGCGCGTGGCGGTCCCCCGACGGACAGGTCTTCGAGCTCCAGTTCCACACCCCGACGAGCTTCGATGTGAAGATGCGGAGCCACGAGCTCTACGAACAGATTCGACTGCCCAACATCAGCCCGCAGGAACGGGCCCGGCTCGAGGCGGAGTCGCAACGCGTGTTCGCCACCGTACCGACGCCACCCGGCGCACCCTCGATCCCAGCACCGGAGATCCGATGACACCCCAGACCGAGTACTTCGCCCTCCTGTGGGACGGCGACGACATCGCCCACCCACGCGCCGTCCTCCGACGGCGGCCCGCACCCGAGCAACCGTTCGAGGAGATCCTGCGCGCGGACGGCACCTGGGAGAACACCGGGATCCTCGCCCTGGTGCGCCTGAACATGTACGAGCACGACGTGCAGCCGATCAGCGCCGATGCTGCTCTCGAATTCGAGCGCCGGCTGCTGTCGGGAGGACTAAGCAAGGGCTGAGGTCCGGGCGGAGGACCGCGCGCGGCGGCGACCGCCGGCGCCCCAGATCGATCGAGACCTCTCTGCCGCCCGGCCACCTCGCGCGAGAGCTGCACAACTACGAGTTCACCGGGCGCCTGCCGCACGGGCTGACGATCGAGGTCTCCGAGATCGAGCCGGCCTTCGGGCGTCCGGGAGGCGGCGTCCAGGTTCGCTTCATGAAAGGCACGAAGCCTGTTCCGATCGCCGACCTGCTGCCCGGCAGCGGCTCGCGCTACGAAGGAGTCCTCAAGTGACAGACCTCGGGCTGAACCCGGCACTGGCCGCACTCGCTCAGGACGCCCGGCTGCAGTGGGAGGCCGGACCGGACGGCGGGCTCGTCGTGGGCGAGTCGGAGGTGAAGCTCGTCGTCACCCGCGACGGCGAAGACTTCGTCATCGACCGCATCAGCCGGGGCGCGCCTGCCGGCACCCAGCTGCGCACCCGGGAGCGCTCTGCGGTCGAGCGGTACCTCGTCTCCTGGATCGGCGACGCTTGGCGCGAGAGTCACCGCCTGCCACGCGCCGTGCCCGACTCCTCCATCGCTGTCGCCGACATCATCGAGGGCGAGAACTGGGACGCGACCCTCACGTGGACCGAGGACGGGCGGCGGTCCACCGCCACCGAGCTCAACGTCGGCGCAGCGCGCCGCCTGGCCGCCCTGCTCGCGCACGACCTCGACGCGCTCGTCGCCTCGTATCAGGCCCCGGAAGGGCGGCCTGCACTCGTGATCGTCTGACTCGACGGCCGCCCGGCCAGCACGACGATGGTCCGCTCGAAGCCGGCGTCGCCGAAGGGAGCGACCTGGCCACCACATCCCGTCACGCACTCGACCGCTTCCTGGTCCTGCCCGCCCGACAGAGCTGGCGTTCCAGGAATCGCCTTCGACCGCTGCGGGCACCTTCCGGTGACGGCCCCCTCGAACGTGACCGCGCGCGCCGACGGGCCGGGCTGGTCGGTGGACTGGACCGACCTCAAGGGCCCACAGCGCGCGACGCTCTGGTCGCAGTTCGACGCCCACGAGCTAGCCCTGGGTGACGGCGACCTCGTCCGGCGACCCTGCGAGAGCTCGGGCCACGGTTCGCGCATCCCTCACCCCCGAGGCGTCAGCACCCGACCGTGAACTCCGCCTCCTCGACACGCCAGGTCGCTCCGCCGTCAGGGCTCGCCAACGTCATCGCCGAGCCCACGAACTGGGCGTACTCGGCTTGCTCGAGAGTCAGCGGGGCCGCGGCGTCCGGCATCGTGAACCTGACGTCGGCGTAGTCCTCGCACACCGACGCCGTGGCGGTCGCGCCGTCGACCACGACGTCGGAGATGGTGACGCGCAAGGCCCCCTCGTACCCCCATCCGGCCTCGCGATCCCTCTGCACCAGGGACTCGACCCAGGTGAGCTGGCTCGGCGAGACCGTCGACGCGAGGCCAGGGCTGATCGCGCCCTCCTTCTGGGACCGCCAGGTCTCCACCTCGGTCCTCGCGACCGCGTCGTGCGCTGCGGCGGCCGGACCCCTCAGGTCAGGGATGTCGACGAAGACGATCCCCGCACCGTCCGGGTCCGACAGGTCGGACGCCGTGACCTCGGCGGGCGTCGGGGACGGCGTCGGCGAGGGCGTCGGCGACGGCGTGGGTGACGCCGACGCCGACGCCGTCGGCTCCGCCGTCGCGGCCTGCTCGACCGCGCACCCCGCGAGCCCCGTCACGACCACCCCGACGACCAGCACCGTCGTACGACGCACCACACACCTCCACGCCACCGCGCACCGTGCGCCGCAGACCGCGCGAATGGTAGCAAAGCGGACGCTCGGGTGGGCATCAGCGTGCAGGACATGGTCGAGCCCGGAGCTGCACGGCACGACGTCCTCGAGCGGCGCGAGGGTGTCCGTCAGTGGCGCCGGCAGCGGCGGGCGCGGGCGCGAGGAAGCGCGCCGTGACGCAGCATCGAGATGGCGCCGGGAACGCCCGGCGCGATCGTCCGCACGACGAGCAAGGAGAGCACGCACGGGTATCGACGACCTCCGGGGCAAGGCCTCCGACGCGTGGCCGGGCTGTCCCTCGGCCTGAAGGTCCTCGGCGTCGGATTCACCCTGGTCTCCGTCGGGGACTTCCTCGACGTGGCTGCCGACTGGGGCGAGGGCAAGATCGACGGGCAGGACCTCGTCAAGCTCGGCTCCCTGGAGCTCGGACTGGCCCTCACGTCCCTCATCGGCGTCGGGGTCGTCGGGAAGATCCTGCAGAAGGCCGTGAAGCACATGCCCGCGTCGTGGCGGCGGCGGATCGACGACTGGCTGGCTCCACCCAACGACCGCCACCGTCCACCCGGCTCGGCAACTGAGTGGGTAGGACCGAACGGGCTGCGGCTCTCCGGCGACGAGGTCGCCGAGGTCGACGCGCTCCTGCTCGCGGCGTCCCGTTCCGAGCCGGCCATCACAACTGGGCTTCAGCGCACATTGGGCCGGATCGACGGGGCGACGATGCCGGGGCTCGAGTTCCGACTGAAATCTCCGGACTCGCTCTACCGCAAGATCGCGACCGACCTCGAGGGCAACGAACCACCGCGAGACGTCAGACGTGCCGTGTCAAGGATCAAGGACGCGGTCCGCTACACCGCGCAAGTCCCGGACGCCGACTTCGCGCGCGGAGTCGAACTCGTCACAAGCGACCTCTCGGCGCGGGGCTTCACACCTGTGTCGTGGAAGAACACCTTCGGTCAACCCGGGTACCAAGGCATCAACAGCGCCTGGCGGTCACCCGACGGGCAAGTTTTCGAGCTCCAGTTCCACACTCCAACGAGCTTCGATGTGAAGATGCGTAGCCACGACGTCTACGAGCGGTTGAGGCTGCCCAACCTGAGCCGGCAGGAACGAACTCGACTCCTCGCCGAGACGGTGCGGATCTTCGAGACCGTGCCCATGCCACCCGGGGCCACTGCCCTCAGAGGACCGGAGATCAGATGACAGCCCACACCGAGTACTTCGGGATCCTGTGGGACGGCGACAGCGCCTCCCGACCTCGAGCCATTCTGCGGCGGCGGCCTGTCGGCGACGAATGGGAAGAGGAGCTCCTCCGCAGTGACGGGACGTGGGAGGGCACCGGCATCCTGGCGCTGGTGAGCCTCAACATGTACGAGCACGACGTGCAGCCGATCAGCGCTGCCACAGCCCGTGACTTCGAGCGACGCCTCCTGTCCCGACGCCCTGCGGAGCATGACGAGAGCTGAGCACCGATCGGGGATCGCGGGTTCCGATGGAGCGACGTCATCGCCGAGCTCACACGAGAGACCGTCGCCCGTCCGTTCCACATCAAGGAAGGTGGCCTCGAGTGACGCTCACGCAGCCCGAGCTCCTGCTCTCATTCGTCGTCGAGGCGGGTGGTGTCGCCGAGCAGCGCGGTGACGTGCTGCACCTCCGCCTCGACGACGTGACGCTCCTCGTCCGTGCCGACGAGGGCCGTTACGTCGTCGAGCACATGGAGCGCGGCGTCGTCGAAGGGACCGACCTCGACACCACGTCCCGTCACGCTCTCGACCGCTTCCTGGTCCTGTCCGCCGGCCAGAGCTGGCGTTCCAGGAATCGTCTTCGCCCACTGCGGGCACCTTCCGGGGGCATCTCGGAGGTGACCGTGCGCGCCGACGGTCCGGGATGGTCGGTGGACTGGGCCGACCTCGAAGGCCCGCAGCATGCGACTCTCTGGTCGAAGTTCGACGCCCACGAACTGGCCCGGGCACTCCCCCACACGCTGCAGGACGTCGCCGCGTCGATCCGAGACGTCGACGGGCGCCCGTTGTACGAGGTGGTGTGACGGATGCGGGAGCAACTCCCATGAAGTCCGCGTTCCTCGTGTCCGCCGCCGAGTCGTTCGAGGACGACGTCTGGCGTGCCGCGCGCAGCCTCGGGGGGGACGTCTCCGAGGCGTCCACGCGGGTCCAGGACGAGCAGGGACGCGTGCTGCTGATCACCGGCGGTCTCGGTCTCGACGGCGCGGGCGCGTGGCAGGACGACCTGGTCTCGTCCCCGGGCCTGGACGCCCTGCCCGATCTCAGCACAGCCGCAGCGGTCCTCGTCGAGTGCCGGTGGGAGGACCTGTTCGCCTCCTGGATCGCAAGGCTCGCCGCGCTCCTGCCTGGGGCTGCGTGGGTCGTGGACGACGACGGCGTCGTGTGGCCGGCGACGCGCGTCGATCCGGAGGGCGTGCGGTTGTGATGGTTGGGGTCGCCGTCGCTCGGATAGCGGCACCCGCGGTCCACAAGCGCCCGTCCCAGGCTTTCGGGGCCCCACTTCTTGCAGCTGCAAGGCGCATATCGTGGATGCGTGACGAGGAAGTCGGACCGCCGAAGCACCTTCGCAGACCTGGTGCGAGAAGTCCGTGAGCATCCGATGGTCAGCGAGCCGGAGCCCGGGGGCGTCACTGACCCGGAAGGGACGCGCTGGCGGCCGAGCACGAGCAGCATCAGTGAAGGGCAGGCGCTCGCTCTTCTGAAGGATGGCGCGCGTGTGGCCTGGGACCCGTGCGGCTGTGGTGGCTACTGCGGGTTCACCTGGTTCGGGCCGGAGGAGACGACCCGCTTGGTCGCCTCTGGAATGCCCACGGTACGGAACACGAAGCGACGGCACGGGAACATCAGCGCGTGGACGGACGGCGACGGTCGGGTCCTCGTCGTTGCGGAGGATGCAGTCCGCTGGGCAGACCTCATGGCGTAGCGGGCCGCTCCGAACCTGTCGGCGTCAGCCGTGATCCGGCACCGCGGAGCCGGCCAGCGCCACGAGCATGGCGACCTGCACCCTGCCCGCCACGCCGAGCTTCTCCATCGCCCGGGCCAGGTGCGTCTTGACGGTCGCCTCGGAGACGAACAGCTCCCGTGCGATCTCGCCGTTGGAACGGCCCGCGGCGACCGCCAGCGCCACGTCGTTCTCGCGCTCGGTGAGGACGCGCAGCCTCTCCTGCGCGTCACGGCTCGCCGCGGCGGCACGGTCCGTGCTGACCTGCTCCATGACCGTGCGGGCAGCGCGCGGGGAGAGGGCTCCCTCCCCCGCCGCCACGTCGCGGACCGCTGCGACGATCTGGTCCGGCGAGGAGTCCTTGGCGAGGAACCCGTCTGCGCCGGCGCGCACGGCGTCGAGGATCACGGACTCGGTGTCGAACGACGTCATGGCGATGACCCCGGGCGGTGTCGGCAGCGCGCGGAGCAGCTCGGTGGCGCGGATGCCGTCGACCCGCGGCATGCGCAGGTCCATGAGCACGACGTCGGGGTGGTGGGCCTGCGTCTGCGTGACGGCCTCGTCGCCGTCGCCCGCCTCGGCCACGACCTCGATGTCGTCGGGGCGCAGGATCGTCCGCAGCAGCAGACGCACCATGGGGTCGTCGTCGACGACCAGGACTCGGATCACGTGCCCGACGGTACCCACGACCCCCGACACCGGTTGCACCGTGCGGCGTGCTGCGCTCAGGGATGCGTTGCTGCCGGCCACGGCAGGTGCACGCGCACCACGAACCGTCCGTCGCGAGGCCCGGCCTCGAATCGACCGCCGAGCGCCACCGCCCGCTCGCGCATCCCGATGAGCCCGGCGCCGCCAGGGCCATCCGGCACGTCATTCACCAGCCCGTTGGCGACGGTCACGTCGACCCCGTCACCCGGCCGTGCCCGCAGGTCGACCTCGACGCGGGTTCCCGGTGCGTGCTTCACCGCGTTCGTCAGCGACTCCTGGACCACCCGGTACACGGCCCGCGTCAGGGCGGGCGGCGCGTCGTCCCCGCCGTCGACGAAGACCGTGGCCCCGATGTCCGCCCCGGCACTGCGGGCCTCGTCGATGAGCGCCACCAGGTCGACCAGACGGGGGGCCGGGCCGGCGTAGCGGTCGGCGCTGTCGTCACCCGCGGTGCGCAGGCTCGCGATCAGGACGCGCATCTCCTCGAGCGCGCGGTGCGCGGACGAGCGCATGGAGCGTGCCGACCCCGTCACGTCCGTCCCGGGGTCGTCGGCCGTGACCTCGAGCGCCGCGGCGTGCAGCGACACGAGCGACAGGTGGTGGGCCACGGTGTCGTGCATCTCGCGTGCGATGAGCTCCCGCTCCTCCTGCCGCGTGAGCTCGGTCCGCAGCTCCGCCGCCTGCGTGCGCAGCGTCGCTGCCTGCTGCTCGCTCTCGGCGGCCGCGCGGCGCGCGGTGCGGGCGGCGTCCCCGAAGCGCCGGACCAGCCCGACGACCACGGCCACGGCGAGCACGGCGGCACCCATGGCGACGTACCCGCCGCCCGTCAGGTACATCCGCTCTCCTGTCGCCGCGTCGGTCGTCGCCCACATGACGGCGTCGCCCTCACGCCGCCAGTCCCGGACCAGCGACGCGGCCACCGCAGCGCCCACGGCGGCCGTGCACCATGCGGCGATGCGTAGCGTCGCGGTGGCGAGCACCCACGGCAGCGCGATCAGCGCGGCGAGCGCGCCCACCGGCATCAGGGCGCCGGCGACCGCCGTGCCGAGGCAGACCGCGACGGGATACCGGCGACGCCGGACCAGCGCGGCAGCCGCGGCGAGCGCCACGAGCATGAGGAGCAGACCGAGGAACGCGTAGCCGACGGAGAGGTCCGGACCCGACGGCACGGAGAACGCCACCTCGGTGAGCCCGAGAAAGCCGGCTGCCAGGACGGCCACCGCCGTGCCCGGCGTGTCCGCCCACCTGCGCCACCACGGCGCGGCGCGGCCCTCGGCGGGCGGGACCGGGGAGGACGTCGACATGGCAGGAGCGTAGGTCGGACCACCGACGTCCCACGTCCACCGGACGGTCGGCCGACGCGGGTCGGGTGTCGTCCGACCGGCCAGCCGGCTCGAGCCGATCGGTCGACCCGGCGGGTGCGCCCGCCGTCGAAGGATCGGACCACACGCAGGACCCGACCACAGGAGCAGCGATGAACCACCCCGCCCCCACCGATCCGTCCGGCACCACGACCCCGGCTGCAGCGCCGGCACCGAAGCGTTCGTGGTTCGCCCGCCACAAGGTCCTCACCACCCTCGGCGCGGTCGTCCTCGTGGTGGGCGTCGCCGGCGCGCTCGGCGGTGGCGACGACGACACGGCCGGCTCCGCGTCCTCAGGCAGCTCCTCGGCGGCCGACGTGGGCGCCGTCGCTCCCGCTGCGGGCGAGGCCGCTGCCGACGAGGCCCCCGCACCGGAGCCCGCCGCCGAGGAGCCCGCTGCCGCCGGCATCGGGACCCCCGTGCGCGACGGCAAGTTCGAGTTCACCGTGACGGCGATCGAGCCCGGCGTCGCCCGCATCGGCAGCGACGTGCTCGGCAAGGACGCGCAGGGCCAGTTCACGCTGGTCCACGTCACCGTCACGAACATCGGCGACGAGGCCCAGTACTTCGACGGGTCCAGCCAGAAGCTCGTCGACGCGCAGGGCCGGACCCACTCGGCCGACACGTCCGCGGCCATCTACCTGGGTGACGCCGAGTCGTTCCTCAACCAGATCAACCCCGGCAACAGCGTGCAGGGCACGGTCGTGTTCGACCTCCCGGCCGACGCGACGCCCGCGAGCCTGGAGCTGCATGACTCGATGTTCTCCGGCGGGGTGACGGTCACCGTCGGCTGAGCAGTCGCGGGTCGGTGACGACGCGCCCGGGGCAGGGGGCCGGGCGCGTCGACCGGCGCGTCCGGCGCGCTGTCAGCCGGCCGTGCCGGGCTGATCGGGACGGCCGGCCGCGCCGTGCCCCACCGCCCGCACCGCCAGGTCGGCCAGCCCGTCCGCGTCCAGGCCGGGCCACCCGTGGAGCTTCTCGCGCCACGCGTCCGGCACCGCGCCGGCGCCATGGGCCGCACCCGCGAGCGCTCCCGCGATGGCGGCGACGGTGTCGGTGTCCCGCCCACCCCGCACCGCACGCTCGAGGACGTCGACCAGCCCGGTGCCGTGGTGGATCGCCGACCACGCGCCCTGCAGCGCCTGCACGACCCAGCCGTTCTTGTCGAAGTCGGCAGGCTGCGACGCCTCCGCCTCCGCGATGAGCGCCGCCCACCGGTCGCGCCGCTCCTCCGGCAACCACACCAGCTGCGCCGTCAGGTCGATGTCGCTCTCACGGACCGCGTGCCGGATGGCCGTCGACCACAGGACGCAGGCGTCCCCCGCGTCCGGGTCGGCGTGGGTGATGTCCGAGACCGCACGCGCCGCCGACACCAGCGCCGCCTCCTGACCGTCGTCGAGATAGCCCAGCGCGACGGGCCCGGTCCGCATGAGGGTGCCGTTGCCGCCGGCGCCGCGCGGGTTCGCCGCGTAGAAGGCGGCCGCCGATGCGCGTGCCGCCGCGGCCGTGGGCGTCCGCAACGTCGTGAGCAACGTGCGGGTCTGCACGCCGACGTCCTTCGCCGTCCGCGCCCAACCGGCCCACGCCGCGACGACGCGGTCCAACGACGCCTCGTCGTCCAGCGAACCGCCGTCCGCGAGCACCTGGGCGATCGGCACGGCCATCGACGTGTCGTCGGTCCACTCCCCCGGCTCCCACCCGAAGCTGCCGCCGCCGGCCATGTGGACGGGCTGGTCGTCGGGCAGCGGTGGGCCGAACTCGTAGCCAGCGCCGAGGGCGTCGCCCGCGGCGGAGGCGAGGAGGGCGCCGATGGCGCGGTCGGCCTGGGTGGGGGTGAGGTTCATGTGGAGCTCCGAGTGGCGGGGACTTCAGACTCCAGCGTGCCACTCCGGGCCGACATCAGATCCCGCGGGCGGACGAATGTACGGAAGCGCGAGTTCCGCACATCGACTCGGCGGCCGCCTAGCCGTTCACCCGTCCAGGCGGTCCCCTCACCGTCGACTCATCTGGCCGAGCGTTCATCCCGATGGCCTAACGACAACCATCGATGTCGAGGGGGCCCCGTGTCGCTGACGATCCCGGCTGCGAGCGCGACGCTCGAGGACGAGCAACTCTTCTTCGAGGCGGTGCGCGACGTCCGCGAGTCCACGCGTGAGACACGCGCTCTCGCCTGGCAGAGCGCGGCGAACGGGAAGGACCGGGCGCGCCTGAAGGCGAACGCCGCGACCGACGCGACGTTGGGCGCGTCGGATGAGCCCGTCGCGTTCTTGCGCCTCGACCTGGACGACGGCGACACGTACTACGTCGGCGAACACGGAGTCTCCGACGCGGACAACGAGCGCGTCGTCCTCAGCTGGAAGGCTCCCGCGATCCTTCGCCTGCGAGGAGCCTCGCACCACGACCGCCGCGGCGTCGCGCGTCAGCGCAACTACCGCACGGAGCCGATCAACCGGATCCGCGACATCGACGACGTCGTCCTGGCCGAGCTCGCCCGTCAGGTTGCCGAACTGCGGACGTCGGACGCCCAGATCGTCTCGTCGGATACGTTCCTCCAGTCCGAGCTGGCGCGGACGCGATCGCCCGAGATGCAGACGATCGTCCGCACCATCCAAGCGGCGCAGGCCGACGTGATCGCCGCGCCGCACGACACCTTGCTCGTCGTGCAGGGCGGGCCCGGCACCGGCAAGACGGCGATCGCGCTGCATCGCGTCGCTGCACTGTTGTTCGGTCCTCTGCGCGACGTCACGAACAACGAGGTGCTCGTCGTCGGGCCCAACGCCACCTTCCTGAAGTACATCTCCCGCGTGCTGCCGGAGCTGGGCGAGGAGAACGTCGTTCAGCGTGACATCGGGCACCTGATGGCCACGACCGTGACGCCGGATGTCGTCGAACGGCCGGCAGCAGCCCGGCTCAAGGGCGACGCGCGCATGGTCGAGGTCCTGGCCAGGGCTCTGAGCGATCGCATCCGGCCGCTGCGGGAAAGTGTCGAGTTCACGTTCGACGACGTGTCGTGGCGCGTGACTCTGACACCACAGGACGTTGCGGAGATCATCGACGAGGTCGACCGGACCCCGTACGCCGTGGGACGAGCACGGTTCCGCGAGCTTCTCGAGTCCGAAATCGCGACCGACGCGCGCCGGCGGCAGAAGGCGGACGGCCGATGGACCAACCGCAGCGCGACCCCGCGCCCTCGACCAACCGACGTCGAGTCGCTCGTCGAGCGCGTGTGGCCGCAGCTCACGCCTGCCGCGTTCCTCCGCGACCTCTTCGGTTCTGTCGAGCGACTCCTGTCGGCCGCAGGTTCCACGCTCGGCGCCGACGAGGTCGGGCTGCTCCGTCGTCAGGCGGCGCCCAAGCTGTCAGAGCAACAGTGGTCGAAGGAAGACCTGCCACTGCTCGACCACGTCGCGATCGAAATGACGGGTGAGGCCGAGACGTACGCCCACATCGTCGTGGATGAGGTCCAGGACCTCTCCCCCATGCAGCTCCTGGCGCTGCGACGCCGGTCCCGCCACGGGGCGATGACGATCGTCGGCGACATCGCGCAGTCCACCGGGCACTGGGCACGCGATTCGTGGACCGACATCGTCGACCTGCTGGCCTCGCCGCTGCCGACCCGGCGCGTCGACCTCGAGTACGGCTACCGGGTCCCGCGGGCCGTCATGGAGCTGGCCGCACGCCTGCTGCCGGAGGCTGCGCCGGGAATCGTGGCGCCCACCATCGTTCGGGACGTCGAGAATGCGACTCGCCTGCACCCTGTCGGGACCGCGGACGACCAGTTCGCGCGTGCCGTCGAGGTCGTGCGCGAGCACAGCAGCAAGGGACTCTTCGTCGGTGTCGTCTGCCCGGACGGGGGCCGTAACCGCCTCGAGGACGCCTTCCGTGACGCGCGGATCCAGTGGAACGACGCAGACAAGGGCGGGCTCGCGTCGGCTATCAACGTCGTCAGCCCTGGTGCGTCCAAGGGCCTGGAGTTCGACGCTGTCGTCGTGGTGGACCCCGAGACGATCGTGCAGGCGGGGCCGCACGGGCTGCGAATGCTCTACATCGCGCTGACCAGGACGACCGGGTACCTCGACGTGGTGCACGTTGCGGGGAGCCTGCCGCGGTTGCTGGCCGAGGGCGGTGCTACTCAAGAGCCCGCCCGGGTCTCTCCGACTTCTGCGAGCGGCGCAGACGGGCCGACCGAGGCCGCCCCGGCGCTCCCTGACGTGCCCGTCCCTGCCAGGACGGAATCGCCCACGGCTCAGGACGAGGATCGGCCTGATGCGTCAGCCGCACGCGCGCGCCCCCGGAGCCGCGGCGGTTCGGTCCGCGAACGGACGGTCGCGCTGAACGCCGAGAACGTGCTGGAGCTCCTTGCCGAAGTCGCGCCGGCTCACCTGTGGCAGGAGATCCTCGAGGAGGTTGCGGCCCGCATCGCTGATGAGTCGTAACCACTCTGGACACCGACTAGCGACAGGGAGGCGTCTTCGCGCGCACTCCCGCGAGCGCTCGTCGTCGCTCTGCCCGTCATGACGATCGTCCGACCCGCTAGTCCTCCCGCAGGATGATTCAGGGCACCGCCAGCGCGGCGGTCCCACGGACTCCACAGCTGCCGTGCTGAGCTCCGCCCGTGGACACCGCGATCGAGGCCGAGCTCAGGACGCAGATCATCGCCTGGGTGCTCCAGCGCGCCGAGGCGAACGGCGGGTTTCTGCACCGTCAGGAGCTGCTCGGCTACCGGACGGACGGACGGACGGACGGAACCTGCCACTCATCGACTACTCCCGTGGCATCCGCAACCCGGCGGGCCTGTCCTCAACACTGGCAATCGTCCAGTCGGCGCACGGGCCATACGACGACGCCGAGGACCCGGATGACGGGCTGCTGCACTACGCGTACCGCTCCGGTGATCCCGACGGCAGCGACAATCGCAAGCTCCGCAACGCGATCACCACCGGCATGCCACTGATCCTCTTCCGCAAGGAGCAGCCGAACTACTACACGCCCGTGGCGCCGGTATACGTCGTCGACGACGTCCCGGAGGAGCGGGCCTTTCTCATTGCCCTGGACGAGTCGTTCCGGTACATGGGCGGCGTCCGACACCTCGGTGCGGACCAGCGGCGCTATGCCCTGCGCCTCGCCAAGCAGCGACTTCATCAGCCGGCGTTCCGCACGCGCGTCCTGCTCGCATACGGGACACAGTGCGCAATCTGCCAGCTCAGGCACGGGTCGCTGCTGGACGCAGCGCACATCGCACCGGACTCGTCCGAGCAGGGCATCCCCACGACTCCCAATGGCCTCGCCCTGTGCAAGATCCACCACGCGGCGTTCGACCAGAACATGCTCGGCATCTCACCGGACTACGAGGTGCACATCGACCGCGACCTCCTGCACGAGGTGGACGGGCCGATGCTCAAACACGGGCTGCAGGAGATGCACGGGCGGACGTTGACCCTGCCGGTGCGACGGACAGATCACCCCGACCGGGACTTGCTGGCCGCTCGCTGGCGGGTGTTCGGCGCCTCAGCCTGACGCGGCGCGCCTGGCCGAGGCCATCGACGGGCGCCGCGTCGCTGCGTTGGCATTCAGCGCTGAGCGACCGAGGCGACGTGTCAGAGGGCTTCCGCCCGCTGGGGCGACGAGGTCGGTGTCGCTCTCGGTGATACGCCTCAAGGCCAGCGACAAGCACAACAAGGCATACCGAGTCAGGTGCCTTCCAGGTGCTCCGGCCCTAGATCACGGGAGGGCGCCCCGTGAGGTCGAGGTAGTCGGACGGGGTATAGCGCATCCGGATCATGATTGGTCCTCGTCACCGGGGCGCGCGGCCTTGAGAGCACCTGCGGCACTCAGCCCTAGCCTCATCTCCAGCCCTTTTGCGTCACTCCCACCGCGTCTACCGAGCCGAGCCACCTCCTGGAGCAGGCACGGTGGCCGCTCCGACCTGACTGAACGACCCGCTGACACGGCGCTGCACGCTCGAGGCTCCTCTGGACTTCGGCGCACGCTTACCTACTCATCTGAATCCTGCGCGCCTGTGGCGAGTCCGGGGTCGAGACGTAAGCCTGGCCGACTGCCAGCTTCTCGATCTCCATACTCAGGTCCTGACCCGACCTCCCCCTGAGAAAACCCGCCACCTGCTTGCTCGCTGGGAAGTTCGTGCGGAAAGCAATCTTGGTTCCCGCGTTGCCGACGACATCTCGGTGGAAGTCGGCCGCCCCCTGGCTGGCGACGACGACGACGACGCCGTACTTCCGCCCCTCCTTCATCAGCTTGGGAAGCGTCACGTCCTTCGCCAACCGATGCGCTTCATCGAGTACCACGGCCAGCTTCAGCGTTCCGTCCTGCGGCCACTGGAACATGTCGCGGTACACCTTGCGCAGCAAGAACGCACCTGCGGCGAGCTGCACCTGCTCCAGCGGGATAGCGCTGACGTCGACGACCATCCCTCCCTCTCGCGGCCGAAACGCGCCAGCACCATCACCGGCGAACAGCCCGAAGTCAGTGAGAGGACGGACTCTTTCTCGTGCGTGCTTTCCCTTTGCCGCGGCCTCGACTGCCTCCAGCGCTTCGGCGAACTGCTCGACCGATGGCGCTCGGAGCTCCTGACCGTCGATCACACCGAGGTAAGCGTTCTGGATCGCCTTGTACACGTGCGACTGCTGGATCTCACCGAGGCCGGCGACGTAGGCGATGATCTCCGCGGTCTCGAACGCCAGTGCGTTCAGCAGGGGGCCCGTCGCGAGGGCACCCTCGAACGGGCTGAAGGGGAGCCCCTGACTCGCGTCGAGCACACTCGCCCCCGCCGGGGGGTCTGCCGCCATGTCACCGTGGAAGTCCAGCAGCAGCGACGGCAGACCAGCCTCCGAGAAGGCGCGGACGACGCGACGGGTCGTGACGGACTTGCCCTGACCCGGGATCCCGAGGATGAAGCAGTGCGGACTGCCCTTCGTGCTCACGGACCACACCAGATCCGCCCCCTGGACGTCGGTACCGAGAACAACGTCGATGCTCTGGGGCGGGCCGGACGGCTCTAGCTTTCGAAACTCAGCTTCTACAGGCGAGTCGATGGGCTCTGCATCGCACTCCGTCGGCGCGACCGTCACGGCGACAGGTTGCTGTGGGACCCCGCCGCCACCTGCGTTCCCGGGGACGTCGACAGATGACTTTGCTGCCACGTCCGCTGATGGGCGCTCGGCACGCTTACCCTCATCTACGACCTTTGTCGAGAAGCCAGCCTGGCCAAGGTCCGCCGCGGTGAGCACCGAGATCGGGACTTGCCGATGCTGCGTCGGGACGCCCTCCGCGCCATTGAGGCTGATCACGTAGCCGTGCATCGAGATTTCCACAGGCGCCCACGCCTCTAGATGCCGATCGATCAGCTTGTGCGTGTCGGCCAACTTTTCCTTCGACAGGGTCCCGTTCACGACGGCCCGGTCGGCGTAGTAGTGCAGCATGCCGGCCAGCCTCGCGCGCTGGAGTGCGGCATCGACACGCGGAGGATCGACAGCGAAGAAGCGCGCGACAAGGAGCCGCCTGGTCTCCTCGAGCTGATCGACGATGTCGTCCGCGAGCTGGAGCGGCAACGCAGCCGCCTTGCGCGACTTCACCTCCACGCACTCGATGCGCAGTCCGCCACGGTGGACGCGCACGAGCAGCAGGTCACACCGACGCGCGGGATGGTCGGCCTCCCGCGCCGACCTGCCGAAGATCTCCTCGTGGGAGTCGACAGGGACGATGATCGCGTCCTCCAGCTTCCGACGTGCGGAGAGGTGTGCGAACAGCGCCGCGAGGCTGACCGCCTCCCGCGCGAAGGACTCGCTGCCCTGGAGCCGCAGGACGAGCCGCCCCGAGATCGCGAGCAGGCTCTCGATGATCAGCGTGACGGACTCACCGACCTGATCGAGGCCGAGGTCGTCCATCGCCCGCTTGAGGATGTGGACGACCTCGCCGCGTTGCTTGGTAGTCACCGTCAACCGGTGGCTCAGGCCCTCGATGAAGTCAGGCGCATAGTCGAGCATGTAGCTGGTTGTTCCCAGACCCATCGCGAGGGCGTCGTCGTAGAGGTCGAGCCCGACGAACCGGTCGAGGGTCATCACCCAATCCGCCACTTCGTGAAGCACGCGGATCGCCTGCAGACCATCGGGCTCGACGCAAATCCTCAGCGCAGGCGAGGAGCCCAGGCCGGTGTGCGCGCCGAGAGCTGCCTGGTAGGACTTGTGCGCCTCGACGGCGGCGCGACCGGGTGCGTCGGGGGTCGACAGCAAGGCCGGCGCGCTCACCCAGGCAGCCTTCCCCTCGTGGTCCCTCGTCGTGATGACGGGAGTGAGCAGGTCGTGGAAGGCCGCGAAACGGTCGGTCCCCGCCGTGAGCGTCCCGGTCATCCCCAGACCCGCGACGTCCTGAATGATCGCGATGTGACTGGCCCGGTCGTCTCGTACCAGTGCGTCCGGCGGGCGCACGGCGATGCCCAGCGGCGGGGCCAGGTGGCTCCGCGAGCCGGGCGCTTGAGCCAACTGAAGCGTCCGCTGCAGGTCGGTGAGGCGGGGAAGGGGAGACGCGAAGCCCGCGTCGCGCCCGTAAGCAACGACCTCGACGCGCGGAGCATCGGGCGTGACGTCCTCGGCCGTCGTCGCGGGAGCGAGCAGCGACTCGACCGCAAGGCCGGCGATCTCCCCGTCACCGGGGTTCATCAGCGCGATGCGCAGGGCACGCGCTTCGGGGTGCGAACGGCGGAAGTCGTCCAGTCGGCTGGACACCATGGCCGCGGCCGCGGTGAGCGCGGTGGACCGCCGCGGCACGTCGAGCGCGCCGTACACCGCCGACGCGACCGCCTCGGGCGCCGCGACGGACGGAGCCAGGAGCACCGCTGAACCGAATGCCACCTCGTCGAAGTACACGAGGACATCCCCGGTGGCCGCGAGGCCCGTGAACGGCAGGTTCGCCGGTTGCACGCGCGCGAACAGTTCCGCGTCGACGGCCGATCGGCGCACCTTCGCGCCGCCCACCGCGAGCAGTTCCTGGCACCAGGAATCGGCGACACCGAAATGCGTCGCGATCCAGGCGACTCTCAGGGGATGGATCGGGAGCACGACGACCGCGAGCTCCGGCCTCGCCGCGGTGCCGACCTCGAGCGACACTGTGTCCAGCCGGAGCAGCGCCTCGCGCTGGCTGTCGTCAGCAGCGTCGAGCGCTCGCTTGTAGCTCTGCGCGTACTCGATCGCGAGTTTCCTGGCGTCGGGGTCCCACGAGAAGACCTCCGGCACGTCCTGCGGTGCGGACCGGGCGAGGAGCGCCAACAGGTCCTTGCGCTTCCTGGCGAGCGCGGCGGGCAGGTCCCAACGCTGTGCGAGAGCGGACTGCGAGACGATCGGCTCGCCGAAGTCCGACTTGGCCTCGAACGCGGTGATCGCGGGATCAGCGATGACCCGGCGCTGGAGGCCGACGATCGTTGGGGCGACCCGGAGCTGCACCCCGAGGTGCTTGCCGATCCGTGCCGAGAAGACCTTCCCCTCGAGATCCCACGCCTGCATATCGATGTCGGTGTTCGGTGCGCCCGCAAGCACGGCGTTGAGCTGAGCCTCCGCCAGCGAGGCGGCTGAGGAATGCCGCATCGGCCTCTCGGACAGAGAGTCCTCGATCACCACCTCGAACTGGTCGCTGTCTGCCGTTGCCGGGGTCTCGTCGGACAGCAGCAGAGGGACGCCGTTCGCGTCGAGCGCGGTGATGCGCACAACGAACAGCGCGCCGCCGACGAGGTCGTCCGGGCCGAGCTCCAACGAGAGGCTCGTGGACATCCGGGTTCCCTTGACCCGGCGGTCGATCACGGACGACGTGGCGTCGTCCCGGAGGTCAGCCGGCGGCAGAAGTTCCAGGAGCCAGCTGGCTACGTCGGTGGGCTTGGCGGGTTTCGTCTTCCATCGCAGGCCCACGGAGCTGGGGTTCTCCGGCGACGTGCGGATATACAGCGCGCCGCTGTCCGACGACTCCAGCTTGCTGAACTTCTCCACCGCCCCATCCGCCCTGGTGAAGCTCTCCATGTGGAGCTCGACGATCCCTGACGCGACCTCGCGGTCCCAGGGGATGTCGGACAGGGTGATCCCCTGCTGCGTGTAGAGGCGGTGCGTCCACTCGACGGTGTTCCGTAGGTCCCCGTGCGCGGAGTCGAGCACGGCGACGAGCTTCTCGTGGACCTCGCCCGGCGCGACCCGGACCTTGCGCAGTCGTTCCCGCACGGTGGTCGTGGCCGTAGACGGTCTCGCGACGGCGGCGACGAGCTCGGCGTTGAGCTCCAGGTTGGCGCGCAGGAGGGACGCCTCGGACGTGTCGACGAGGAGGCCCACACGCCATAGTTCCCGCCCGAAGGCTCGGTGGTCGTCCGACTCAAGCACAGCGGCCAGGTAGTCGAGTCGCGCCTCGATCGGCACACGGAGCTTGCGGAACAGTGCCGTCACGGGCAGCTCGGGCCACCTCCTGGCAACCTGATTCTTCAGGGTCGCAGCGACGGCCTCGAGTTCGTCGACGAGCGCGAGCCGCTCGAACGAGTTGTCCAACGAGCTCGCGGCGTGGGCCTGGCCGGGCGGGACCAGCAGCACGAAGACGCGAGCCTTGTCGTTGCGGATGCCGACCGCGGTCTCGACGTCGACGGCAAGTTCGCCGGTGACCGACGAGAGCACCGCCACGCGGACCCGCTCCTCGTCGACCTCGCTCGCGAGCAGGCGTGCGAGCTCGAACGCCTCGGTCTCGGCGATGTCGTCCACGCGGAGGCAGTGGCCCACCTCGGCGCCGCTCACGGATTCGAGCACGCGCGCGGCGAGCTGCTCGAGGACCAGGTTTCTCATGCGTTCTCCGAGAGGTTCACCAAGGGATTGCGCACCCGCTGCGCATCGAGGTCGTCGCTGAGTCCTTCGAAGACGCCGAGCAGCTGAAGCCGGTACTTGAACGCTTCGAGGTTCTCGGCCGCGGCGGCTCGGTTGGCAGCCGTCGCCATGGCGCACGGAGGTCGGTTCACGAGGAGGCCGAACCGCTCCTCCAGCTGCTTCAGGACCTCGCCGATCGTCAGCTCCGCATGTGCCGCTCCGCCTCCTCGCCGGGCGAACGTCACGGCCAGTAGCGACGCCAGCAGCTTGTCCGACGGGGCATACGCCCACGAGCTCCGCACGTTCAGGGCGCCGGTCAGCACACCGATGTCGGTCTTGATGCCGCCCGCGGACCAGAACCACTTGACGGCGTTCTCGTAGCCACGCTTCTTCAGCGCCTCGACGAGGACGTCAGCGAGTCGGTCCGCCGCCGGGCGGGGGTCCGCCTCCATGGTGGCGAGAAAGTGGCGCGCGTCCTCGTCGTCGCTCTGCTCGTTGAGGTCGACGATCCGCGACAGGAGGTACTCGAGGTGCCCGACGACGCGCGGGATCTCCTTCGCGTCTGCGACCAGCGCGACCCTCTCGGCCGGGCTCAAGCTCTGGTCGGCGAGCTCGGCCTTGAGCGCGGGCGCTCCTCGGATCGACAGCAGGTACAGGCGGTCCCGAAAGAACTGCCGGGTGATCTCGAGATCGCGCTGCACACACTCGCGAGCCAGCAGGTCCGAGGGGGAACCCTTGCTACCTGTGAAGTCGACGTACTGCTCCAGCGGGTTGGAGGCGTCGTCGTCGACCATGTCGTGCGGGATCTGCCCTGTCTCGATGAGCTCGCGGGTCGCCCGCGCGATCCGCAGGGGGAGCTGGAACAGACGGAGACCGAGAATCGCGGCCATGTGCTGCGACATCACGAGCGACGGGGCTCGTTCGCCGTAAGCCTGGAGGTAGTCGAGGACGTCCGCACCGAGCGGCCTCGTCGCGCCCGGCACGGGCGACCTATACCGGGCAGTCTGCTCGGCATCCCTGTCCTTCGCAGCGGACTTGGCGTCGAACAGCTCGACAAAGTACAGCGTCAGCAGGGCGGTGATGTCGACGTCGGTCGTCCCGTCGTAAGTCGGCGCCCATTTGGGGGGATCGCTGAAGGTCACGCCCGGACCGAAGGCCCCTGTGAACTGCTCCCGGATCCAGGCAGCAGCCTTGTCTGTTGAACCCTCGGAAGGCCCCAGTCGAGCGGCCATCTCGCGCAGGAGCTCGCGGTAGACGACCATGTCGGCACCGCGGTGGCGCGACCGGGCAGGGAAGCCAGCCCGGAAGACAGCCACCGTCGTGGGCCGCAAGTACTGCATCTGCTCGCTCGCACGCGCGCGACCCGCGCGTCCCATCTCGACGACAGACGCGCGGAGCCAACCGTCCAGCACGGCACGGCCGCGCGTGTCGTTGAAGCCGGCCAGATGTCCGCTCTGCGCCAAGGCAGCCCGCTTCTCGTCGTACAGCTTCGCCGCGCTGACGTTGGTCGCGGTGCGCCCCTGCTTGATCGCCAGCTCGAAGATCTGCGTCAGCATGCGCTCGACGTCCGTGTCGTTCGGCTCGACCACCGTCAGCTCGCGGTAGGCGAAGGTGCGGAGCTCCTCAGGCAGCTCGATCTTCATGAGTCCGCCCCCTCCCGGGTGAGGACGCCGCCGACATTGCGCACCAGGTCGCTCCCGCCGGACGGATCGACGACGACGACCCGGTGTGCCGGCGTCGTCCGCAGCACGTTCCCGAACGACGCCAACTCGAGCTTGACGGCCTCTGCGCCCGAGTCGCCGAGGATCTCGCCGTCAGCCGCACGCCGGATCAGCTCGTACGAGTCGAGCGTGAGCACGATGGAGCCGAGCCTGTGCGAGAGGCGCAGTCCTTCGGGCTGCGACTCCACGAACCTCCCGTCGGGCTCGAGCGCGACGAGTGTGAACTCCTCCGCCGGGATCTCGCGGAGTACCGACCAGCCGTCGCTCTCACCATCCCGCAGCGCGAGTGCGCTTCCTTGGTAGCCGTGGGCGCCCAGGACGCGGCTGAGCCCGAGCAGGACGGTCTCCTTCACGGAGCCGTCGAGGTCGCCGTTGAGTGCGTCGACGAACTCGTCGAAGAAGCGATAGGCGCGCACCTCATCGCGGAGGGCTCGTGTGCTCGTGGAGCCGAAGAAGACCTGACGGGTCTCGAAGCCCGGGCGCCGCGGGGTGTAGAGCTCGAGCGTCTCACTGCGCATGGCTCGCTCCACGCCGGGCGCGGCGAGCGTCGCCGGATCGACGCTCGCCCACTCGGCGACGAGATAGTCGGGGTTCCCGGCGGAGAACGCCAGGTCGAAGGCGAACGCGTCCGTGGCCAGTCGCAGGTCTCGGCCCTCCTCGATCGCTTTGTGGACGTCATCGCACGAGCGGTCTCCCGTGAGGGTCCATGCGATGGCCGAGCGGACGTCACGGAAGGTGGCGCGGCGCTTGCGGCGGAGGTGGGAGATAGCGACGAGCTCGAGCAGGGGCCCACGGCCGGAGCCCCGCAAGATGTCGCGGTTCGCGAAGATCGGGCAGATGCCGCGGGCCCGACAGGGCTGGCAGGCGAGCCAGAGCTCGTCCGCGACGAACGAGTCCAGCACCTTCCCGGCCAGTCCGGATCCGCCCCCGCCCGTCGGCGCGATCGACCGTCGCTTGAGGTCGACGACGGCCACCCGCGAGTTCTGGACGGGGCGCCCGCGTGCGTACTGGTCGACTGCGACGTAGAGGTCCTCGTAGACGTCGGCGTGGGCCTGGAAGAAGTTCAGGAGACGGCCGTCGTTGATCGCCACGAGCGCGGTGTGCTCGGCGCCTCCTTCGAGGGCCTCGACGAGGAGCTGATCAGAGGACTTCCCGTCGCGTGCCTCGCTCGCGTCGTACACCGCCGCGAAGGTGCGGTCTCCCAGCTTCATCCGCCATCCGGCCGCCGTGGGCTCGGTCACGTCTACAGCACCTTCGTCGGTGAGGCGGCGGCGCAGGGTGGAGAGGAATGAGGTCTTGCCGTCACCGGGGTTGCCGGTCAGGAGAACGACGTCGAGCTCGCCTCGGAGCACGCTCGGCGTGAGCTGGGTGTCCAGCAGCGTCCTGACGTACGTCTCCCGAGCGAAGCGATCGTCGAGACCACGGTTGCCGGCGTTGCCGACGGCGCTGCCCCGGTAGAGGCGACGGAGGCTGAGGACGGTCGGATTCTGCGCCCTCTCGCCCGGCTCGACGTCGGTCGCGGCGACAGTCTTGAGATACCGGGCGAAGTCTGCGGCGGACGACGGTCGCACGCTGGTGTCGGCCTCCACCAGTCGGAAGAGCGCGTTGACGATGGCGGAGCCGTCCGCCCCCCACCTCTCCTGCTCCTCGCGGGAGAGCGGCACGAGTTCGGACTTGTCATGACTGCGATAGGGCTCGCGGCCGAGCATGGTGCGCAGGACGCTCACGCCCAGGGCGTAGAGGTCGGCGGCCGGCGACCATGGCCCCGCCGCCAGCACCTCGGGCGCTACGAACGCCAGGGTGCCAGCGATCGTGACGGCCTCGCTCTTCGCCGTCGTCAGTCCGAAATCGATGAGGACAGCCCGACCCTCGTTGGTCACGACGATGTTGTTAGGGGAGATGTCCCGGTGCAGGTGGCCCTCGCTGTGCATATACGCGAGCCCGTCGAGGGCGTCGAGAACGATGCGGCGATACTCCTCCGCACCGGCACTCTGCTCCGCGCCGAGCTCCTTGAGGGTGCGACCGGGGACGTAGTCGGACACGATGTAGGCAGGGTCGGCCGAGTAGTCCCACACCCTGGCGCACCGAGGACTGACGAGCTTCTCCGCGGCCTCGAACTCGTGCATCGCCTGGGTGACCGCAGTCGAGTCGTGGAACTGCTTGATCACCCGCCACGCGTCTCGATCAACGACTCTCGCCAGCCACGAGGTCGCGAAGCCGCCCTGTCCGAGCTTGCGCTCTATCCGGTACCGACCGCCCACGATCCCGTCGGGTTCGAACACATCCTGCTTCGGCTCGTCGGCAGGGGCGTTCGGGGGCGGGGGCGGACGCAGCAGCGCGCTCAACCGTTCCACCACGTCGCCGGCCTCGGGCCTCCCGGCGGGGTCGTCAGCGACGCACGAGACCAGCACGGCGAGCACCGGGTCGGCAGGGTCGACCGCGGCGGGGAGTGCCTTGACGGCGCCTTCGTCTGTCAGGCGGATGTCCCCGTTGACCCACCAGAGCAGGCTCAGGGCGAGGGCGTACACGTCCGACCTGGTCGTTGCCGCGCCGATCGCGTACCCGAGCTCAGGAGCCCTGAAGGGGACCGAGCTGTCGACCGTGTCAGCAAGCGCCGGCGCCACGGTGAAATCGGTAGGCAGGTGTGCGAGGTAGAAGTCGCAGAACATGACGCGATCGCCTCGAGCCGTGAGGACGCGATCAGGCGAGAGTCCTCGGTGCAGGACACCCGTCGCGTGCACCTCCGCAAGTGCCTCGAAGGCGTCCAGGACGATGCCGGCCGCGCGGTCGGTCACGCGGCCGCCCTCCGTGACCGCCAGATCACGGGCCGCGGCCCGTCGCTTGAGCGAAAGGCTGGCGACAGGGCGGATCGGCAGGACGACCCATCGTCTCGCCTCGTCGACGAAGGTGGCCTCGACGCCCCACGACCGCTGCATGTCCGCGATCTGCTTCGTCGCTTGGCGCTCGTTCTTCACCAGCTGCCCCGCGTCCACCCCGGGGCCCCAGCCGTCCATCGGGTAGGCGCGGAGCACCACCGGCTCCCGATCGCTGTCCTCGCCCCAGAAGACGCGCGACCGGCCGACACCGGCGACCTCGTGCAGGACTGTGAAGGGCCCGAGTGACTCGGGAGCCGACTTCCTCGTGGACAGCCCGGCAAGGAACTCGCAGACGGCGTTCCGCACGGCCGCGAAGTCCGTGCTCAATCTGTCCCATTCCATCAACGCGGCGGGGGCGTCGTGGAGCAACAGGATGTGATCGTCGTCAGGCGGGTAGCCGGTCGTGTCAAGCGTTACGCCGGGGTAGGAGAGCACGACTGATTCCTGAACGAGATGCTTCGACCTCGCTGCCACCGCGTACCCGGGGACCCTCGCCTTGAGAAGACCGGCCAGGATCCTCGCGACCTGGGAATTGCGTCCCACCGGACTCGGCCGCAGTGCGCCCTTGACGAGCCACCCGCCGTTCAGGACCTCGACCGTCGGCCCCCAGTGCTTCTCCTCGAGCACGAAGATGTGGTGCCGCCCGATGACCAGGAGGTCGACGTCGTCCTTCTGCGGCGTCGGAAGTTCTCTTCCGACGACGATCAGCCAGTCGGCAGGCAGCTCCTTCGCCAGTGTCTCGGCGGCCACCTGCTCGCCAGGCCCGGCGTAGCTATACACCGCGAGCTCAGCCATCGCTCACCGCTCCCTCGTACTGATCGGGCCAGAGCCAGCGCCGCACGTATTTCTCGTCCTTGCTCAGAATCTCGAGATAGGCATTGTGTTTTGTGTAAGTGATGACAAGTTGATCCTTGGCTCGCGTGGCGCCGACAAAACCCGCCCGGCCGCGCTGCACGGACTCGGGATCCGACGGGTCGAACGGCTTGACCGTGTCGAGGGCGAACAGGAACACCACCGGGAACTCGTGGCCCTTTGCCGAGTGGGGCGTGATGATCTTTACCGTGTTTGCCCCGCGGTCGAAGTTCTTCTTGTCATCCTTGCTGACGACGGCCGTGAAGGGGATGCCCATCGCCTCCAGGGCAGGGGCGATGTGCATGAGAGTGCCGCGGTAGCGCACGATGACGACGGCGATGTCGCCAGGATCACGATCCCCGCTCGACACCATCCGGTGGATCTCCCAGGCGATGGCCCTCGCCTGTTCGGCCGGAGTCTCGGCCCAGATCAGTTCGACCGGCTCACCAGGCGGAGCGGATTCGAGTTGTTCGACGGCAAACTGCGCATTGATCGCACCTATCGCGCCCAAGATGTTGCGAGTGCTGCGGTAGGGCCGCGTGAGATGGAGATGCTGGACGCCGAGTGACTCCAACCCCGCGAGAGCGTCGTCGGCGCCGTAGAGCGCTTGCGCCGGATCCCCCGCCATGACGAGCCCTCCACGTCCAGGCGTCAGGCCCGCCATGACGATCGCGATCCATGACGGGCGGAAGTCCTGGGCCTCGTCGAGGAGGATGGCGTCGGCAATCGGACGCACCCCCTTCGACTTCGCCACCTCCAGGGCACGGTGATTGGCGGCCTCATCGTCGAACGAGAACCGGACTCCGACCTCCTTCGCGTACGGCCACATGGTGGTGACGACGACATTGGGGTGGTCGGCGACGAGGCTCCTGAGGTACGGCACGAGCGCGTTGTTGAAGCAGAGAAATTGAATCCGCCAGTCAGGGTGAAGGCTCGCGAGCCATCGAGCGCGGGCGGCGAGGACGAGCGTCTTGCCGCTGCCCGGCGGGCCCTGGACCAGAGCGAGGTCGAGATCACGCCTCTGGGCGATCGCCGCCTGTTGGGCGTCGAGCGTGACACGGAGCTGGTCGCGCTCGGCGGCTCCCTGGTCATGTGAACCAGCCCGAAAGACGGTGGTGAAGGTGAAGGTGGGCTCCAGCAGGCCTCTGATCCGCGCAACCAGTTGCTCGTCGAGCGGCCGCGCTCGCGCCTGGCTCAGCCAAGTGGAGTCAGACAATTGAGCTGGACTGATGCTGATTCGTCCGCCGATACCGATTGCTGGCTCCGTCAACAGCTTCCGCGTGTGCAGAACCACCCGGCCGATCGGAGTCGTGGCGTCGAGCTCGAGGGTCTGACGCAACGAGTGCACTCTCTCGTTGAGGCGCAGGAAGGGTATCTGGGTCTCGAACCCGGTGTCGGAGTCATCGATGTCGATGGCCAGGAGACCAATCTCTGGGTACAGCAATACCAAGCTCGGCTCGCTGTCGTTGGCGAGGCGGATGGCGCGGGCGCCACACCCATGAAGCTGCTCATTGAGGGCAGTCACGACATCGGCGACATCGACCGTGTCGGTAGACCGCGCCGCCATCCCGATCCTGCCTCCTCGGCTCATCTCTGGCTACGTCCGGCGCCCGATAACCGGCCCGCATTCCAATTTGCCCGACCTTGACGGGAGGGCCCGACACGGATCGTCTGAGGCTCTATCGGCACCCGTATGGCGTAGCTTGAGTCAAGCTAGTCATCGGCCGCGCCCTTCATCTGGTCTAGAGGTCCTAACCAAGACCGTTGTCGACGTGACATGAGGCCGCCGGGGTGGAGTGGGACTGGCTGAAGGAAAGAACGACATCCTTGACTAGCCCGAGCCGCACTCGGGGGCGGAGCGTCGGCTCTTCGCCCCACCGCCGTCCCGGTGCACACCGAGGTGCAAGGACGGCGTGGAGGCGAGGAGCTCAACCTGACGTTGGACACTCTGTACACCCGCTCGACGTCGAGGTCGACGGGCGCACCACCAGGACGTCCGCTGTCGGTAACGCCTCCAGGACCTCGCACGCGACGCCGCGCGCCGGGCCCCGGGTTGCAGGTCGTCCCTGTGCCAGCCTGGCAGGCCTCAGTGGAGGCCGACGCTGTCGCGCGGGAACTCACGCACCATGCCCAGGGCAGGCAATCAAGGCGATAGCGCTGCCTCGCCGCTGAGAGCGTGCCTCGTCACCGCGGATCACGTGAGACCCGTGACCACCCTGCTGCCGCTGCCGGCCGTGACGCCACTTGATCCTCGCCGGACGCACGCGCATCCCAGTCCCCCGGCACGGAGGTGTGCGGCAGCGCGACGAGCGCGACGAGATGCGCCGTCCGGGTCCGCGCCGCCGCGAGGCCGTGCCGGACCGGCAGCGCCAGCAGGATGCGCTTGGCGTCCTGCACCTGCCCGACGGGGTCGAGCGCGTGCCGCTCCGCACCCGACCCTTGCCACCACTGCCCGTCGGCGCGGGCGGCGTGCCCGCCCTTCACCTCGATCGCCGCGACACCCAGCTCTGGCCACACGACGAGCAGGTCGATCTCCCGCTCCTTGGCCCCGTCCTGCAGCGAGGTTCCCACGAGGAGCACGGCGTCGTCCGGCAGGTTGTCGCGAGGTCTCACCGAGACTGCAGTGTCCGGCTCAGCGACTCCACGCGGCACGCAGCCGCCCAAGGAGCGAGGTACGCGGGTGGTAGCGGTACGGCAGCACCTCAGCCGTCACCGCCTCCAGGGTCGTCATGTCCACGTACGACAACTGGTCTGAGGCGATGAAGACGAGTGACCCCGTGCTGACGTCGACAGGGTCCAGCGCCTGCCACACCCGCGGCCCACGGAGCGAGTACGCGCGACGCAAGATGAGGAACGTCGCGTCGTCCTCGACCCACTGGTCGACGACGATCCACGCGTCACCGTTGGTCTGACCGTAGGAGGCATCCCCGGACCGCCGGTCTGTTCGCACGGCCAGCGCCAGTCGCTCCTGACCTTCGCCGATGGGGTAGAGCACCGGCTCGACCCGGGCGTGGCCGACGCGCGCCGACGGGGAGGCGCCCTGCTGCGTGCACGGGTGCTTCGGCCACGGTGGGCCCATCTCGTCGAAGTAGACCCTGCTGCCGTGCTCGTTCGAGTAGAAGTAGACGGCGGCGCCGCACACGGGACACGCGGCGTTCGGGCGCGCCCATCGGGTCGACTTCGGGCCGCTAGGAGCGAGCCGACGAGGCGTCGAGCGCACGGTCGAGCGTTCGTAGGTTCGCCAGGTGTAGGACGTCCGCCCACGGCCACTGGCACGGGTCACTGTGTGCGACGACACCCAGTGCTTGCGCCCGTCGCGCCCTCGGCGGTAGTGCCCTCGCCGTCGGTACGTCGTCATGAAACCATCCCCTCCGATGTCGGGGAGCGCTGCGGCCAGAACCCACCCCGCCGTCGACTACCAGGTTATCCCTCGTGACTTTCGACTACGGACCTGCACGGGGTTCACTGCCCCAAAGCGGGCATTCGACGCGAATTATTGGCATGGGCCCCGGCAATCACCTCACATGGGCGCACGCGAGAACGTTTGGTTTGTCGCGGAATCCTCGTCCATGCTCGTTTCCTGCGAATTAGTACGCGACGCCGGGGCGCACATCCGTCCACCCCGCCCGAGGCGTGTTTCGCGTTCCGGGGACGCGGCCGACGCCGTCGTCGCAGCTGGGAACCTCTGGGGCCAGCCGCCGTGGCGGCTCACGCGCAGACCGCGGCGCCACCGCGTGGTTGCTGAACACTGGCGACGAAACAGACCGGACGACCGCTCGTCCGCCACTGCGTCAGCGGCAAGCGGTTCACACAACGTCGTCAACAGGCGCGGCGATGCCGTGAGCGAACCGGCGCCCGACAACCCCAGCGCCCTCTCCAGCTCCTCCTGCGTCACCTCCCGCGGCACCACCACCGCGTCCCTGAGTGCCACCTTCGAGCGCAGCAGCCGGTCGAGGTTGAGGTCGAACGACTCGACGTCGGGGTGCAGCGCGATCGGGTAGTGCACGTGCACCTCGCGGGTCTGCCCGACGCGGTAGATGCGGTCGGTGGCCTGCGCCTCCTTGGCGGGGTTCCAGTGGCGCTTGAGGTGGATGGCGTGGTTGGCGCCCACGACGGTCAGGCCCACACCGACGGCGAGCGGTGACATGACGATGACGTTGAACCCGGGCGCTGCCTCGAAGGCGCGGATCTTGGCCAGGCGGGTGTCGCCGGTGCCGGTGGCGGGGGTGTCACGTTGACGATGTCGACGCGCAGCCCGTAGATCTCCCGCAGCCACAGCGCGAGGGCCCGCTGGACGTCCTCGGTCTTGGCGACGACGATCGCCTTCTCTCCGTCGTCGCGGACCGTGTCGAGCACGCCGCGGACGCCCACCAGGGTGCGCGCGGAGTCGTCGACGCGACGCGGGTCACCGCCGAGCGTGCCGTTGAGCAGGCCCGGGTGCAGCGAGGCGGCGCTCAGCTCGTGGAGCGTCTTGAGCGCGGCGACCTTGGCCCCGGCCCTGGCGCGGTGGCCGGCGAGGACGTCGTCGTAGACCGCGATCTGAGCCGCCGGCGTCGGCTGGAGTGCTCGTGTATCCGCTTGGGAGGCAGGTTCTCAAGGTGGTCCTCCTTGATGCGGCGCAGCATGAGCGGGCCGACGGCCTCGCGCAGCTCAAGCCCGAGCTGCTCGTGCTCGGGCCGCTCGCCGCCTTCATCGGCTTGACCCAGTCGTCCTGGAAGTCGGCCCAGGCGTGACGTTCCGAGGCCTTCCCGGACGAGGCATGTCGTTGGGACCTCCGTCGTGGTCATCGGCGCGCGGCAAGTGCGAGCCTGGGTCGACCCTGTGGCTCGGTGGAGCTGAGGAGCCCGGCAGATCGTGGCGCGCCGGACATGCCGGCGCGTCAGTCCACGGGAGTGCCGACGACGGCGCGCCGCCGCGCAGGGCGCCTCGGCACGTCGTCCAGGGCCCCGTGTCCCGGCCGCCGCGTCCGATGCCGGTGGAAAGCGATGCCAAAGGGGACACGTGTCACTCTCACTGCCGAGATGGGCCGCCACACGAGACGACGAGCAGACGTACTTCGACCGCGTCCGCGAGATCCGCGAGGCGGCCCGCGAGTCACGGGCGCTGGCTTACCAGAGCGCCGCGAACCCGAAGGACCGCGGCCGGCTCAAGGCCAACGCCGACGACGACGCCACGTTGGGTGCACCGGAGGAGGCCGTGGCCTTCCTCCGCATCGACCTGGAGGACGGCGAGACGTACTACGTCGGCGAGCACGGCATCTCCGACGAGCAGCGTGACCGACTCGTGTACAGCTGGAAGGCGCCGGCCATGCTGCGGTTGCGGGGCGCCTCGCACAGCGACCCGCGCGGGGTCGCACGACAGCGCACCTTCCGGACGGAGCCCGTCAACCAGATCCGTGACATCGACGACGTCGTCCTCGCCGAGCTCGCGCGACAGGTCGTCGAGCTCGGGACGTCCGAGTCGGCGCTCGTCTCGTCCGACGAGTTCCTGCAGGACGAGCTGGCGCGGACCCGTTCACCTGAGATGCAGACGATCGTCCGGACGATCCAGGCAGCGCAGGCCGATGTCATCGCGGCGCCGCACGACACACTGCTCGTCGTGCAGGGCGGACCGGGCACCGGCAAGACGGCGATCGCCCTGCACCGGGTGGCCGCGCTGCTGTTCGGCCCGCTGCGGGAGGTCGCGGACAACGAGGTCCTCGTCGTCGGGCCCAACCGCACGTTCCTCAAGTACATCTCCCGGGTGCTGCCGGAGCTGGGTGAGGAGCACGTCATCCAGCGCGACGTCGGGCGGCTCATGAGCACGTCCGTCACCCCCAACGTGGTCGAGGATCCTGCCGCGGCGCGGCTCAAGGGCGACGCGCGCATGGTCGAGGTGATCGCGCAGGCGCTGACGGACCGCGTCCGCCCGGTGCGGGAGGACATCTCGTTCGCCTTCGACGACGTGTCCTGGCGCGTCACGCTCAGCCCGCGGGACGTCGCCGACATCCTCGAGTCCGTCGACAGGACGCCGTACACGGTGGGCCGCGCACGGTTCCGCGAGCTGCTGGAGTCCGCGATCGCCACCGAGGCGCGCCGCCGACAGAAGGCCGACGGGCACTGGAGCCGCGGCAGCGCGACGCCCCGACCTCGCCCGGCAGAGGTCGAGGCCCTCGTCGAGCGTGTGTGGCCTCAGCTCACACCCGCGGCGTTCCTGCGGGACCTGTTCGGCTCGGTCGAGCGCCTGCTGTCCGCCGCCGGCTCCACGCTGGGCGCCGACGAGGTCCGCCTGCTGCGCCGGCAGGCCTCGCCGCGCATGTCCGAGCAGCGCTGGTCCAAGGAGGACCTGCCGCTGCTCGACCACGTGACGATGGAGATGACGGGCGAGACCGAGACGTACGCCCACATCGTCGTCGACGAGGTGCAGGACCTGTCCCCCATGCAGCTCCTGGCACTGCGTCGGCGGTCACGAGACGGGTCGATGACGCTCGTCGGCGATATCGCCCAGTCCACCGGGCACTGGGCTCGTGACTCGTGGGCCGACATCGTCGAGCTGCTCGCCTCGCCGCGGCCCAGGCAACATGTCGAGCTGGAGTACGGGTACCGCGTGCCGCGAGGGGTCATGGAGTTCGCCGCGCGGCTGCTGCCGGAGGCTGCGCCCGGCGTCTCCGCACCCACGATCGTGCGGGACGTCGAGGACTCCACCCACCTGCACGCCGTACCGACCGAGGATGACCAGTTCACCCGCGTCGTCGAGGTCGTGCGCGAGCACAGCAGCAAAGGGTTGTTCGTCGGTGTCGTCTGCCCGGACGCCGGCCGCGAGCGACTGGAGGACGCGTTCCGGGCCGCACACATGCATTGGCAGGACGCCGACAAGGGAGGGTTGGCCTCGGCGATCAACGTCGTCAGCCCGGGCGCGTCGAAGGGCCTGGAGTTCGACGCCGTGGTCGTCGTCGACCCCGAGACCATCGTGGACGCGGGGCCGCAAGGGCTGCGGATGCTGTACATCGCGCTGACACGCACGACCGCGTACTTGGACGTCGTGCATGTGGCGGGGCGGTTGCCGCGGCTGCTGACGGACGCGGACGCACCCGCGGAATCCGGCGACGAACCCGAGACCGCGCCTCCGGCTCCCTCGCCGAACACCGGAGTCCTCGCCGGCGCCATCGACCCGCAGGTGGCAGGTGCGGGAGCAGCGGCCACGGTCGAGGGCACAGAGCTCGACGCGCCCCGGCGGCTGAGTCGGCCGCGCAGCACCAGCGCCCGAGGGTCGGTCCGGCAGAGGACGGTCGCCATGAACGCCGAGCACGTCCTCGAGCTGCTCGCCGAGGTTGCGCCGCCGCACCTCTGGGAGGAGATCCTGGCCGAGGCGAGGGCGAGGGTTGCCGGGGAGGAGGTTGCCGGAGCCGAGGCACAAGACTCGAGGTGAGCCCGGCCGGCGCATGACAAGCTCGTGCGATCGCGTGAGCGACGAGACCGCTGCGGGTCGTGTCAGCCAGCGGCGCGCATCGTCGGCCATCGCTCGCGTCGCATGCCTCATCGTGATGCAGTTGATGTGGCCACGTCACCACCTGACCAGCGACACGACTCATGCACCGCACCCAGGACCCTGCCGACGTCCCGGAGCGCTGCCGATGCATCAGACGAGGAGCCTTCTTGCCTCTCATCACCCGCGGTCAACAATGTCGCAGCCTGCACGAGCTCGCCGAGTTGCTCACCGTGTGGCGCGACACGACGAGCGAGCCCACGATCTCGGGTGGCACGGACAGCAGGAAGGGCTACCTAGGCGTCGCCATCGGTGGGGTGGAGTGCGGGCTCGCGGGAGACACCACACGAGCAGGGGTACAGAGGTTCCTGACGTCCGGTCAAGCTACAGCCAGGTCCGCCGTCGTACCGCGTGCGGGTGGTGCGATGCAGCGTGTGGCCTTCGGCCGTTCAGCGACCCCGATCCACGGATTCTATCTGTACACGAATGAGCCTCATTGGCGTCCATTCGAGCTCGACGCTCCGTACGTGACCGCATGGCGGATTCTGGACGGCGTCGCGGCATTGCATCGTCGCGGATTTCAGACTGTGCGAGCGTTGCCGGGCATGAGCCCTTCGGGAACGAGCTGGAGAGTCTCCGTTGCTCCGGCGGACAACATTCCCGAGCGCCGCATGTACCCCGATCTGCGAGACTGGGACCTGGGGATTCACTATTCGATCGGCGCAGGCTACGAGTTCGCGGCGAGGACTGTGACCGCGTCGAGTACCGGAGACGACGTCGCCGACCTGATCATCGCTGCGGCGCCCTGGCGCGTGGTCAAGGCTCACGACTGGGCTTACGCCGGATGGTTCGGCGAGATGTTGGGGCTCGCTCACGAGCTCGAAGGACTACCCATTGCGTACGACTACGGGTATGAGCCGCTGACCGCCTGGACATTCGCGACGCTAGATGAGGTCCGGTCCTTCCCCGACCCTCCACGCCACCAAAGCTCGTCGAGCGACACTTGAGCGCGCGGGCCCCTCTGGCACTTTCGCAACAACTCGTCGAAGAAAGCATTCGCCGCTCCAGCTACGGATATGGCTAGGGAGCAACTGCTGAGCCGGCTATCAGCTCCACGACTCACTATCCTGTTCCGATGACCCCGCATTCAAACACTCGCGGGCAACCATGGCTGCGCCCTTCCGGTCTGCGTACCTCTCCGCGAGCGTCTTCACAGCGACAGGCAGAGGCAGCGCCGCCGAGAACTTGAGGCTCTCCACCATCTCGACCGGGACACTCGGTGCGACGTCGTCTAACGCGACACCCTGCAGGCGGTCCAGTCGCCCCGCCCCTCGCACGATCATCACCTCGTTGAAAGACCGCCCCTCAGCTCCGCCAAGCGCGGTGCGGAGTGTCTCGTTGGCTCGCAGCCCCGCCCAGGTCCACAGCCGGAGATCTTGTCCCGATCCGTCCACGACAAGACCGCCTTCTGACACCTCATCCGCCCGTGTCTCGCGGATCAGGTCCAGCCGGTCGACAGCACGCCGAGACAGCGGCACGTCCGGCGTCTCCCCGAGGAGGACGTCGCGCTGGGCGCGCATGACCTCGAACGACAGGGCGACAGCGTCGCTGTGCCACCGGACGTCGCCCTTGTGCGCGACAGGGCTCACGAGGACCTCGAACCGCTCCCAGTTGATCTGCTCGACGTGCCAGGCGCGGCCGTTCATGAGGATGGGCTTGGAGTCGAGCTGGGCGGATCCCTCACGAGGCAGTGCGAGGGGTGAGATGAAGCCGAGCTCCTTGTTGCCCGCGACGACTCGAAGTTCCTTCTCGGCGTTGAACGAGCTGAGCAGGTCCATGAAGTGGCGGCGCCCGAACGCCTTCTCGGCCGCGGGTCCGATCATGAGCAGCCCGCCGTCCTCGACGAGAAACCCTTCCTCGCGGAGGTACTGGAGAACCTCGTCGCCGTCGTCCATCAGCGCGAGGTCGCCCCACCACTCCCGCCAGGTGCTGGCGCCGTACGCGCCCTCCTGCAGGGCGAGCGCGAGCAGCTGTTGAGCGGTCAGGTGCCGGGGGTGGGGCGGCGGGTTGATTGGCTCGACAAAGCCACGTTGCCAGAGCAGCAGCAGGCCCGCCGCTTCGAGGAAGGCCTCCGAGCTGGTGGCGAGGAACAGCGTGTTGCGCCGCGTCCCCGGTCTGCGCCCGGTCCGTCCGAGTCGCTGGAGGAACGACGCGACGGTGCGGGGCGCGTCGATCTGGATGACGCGGTCGAGGTCGCCGATGTCGATGCCGAGCTCGAGGGTCGACGTGGCGACGATGACGGTGTTCTGCGCTTCTGCGAAGGCCTGCTCGGATCGTCGCCTCTCCTCGGCTGAGAGTGAGGAGTGCGAGACGAAGGTCTGCACGCCCAGTTCTCGCAGCTCGAAGGCCAGCTGCTCGCTGACGCGTCGCGACTCGCAGAAGACGAGGCGCTTCTCGCCGCGGTGCAGTGACGAGATGACCTTGGCGGCGTTCGGGACCGAGCCGACGTAGTCGAGCATGACCTCAGGTACGGCAGAAGCACCGGATGCCTCTTCCGACACCACGCGCAGCTCGCGGTTGGCGGTCCCGCCGCCCTGCAGCCACCGCCCGATCTCTTCGGGGTTGCCGACTGTCGCAGACAGTCCGACCCGCTGGATGGGTCGCTGCGCGAGTCGCTCCAGGCGGGCGAGCACTCCGAGCAGGTGCCACCCGCGGTCGGAAGCGGCGAAGGCGTGCAGCTCGTCGACGACGATCGCTCTCACTCCCGAGAAGAAACGGTCGTGGTCGACGCGCCGCGACACCAGCATCGCCTCGAGCGACTCGGGCGTCGTCAGCAGGATGTCAGGCGGCTCAGCGAGGATGCGCTTGCGTTCCGTGTCGCCGACGTCGCCATGCCAGAGACCAACGCGCCGGCCGAGCCAGTCCGCGTACTTCGTGACCCGCGGGTAGAGGTTGTTGAGCAACGCACGCAGGGGCGTGACGTAGAGGACCGACAGCCCTGTCCACTCCTCCTGGACCATCGAGGACAGGAGAGGGAAGACCGCAGCCTCGGTCTTGCCACCGGCGGTCGGGGCGATCAGCACGCAGTCCGCTCCCGCGCGCACCGGCTCGACCGAGTCAGCCTGCAGCGGGCGCAGGCTCGCCCAGCCCAGCGAGTTCACCACGTGGTACTCGATGGCCTCGTCGAGCCCGGTGCCACCACTCATCTGTCAGAAGCCCAGGTCGACGTCGTCGACGCTGGACGCGGCACGCAGGTCCCCACGGGAGCGGGCCTCGCGTTCGACGTCGGTCAGCTCCGTCGCGCTGACGGTCAGCTGGTAGTCGCGCCGCGGGTCGAAGTCGGGGAACTGGTCGACGCGGTCGAGCACGTCGGCGACGAGCTTCTTCAGGAAGATGCGGGGCGCGACGCCTGTCTTGCCCCCGAGCTCGCCACCCACGGCCGCGGCGAGATCGGCGATGTACCGGTCGTCGACGACGTCGTGGATGCGCGGGCCGTTCGGCGTGCTGTCGGCGTAGATGTCGCGGACACGCGCGCCGAGCTCGACCAGCGACTCCGCGTTAAAGCCGGTCAGGCGGATCTGCGTCGCCCGCGGGTTGTCGAAGCGCGGGTCGGTCGTGAAGTCGGTCTGCAGCCGCTGCGCGAGTGGGGGCAGACGCTGGACGCCCTGCTGGCCGTCGTAGAAGGCAGGGGTCCCTGTCATGACGAGGTAGAGCCCGGGGAACCGGCCGGCGTCGACTTCGTCCATGAGCTGACGAAGGGCGTTGAGCGACTTCTCCCGCACGTCAGACCGCATGCGCTGCAGCGTCTCGACCTCGTCGAGCACGAGCACGAGGCCGGCGAAGTCCGAGTCGCGGAGCACCGTGAGCAGACCCTGGAGGAAGCCCAGGGCTCCGAAGTGGTCGAGCTCCCCGCGCACCCCGGCCGCGCGGCGCGCTGATGCGGCCACGTTCGGCTGGCCGCCCAGCCACGCGAGAAGTGCGGCAGCATCGGCGTGGTGCCCTTCGGCGGTCAGCCGCCGGTACGCCCGCAGGGCCATGGCGAACGACGGCGCCTCCTTGGACACAGCTGCCAGCCGCTTCTCGAGCAGCTCGTCCGTCCGCTGATCGAGGTCCCCCGAGGCGCCGGCGGCCAGCGCATCCTGTCCCAGGAAGTAGAACCACCCGTCCACGATGTCGCCGAACGCACCCGCCGACCCTCCGGGAGCCGAGAGCGTCTCGATGACTCGGCGGTACACCTTCTCCAGCTTGTAGAGCGGAGTCTCCGTCTCCGAGATCTGCACCTCGGCGGTGGCGAAGTTCATCTTCTTCGCGCGCTCCGTCAACCAGCGGGAGAAGAAGGTCTTTCCCGATCCGTACTCTCCGCGGACGGCCTTGAACTGGGCGCCGCCGTGCTTCACCGACTCGAGCTCGTCCTCGATCGCGGACTCGAAACGTCCGAGGCCCACCGCCATGACATCCAGCCCTTGCTGGGGCACGGTGCCCCGCCGCAGCGCGTCGATGATCTCTCGACGACGCCGAGGACTGACCGAGGCGGTGCTGTTCACAGACGATCTCCTTCAGGCTGTGCAGGGCTCACGAGCCCGAACTGCTGGCGGAGCAGGTTCTCGTCGATCGCGAGAACTCCCCCGTCGCGCAACGCAAGTGTTTCGTAGCCATCGACATTCAGCAGCCTCCGCATAAGGGGCAACATCGGCCTCAGTGCTCCAGGTGCCAGCCCTGCGTCTCGCTCAACCGTCGCGATCGACCCACTCCAGCCGGTGCGGACCAATGCGTTCACAACGTCCCGCACGACGGCGTCGTCGACAGTCGCGCGCCCTGCCCGTGCCTTCTGCGCGAGGTACACCTCGGACCGGAGCAGCTGCTCGGTTCCGTGGAACGTCGCGGGAATCTGTGGGGGTGCCACCAGTTCTCGGCTCGACACGTGCGACGTGCCCACTACCGCTTCGCTGACGAGCCCGCGCCGGTGACGCGTCGTGAGGCCCAGGTCGGCCAGGCGAATGACATCGGCATGTGCCCTGACGAGGAACTCCTGGAGGTCCTCGGAGACGTCGTTCACGATGACGGCCGCACGCTGGTAGGCAGGCGGTGCTGATCTGAGGTCGAGCTCGACGTCCGCGTACCGCAACGCCTGCAGGTTCGTGAAGTCGACGATGTACCAGTCGCCGCCGGCGTATGGACGGTCGTCCCGGGCGACCACCCGCCGCTGAGCCCTCGATCCTTCCGTGCTGAGGTCGTCGACCTTGTCTAGACCTGCCCGGTCGATGAAGCGGTCGATCGGGTCCTCGGGTTCCACGACAGACGGGGTCGGCGACGCCCCCCGCGGAGGTTCGGCGGGCTCCTCGCCGGGACCCGGTCGTATCCCGGGGAATGTCCGGTCCAGGATCTGCCGCAGCTCAGCCGCACCCTCGGCGCCGATCTGGAACGTCTGGCTGACCTTCGGCTGACTCTGCCGCTGGTCCGAGCCGAGGGTCGAGAGCTGCAGGACCTGGGATCCCCCCGTGTCCAGGAAGTGGAAGTAGAGGCAGTCCACGTCCGTCGAGTGCCGCGTCCCGTGCCCCTTCACCTCGTGACGGAAGGCGCGGATCACTGCCACTGCACGGCCCCCCGGTCGCTCATGTGGTCAGCCCGAACTGGTCCTTGAGCAGGTCGACGTCGAGCCGCAGGGTCACGCCGTCGCTGTCCACGGAGAGGATGTCGTACCCCTCGACGTTGAGGACCCGCTTGACGACGGCCAGTCCCTGACCGAACAGGGTGACCGGCATGCCGGCGGCCGCTGCAACGGTGTCCTGGTGCGCTCGCCCACCGTGGGCCACCAGGGTGCGCAGCACCGTCTCGATCAGCGCTGCCGACGCGGCACGTCCGCCGAGCCGGGACTGGGCGGCGTACACGCTCGACGCCAGCACACGCCCCACGAGGTCGTCCGACGGCGCAGGCGACGCCACCGCGGCCACCTCGAGCTCGAACAACGCGGGCTCCGACTTGTCGACCGCCGGCCTCTTACGCGCCTTCTTCGCCGGGCCCGGATGCGTAGACGTGTTGACCTTCGCCTCGACGACCGGGTCGTTCCACCACGCCGGCGCCTGCGGCGGCGCCGGTTCCCATTCGTCAGGGGCCGCCTGTGCGAGCGACCGCTGGTACACGAGCACCGGCACAGTGAGCTCCGCGAGGGACGCACCCCCGTGGTAGCCCGCACGCGCGGCGCCGTACCGGGCGTCGTCCCGCCACAGCACGACGACCTGGCCGGCGTCGAGCGCCACACGCGGGCCGGTGACCAGCACCTCGCCCTCCTCGACGGGCCCCGTCGACACCGGCCGCCAGCGCGCGTCGCCCCCCGCCACAGCAGGGAGCATCGCGGTCCCGCGCTCGACGACGTGGCCGTGGTCGGAGGTGAGGACCACCGTGCGCCCGGCGATGGAGGCGGCGTTCAGCAACCCGCGAAGGGGCTCGAGGTCGCCGATGCCCCAGGGCCGCCCCGAGGTGTCGTTCTTGTGGGTCGCGTCGTCGATCACGTTGATGACGACACCGACCACCGGAACCGTGGGGTCGGCGATGGCGGTGGCGACGTCGTCCGCGAGCTGGGCGCCGCCCGGCGCGCGGAGCTCGCCCTTGTGGAACACCCTCGCGCCCGGGAAGGCAGCAGCGAGGCCCGACTTCTCCGTCGCGGACGTGCCGTGACGCACCTCGCCGCAGAACAGGCTGGTGCGCGAGATCCCGGTCATCGACGGCAGCGCGGCAGCGGCGGCGAGCCGGCGCTTGGTCGCGGACGGCACCCACTCGACGAGGCCGGACCGTCCGACCTCACCAGCGAGGTCGATCGCGACGGCTCCGCTCATGCCGTCCAGAACGATGAGCAGCACGCCTCCGTAGGCCCTCCAGGGGTCCACCACGGCGCGCAAGATGTTCTCGACGCCCAGCGCAGGACCACCGAGCAACGCCTCCGCCACCGACTGCATGACGACTGTGTCCCCGAGGTGCGTCGCGGCCACCGCATCGCGTTCCCGGCGGCGGGTGCGGACACGCTCGATGAGTCGCCCGTAGGCGGCCCCGACCTCGGCGTCGGATGACCCGCTCCACAGCACACCGAGCGCCGCGTCGACCCACGCGCCGTCGGCGAGCTGCCGCTGAAGGTCCGTCCCCAGGGTGTGCGCGTCGGTCTCAGGAGTCGCGAGCCAACGCGAGAGCCGCACCGCCATGCGCGGTGCGAGGTCCTGGCTCCCCAGGGTGGCTTCGCGGTGCTCGAGAACGCCGGCGAGTGCCTCCTCGATGCCGGTGCCGGAGTCCAGGGCCGCGCCCAGCACACGCAGGCGGGCGGTGAAGCCCGGACGCAGGATGCCGGAGCGTTCGGCGCCCTCGGGCCACCCGAGGTTGTCGCGCAGCAAGGCCTCAGCCTGGTCGAGCACCACGCCGAGGCGCCCTTCGGGGTCGTTCTCGCGCGACAGCCGGAGCACGGCGGAGACGGCCGCGTTGGCGATCTCCCGCGCCTGCACCGGCGTGACAGCGCGACCTGCGACGTATCTCTCGAGGAGCCGAGTCCGCGCAGCGACCTGGGCCTCGGTGAGGTCACCGGCCGGCTGAGGCCACAGCACGTCGATCGCCAGACCGAGGGCGAGTGGCTTGACCAGGCCGCCCGGCGTGGCGGTGGTGCGCAGAGCGAAGGCCGCCGCCGTGCCGTACTGGCCCTCGGCCCACGCGATGAGGTGGTCCTGCAGCTCCGGGTCGACACCCGCCCATGACGAGCGCGAGCCGTTGCTCAGGACGGCCAGGAGGACGACGCCGTCGAGGTCTCCGGAGTCCAGGTCGAGCAGGTGGGCGAGCAACCCGCCGATGGCGTGCTCGGCGGTCACAGCAAGGTCCGTGGAGGGGGCCCACCCGCCGGCGGGCTCATGGTCGAGCAGTGCGGTCGCGGCCCAGTCCAGCCGTCGGAGCTCGCGGCTGACCTCGCGCGCACCCCCGAAGAGCGCGGGGACGCTCGCCCACTCGTCCGGCTCCTCGATCCGCTGACCGTACGCGCGAGCGAGCACGGTGTCGTTGAGGTCCGCTCGCGGTCGATCCGTGAGGACGACGAGGTACTCGTCATCGGACTGCTGCGCGTACGCGTCGAGGATCGCCAGCTGGGAGACGCCCTCGATGACCCGGACCCGCTGCCCGTCGATGGTCAGGTCGCCGCCGTGCCACCGCGGCTGGGCCCGCAGGACGAGCACGCGCGCGTCACCGCCCTTGGCGATGAGCTCGGCCGCGCGGGACCGCACGAGCGCCTCGGAGACGGCGACGGTGCGCGGAGTCTCCGTGGCGGCGCTGGTCACTCCCACCTCCAGCTCACGCGCAGCGTCTTGCCGGGGACCGGGTGGGTCAGCTCCTCGACGATCTTCTGACCGATCTCCTGGATCTCGACGGCACGCGAGACGACCTGACTCTTCTCCGAGAGACGCGCGCGTTCGCGCTCCTCCAGCTCGAGCCGGATGCGGTCGAGCTCGGCCTTCTGCCGGGCCATCTCCGCGTCGCGCTCTGCCTGCTCGCGCCGCTTCGCTTCCAGCTCGGCTTGCTGCCTCGCGTACTCGGCGTCGCGGGCCGCTCGCTCCTCTGCCGCCTTGCGTTCCGCCCCCTCCCGAGCGCGACGCGCTTCCTCCACGGCCTGAAGTCGCGCCTCCTCCTCGCGCCGACGACGCTCGACCTCTGCGGGGTCGGCCGCGATGACGTCGAGCGCCTCGTCCGCCGCGCTGCCCAGGGCCGGCTTGAGCGGTGCGTGCAGCTCGGCTTGCCGCGCGGTGCCGCGGAGTGTGGACAGGGCCCGTGCGGCACGGTCCCCTCCCAGGCCCGGCAGCCGGTTGATGAGGCTCCAGTTCGCCCCACGGAGTGCCGCGACGACGTCGCCGGAGGCCGCGATCGAGCGGCCGATCGCCTGCGACTCCGCCGGCAGGTCGAACTGCGCCAGCGACTCGATCCTCGCGACGGCGTTGTCAGCCGTCGCGAGGACGGCGACCAGGTCCCGTCCGCGCGTGACCGACTGCCACCGCGGGCTCGTGTCGTCCAGCCCGAGCACGTCGCGGTGCGCGGACAGCTCCGCGGCCGCCTCCGACGTCGTGCTCACCGCGGGACGCACCTTGCCGAGGAGCGCGTCGCTGACGCGCTGTACCGCGGCGGTCGACAGGTGGTACTCGTCGGCGCCCACGCCGAACAGCGCCTTGGCGCGGGTCAGCGCGACTCGCCACTCCTGCTCCGAGGGCAGCACCGGCTCGCGCAGCAGCATGTCCGGGGTCAACGACCCGATCCCCGGCTCACTGGTGCGGGATCCGGCGCGGTACCACTCGCGGTCGGTAATCCGGGCCCACGCCAGGACGAGCAGGTCCATGGTGTCGGTGGTCATGCCGCGGGCCGCGAGGACCCCGCGCAAGGTCCCGACGGTCACGTCACCGGTGCCCGCGGCACGCGTGAACTCGTCGAAGAACGCGAACGTCTGAGCATCCAGCGCGTAGGTCGTCTCACGCAGCGCCCCCACGCCGTAGCCGGTCACGACGCGCCGGACCTTACTGCCGGTCGCTCGGTCGACGTCCGCGAGCCGGCCACCTGCGTCGACGGCCTTGCGGGCGAGGTCGAGCACGGCGTTGAGCTCCGTGCGTCGCACCTCCTCGGCGCCTCGCTCGAGCTCGGGGTGCTTGGGGTACCTGGCGGTCAGCGCGGAGCCAAGTGCCCCCACGACGGCGTCGCGCAGCGTCGCCGCGGAGGGCTGAGTGGGCGTGAACCCGTCAGCCAGGGTGACGAAGTTGGTGCCCGTGAGCCGGGTGCCGAGGTTGTCGTCGTTCGCCGAGGAGTCGACCCCGTACGCCTGCCGCAGGAGCGCGCCGAGCTGGCTGCGCAGCGAGTCCCGCTGGTTGGTCAGCAGGCGGCGCGCCGGATCGCGGTCGCTGACCGGCAGGTTGCTGGCGTACTGGTCGAACCGGTTGCCGGTCAGGAGGTACTCGAGCTGGACGAGCTTGCCGACGTCGTCCATGCGCTGGGCAGTGAGGAAGTGCGGCACCCAGATGATCGTGTCGGAGACGACGCCGTCGTGTTTAAGGTCGTAGATGCGCGCGGCGTCGTCGGACGGTCCGCGCCCCTCCTCGTCGTCGAACGGGTAGTCGACGACGAGTTTCCAGCGGGAGTCCGACGCCTTCAGCGTCTCGACGGGCATGGCGGCCCTGTCGCGCACGTTGCCGAACACCACGTCGACGGCCCGCTTCTGGCCGCGCCAGACGTGGTCGAGCGCGTACTCGCCCGCGTAGGAGCCGGTGGCAATCGCGCCGATCTCGGCGACGAGGGTGTCGCGGATGAGCTTGCGCCGGTTGGCGTGGGAGTCCTCCTGGGCGACGTGCGCGAGGATCGCGTCGAAGTCGACGCCGGTGAGCTGGAGGCTGACGACCGGGTCGGCGGTGGACCCGACGGTGATCTCGGAGAACTTGGCCTGCCACTCGGTGGCGAAGGTGACGACCTGCCCGGAGACGTTGCCGCCGAACATCGACACGACGGACCCGAAGTTCAGGGCCGCCAGCTTGGACGCCGTGAGGTCCTTCAGGGACGTCGCGCCGGGGGCGATCGCGGCGACGAGCAGGGTCTTCGCCAGGCGGTCCTCGCGCCGGAACGGGTGGTTGCGGTCGAGCGCCCGAGCCTCGGCGTCGGTGAGGCGGTGCTTGTCGAGCAGGTACGGACGCATCTTGCCGCGGTAGAACGTCGCGGCAGCCTCGAACACCTTGACCATGTCGTCGGTGAGGGGCTTCGCGTCACCGAGCACGACGACGTCGAAGAGATCACCGACCGGGATGACATCGCCGACGGTGAGCTCGTCGCGGCCCCGGTAGAGCAGCTCGCTCATGATCTTCAGAGCGGTGCGCTCGCGCTGCATGATCGCGGACAGCGCCACCATCGCGTCGACGAGTGCCGGCGAGAACGGGTAGACCTTCTCGAAGTCGACGGCGCTCGAGCCGGCTGAGTCGGTGAGCAGGTGCTTCCAGTCCGTCGGGTTGGCCCGCACCCGCGCGACGGCGGCGGCGAGCGCAGCCTTGCCCGCGTCGGACGTCGGGGTCAGCAGGCGCTTCTGGACGATCTCCGGCAGGTCGGCGGCCGCCAAGGTGATCTTGTCGAAGCGGTCCTCCCACCACTGGAAGGAATCCTCGAGCGCCACCTGCTCGGCGCCGACGTTCCCGCCGCCGAGGAACTCCTTGAGCGCCCGCTGACGAGCGACGAAGGAGATCATCGGGATCGCCATCTGGCCCGACCCGGTCTCGACCAGCTTGGCGACCTTGGACGTCTCGTTCTGGATGAACGCCGAGTCCCGCAGGTGGTTGGCCAGCCACAGCACGAGCTCGTCGAGGAACAGCACCAGACCGTCGTACCCGAGGTCCTTGGCGTGGGCCGTCATGATCCGCAGCCCCTGGTCGATGGGCAGCCACGCCGACGTCGACGTGTACCCGGGGAAGTAGGTCTCGACCAGCTTCGCCGCGACCGCCTGCCGGTCTCGCTCGCTCGCCGCCCCGCGGGCCGCCGCGTCGAGGTCCGCCGCCGTGAGCCCGCCGTCGCTGAGGGTGCCGAGCACGGGGTCGATGTCGCTGGCGAACTGGGAGAAGAACGCGTCGTCACCCATCTTCGCTCGCAGGCTCTGGGCGTCCTGGAAGAGCAGATCGCTCCGGTGCAGGACCGGCGGAGCGGCGTCCGGGTGCTTCTCCTTGACGGTGTTGATGTACCCCTGGAACAGGGCTCCCTCGAAGGACTCGGCCCCGATGAGGTGGTAGTCCACCGCGAGGAACCTGCGCGAGAGCACGTCCGTGTGCTCAGCGACGACCTGCTGCAGCCCGGGCAGGGCGCGCGCATGGGAGTTGCCGGTGAGCAGCAGGTGCATCACCGCCATGTAGTGCGACTTACCGGCACCGAACGAGCCGTGGATGAAGGCGCCCTTGGCGTTGCCGCGTGCCAGCGCGGACTTCACCAGGGTGAGGCCCTCGCCGAACGCCTCGGCGATCTTCTCGGTGACGACGTAGTCCTGGAGCGTCCGGTCGGCTGCGGGAACGCCCTCATGGATCCGCATGACGAAGTCGTCGTCGTGCACGGCCTCGGGCACGCGAATCGCGTCGCGCAGCATCATCGACAGTGCGCCTGCGGTGGTGTTGCTCATCGGTCGACTCTTCCGTTCCTCAGGTACATCGCTACGTCGTCTTTCGGTACCGGCCGGACGCTCTATGACCGGGGGCGACGGCCACGCGTCGCGCCCGGCGGCCGCCACGCGTTGACGTCATCGCGCGTCATCTGGAGCTGCGCGAGGAGCTGGTCGATCTGGCTCGTCACCGCCTGGGCGGCGCTCGACCCGAACTCCGGCTCCAGGTCGGTGTGCCACTGGTGCAGCCACGGCTCGAGCTCGACCAGACCCGCTACCAACGGCACGAGCGCCTCGTCGGGCGCACCGAGCCCTTGCTGGGTCAGGATCTCCCGGGCGAGCGCCACTGCCCGGTCCCGGTGGTTCCAGCCCGCCCAGCCCAGCACGGGACTCGAGTCGCCCTCACGACCGACACCTGGGTAGAGGATGAAGCGCTCCTTCGGTACGTCGAGCTTGCCGCGAGCCTTCCAGTAAGTGCTGTCTTGGAAGTCCTTGTCGCCGTACTTGGGTGGCACGGCAATCGCAACCTTCTCACCAGCGTCTTCCCGTCGCTGTAGGCTCCAGACTCGCTGCCATTCACGAAACTTCTCGACACCAGTCGCCGTGAAGCGGTGAGCTGCTAGATATGGGACCCCCTCATGGGAGAGCAGGCCGCCGATTACGCCTGCCACGTCAGGCTCCCGCGCTCCGGTCAGCGTCTGCGCAAGCCCCAAGAGCACAGGGTCGTTGCGGAGGAGGTCCGCGAGTTGCACCACTGATCGCGCTACTGGCCCTTGGGCGTCTCGCCAGAGCTCAGAGTCATCGAGACGGTCCAGCACCGCCGACTTAACCGCGCTGCGCACTTCGCTGTCCCACGGGACGGTAGCCCAACGACGCTTGAACTCAGGCCTCTCCAACTGCCTGACGGCCTGGTTAGCCGTGATCGCCGCGAGACGCCTGCGGGTCAATTCCCGATATCCCTCGGGCCAGTCGGCCGGGATCTCAGTCACCCGGGGAAAGCAATGCTCGTTGCCGGAGCGCGCGTCCTTGTAGTCGAACCAGACGGTCGCCGCAGGATTCCCTGCCTCGCCAAGCGCGAGCACCAAGGCGAAGGGGCGCTCGGACGACGCGAGATGCTGCTGCGGCTTCACATCCTTCGACGAATCATAGATCAAGGCTTCTTCGATCAGCCCGTAGTTCCAGTAAACTTCCCAGTCCAGTTCCTCCTGCTCGAAGATCAACCTACCGCGCAGACGCTCGGCGGTAGCGCGGGCTGCCTCGAGCGCCTGAGTGAGGTCGAAGGCCTGGTCACTCTCGAGCCACCCCTGAATCACCACTTCTGGAACATTGCTTGCCAACTCGCGGGCGAGCGCTTCGATCACGTCGCCGCGATTTTGCGGCAGATGCGCAGGAAGTGGAAGTTCCTGCAGCTTAGTGCCGGTGAACTCCCAAGTCCGGAGCCAGGGAGTGTCGGCGTCACCCCCCTTCTCCTGGCTCACATACTTCAGCCAGAAACAAGCAACCGAACTGTTAAGCACTGCGAGCAATTCAATATGCCGCCCCTCCGTCGCCCCCATCGACAGTTTTAGGACCGGCGCAGAGCGGTTGAAGATTTTTCTGCCACGCACGAGGGAAAAATGGTTGTGCGTCGCAACGAATGCAAAACAGATCACCATCTCGGCCATGGCCGACCAGCGGGTGAACTGCATATAGTCCGTCCAGCGCAAACCCGCGTCGGCCATCACGCCTTGGAAGGTGCCTCTCCTTGCGAGCGTGGTGCGCCACGGCCAAAGGATGCTATCGAGTTCGCTCGATGAGCGAAGCGTGGAGCCGTCGTAGGGAAAGAGGATCTGATCCGTAGCCGAGCTGCGCCAATCGCGCACTCCATCTCCGACGACGAACGGCCGCGTAAAGGCCTTGAAGGACCGCTCGGACGCGAGCAGGCGAGGGCGCATGTAGACCTCATCCGCACCGGCGCGTATCGCCCCTCCAATAGGCCGCTCGAGCGCTTCTCCCAACCGAGATGACGCGTTCGACTCGATTTGGGCAATAAGTTCTGCTGATCCGCCACCTGAGAGTGCCCATGGGAAGATTGCAAGTGCGTCACGGTCGCGATCGGCAACCGAGACGTAGGTGCCTTCGAAACCTGGGTTGTCGAGGTTGTTTACGATCTCCGTCCAGTTCGGACCGTTCTCGGGGTCCGCCCGCTTCCCGGCGTCATCTCGGTTCTTGAGCACCACCCGTACGCGGGCCGATACGGGCCGGCGGCGGCGCCCCACGAGGATCACGGTCGGAGTGCCGTCATGATTGTGACCCGGCATCCAGGCACCGGCGCTATCTATGATGTGAGTGAGGTCGACCGGGCAAGAGAAGGCAAGCTCGGGATCCTTGCCGGCGAACAGACCTTCGATCAGCTTCTTGCCAAATTCCCGCTTCATGAATGAGTTGGAAGTGATCTGGCCAACATGACCAGCGCTTCCCGCGAAGTCCCCCTTGAGGGCGAGGCGGAAGAAGAGTTCAGCAAAGGGCACTGAAAGTGCATACTGCTTGTAAGCCGTCCGGTACGCAGCTCGATACCGAGCGTTGGCAGCCGGGTCTTTCGCGGTGATGTATGGCGGGTTGCCCACGACGACGTGGTACTGACCCGGCTTGAGAATGCCGGCGTACTCGTCGAGGTCCTCGGTGTCGTACGTGAACGTCTCGTTGTCGTCGAACAGTCCTACACCACCGCCCTGCTCACCGAGCAGTGAGTCCCCGATCGCGAGGTGGAAGCCGAGCGGCGGCACGCCGACCAGCGACTTCTCGCCGGCCGCCGTGATCCCTGCGACCGTGAGCCGGAATCGCGCGATGGCCACGGCGAACGGGTTGAGGTCGACGCCGTGGATCGAGTCCATGGCCTTGCGCACGCGCTGCTTGGGGTCGAGCCCGGGCGCCTCGGTCGCCCACTGCGCGTTGAGCCGCTGGAACGCCCCGAGCAAGAAGTGCCCCGACCCGCAGGTCGGGTCGATGAGCTTGAGCCCGTCGATGCCGAACTCGGCGATCGCCGGGGTGAGCGTGCGGTCGAGGATGAACTCCTCGACGAACTCGGGCGTCTGCAGCAGTGCGTACGTCTTCTTCGCGTGCTCGGACAGTTCCTGGTAGAGGTCACCGAGGAACCGGGTGTCGAGGTCGGGGTCGGTGAAGTCGTGGATGAGCGTCCCGTCGTCGTCGGTCCGACGCCAGAAGCTCACCAGTCCCTTCGCGGCCTCGGCGCTGATCTCCGCGGTCCACACCGGGTTGTGCTTCGGGTCCACCAGTGCCACGCCCGCGGGCTGGGCGGCGAGCACGCGGAACGCCTGCTGGAGCCAGTCGCGGTCGTGGTGGCTGGTGTGGACGCGGAAGTACGCCGTCTGGTTCTCGCGAGCCCGCGCCCAGCGGTCGCCCGGGCCGGCGATCCAGCCCACGGGGACAGGCATACCGTCGAGGGTGGCGCCCGCGAGGAGGTCGTTGTCCTCACAGAACCGGATGAACGTCGTCGCGATGATCCACGCAACCGCGGCTTGGTCGACCTCGTTGTCCCGCCACACCGTCCACGACAGGCCAGTGCGCTCGCGCCGCAGCGCCTCGGCGTGCTCGCGCTGGAGCGCGGCTCCCCACTCGGTCGTGGGGTCGTCGGCACGCGCCTTCAGGTCGGCCTGCAGGACCCGGAGCTGGGCCTTGAGGTCGGCGAGGAGGGCGGAGGAGTGGATCATGAACGGTCTCCGGTCGGGATCGTGCTGTGGGGCGCGGGCTTGTCGTCGTCGGCAAGCTGCGCGAGGTCGCGGGGCAGGTCGATCCAGCCGCTCGGCCCGAGCGGCACGGACCGCCCGTCGAGCAGTGGTGCGCGGGCGTCACCGGGCTTGGCGACGAGGAGCCAGCGCGCGGCCGGTCGACTGGTGCCCGTGTCCAGCAGGGTGGCCAGCAACGACGTCATGCCGTACCGCACGAGCGGACCGGCGTTGGTGAGCAGCAGCGGGCGGGGTGACGCAAGCCGCTCCACCCACGCAGGCTCAATCGATCGCTGCACGACGCTCTGCAGGGCCTTCCACTGCTTGCTGTCACGATCCAGGGCGTCGTAGCCGAGCAGCCCCGACCACATGCCGCCAGCCTCCTCGATCTGCTCCTTCGTCACCGTCACGACGAGCTCCGCGACGTCGAGGACGTCGATGTCGAAGGTCGTGGACAGTGCGCGAACAGCGGCGGTGTACCGGCGCGGCGGCACCGTCAGCGTCAGGGCTGAGTGACGGGCGAGCGCGTCGTTGAGCTTGCGCGTGATCTCCGCGGCCGGCGTCGGTGCGAACTGCGTGGTCTGGACCGACCCGGTGGTGAACAGCGCCGTGCTCTTGGGCTCGTAGACGCCCTGGCGGTTCACCAGGTCCGGGTACAGGTCGCGCATGAGCGCGTCGAGCTTGTCCGAACCTGCAGGCAAGGGATCGGTGAGGTGGGGGAAGCGAGCGCTCACCGTCCGCCGCACCGCGGCCTGGCTGATGGCGCGGCCCGGCTTGCCGCGCATCGCGTGCTCCAGGGCCGTCGCGATCGGCAGCGCCCTGGGGTACAGCTCCTGGAAGCCCGAGAGGGCCGCGGTCTGGCTGGCCGCGGCGGCCAGCCGCAGCACGCGGGTGTCGGAGACCTGCCACTGGCCCGCGCCGTCGAGCTCGTCCACCACGCTCCGCAGCGAGCCGATTGCGGTGCTCGCGGTGATGACCCCGCCGGTGACCAGCTCGTCAGCCTTGGCGCCCAGCTCAGCCGCCAGCTCGGTGAGCAGGTCGGCCGGCGGGCTCGCGTCGCCGGCATCGGTCGCGGCTGCCGTCTCACTCAGGGCCAGCACGTCCGCCTTGGCGCCCGCGCGTCGTCGGAGGACGAACACGGAGTCGGTGTCCCGCGCGTCGAACTCGACGATCGCGCGGATCAACGCCGTGCCGTGGCTCGTGCGCGCGTCGCCGTCGAGCGTCGACCCGCGCAGCGTGACGAGCGCAGCAGCAGCCTCGGGCACCGTCATGACGCGGCCGGCGTTCTGCACGATGGTCGTCAGCTCGTCGCGGGCCGTGAGGAACGGCTGGTGCTTGGACCAGGCGGCCGCAGCGTCGTCCACCATCGCGGTGACGCGCTCACGCGTCGTCTGCGCGTCGGCGGCAACCTCGGCGGCGGTCGGCCACGCTGGGCCGTCACCGAGGCCGAGCAGAGTGCGGGCGAGCGACTCGTCGGCGGCGGGCAGCATCTCCAGCAGGTTGTTCACCAACCGGTCCACCCCGAGCGCCACCGCGACTCCGGCGACGGGCTCCGCCGGTCGCAACGCGGTGCGCCACTGCCCGATGCGCGCCTGGATCTCCTTGCGGTACGTCTCCCCCAGGCCGCGGATCCCGTTGATCTTTACCGGGTGCACGCCGAGGACGTCCGCGACCGTGACCACGCCGTCGAGCCGACGCAGGGCCGACAGTGCCTGAGCCGAGAGGCCGGACTGCTCCAGCGGGGTGTCGAGCGTGGCCCGGGAGGCGAGCTCGTCGTCCTTCTTCCGCGCGTCCTCGTCCAGGGCGAGGCCGGCGAACGCCTCCGTCCAGGCACGCAGCAGGTCCTCGACGTTGCCGAAACGGTCCTTGGCGTCCGGGGCCAGGGCCTTGCGAAACAGCGCCGTCAGCGGTGCCGCGACCGCCGGGTCGAACGACGTCGGCTCCACCACCGCCCGGTCGGTCGGCTTGGCCGGCATGCTCGCGCCGTTGGGCCACCACGGCAGGACGCCGGTGGCCATCTCGAACAGCGTCACCGAGACCGCCCACAGCTCGGCCGCCCGGTCGTAGCGGTTCCGCCGGCCCTTGCCCAGGTACGGGTCGAGATACCCGGGCGTGCCCGACCCCGTGGCCTCCAGCGGCTCCCGCGCGAGGGAGAAGTCGAACAAGGTCAGGTGCGGCTTGCGATAGCCCGGGTCGGGGGCGATGCCGAGGTTCGCCGGCTTGATGTCGCGGTGGAAGACACCCTCGACGTCGACGAGGTAGGACATCGCCTCCAGCAGGTCGGTCCCCCACCGCTGCAGCTGCTCGAGCGTCGACTGACCCTCCTTGGCCAGCCGAGTCGCGAGCGTCTCCTTGCCCGCGTCGGACATCAGCAGCACGCGACGGCCACCGAGCTCGAGCGACTCCACCAGGCGCACGACGCGGGGGTGCTCCAGCCCCGCGAGCACCTCGGCCTCGACGTCGAGGCGGCGGCCGGCGGCGTCGTCCCGAGCGATCTTGAGGATGAGCTCCCGGTCGTCGCCCGCGTCGTCGTCGAGGACGGCAAGAGCGACACCCGAGGAGCCTTCGCCGCGCTTGCCCGCGACGAGGAAGCGGCTGCCGATCATGTCGCCGGTCCGGGCATCGAGCGGGTCCTGGACCTCCTCCGGGGGCGACTCGGCATCCGGGCGACGCACCTCGTCCCACGCCATGCGGACGAACGTGAGGGCATCCTCGACCGACGCAGGTCGTTCAGACTCGTCGACCGCGGTGAGGTCACCGATCACGTCAGCGAGGGAGTCCGGCAGGGCCGCGGTGACGGCGCGCGGGTCGAACCGGCCGGCCTGCTGCTGGACCTCCTGCACCTCGGCGATCGTCGTCGCGGGCGGCTTCCCCGTCAGCATCAAGAACGCCAAGGCACCGAAGCCGAACACGTCCAGCGGGGCACCCGGGACGTCCGAGACGGACTGCCGCGCCTCGGGAGCGAGCCACACCAGGTCCTGGTGGCCGGCAACGCCCATGAGGTCGGTGACACCACGGCTGATGACGGTCCACCGGGTCGTGGACGCGGTCTCGCGGTCCTTCTGCGCGGAGTACCAGTCCCGCACCTCGAGCCGGGGACCGTCGGCCGTCGGCCGGACCCACACGCGCTGCGGCGACAGGGCCCGGTGGAACAGGTGCCGGTTGTGCGCGTACCGCAGGATGTCACCGAGCTGCTCGACCATCGCCACGCGGTCGTCGAGCGTGAGGGCCGCCCCCTCGTCGGCGAGGAACGCGTCGAGAGGCCGCTCGGCGTCCTGGTACTCGAAGAGCAGCGCCGGCCCGTCGTCCGTCGTCAGCAACTGCTGCGGGACCGCGATGCCGTCGTGCTTGATGCCGTACGTGAGCTGGAACTCACGCTGGGCGAGCTGCTCGATGCGCTTGCGCTCCGACGCCGAGGCCTTGGGCGGCACGTCGTACAGGCGCAACCGCTGCTTGAGCTTCGGCAGGTTCGGGTGCGTGACCACCACGTCCTGCCAGTCGACGCCCTCCGCCACCGGGTCGGACTCCGCGACCGCGTAGTCGCCGACCATGCGTGTCTTCGGCGTCGGGCGGAAGTCCGCCTTCTGGCACAGGTGCCGCACGAGCTGGGCACGCTGCGGGTCGATGCTGTCGTGCGGGTTCGCCGGCGGCGTCGCCAGGAACTCGCTCAGTCGCTGCAGCGGCGGCTTCGACGCCACGTCGTACCCGTCGAGCTTGATGACCCCCGCACGCCCGGACTGGTCGACCTCGAACTTCGATCCCTGACCGTGGAGGACGACCAGTGCGTTGACCCACGGGACGGCGCGCTCCATCTGCGGGCTCGTCGCGTAGGACTTGAGCAGGGAGGCGAGACGCTTGCCCTTGCGGTCGGTCACCAGGAACGGGTTGGGGTGCGTCTTGCCCGGCTGGTACCAGCGCTGGGACGTGCCCGTGATGGTGCCGTGCCAGCCCTTGAGCTCGACGCAGAACAGGCCCACGGGCGTGAGGAGCAGGACGTCGACCTCGGCCGTGCGGTTGTTCGTGTCGATGAAGGTGAGGTTGACCCACGCCGTGGTGCGGCCGTCGTCGGGGAGGACCTCGCGGAAGGCCTCGAGTGCCGCGGCCTCCTCCGGCGTCGCCGGAGGGCCCATCACCTTCCAGTGCGGCGAGTCGGCCTTCATCGCGCGTCAGTACCCCCACTCGGCATCGTTGACTGGCGCAAGTCCTGTCCCTGGCGTCTACAGGGTAACGAGCGAACCAGTGGCCACGGGCCATCGCCGTGGGTACATGAGGGGCGTAGAACCACGACTGCAGAAGATTCACCCATCGCAGCGCATAGGGCCACAGCTTAAGACGGACCACGCCGTTCAAGGACGGTGCCCGATATGCCGATGCGTCGTATGTGAACGAATTCGGATACGGAAGCAGGTTCGGTCAAGCCCAGCCGGCCGACCCCCTCGTCTACGAGCGGATCGGACAGCTCGAGGCGGAGAACGCCGACCTGCGCAAGAAGGTGCGACGGTACAACCGCGGATCCTGGGTGCTCGGCATCCTGCTCCTGCTGGTCTGGGGCGTGCCCTTCGTGCTGGGTATCGCTGCTGCACTGTCGTCGTAGCGGTCCTGATCGCTGACCACCGGCGGGTCGAATGCCGCAACTGTGCACGTTCCGCCACGATGATCCCTTCGCTGGCTCGACACCTGGGGGCACCATGACCGCGCTGCTTGTCCACCCCTCTCGAGGCAAGGGTGATGGTCAGCTCAACGCCGGCCGATCGCTGCTCGAGCCCGTACCCCTGGACTCAGCCGTCGCCCAGCTGCTGACGGCCGACGAGCGACTCCACCTCCAGCGCCGGCACGGTGACGCGGCTCGGTTCTGGGGCACGTACCGGCACAACCTCAAGAAGTACGAGCGCGTCACGGAGGGGGACCCGGTCCTCTTCACGGGGGGTGGCGGCATCTGGGCGACAGCACGGATCGGGTTCCAGTTCCGGAACAAGCGGTTTGCCGAAGAGCTCTGGCACAGCCACCCGGAGAAGGGCGTCTACGAATACGTGTACTCAGTGACGGACTATGCGCGTGCGGACATCGCGTACGCGGCGATCAACGCGGAACTGGGGCTGAAGCCCACGAACCACTTCCAGGCGATGGCGTCGTACGAGGGCGCCAAGGCAGAGACTGTGATCGCTGCGCTCGGGCTGTAAGGCTGAGGATCGACCTTGGCGCCCTCTGAGCCTGACCGCGACGCACGACATGAGACGTCGCGTCCCGTACGTGACGCCCGCCGTCGATTCGTCCTCAACCTGGTCCTGTCCGTTGGCATGGCATTGTTCGTGACCAGCGCGATCACCTTCGTCGCTGCGCAATGGCCTCACCGGGACCGTCAGAGCCCATGGCATGACGCCATCCCCCAACTCGAGCTCGGCGACGCGCTGACACTCATCACGGCACTGCTCGTGACCTACGGGCTAGGGGTGCTGGGCGCGCCGGCCGCTTTGCGGCACCACGAGGGCGACGTCGATTCTGCGATGGCGGACCAGCACCTTCGGGAGATCGCTGCCCTCACGGGCTGGGCAGGCGCAACGATCGCGCTGTGGTCCATCGCTGGGACGGTGGTGGCGAACGTCGAGGGCGCCGCCACGGCTGGCTCCTCCATCGGCGGCGTCGGTAGCGCGCTGACGGCGGGCGCGCTGGTAGCAGCAATGGGCGCTCTCGTCCGCGTGAAGTACGCCCCGGGGATCCAGTCGCTCGTCGACGCGGAACGGTGGGCGAACGAGATCGCGATCCGCCAGCGCCTCGCAAGCTGGGCAGTCCCGAACGACCCTGCGTCACCGTGGCGTGCGCGCCTTGGATTGCGGCTCCGCGCCCTCGTCCTGCCAGTGGTCGCACAGACGGCTTGCGCGTCCATCGTCGTCGGCGTGGTCATCGCCGCATCCAGTCCGCACACCGTGGTGGATGTTGGGATCTTCTTGGTGCTGGGCTTTGCAGTAGCTAGCCTCGCTGCTGCACATTGTGTGATGGTTCTTGCTTTCTTCCACGCGATTCCGCGCGCACCGATCCTCGGGACGGTCTTTGCTGCCGCCTTGCTGCTTGTGGGGATGGTGGGCGTGGTGTTCGCACTGCTGTACCGGGAGCATCCGAGCATCCTGGCGGCCTGGTTTGCCCCCATGGTCATTCTCGCGATCCGGCTAGTGCTCGGGATCGTCATGCGGCGGCGCGTGCCAGCGGTGGCACCGTGGCCCTGGGCGCTCGTCGACCGCAGATGGTGGGTGGCTGCGACGCTGACTGCGTCACAGCCTCCCCGCCTCGTGGCGGTGCCGGACGGTCAGGGTGGTCGCGGGTACATGTGACGGATGTCGGCGCCGCTTGCCCCGCTTCGAAGGGTGGAGACGTTGGTTGCACTCTGCTACTGATCGCCAAGCACTACGGCGGCACCCATCCTCGCCGTCCACCCGTCGTCCACGTGCCTGTCGTTCCCATCCTCCCCGAGCAACGCCACAGCATCGTCCCCCCGCAGCACGGCCCACCCGCCCTCACCATGGGAGATGACCCGCCACTCCCCGTCGTCGTCGACCGCGGCCGCGAGCAGGCGTGCGATGAACCGATGGACACGCTCGGCGCCGCTCGCGTCACGTGACGGCGACCCTCGGCGCGGCAGCTCGTCGACCAGCGCGTCCGGCACGCTCGACGCGAGCGGCGCCGCGAACACGTCCCACCAGTCGCGGACCACGGGCGACCCCCCGACATGCACGCCCTCGGTCGTCATACGCAGCCGCACGCTCCCGTCGAGATCGGTCATGCGACAGATCTCGCCCCTGGCGGCCGGCCCCACGACCTGCAGGTCGGTCCGGGCGACCAGCGCCGCGACAAGGCGCCAGGCCTCCGCCCGAACGTGCCCGTAGTGCAGCGGCAGGAGATCGACGGCGGGGTCCACGACCGGCTCCGGGTCGAGGCACCCCCACTGGCCCGCGCACACCTGGCGGAAGAAGAAGCCGATGGTGTGCGGCTCCACCTCGACCTCACGGACGAGCTTGTCGGCAGGATGTGCGAGCCCGCCGGGGACGTGCGCCTGCCCCGTGCTCGCGTCGAGCAACGCCACGACGTCGAGCCCGCGGCGCAGCACCCACAGCGGCTCGTGGAACACCACGGGCTCGTCGTGCGCGGCCCCGGCGAGCGCGGCGTCGAGCGCCGCCTCGGCGACCGACTCGCCCCCGGCGAACCCTCGCAGCACCTCGAGCGTCTCGGCGCTCCACTCACCTGCGATCCGCACCTGCTGCACCCACCACCCGGCGTCGTCGGCGAGCCCCACCGCGAGCGCCCGTGCGATGAGCCGGTACACGGGCAGCCGGCCCGTCGCCCCGTCGTCCACCACGGGGCCGGTCGCGGCGACGATCCGCCCCACGACGTCGTCGAGGCGCGTCGCGAAGACCTCGTCCCAGTAGAGGTGCTGGATCTCCCTGCTCGGCGCGCCGAAGAGCACCCACGCGACCATGTCGAGCTGGATCCGCTCCTGCTCGGTGCCGTCGTGGACGATGAGCAGCGGCGTGCCCGTCTCGTCGACGACCTGCGACACGCGCATGCCCGGGAGCCGCTCGACGAGCGCGGCCATGAGCGCCCACGCCCGGGCCGCGACGTAGCGGTCGGCGAACCGGTACTCCTCCTCGTCGACCTCGAGGTCGACGCTCACGGGAGCACCGCACCGAGTGCCTCCGCGACGACGAGCCCCAGGCGGTGACCGCGCTTGCGGTAGAGGGCCATGAGGTCGATGGGCTCGGCGTCGCCGGCGAGGAAGACGCGGGCGTCGTCGGAGAGGACGGCAGCGACGTGGCGCTCGCCGGACCGCCGCAGGTTATGCCCGAGAATCCAGAGGTGGCGCCTCGCCTCCACGTCGCCCGTCGACGAGGTCAACGTCCGCGCGTGAGCGACGGCCGCGGGATGTGAGGACTCGAGACCGTAGAAGAAGTCCTCCGACAGGTCCTCCCCCACCTGGAATCCGATCCGGACGTCCCACGGGTGACGGTCGTCCACGGCCCCCGCAAGCGCGCGCGCGATGACCCGGTAGGTGAGCGACCGGCGCGTCGTCTTCTGATGGGGCTGAGGGCTCAACCCCATGGTCTTCTCGGCCCGACGCACGACCGCGTGCGGGTCGGGCTGCGCGAGCACCTCCTGCCAGGTCATCCATCCCGTGTGGGCGGGGTGGATGTGGAGCCTCCCACCCCGGTTCATCTCGAGGCTCGCGCCGCCGCCGCTCGTCCCTGCTCTCCGGACACCCAGGACGTCGTAGCCGCAAGGCTGGTCCTCGTACACCTCGAGTCCATTCCGTCGAGCGAGCTCCGACGCGATCCACCATGACTGCGCGATGGTGAACCGCAGCGCCGGCTCGGTCGACTCGGGCCCCGTCTCCTCGTCGCCCTCCCCTGCGACGTTCTCCGCGATCCGCCCCACCGCGTCGAGCAGGAACTGCTTCGGCTCGTAGTCGGGCAGCGTCGCCTCCAGAGCCGCGAGCGCCTCGGTCTTCGGCACCCCGCGGTGACGGATCGCGTAGACCGCGGCCACGGCGGACGTGCGCGAGCGCGCCTCGACGCAGTGCAGTGCGACCCTCTGCCCCTGGGCGCGCAGCTCGGCGATGGTGTCGGCGGCGTCGATCAGCACGGCGTCGACGTCGGCGTTGGCACCGTCCTGGTCGACGAGCCAGAACTCGACGTGCTCCCGCGACGTCTGGCGGCGACCGACCCGGCACATCGAGACGACCGTGGTGACGTCGTCGGGGAGGCGGACGAGGCCGTCGAGGGACGCGAGCACGACGCCCTCGTCGTGCGGGTGCGTGACGAGGGTGCGGACGCCGGTGCCGCTGAGCTGCGGGGCGACCGGCCAGCCCAGGCTGTCGGGCTGCCCACCACGGACCGCGAGCGCACCCAGCTCGACGAGCCCGCGGGTGTTGATCCCCGGCCACCCGTGCAGGATCCTCCGCCAACGCGCGGGAACGGCCGTCCCACCGTACGCGGCGCCGACGAGCGCGCCCGCGATGGCCGCCACCGTGTCGGTGTCCTTGCCACCGCGGACCGCGCGCTCCAGCACGTCGACCAGCCCGTCGCCGTGGTGGATCGCGGACCACGCACCCTGCAGCGCCTGCACGACCCACCCGTTCTTCGGGAAGTCCCGGGGCTGCGACGACTCCGCCTCGGCGATCACCGCGGCCCACCGCTCGCGTCGCGCGGCCGGTAGGTGCGCGAGCTGCCCGACGAGATCGATCTCGCCGGTGCGGATCGCGTGCCGGATGGCGAGCGACCACAGGACGCACGCGTCGCCGGCGTCAGGGTCACCGTGGGTGAGGTCGGAGACAGCGCGTGCCGCGTTGGCAAGGGCGCGCTCGGCGCCGTCGTCGAGGTAACCCAGAGCGACAGGGCCGGTGCGCATGAGGGTGCCGTTGCCACCGGATCGGTCCGGCTCTCGGAGGTACTGCGCACTCGCGGCCTGCCGCGCAGCGGCAGCACTCGGCGTCCGCATCGCGCGCATGAGCATGCTCGTCTGCTTGCCGACGTCCTTCGCCTCCGCTGCCCAGGCGAACCACGCCGCGACGATCCGGTCGAGCGCTCCCTCGTCGTCGAGCGACCCGCCGTCGGCCAGCACCTGCGCGATCGGGATCGCCATCGACGTGTCGTCCGTCCACTCCCCCGGCTCCCAGCCGAACCCGCCGCCGCCCTTCATCACGACGGGCGCATCATCCGGCAGCGGCGGACCGAACTCGTACCCCGCCCCCAACGCGTCACCGGCGGCGGAACCGAGGAGGGCACCGACTGCGCGGTCGATCTGAACGGGGGTGAGCTTCATCATCGGGGTCCAGACGTCGATCGGCGAGGGTGACGATCCCCCACACGGCGTGGCGGGACGCATGTCGACGTCCCTCGAGTGCATCGGTCGTCCGCGTCTGCGATGTGACCTACAGGGGACTCCGGAACGGGTGAACCTCTGCGTGCTCAGCCCGGTCGACGACCACACCTCGGCCCAGACCGACGACGCCCCGATCGCACCCGATCGATCAGAGCGTCTCCGACTCCGGCTCCGGCAGCCCGTCGATCCTCCGCGCGAACGCCGTCTGATGCTTGGGGTCGTCCTTACGGTCGATGTACACCCACAGGCGTCCGTCACCGAGGCGCCGCACGTAGACACGCCCGCGATCCCGACCCGTGGCGTCGATGCGGATGTGGGCATTCACCTCGAGGACGTGCTCAGTGGCGCGGAACCGCTTCAGCGGTACGGCCTCGCCGCGATCCAGCTGCGACAGCACGTGACCGACCATCTGGGGCCGGGCACAGGTTCGGACGTCGACCAGGTAGGCCTTCGCGTCCTCGTGCAGGACGAGGCGCGGCCACAACCGCTCGAACACGTCACCGCCGCGCGTCGTCGCCACGCGGGAGGACCCGCTCCGGGCCGCCTTGTCGAGCCCGTGCTGGAGCTGCTCCACCTGGGCCTGGAGGTCGCGGGCCCGCTCGTTCTGGATCTCCAGATCGGCCGCCAGCCTGTCGCGCTCGGCCGCCAGGCCGCCGCGTTCGTCCTCCGCGGTCTCCAGCAGCTGGCGGTACTCGAGGACGTCCGCCGGCAGTTCACCCTCGGTCGCGCCGGACAGTCGTTCCTCGAGCTCCGTCGCGCGCTGCCGCGCACCGTCCCTCCTCCCATACGGTCTGCTCGGCACCGCCGTCCTCGGGGAACGCGGGGTGCTCGGGGTAGGTGCGCGCCACGGCCGTGACCTCCTCGGGTGGGTGTCCCCCTCCACTATCGGCACGGGCCCGTCGGTGCCGGAGGGACCGAGGTCGCAGGAGTTCGTTCGCGCGCCGGCAACGAGGACGACGCGAACTTGTCCACACGACGGCCCGACACAACCCGGGGCGGGTGTACAACCGGTACTTTTCCGACATGCCGAGACGCGGATGGCCCCGACGCGAGCTCACGGGCACGGCGGCTGCGCTGGCTCTCGCAACGTCGCTCGTGAGTTGCACGGACGGCGGCGCAGCAATACCGACGGCGGCCACGTCCGCGACCGCACCTGTGTTGCCGACCCCAAGTCCGTCGCCGACGACGGAGCCCTCGCAGGATGCGACCACGCCGCCCGACCGGCCGGCCGCGATGGCCACGCCTGATGCCGACGGGGCCGCGGCGGCTGCGGCCTACTTCATCGCGCTATACCCGTATGTGTACGCCACGGGTGACACGAGAGCGTGGGACGAGCTCGCTGCGCCTGCCTGCGTCTTCTGCAGCAGCGCCCGTGACGGCGCCTCAAGCATCCATACCCGCGGCGGCCGCGTCGAAGGCGGGTTCATCACCGTTGAGTCCGCAGAAGGCACCGAGATCGACGCGGCCAACTGGTACTCCGCGACCGTAGTCGCGACCGAGGCTCCCTCTACCGAGTACGACGCCAATGGGACGGTACTCGAGGAGTCTCAGGGCGGGCGGTACCGGTTCGCGATCGCCCTGACGTTCACTGTCGACCATTGGGTCGTTGACGCGGTTGACGTCGGTCCCGTCCAATGACCCGCTTGTCCGCGGCAGCGCTGCTGGGGTTGATGTTCGTCGTCATGCTCCCGGCGGTGGCCCACGCTCGCGGCGTCGGGAGCGAGGCCCAAGGGGGCGCCATCCGTGTGACGGCCTCGCGGACTGAGCAGATGGCCCGGGAGAACGTCGCCGTGGCCGCCGAGCTCCGCTTGTTCAACTACGAGCGCGCCCCGATGTGCCGCGAGGTCGCAGGGCGATGGACCATGGGCTTCGCGGACGGGACCTGCCCCGCGGGCGCCGACCGAGCCGGCACCCTGCGCGAGTGCGCCGAGGGCGACACCATCGTGATGCCCATGTGGCGTCAGTCCCGCGCCACCCCGACCGCCGCCTGGGGCTCCTGGGAGCAGATCGACGAGGGCGGGTGCGGCGTCGACCTGCTTCCCGAGCTCACCGCCGAAGACTTCCGTCGCCTCCCCCTGCCGGCACCAGCCCTCACCATGCAGCCGGACCGCGGCTGGGTCCTCGTCAACATCGAGACCATCACGCACACCGACCCCACGCCGGTCACCCTGCGCACCGAGCTCCTCGGTTACGGCATCACCGTCGAGGCCACCCCCACCCGCTGGACCTACGACTACGGCGACGGGCACACCCTGGCCACCACCTCCCCGGGACGCCCCTACCCCGACCACGACGTCTTCCACCGGTACGAGACGCCCGGCACCGCCACCATCACCTTGACCGCCGAGTGGACCGGCCGTTACCAGATCGACGGCCACCCCACCTGGCGTGACATCGACGGCACCGCCACCACCACCGCATCGACCCCACCGTTCAGCGTGGAGGAACGCACCAGCCGACTCGTCTCCGGGCTCTGCACCGACCGACCGAAGCCGCCCGACTGCTGACCGGCCATCACCGGAGACCGCAGGGCCGCCCGAGAACCCTGCAGCACACGATCCCGCTCAGGCGGGCGCGACCACGGGGACGCCGTACGACGTCGCCGCCTCGGCGAGCCGCTCGTCGTAGGTCACGATCCCCTCGAGGTCGTCGCCGAGCTCGAGAGCGGCAGCCAGGTGGATCGCGTCGAGCGACCGCAGTGTCGTCGGCTCCAACCGCCCGGCCGCGTCGAAGACTCGCGCGGTCACGGACACCAGCACAAGCGCATCGAGCACCGCGTGTACCTGCACTGCGGCCTCGGGTGCGGCCCTGCGGACGGCGCGCATCAGCTCGGTTCGCGCCAGGTCGCACGAGACGGGAGTGGTGCCGTGCGACCGCCACCACTCCCGCAGTGCCGCCGTCTCCCCCTCGTCGACGACCAGCTTCACCAGGGCGGAGGTGTCGAGGTAGTACGCCACGGTCAGCGCTCGTCGGAGCGCAGGTCGGCGAGCGCGTCGGACAGCGCGGATCGCCCGCCCGCTGCGCGAACGGGGGAAGGGAGGTCGGCGAGGTCGGTGCGTGCCGGACGCGCGGACCCGCTCTCGAGCAGACGCGCCAGGGGCGACGTCGGCAGTGGCGACAGCTGTGCCGCCGGCCGTCCGCGATCGGTCACGGTCAGCGTCTCACCGGCCGCCGCGCGCGCGACCGCCGCAGACGCGTTCTGCTTGAGCTCGCGAATGCCGATCGTGCCCATGTGCTACATCGTAGCTCTTCATCTGTATCGCGGCACGGACGCCTTGTGGGTCTCCTCGAGCCGATCTCATCAGCCCGATCGCGCGCGATCGTCGAGGACCCGCGCGAGCAGGTCGTCCAGGCAGTCGGTGACGAGTGAGCCGTGAGGTGAGCTGGCCCGAGTCGCACGGGGCCGCGCGTGACCGTGACTCAGTCGTCCGCAGCGCCGTCGGCAGTCCCCGTCACGGTTTCGGCGGGGTCCGTCGCGACGTCGCCGAGGTTCGCCGAGCCGCCCGCGAGGTCCGGCGCAGTCTCGCCACCATCCGCCCCGCTTGATCCGGGTCGGCCGCGTCGCCGGCTGAACACCGCCCCGACGGCTCCGGAAGCACCACCGGCCGCACCCTTCACGGCTGACGCCGCACCCTTGACAGCGCTGAGCGCACGCGCCTCGTCCGGGACGCCGTCGCCGTCGAGGTCGACGGACCGGAACACGTCTGCGGACCTCGTGACCGCGTCGCGGAGGTCACCGCCCAGGGTCGCCGCACCGACGGCAGCCTTCTGCAGCGCGAGCACTGCCCGCGACGGCTCACCCGGCCCCTCGTCGGCCGCGACCTGGTCGAGCGACGGCGGAAAGCCGGCCGGCGGGTCGGGGAACGCCAACCGGGACGCCTTGACGACGTCCCTGCCGAACGTGAAGGACCCCACACCTCCGATGACGGCTCCCACCCCGAAGGGAACCGCCTTGCCGAGGGTCCCGGCCGTCAGCTTGCCTCCGGTCTTGAGCGCCTCCCGCGCGAGGACTGTGAGCACCGGGGCGAGGGCCGAGTCGGGCAACTGCTGGGTCAGGGCCTCACCCCACCCGCTCGGCAGCGCCTTACCCGCGACACCGGCGGCCACGGTCCGCGCGTCCTGATCGTCCATCCCCGGGATGGCGCCCATGACGAGCTTCGTCACCTGGCTCTGGGACTTCTCGCCGAGCAACATGCCGAACACCAACGGACGCGCCCTGGCGGGGTCGTCGACGGCGATGCCATGGAGCTCCGCCACCGCGAGCACATAGAGGGCGCTCGTCTCGTAGAAGAACATGAGGTCGGCGACGCCGAGGCCCAGAGCGACAGGGACCCCGACTCCCGGGATCGCAGCCGACGCCCCGACGCCCGTGCTCGCGGTGGTGACGGTCGTGACATACCGGCGGTCCAGCTCCTTGAGGAGCTCGGCAGCCGTCGCCTCCGGCTTGTCCCGACGCAGGCTGCGCAGGTACTGCAGGACGGCCGGCCGCTGCACGGAGATCGCCCTGAAGATCTGCGCCTGCACGGCCTCCACATGGAGCGCGCCTCGCGCCTTGCCCAGCACCTGTCCCGGCGCGGATCGCCCCTGCGGGCCCGTCGTCGGCGCGTCGTCCGCCATCGCACTCCACTCCCATGCTGTTGGCGCCGGCGGGTCCGGGCGTCTCGCCAGAGAGCGGACGCTGGAGGGCGGTCCTTGAGTCCCCGTTCGGGTGGTTTCTCCGGCGCGTCGGCACGAGGTCTGGATCCCATCGGCCGTCCTGTGAACGACACCTCCAGCGATGCGCAAACCTGTAGGTTTCGGGCGACCCTTACGGCCGCGATGGAGGAAGCGCGATGACCGCCGTCGACTCGCCCGAGCATCAGGAGATGCGGGCACTGCCCGTCGCCGTACGGGCTGCGGGTACGCGCGGCGCGTCGCTGCGGCGGGCAACCTGTGGCGTCGGCAGCCGGGGGTGCAGGACCCGCACGGCTGCCCACCGCCTGCGCCAGGACGTACTGGTCCCGGTCAGCGGGAGCCTGGCGCACGGCCTCAAGCGCACCGGGACACTCAAATGAACGCGCCCGCCCTCGACCCCCGCACGGTCGACTTCCTCCGTTCTGTACCCGTCGGAGTGACGACGGACGGCGAGACGCTCATCGTCGGGGACGGCGAGATCGAGTACCGGGTGACCCCGGAGGACGACCTCCTGGTCGTCGAGTGGGTTCTGCGCGCCGTCCCGCGCGAGACGGTGCGCCTCGCGACGGGCAGCACCGTGCTCGACACATTCCTCATCGTGTCTCACGCCAACGCCTGGAGAGGAGCCCACGACTTCCCGCTCCTCGACCTCTGGGGACAGCAGGAGTCTTCTCCGGAAGGCCTGACGGTCGTCGAGGAGAAATCGGGATGGTCGGTGACCCTGGCCGACGCCCCTCTGCGACTCCTCGCCGCCGAGATGCGCCAGGCTCATGCAACCCGACTCGCGCGCGCTCTCGCACTGCCGTTGGAGACTCTGCTCACGGCCGTGCAGGACCCCGAGGGCGGGGGCGTCTACGGACGCGTTCCGCCGCCCCAGGACTGAGAAGGTTGAGGTCGCTTCCGGTGTCGGCGTGCTGCGAGCTCGGTCCTGGGCTGCCTCCTGGCGCAATGACCCACGGGGCGCCTCTCCTACCTGAGGGACCGGATGTCGATGCGGAGCTCGATCCTTTCGACGCGGGAGTGCTCGCATGACACCTCTCACCGTCATCCCGTACCGAGCGGTCGACCTGGCCCGGACGCGTCGAGGAACGCACGAGCCGCCTGGTCTCAGGACTGTGCACCGACGTCCCCCGCCCACCCGACTGCTGACGCGCACCACGACACCGACCACCACGACCTCCGATCGGACGCCCACGATGCCCGCACCCCTGACCGCACCCGACGACACGCACCTCGAGGCTCTCGGCCTGAGCGTCGAGGCCGGGGACGAGCCGTGGGTGCGGTCGGTGTCGTTCGCCTCCGAGCGCGGCGGGACCGTGCTTCTCACCTGGGACGTCGTCGGGGCCTCCGCACATCTGCTCTGGTCAGCTGACGACGATGTCGTCGTCGAGCTCACCCGGGAGGGCGTCGACACCGTCACTGTCGACCGGCACGCCGACGGGCACCTCGCGAGCGTCACGTCGAGCAGCGACGGCCTCACGGGCGCACTGACCCTCACCGTGACCGCCGGGTGCGTGCGGATCCGCGACACCCTCCTGCGCTCCTAGCGTCGGCCGCGGACCGACACTGTCCCGACCCGCGCGCGTTGACCCATCGACCCACGAACGCGAGGACCACGAGCACATGCACACACCGAAGGCCGCGACGTGAAGGCCGCGTATCTCGTCTCCACGTCGAGCTCGTTCGAGGACGACGTGTGGCGAGCCGCCGCGGCCCTGGGGGCGGTGGTCGACGGGCCGTACGCCCAGTACCGCGACGAGCAGAACCACTACCTGACGATCTTCGGCGCCCTCGACCCCCGGCACGCGCACGACTGGCGCGACGACCTCGCCGCATCCCCCGGCCTGGATGACGTGCCCGACCTGAGCACAGCCCTCGCGGTCTCGGTCGAGTGCCGCTGGGAGGACCTGTTCGCCGCGTGGATCGCACGGTTGGCGGCGCGGCTGCCGGAGGCCGCGTGGGTGGTCGACGGTGACGGGGTCGTGTGGCCCGCGGCCGGGGTCGACCCGAAAACGGTGCGCCTGTGACACGTCACGGGCAGTTCGTCACCGGAGCGTCGGGCCCACCGCAGTCTGCCGAACACCACGAAGGACGGGCCGACGCCCCGAGATTGACCGGACCCCCAGTCAGCCGACCTCGCGGACCGTCGAAAGGCCCGCACCATCAGCGCCCGACCTGCGAGGATTCGCCGGTGCCTGCCAACGTGCGACTCGTGAACCGACCTCGATCTCGCCGAGCGGCCACGGCGACGACGATGGCCATCGGGGTCATGGTTGCCGGGGCTTGCACCGCAGGGCCTCTCACGGCGGACGAGCAACGCGCGCCCATGACGGACACCACGCGCACCGTCGTCGACCGGACGGCAGACGGCATGGGGACAGACTCGATAGAGGTCACCGACGACGCAGCCGAGCTGCGGGCCTGCCCCGACGGCGGGAGCCGATACGTCTTTGCTGCGACAATCGGCCCCGTTGGTCGGGACAAACTAGCGAACACCATGGGCAGTGCGTTGACCCGCGCCGAGAACAGGTTCCTCGGCGTCGTCGAGAGACTCGGACTCGACCCGGCGGATGCGGGTCTCGCACGCTTCGATCGTCTGGACATCGCCGACCCGGCGGCGGCTGAGGACGTTCGCCACGCGACGTATCACGTCACGGACGGCGACCTGCAGGGCATCACGCTGTCGTTCAGCGCAGCAACAGTCGGAGCCGATGACATCGTCGTCGACGTCGACGGCTACACGCGCTGCACCTGACTCAGGCCCTGCCGAAGACAGCCTGCACACGCCCGAAACCGGCGTGGAATTCGCCGGCGGCATCCGTCACGGAATCGTAGGTGGACTGAACAGAAGCGTCGACGTTGGTTGACACCATCCACGCCGCGAACTCTGCGTCGAGCGCAGGGCTGTCGATGATCCTCACAGGGTCGATCAGTCCTCCGGTCGGCGACCGGAGCGCTGACGGCAGGCCCGCTGCATGTCGTGGATCGTTGGCGACCACGAGCTGGGCGACCACGGCGTCCTGGAGCCGGGCAACTCGGACAGCCTGTGCCTCGAGCCGTGCCGCGTGCGAGGCGGCCACGTCACCGTCGACGAGGACGTCTAAGCCCTGGTTCACGCCGAACTTCCCCGCTTCCCACAGCACGGTGCCAACGAGGCCATCGGGTCCCGGGACCTGGTCCAGGACCAGGCCGGTCGCAGTCCCCAGGCGGTCGCGGGTCGCCTGCGCCTGTGCGTCCATCTCGCTGCGCACCCTGGTGCTGGGCGAGGTACTGCGCACCCGCGAGGCTGTCGAACCTACTGGCGACGCGACCCACACGCCTCCTCGAGAACCAGGGCGGCACCCGGCGACAGTCGAGCCAGTGCCACCCCGCGGAACTCGAACGAGGACGCGGTCAGCCATGCGAGGATTCGCCGATGGCTGACAGCACGCGATTGGTGGATCCCGTGACACGTCGGGACGCGGCCATGGCGACGGCGCTGGTCGCGGCCGCAATGCTTGCGGGAGGCTGCACGGGACCTCTCCCCAGCGACGAGCAGCGCGCGGCGATGGTGGACGCGACCCGCATGGTGGTCGAAGGGACCGCGGAGGGCCTCGGCACCGAGTCCATCGACGTCACCGATGACGGAACAGAGCCACGGGCCTGCGCCGACGGCGGATCGCAGTACGTCTACGCAGCGAAGATCGGTCCCATCGCATCTGGCGACCTCAGCAGCACCCTGGCCGGCGCACTCACGAGTGCCGAGACAGGCTTTCTTGGCGTCATGCAGAAGTTTCGCCTCCAGATCACCAGCGGGGTCCTCGCGGAACTAGATGAAGCGAGCATCATTGACGCCCCGCATCCCGATGGTGACCGCCGAGTCACCTACGCCGTGTCAACGGGCGAACTCGAAGGAATCACGCTCACCTATCTCGGGTCGCCTACCGATGGAGACCAGGTGGTGACGACCATCAGGGGATATACCCGCTGCAGCGAGGACTAGGGTTCCCCGAACAGGATCTTCACCCTCCCAAATCCCCCAAGGAACCGGTCACTCGTCTGCCCGACCACGTCATAGGTGTCGACCTCCCCACTGGAGCCGTTGGTCGAGGTGATCCACATGGTGAATTGCGCTTCGAGCGCAGGGCTGTAAGCGATCTCAACAGGGTCGATCAGACCGCCCGTCGGCGACCGGAGCGCTGCCGGCAGCGTCTCCGCATGCCGTGAATCGTTGGCGACCAAGATCTGGGCGATCACGGCGTCCTGGAGCAGGCCCACCCGGACAGCCTGCGCCTCGAGCCCTCCCGTGTGCGAGGCGTCAACGTCGCCCTCGACGAACGCGTCCAGCCCTTGGTTCACGCCGAACTGCCCGGCCTCCCACAGCACGGTGCCGATCAGACCGCCCGGTCCCGCGACCTGATCCAGAACCAGGCCGGTCGCAGTCCCCAGGCGGTCGCGGGTCGCCTGCGCCTGGGCGTCCATCTCGCTGCGCACCTGGTGCTGGGCGAGGTACTGCGCTCCCGCGAGGCTGCCGAACCTGCTGGCGACACGCCCCATCTGCTCGCCGTTCCCCGCTGTGGCGTCCAGGCGCACCGCGTTCGCCATCAGCCCGTAGTACAGCTCACCGACCGCACGGTCGAACGGCGCCGAGAGCTCGTCAGTGTGGCCGAAGGTCGCCAGGAACCCCCGGGTGTCCTCGAGGGAGAGGTAGAACCGCGGCTGTACCCCCGGGATGTCCTCCCACCCCTCGGGTCGGCTGCGGGTGGACTCCGGCACCCGGCACGCCTCCGCCGTCGCCCCCGCGAGCATCTCCGGGGCCCATGCCGTGGCGATCGCGGCGTAGTGCTCGCGGGCGAACCACATGGTCCCGTCCAGCCGCGCGGTGGCGGTGATCGCGTCGAACGCGAACCGCGTGGCTGCGGCGTGCCGGGCAGGGTCCTCACCGACGCCGGCACCGGCCGCCAGCGCGGCGCCGAACGCCTGGTCGACCCGCACACCGAACCGTGCGTTGTAGGCGTGGACACGCTCGACCATCACACCCGTGCCCGGCCCGGCCGAGATCGCGAGGCGCGCGGCGTCGGGGTCGGTGGCGAGTGCGTTGAAAGCCAGCTCCATGCGGTCGTGGGGCAGACCGACGGCCGCAGGACGCCCGTCGAGCACGTCACCGCGGACGTCGGTGGACAGGTCCTCGACGAGCGCGTCCAACGCGTTCGCGCGCGTGAACGCCACCAGGTGCCGCGTCGGGATCGTGCCGTGCTGGAGCAGTGCCAGACGACCCCAGGCCACGTCGTGGTCCGCAGGTGCCCGGCCGAACGCCGCGACCGTCGCGGCGAAACCCGCCGGAGGGTCGGTGTCGTGCAGCGCCGCGGCGAATCCGCGCCCCAGCACCTGCAGGTCCCGTTCGCCGCGCCCGGACCACTCCTCCCGCGCCTCCAGGCCCGGCGCCATCTCGGCGACGACGTACGCCAGCCGCTCGGTGCACGCGGTCCCCAGCTCGGCGTAGAACCCGGACATCACGTCGGGGTCACCGACGTGCCCCTCCAGGCGCGCCAGCAGCGCGCGCAGCCGAACCGCGGCCTGCTCGCCCGTCGAGTCGATCGCGACCAGCTCGGCGGCCAGTCCCCGGCCCACCGCCTCGGCCTGCCGGGCGTCCAGGACGGGCTCGACGATCGTCACGACCCCGCCACGCAGCGCGATCGGGAGGGCCGTGTCGGCGACCCTGGCCAGGTCCAGACGACGACGCAGCCCGGGCAGCTGCCCGTCCACCCACGTCGCGATGTGCTCGACCTTCCTCAGCTCACGCACCGGGACGTCCAGGGCGTTCGCCCTGCCGGTCAGGTCCGCGCACACCCCTTGCAGCGACGACGCCGCGCCCTCGAGCCTGGCGATCAGCAGCGCCAGACCCTCGACGTCGACACTGGCGAAGGCCACGCTCACAGCTCCGAGACCGGGACGTCGAAGCTCGGCGGCACCGCAGCGCGACGCACCGTGACCGCGTCGATGAACGCCTCGAACCGCTGCGGCAGATCCGCCCGACGCCCGTCGAGCTCCAGGGCGAACGCCTCAGCGGCGGTCGGGCCCGTCCACACCCGGTCCTGCGACATCAGACCAGCCGGACGCTCCAGCAGCCCGGCGACGACCACGGCCATCGTCCGTGCCCGCTCCAGCAGATCGGTGAGGTCCTCGAACTCCGGGTTCGACACCGTCCGGGTCTTGAGCTCCCCCACCCGCCCCTCCGCGTTCGCCGCACCTGGCCGGTGCGCCGTCACCGTACTGGTGGACCCGGCCGCCGCGTGTCCGGTTTCCACAACCGACAGCCGCGGTATCAGCGCGTGACGATCGTCTGCACCTCACCGACCGGGACCTCGGCCGTCACGGTCCGGGTCTGGGCCTCCAGGGCCTGCGGCGTCGGATCCAGCGACGACGTCCACGTCGCCTCCCACCTCGCCGTGGCCGTCAACGTCACCGTCGGGTGCTGCTGCCCGGACTTCAGCGACTGCTGGTTCGCGCTGGACCGGTAGAACACGATCGCGCACGAGCTCTCCGTCATCCCCGGCACGTACGGCGTCCCGGCGTCCGGGCACGTCACGTCCTCGGCGTTCGGCGCCGACAGGGCCATCGACGTCATCCGCGCCTCCACCGTCGACCACACCCCCGGCACCGACGCGGTCACCTGCACCGACGTCGCCGCCTCCTCCACCCACACGAACGTGTCCATGTTCACCACCGTGGCCCCCGACCCCTGCACCGACGGGTTCCACCGGATCGTCCCCGCCGGCAGCTGCATGTGCTCCGCCGCGATCTGCGCCAGCACCCGCGGATCGACCGACTCCTGCACAGCCGGAGCCGGCTCCCCCGGCATGACGTACACCGCCGGGTGGGAGAGGAAGTACGCGACCTGCTCGTCAGCGGGCACGTGCGACGCGCACTCCGCCTCGTACCACCGACCCTCGGTGTCCGTCGCGTGCTCCTGGAACCCCTCGTGCAGCAGCCCTTGCGCCGCGTACGCGTCCTGCGTCATCGAGGACCGCCCGACGCCCCCGTCCTTCCAGTACTCGTAGTACCGCTGCCCCGTCCACCCCGCCCCGTACCAGCACCGCCGCGGCACCGGCACCCGCACCGAACCCTGGAACGGCACACCAGCCGTCGTCGCACCGCTGGTCTCCACCGTTGCGGAGGTGGAACCCGCACCGATCCCGCCCTCCGACGAGTCACCGCTGACCGCCCCGCCCCCGTGATCCTCCTGACCGGACTGCGGCGGCGCGGCCCACGCGGGTGCGCTGAGGGCGAGGAGGAGAGCAGCGGAGCCCAGGCCCACGAGGGCGAGGCGCCCAGCGCTCAGCATCCGCCGGCCGGGCTGCCGCTCAGAACGCGCCACATGCCCCCCACGCTGCGGCCGAGAGTGAGCTGCGACGCGAGGTTCTCCAGGCCGATCTCCTCGGAGGTGTACGTCCCGTTCGGATCGGTGCCGATGACGTCGCGGTAGTCGTCGCAGACGATGGCGGTGGCCGACTCCCCGTCGGCGGCCACTGCACTGATGCGGGTGTGGAACGCACCCCCCAGGAGGAGCTGCTGATCGGCGTTCTGGGTGGCGATGCGTTGCATCATGGCGACCAGCTCGGGCGACGCCAGGACGTCGAACCCCGGACTGACGTCATTCGTCGTCAGCATCCGCCAGTACTCCTTGCGGTACGCCGCAACCGTGTTGTAGACGTCCACCTGCGCCCCCTCGAGCACCGGCACGTCCTCGAACACGATCCCCAGCTCGGGGTCCGACGGCTCCAGCACCGGCCCGGTCGGCGTGGGGCTCGGCGTCGGGGTCGGTGACGGGTCGGCCGTCACCGTGGCATCCAGCCCGGGCGGCTCGACGGCCTCCGAGGCGCACCCGGCGCACAGCAGCAGCACCGTCAGGATCGGCAGGGCCCTGCGCAGCGTCACGTCGTCCTCGTCTCGTCCGGTGGCCCGCACACGATAGCGGCCGATCTGCACCAAACCGGACGCAACGGGGTGAGACGCGGTGACTCGCGCCGACGTCGCCGCGTCCTCACCAAAGGACGAAGCACAGGCCCTGGCGTCAGGACGCGCCGCCGGCGTCGACCACCCGCCACCACAGCGGCGTGAGCTTGGTCTCGTTGGTGCCGAGGAAGAGCAGCATCGTCAGGACCACCTCCTCGACGGTGGCGCCATCGGCCCAGCTCACGGTGACGTAGAGCCTGCCGCTGGGGTCCTTCTCCTCCCGAGCGCCCTGGTGCTCCCAGGACACGGCGAGCGGACCCGTCGCCGGGTCCGGGCCGCGGCGCAGCTCGGTGGCCGCTCCCACGACGCCGAGCACCTTGCCCACCGGGTTGGCACTCCCGGTCTGGGTCTGGGTCGACCCGTACGTCCACGCCCGGTCCGGGGCCGTCACCCGCAGGAACCGGCGCCGACCGGCCGGACGCAGCCGGGATCCCTCGGCGACGAACCGCACACCTGCCGTCATCGCACCCAGGACGACCGGGACGTCACGGCCCGTGAACGTGGGCACGGGCCCTTCCTCGTTCACCGTCTCGCTCACCGCGGTGAGCGTCGCCACGATCTGCCCGTCGACCTGGGCGCGGACGCTCAGCGGGTACCCGTCCATCGACATCCGCAGCGCACCCCACGGCCCGTCGACCTCGGCCAGCGTCATGTCCACCAGGCCGTCCGACTTCGCACCCATGCGTCGCAGCGACTCCCCGCTCATGCGCGGGACCACGCGGACCCGCCCCGCCGCGAGGGTCGCGTGCAGACCGGACGGGCTGTTCGTCATGTCCATGTCAGAACCAGTTCATCGGGTTGATCTTCGAGTCCGCCACAGCCTCCACGGCGCCGCCGACCTTGTCGACCACGTCACCCACGTCGTCGATGTCGGCCACCTGGTCGGCGGCCCATCCGGCGGCCTTCGTCGCCTGCTCGGCGGTCCACTCGGCGGCCTGCGACGTGGCCGCGGACACCTCGTCCCAGTGGTCCACGAGCTCGGCGCCCGCGTAGACCGCGCCGGTGACGGCGACGGCACCCCAGGTGACCGGGTTCGGCGCGATGAGCGCGGCCGTCAGGCTGACGTCGAATCCCGTCTTGGCGATGTCGGCGACGTAGCCGGCACCGTCACGCCGGAACGCCTCGACCGGGTTGCCGTGCGACGCCACCTGGGCGATGTCGAACCCGACCGACGCCGCGCTGCCGAGCACGCCCGCCCCGCGGAGGACCCCCGCCGTCCGGGCCACCGTGGCGAGCTTCGTGCCCGCCTGCGCGTCCCCGGCGACGGCCAGCAGGTTGCTCGTCCCGCGGACGGCGATGACCGGCTCGCCTGCGGCGTTCGCCGCGCTGAAGACGTACTGCTTCGCCCCAAAGACGCCTTCGTAGACGTTCTTCGCCATGCCCGGCAGGCGGGCCTCCACCGCAGGCAGCAGGGTGCGCAGGCCGCTGTTCGCCGCCCACCTCTGCACGCTCGGCGGGACGGACTGCATCTTGTCCAGCGGGACCATCCGCATGAGGAGCGACTGCATCGTGGTCCCGGGCGCCCGGTACGTCCCGTACCTCAGCAGCGCGTTCTCGACCGTGCTCGGTGGCAGCGCCAGCCGCTGCATCATCGGCACGACCACCGACCGCGTGACGGACACCCGGGCGACCGTCGCGGCCGCGAGCGCGCTCATCCCGCCGGAGAACAGGACGGCGACGTAGTCCTCGTACCACTCGTACGCCTCGACGACCGGCCGACCGGCGCCGTCCAGGTGGGGCAGGGCGTCGATCGCCTCACCCGCGATCCGGTGGATCCAGTCGTCGAGCGTCTCACCGGGGCGTCGCGCCAGGCCCGCGTTCCGGTCGGGCTGGGTGGCCAGGCCGCTGAGGCGGCCCATCGACGTGACCACCGCGGTGCGGCCGCCGGCGATCTCCATCCACCCGGCCCCGGCGGGTCCGAAGGCCGGGACGGCCTGCTGCTCGATGCTCCGGACGATGCCGAGCCGGGCCCGCAGGTCGACGGTCGCGTCGTCGCACCAGGCGGGGACCTCGCCGAGCCCGGTCACCGCCCACCCGGCGTCGAGCTGCCGAGCCTCGGCGAGCATGCCGTGCAGCTCGTCGCTCAGGGTCGTCACCCGGGTCGCCACGGCGTCGAGCACCGTCGGGTCGATGCGCACCGCCATCAGTACGCCCCCGTCACGGCCGCGGCGTCCCGCTTGCGACGGGCGTCGTTGTCCGCCGACGACGCCTCCTGCAGCAGGTGCCGCGCCGCCGCGCGGGCGGCGCCCTGGTACGCGGCGAGCCGCTCCCGCACGTCGTCGGCGTTCGCGCACTCCCACAGCTCGGTGCGCGCGGCGTTCAGCGCGGGGTCGACGACCGTCTCGATCCGCGCGGCGAGGGTGCGGAGGCGGGACGCGCGCAGGGCGTCGGCGGCGCCGGGGTCGTACCCGGGCGCGGGTGCCATCTCAGCCCCGCCCGTGGCCGACGGCGGCCCGCAGCTCGGCCGACGAGGGCAGCAGTCCCTGCAGCGCCTCCCAGAGCCCGCCCCCGCTGACCGGGACGAGCGAGACCCGGGCGACGCCGTCGTCCGTCCGGTCCTCGGGATGGTCCCACCGCCAGTAGCCGTCGGCACCGCAGTCCAGCACGGACAGCCAGCGCCCGGTGCCGGCGCCCTCGTCGCCCCAGCTCACGGTGACGCGCCACCAGCTGCGCAGCGTGGCGACGATCGCCAGCCAGCGCGCACGCGTCTGCGCGTCGAGGTCCGGCCACCGCTCCGTCGTCGTGGTGGCCAGGGCGACCGTGCGCGCGTCGTCCCACTCGGCGGGGCCCAGCGACGCCATCTCGAGGACGATGTCGACCAGCCCGGCGGGGGCCGACACGGCGGTGGCGCCCGCCGGGACCCGGCTGCGGTGCAGGCCCGCGAGACGACCCAGGTCCCAGACGATGGTGGGAAGCTCGGCGCGCTGGTACGTCACCGGGTCGTCCGGTCCGCTGCCCGGCCACGGCTCGCTGTACCAGACGTCCTCGCCCGCCACCGCCACGTGCGCGGCGGACGTGCCCTGCGGGCCGCTGGTCTCCACGAGCATGCGGATCAGGGGCGCCGTCATGGCGAGCACGAACTGCACCGCCATCGGGTGGACGCGGTCCTGACCGTCGAGGATCCCGGCGCTGCGCAGCTCGTCGAGCGCGCGCTGCTGGTCCGCGGTCTCGGGCGCTGCGGACCGGACGGTGAGCGCGAGCGCGTCGAGCTGGTGGGCGGTGAGCCGCAACCGTCCTCGTGCCTCGTCGAGTGCGGCGCCGGCCGCGCCGGTCACGGGACCAGCCCGGTCGGCGGCGTGTCGACCGGTGCCGTCGCGGGCCGGTGCTTCTCGACCCACGTCCGGCGAGCGCCGCGCACCCACGTGAGCCCGACGAGCATCGCCACCATCGGCCACAGGAACGTCCAGCGCTCGTCGGGGACGACGACGAAGAGCACGACGAACGCGACCAGCGCGAGCAGCAGCAGGATCGTCAGCAGCGCGAACCCCACACGTGGCAGGACGGGCGGTCGCGGACCGGGCACGGCACCTCCTGGACGGTCGACCGGCGGCGGTGCGAGACCGGCGACGACACCGGCGACGGGTGAAGGTCCCGAGACGGTCGACCGGCGCACCACAAGCTCCCGAACACGGACAAAGCGCCTTCAGGGCCCGCTGAGACTAGCAGGGTCAGGGCCCCAGGAAGGGGTCACCAGCCGTGGTCGCGCCGCTGGTCTCGATGGTCGCGGTGCCGGCCTCGGCCGCCAGGACGTCCCGCGACGCGTCGCCGCTCGTCGAAGGCTCCTCGGCCTGCTGGCCGAGCGCGGGCGCGGCCGCAGCCGCGGGCGAAGCGACGACCAGCGAGACAGCCAGAGCAGTCGACACACCCACCCCGACGAGCGGGTGAACTGCCGAGGACGCGGGCTTCCACCATCCCGGGCCGACGGGCCTCGTCGTATCGTCGGCCCCGTCCTGGCCACGCCGCACGATCCCTGGAGAGCCCGTGACCTGGCAGTCCGCGCGCGCAGCCCTGACGACGGTGGGTGTGCTCACCCTGGTCGTCCTCGCCGGGTACTGGATCGCGAGGTCCCCGGAGCCCTCGTGGTCGCTGCTCGCGCTCGTCGTCGTCGTCGGGGGCCCCGTCGGGTGGTTCTGGTGGAAGGCGCGCCGTGACGACCGCGCGCGGCGCGAGGCTGCGGCGGCACGGCCCGGGCGGCGCACGCACGCCGTGTGGGCGGACGAGCACCTGGAGTCGGCCCTCGCGGACCTCGGAGCGACGGCCGGCGGGCTGCCGGGCGGCACGCGGCTCACGCTCGCGTGGTCGCTGTCCGGCGTCGAGCTGTGGCGGGGACGCGTCGTGCTGACGACGCTGCCGTGGACGCAGGTGGCGACGATCGGCCGGACCATCGGACGTGCGGCGTCGGCGGGCAACCCCGCCGTCGCGCTCGTGACGACCGAGGCGGTGCGGCTCGTGCTGGTCCCCGCACGACGCCCCGACGGCGGCATGCTGCCGGCGCGCGTGGCGCAGGTCGACGCTCTGGCAGTCGAGCTGGAGGAGTCACGCAACACCGCCGCGGACGCCTCGCGGATACCGCCGAAGCTGGTGTGAGGCACGCCGGGCACGACCGACGATCCCGCCGGGTCCGACATCTACCAGATGCACCCGTACTGCACCGGGATCGTCGCCGTCGCTGTCTCGGCCTCGGCACACGGTCACGACCAGCGGGTCACCGTGCAGGTCGCCGCCGGACTCCGGCGACACAGGGTTCCCCGTCCGGTCGAACGTCGGGCCGTCCCCGCGGGGCCCTGGGGGTTCTCGGTCGGTCCCGACGTCTCGTCGAGCGCCTCGAGCCCGTCGTCGGCGACAGGGCTACGCGTCGATCACCCGGCGTGCGTGGACGACCCCGCGCCGGAGACCGCACCTCCCGGTGCGCCGTCCACGACACCCCCCGCCTCCAGCACCCGGTGCGCCAGCATCGTCGCCCCGGCCACGGCCGCGGGCATCGTCGCCACGGCCCCGCCCGGCACCAGGAAGCACAGCTGCGTCGCGATCCCGAACCCGATGGCCTCGCGCCGGTGGGCGCGCAGCAGCCGGTTGCGCTGGGTGCGCGACAGCCCACGGGACACCAGCGCGCGGGACGTGAGCTCGTGCGCCAGCACCCACCCGGTGAGCACGAGCCCGGTCGACCAGCCGATCAGGGTCCCGACCACGGGCACGAGCCCCAGCACACCGGCCATCAGCGCCACCAGCAGGCCACGGGCCATGAGCGCGAACCCGTCGACCGCCCCCCGCCAGAACCCCGTGTCCCCGGCGGGCACGGTGCCCGTCTCCTCACGCTCGACGGCACGCCAGATGCGGTCGTAGAACGGCTCGCCCACGGTCAGCGTCAGGGCGGTGAACGTGACGACGACCAGCACGACGGCGCCGACGAGCACCACGCCCTGCGCGGCGATCTCGGCGGCACGCTCCCAGAAGGGCGTCCACCCGTCGGCGAACGGGGTGAGCCACTGCGCCACCGTGCCCAGGTTGATCACGAGCAGGGACAGGGCGGTCAGCACCAGCACCCCGACCAGCGCGGCGGGCACCAGCCCCCACGCCATCACCGACGGCCGGAGCCGCCAGTACCCCCACCCGCGCAGCAGCAGCCGGGCACCGTCGCGCACCTCACCCATGACGTCGCAGCGTAGGGCCCGGGCCGCGTCCGTGCCCGAGGACGGGGCCCGAGGGAGCGCCCGGGCCGGGCGCTCCGCCCGGCCCGGAGGAGCCGACTACTGGTCGCCGATCTTCTCGTCCGCGGCCGACTGCGCCTTGTCGATGTGCTCGTCGTGCTTGCCGCCCGTGGCGGACGAGGCAGCGTCGGCACCCTTCTCCATGGCGGAGTCGCTCGCCTGCTCGCCCTTCTCGCCCTGCACCGCGTCGGACGCCTTGCCCTTGAGGTCGTCGATACCCATGCGAATCCCCTGCTCTGTCGCTCATCACGCAGGGCCTGCCCGTCGAGCAGGCCGCACCGAGCGGTTCCGGTGCCGTTCCATCCTCCGGCGGCCGTGCACAGCCCGCATCCCCGGCACCGTGCCCTCGCCACCGGACGGGCCGGTACGTCAGGCGTCGGCCGGCACCACCCGCGACGACCGCCGCGTGACGAGGTAGACGAGCACGCCGACCGCCAGCAGCACCCCGGCGAGCAGCCAGTGCTGCGCCTCCTGCCGGGTCAGCAGCAGCAGGCAGGACACGACCGCCAGCACGGGCAGGGCCGTCGGGGCGCGGAAGTGGTCGTGCTCGACGCGGTCGCGCCGCAGCACCAGCACGGCGACGTTCGTCGAGAGGAAGACGAACAGCAGGAGCAGCACCACGGTCGACGCGAGGTCGACCAGCTCACCCGTCACGGCCAGGACGATCGCGACGACGGTGGTCACGACGATCGCCACGCCGGGCGTCTGCCGGCGCGGCAGCACCCGGGACATCGGCGAGGGCAGCAGGCCGCGCTGCGCCATGCCGTAGCCGAGGCGGCTCGCCATGATCATCGTGAGCAGCGCGCCGTTGGCGACCGCGACGAGCGCGATGACGGCGAACAGCTCCGGCGGGACCGCCCCGGCGGTGCGGACGACCTCGAGCAGTGGGCCGGTGGACTCCGCGAGCTCGGCCGGCGCGATGACGGCCGGCGCGACGAACCCGAGCAGGAGGTAGACGACCCCGGCGGTGAGCAGGGCGCCGAACAGCGCACGGGGGTAGACGCGGGAGACGTCGCGGATCTCCTCCGCGAGGTTCGCCGAGGTCTCGAAGCCGACGAAGGAGTAGTACGCGATGAGTGCGGACCCGAGGACGGCGACCCACACCCCGGTCTCCGCCGGCGGGTCGAACGCGCCGCCGAGGTCGGCGTCCCCACGCCCGATGACCCACGCCCCGAGGACGATGACGAGGACGAGCCCGGTCGTCTCGATGATCGTCATGCCGATGTTCGCGCGCAGCGACTCCTTGATGCCCCACGCGTTGATGAGCGCGACGAGCACGAGGAAGACGATCGCAGCGGGCACCTGCGGGACGTCGAGGAACGCCGTGAGGTACTCCCCGGTGAACGCCAGAGAGAGACCCGCGGCGCTGACCATCCCGGCCGCGAGCATGCAGAACCCGACGAGGAACGCGACCAGCGGGCTGCGGTACGCCTTCTCGGCGTAGACCGCGGACCCACCGGCGTGCGGGTACTTGGTGACCAGCTCGGCGTACGAGAACGCCGTGAGCAGGGCCATCACCAGCGCGATCGTGAACGCCAGCCACACCAGGCCGCCTGCCTGGCCGGCCATCTCACCGACCAGCGCGTACACCCCGGCACCCAGCACGTCACCGAGGATGAACAGGAACAGCAGCGGGCCGGTCACCGCCCGCTTCAGCCCGGGTGCGCCCGCGGCCTTCTCCGTCTCGCTCGTCACGCGCCGATTCTGTGACAGCGGCACCCGGTCCGCGCGGTGAACGGGCGCGGGCAACGCCGGCCGCAGCCCTCGCGACAGCGCTCCGCCGCGCGGACGCGCTCCCCTGCGACCGCGCTCACCTGCGCACCCGCGCTACCCGCGTGCGTCCCGCCGCCTGCGCAGCCCCTGCGACACCACGTAGATCCCGACGACCACCGCGACCAGCCCTGCGGTCGCGGCGAGCTGCGCCCGCGCGGCGTCGTCGGTGAGCATCAGCACGACGACGCCGCCGAGCCCGGCCAGCGTCGCCCACGTCAGCCACGGGTAACCCCACATGCGCAGCGCCAGCCCGTCCGGCCCCGCCGCGGCCTCCAGCCGGGGCCGCAGCCGCAGCTGCGACACCGCGACCAGCACCCACACCACCAGCAGCGACGCCCCGGCGGCGTTGAGCAGGATGCCGAGCAGCGCGTCGGGCAGCAGCCAGTTCAGCGCGACGGCGACCAGCGCCAGCACGACCGACACCAGCACCGCCACCCACGGCACCTCGCGCCGCGACACCCGCTGCAGCACCGCCGGCCCGTCGCCGCGCCCGGCCAGGGAGAACGCCATGCGGGACGTCGCGTAGATGTTGGCGTTGAACGCCGACAGCAGCGCGAGGACGACGACGACCTCCATGACGCGCGCCGCACCGGGCAGCCCGGCGACGTCGAGGACGGCGACGAACGGCCCGTCGACCAGCTGCGGGGCGTCCCACGGCAGCACGAGCACCATGACGGCGACGGCACCGATGTAGAAGAGCATGATCCGCCACACGATCGAGCGCGTGGCGCGGGCCACGGCCCGCTGCGGGTCGCGTGCCTCGGCCGACGCGATGGTGACGATCTCGATGCCGCCGAACGCGAAGACGACGACCAGCAGCCCGGCGGCGATCCCCGCGGGACCGTTGGGGGCGAACCCGCCGTTGCCCAGCAGGTTCGCCGTCCCGACGGGCTCGGTGCCCGGCAGCAGCCCCAGCACCAGCAGCACGCCCACGACGAGGAACGCGATGATCGCGACGACCTTGACGAGCGCGAACCAGAACTCGAACTCGCCGAACTGCCGCACCCCCACGAGGTTGACCACGGCGAACACGGCGACGGCCGCGAGCGCGACGCCCCACTGCGGGACGCCGGGCAGCCACCCGGTGACGATGCGCGCGACGCCGGTGATCTCGACGCCGAGCACCATGATCAGCGTGAACCAGTAGACCCAGCCGAGGGTGAACCCGGCCCAGCGTCCCAGCGCCTTCTCGGCGTACACGGAGAAGGAGCCGCTGGACGGCACCGCCGCGGCCATCTCCGCGAGCATCCGCATGACGAGCACGACGAGCAGCCCGGCGACGGCGTACGACACGAGCACGGCCGGCCCGGCGACGGCGATCCCGACGCCGCTGCCGAGGAACAGCCCGGCACCGATCGCGGAGCCCAGGCCCATCATCGTCAGGTGCCGGGGACGCAGGGCGTGGCCCAGCACGCGCTCCCCGGTGACGGGGAGGAGGGGCGGTGGCCCGGCGGTCCCGGCGGGGCCGGTGACGGACCCCAGGTCGGTGGCGGACCCGTCGGTGCGGGGCGGTGGCGGCGTCATGCGGGTGCGGACCTTCGGTGGGCGAGCAGCGGCCGGACGGCCACCGCGACACGCTACCCGCGCGCCGAGGGCCGGCCGTCGGCCTCTCGTCCCGCAGGGCCCTCGCGCACCGGTGCGCGACGGTCCTCGGTCACCGCGTGACGACGGTCTGGATCTCGCCGACCGGGACCTCCGCGGGCACGGTCGTGGTCTGCTCGCCCAGGTCCACCGGCGTCGCGTCCAGCCACGACGTCCACGACGCCGACCACACCGTCGTCACCACCATGGTCGCGGTCGGGTGCTCCCGCCCGTGCTTGACGGGCTGGTTCGCGCTGGACCGCTCGAAGACCACCTCGCAGGTGGTCCCGGCGTCGTCGGCGTCCGGGGTCCAGGGCACCCCCAGGTCGTCGCACCGCACCGTGTCGTCGGACCCGACGATGCCCGGCGCCGTGACCTCGACCCGCTCGATGACCGCCTCGACCTGCACCCACGGCCCCGAGGGCAGCGTGGCGCGCACCGTGGCCGTGCTCGCGGCACCCTCGACCCACACCCAGGTCGCCATGTTCACCACCGTGGCACCCGAGCCCTCCACGGACGGGTTCCACCGCACCGTGCCCCGGGGCAGCTCCATCGCCTCGTACGCCGCCTCGGCCAGCACCCGCGGCTCGACCTCCGCAGCCGCAGCGGGCCGTGGCTCGTTCGCCTCGAAGAAACGCGGCGGGTGGGTGTCCAGGTAGCTCAGCAGGAACTCCCCGTCCACGCCCTCCCGGCACCACGGCCCGTACCAGCCGCCGTCCTCCGCGCCCTTGAGCGCGTGCTCCTGGTAGCCCGGCAGCGCCTGCGCGCGGTACCGGTGCGGCACCTGCGCCATCGCCTTCTGGTTCGCCTCGCCCTCCCAGAACGCCGCGTACTCCGCGCCGGTGTACCACCACCGGTACCAGCACCGCGGCACCACCTTCACCCGCCCCGCGCTCCGGTACTGCGCCCCGCCGGTGACCTGGCCGGACACGTCCAGCGACGCCCAGATCTCCTCACCGTCCAGACCGGTGTCCGTCGTCGGCGGCGGGGCGTCGAAGTCACACTCGCGGCCGCACGGCTTGCGACCCTCGGAGGGGGCGGCTGCCGCCGGTACGGCAGCCAGCAGCAGAGCCGCCGACAGGGTGACGAGGACGGCCGTCACCCGCCGCCTCGCACCTGACCTCAGCACGAGTTGCCCTCGAACGTGGCGTCCTCCGGTCGCCATGTCGCACCGTCGTCGAACGTGCTGAGCCGCGTCGTCGACCTCTCGTACTGCGGGAAGTCGATCTCCTGGAAGGACTGGGGTGCAGAACCGTCCACAGTCGTGAACAGGACGTCGGAGTAGTCGGCGCACACCGAGGCCGTCGCGCTGCCACCGTCGATCGTCACGTCGGAGATCGTGATGTGCAGGGTCCCATCGAACCCGAACCCGTCCTCGCTGTTGCGCTGGACGCCGTACTCGACCTTCCGCACGAGCTCAGGAGAGGCGAACTGCACCAGTGCCGGGCTCGTGCCACCGGTCGTCTTCGAGCGCCAGTACTCCACCTCGAAGATCGCGACCGCGTCGTGCGCCGACGCCGCCGGCCCGGTCAGGTCCGGGGTGTCGACGAACACGATCCCCAGCTCGGCGTCGGACAGGTCGGTGGCCGTGCCCTCCGTGGACGTCGGCGACGGCGTCGGGGACGCCGTGGCGACCGGGGTGGGTGACGCCGTCAGCCCCGCCGGCTCCGCCTTCTGCGCGCTGCAGCCCGCCAGGACCACGACGCACACCGCGACGGCCAGCAACCCGCGAACCCGCACCACGCACCTCCCTCGCCGCACGCACTGTGCGAGTCGGCCGCGCGAAGCGTACCGAAACGGACAACACCGGCAGCGGCCGGTGAGCGACTTCTCACCCGTGGGCGCGCCAGGGTCCCGCGAACGGCGGATCAGGACACGACGGCCGCCTGCGTAACCTCGGCACCGGTGCGGGGACGTCGCCGTCTCCCGGGGCAGGGGAGGTCCAGGGAGTCGTGATGACGATCAGGACGCAGGAGAGGGTCGGCGGGCTCGTCGGGGCTGGGCTCCGGCCGGTGTCGGAACGTCCGCGACAACTGGTGAGCGGCACGCGCCGCGCCCAGGGGTGGAGGGCGGTCACGGGCCTCGTGCTCGTGGCGGCGCCGGTGACGGCCTGCTCGGCGGGCGAGCGGATCGAGCACACCGTCGTCGGCACCGTCGTCGGCAGCGAGCCGTGGGAGACGACGGTGACCCTCGACCCGGAGAAGGTCACAGCGGGCTGGTCGGAGGCCGGCGGTGCGCCCGTCCCGCTGCCGCCCGGTGAGGTCGCGGTGCTGCTCTCCCCCGGCGGTGCGGTGCGGGCCCCGACGGTGTCGGCGGTGCGGGCGGAGGCTGACGGCTGGGTGCTCGACGTCACCGGCGAGCGGCTCGCCCCGGGGTGCGACGGCCCGGCGATGGTCCGGTCCGTGACGTTCCTGCTGCACGTGCGCGCCGATGCACCGCCGGAGCGGGCGCGCGTGGAGGTCACCGAGCATGAGGTGGGCTGCTGACGCGTTCCGCGACGGGTCCGGACGTGGTGGCCGTGGCCCGCGGCGCGAGCGGCGAGGGCTCGACGCGCAGCACCCGTGCCGCCCACACCGGCAGCCACCAGTTCCAGCGCCCCATCATCACGACGGTCGCGGGCACGAGCACCGACCGGACGACGGTCGCGTCGAGCAGGATCCCCAGGGCGATGCCGGACGCGAAGATCGCGACGTCGAGCTCGCCGCCGGACGCCATCGACGCGAAGGAGAAGAACAGGATGAGAGCCGCGTAGGTGACGAGCCTGCCGGTGCGGGCGACGCCGCGGACGACGGCCGCGCGGGTGTCACCGGTGCGGTCGTACTCCTCGCGGACGCGGGACAGGATGAACACCTCGTAGTCCATCGTCAGACCGAACAGGAACGCGAAGAGCGTGACGGGCACGAAGGTGCCGATCGCCCCGTCCGGCTGGATGCCGAGCACTGCCTGCGTGCCCCAGCCCCACTGCCAGACCAGCACCATCGCACCCAGCACGGCCGCGAAGGACATGAGGTTCATGACGATCGCCTTCAACGGCAGCAGCAGCGACCGGAACGCCCGCGCCAGCATGACGTAGCTGACGAGCGCGACGAGGACGAGCATCCACACGAACGTGCCGTACGTGATCTGCACGTAGCCGATCTGCTGGGTCGCGTTGCCTCCCACCATGGCACCTGGGGGCACCTGCGCGACGACGGCGTCGATCGTGGCCCGCCCGCCCGCGGTGGCGCTCTCCTCGACCGGCAGCACCGTGAGGACGGCGGAGCCGTCGGTGCGCCATGCGTCGGCGTCGGGCGCTGCGACCCCGTGGACGCCGGGCAGCGCGCGCACGTCGTCGGCGAGCGCGTCGGGGTCGGTACCGGGCGGCACGTACACGTCGAACGACGCGACGACCCCCGACGGCAGGCCGGCGTCCCGGAGCGTGTCCAGGCCGTCGCGTCCTGGGCCGGACGCCGCGAGGTCGTCCGACGCGGGCACGTCGAGGTTGAGGTTCACGGCCACGGCACCGAGCGCCAGCATCACCGCGGTCGCGGCGGCGGCCGCGGGCCAGCGCAGCCGGACGACGCCTTCGGCCCAGCGTGTCCACTGCCGGCTGCCGTCACGGTCGAGGCGGCTGGGCCGCACCGACGCCCCGTGCGTGCGACGTCCGACCCACGACAGCACGAGGGGCAGCATCGTGATGGACACGAGCGCGGACGTGGCGGTCACGATGGTGCCGCCGATGCCCAGGCTGCGCAGGAGCGGCACGGGCAGCACGATCATCGTGAGCAGTCCGATGGCCACGGCACCGGAGGAGAACGCCACGGCGTGGCCGGCGGTCCGCATCGCAGCGTGCACGGCCTCGTCGCCGACGGTCCCGCGCGCACGCTCCTCGCGCCACCGGGCCACGACGAGCAGGGCGTAGTCGATCGCGATCCCGATGCCGAGCAGCGGCAGCATGATGACGGTCGTCTCGTGGACGGTGACGAACGGGCTGACCGCGAGCAGGCCGATGTACGAGATCGGGACCGCGACGAACGCGGTGAGCAACGGCACCAGCGCCAGCAGCGACCGGAACGCCCACGCCAGCACCACGAGCGCGGCGAGCACGGTGATCGCGAGCTTCACGGGCACGTTCAGACCACCGGCGTCGGCACCCGTCGCGAGCGGGTCGAGGCCCGTGACCTGCAGCGTCGCACCGGCCGGCAGGGCGGGCGTCATGGCGTCGACGATCCGGTCCGTGAGCTGCCCGCCCTCGCCGAGCGCGCTGCCGGGCAGTCCGCCCTGCTCCACGGGCCCGCCGAGCACCAGGCCGAACGTCGTGCGCCCGTCGTCGCCGACGAACACGGGGTCGCCCGTGTCGGCCCAGGAGACGACGCGGGCCTCGACGGCGGCACCGGCGGCGGCGAACGCGTCACCGAGGGCGTCGCGCACGCCGGGGTCGTCGACCTGCGCGCCGTCGGCCAGCGTGACGACCGGGACGAAGGGACGCTCGTAGCCACCCGTGCCGTAGGTGTCCACGATCTGCTGGTTGGCCTCGTACGCGGGCAGCCCCGGGTACTGGTTGGCCTCCGTCATGTTCGGGATCAGCAGCGCGATGGCACCCCCGCTGGCCACGAACAGCAGCACGAGGACCGTGCGCACCGCGCGCCGGTGACCCAGGACGTATCTCGAGAAGCGCTCCATGGCCCCAGGGCACCAGGGCGGTCTTCCGTGGCCGTGCGGGACTTCTGGGGAAAGTCTGAGAACCTCGGCCGACGGTCGCGCCCGGGGGACGGACCGGGGCAGACTGCCCAGGTGGTCACCGTCGCGCCCCGTGTCCTCGTCGTCGACGACGAGACGTTCCTCGCGGACTTCGTGGCCACCGCGCTGCGTTACGAGGGCTTCGTCACCCGGACGGCGGGCACCAGCGCGCAGGCGGTGGGGTGCGTGCGGACGTTCGACCCCGACCTCGTCGTGCTCGACGTCATGCTGCCCGACCGCTCGGGCCTCGAGACGTGCCGTGAGCTGCGCCGGCTCGGCGTCGACGCGCCCGTCGTCTTCCTCACCGCACGCGACACGCAGGACGACCGCATCGCCGGGCTCACGGTGGGCGCCGACGACTACGTGGTCAAGCCGTTCAGCCTCGACGAGCTCGTGCTGCGGGTGCGGGCGGTGCTGCGCCGCACGGGCGTCCAGACGCCCGAGGACGACGGCGACGTGCTGCGGTTCGCCGATCTGGAGGTCGACGTCGCGGCCCACGCGGCCCGCCGTCAGGGCGAGCTCATCGACCTGACGCCGACGGAGTTCAAGCTGTTGCGCTACCTCGCGGCGAACGCCGGGCGCGTGCTGTCCAAGCGGCAGATCCTCGACCACGTGTGGGAGTACGACTTCAACGGGAACGACGGCGTCGTGCAGACGTACGTGTCGTACCTGCGCCGCAAGGTGGACGCGTACTCCCCGGCGCTGATCCACACGATCCCGCGCGTGGGCTACGTCATGCGCACGCAGACGGGGTTCCCCCGACGTCGGGAACGCGCCCGGTGAGGTCGCTGCGGGCGCGGCTCACGGTGCTGGTGACCAGCCTGCTCGCCGTCGGCCTGCTGGCGGCGCTCGGCGGCACGCTCGCTGCCGTGAACGACTGGGGCGGCGACGCCGGGTCGCTGCCCCAGATGCAGCAGCGGGTCCGGGCGGCGGCGTTCACGTCGGCGGGCGTGGCCCTGGTCGCCGGCGCCCTGCTCTCGTGGCACGGGGTGCGGCGCGCGCTGCGGCCCCTGGACGACATCGCCCGCACGGCCGAGGAGATCGGCGACGAGCGCACCGACCGCAGGGTCGGTGTCCCCGACCAGCCCGCGGAGGTCGCGCGGTTGGCCGCGTCGCTGGACGCGATGATCGACCGGCTCGACCAGGCCCTGGACGCGCGCGCCCGCTCCGAGCAGCGCGTCCGGGACTTCGTCGCCGACGTGGCGCACGAGCTGCGCACCCCCGTCACGACGATCCGCGGGTACGCCGAGCTGTTCCGCCGCGGCGCCCGCGACGACCCGGCCGAGCTCGCGCGCGTCCTGGAGCGCATCGAGTCCGAGGCGGTCCGCACGGGCGACCTCGTCGACGACATGGTGCTGCTCGCGCGGCTCGACCAGCACCGCCGGCTCGAGCGCGACCACGTCGACCTGACGCTGCTGGCGCACGACGCCGTCCTCGACGCGCGCGCCGCCGACCCGGACCGGAAGGTCGTCGTCGACGAGACCGGGCCGGTGGTCGTCGTCGGCGACGAGCCGGCCCTGCGCCAGGTGCTGGCGAACCTGCTGACGAACGTCACGGCGCACACCCCGCCCGGCACGTGCGCGTCGGTGCGGGTGCGCGCTGCCGACGGGTGGGCGCACCTCGAGGTCGCCGACGACGGGCCAGGGCTGACGGCCGAGCAGCGCGCGCTCGTGTTCGAGCGCTTCTACCGTGCCGACCCGGGACGCTCCCGGGCCGACGGCGGCTCGGGCCTGGGTCTGGCGATCGTCGCGGCGATCGCGCACGCGCACGGCGGTGCCGTCGCGGCCGACACGCCCGGCGGGGGTGGGCGCGGGACCGTGATGACGGTGACGCTGCCCGGACCGGGGACCGGCCCTCACCTGCACCGACCACCTGTTCCGTCCGGAACGTCCGACCTCTAGTGTGACGAGGGTCGAGCTGCGTCCCGACGTGGGGGCGCGGGCCTGGGGGGCGCGGTGAGCGGACCGGTGGGGGAACCCGCCCGAGCACCCACGCCCACCGATGCCCAGGTCTCCCGCGACGCCCCGGCGACGATGAGCGTGCCGACCCTGGCCGCCATGGTCGTCGGCAGCATGGTCGGCGCCGGGGTGTTCTCGCTGCCGCCCGGTTCGGGGTCGCCACGGCGTCGACCCGCGGACGCAGCGCCGGCACGCGGTCGTCGCGGGCGCCGCCACCGGGTACACGCTGTTCCTGTTCGTGGCGGCGGGCCCGGAGTTCCTGCTGCTGTCGACGCTGGTCCTCGCGCCGCTGACCCTGCTCTCCGTGAAGCCCGCAGCGAGCACGGCCGACGCCTGTCCACCCTGACCGAGGCGGTGCTGTGCGGGGTGGTCGTGCTCGGCGCCGTCATCGCGGTGCTCGGCCTGGGCACGGGCCGGATCGAGCTGTGACCGTGCCGCGCGCCACGCCACCCGACGGAAGGACGAGCATGACCGCGAACGTCTCGGCAGGTTACGGCGTCCACTCGGAGGTCGGACGCCTCCGCAAGGTCATGGTGTGCCGCCCCGGGCTCGCGCACCGCAGGCTGACCCCCACCAACAGCGACGAGCTGCTGTTCGACGACGTCCTGTGGGTGGAGAACGCGCAGCGGGACCACGCCGACTTCGTGGACAAGCTGACGACTCGCGGCGTCGAGGTGGCCGAGCTGCACGACGTGCTCGCGCAGACCCTGCAGGTGCCGGGCGCGCGCGACTGGCTGCTGGACCGCAAGATCGTCCCCGACCGCGTCGGGCTGGGGCTCGTCGACGCCACGCGTGCCTACCTGGAGTCCCTGTCGGCCGCGCGGCTCGCGGAGCTGCTGATCGGCGGCCTCGCGACGATCGACCTGCCTGCCGAGCACCGCCCGCCGGCGATCGGCCTGGCCCGCGAGTCCACCGGCGCGCGCGAGTACCTGATGCCGCCGCTGCCCAACACCCTCTACACCCGCGACACCACCTGCTGGCTGTACGGCGGGCTCACGCTCAACCCGCTGTACTTCCCAGCGCGGCGCGACGAGACCCTCATCTACCAGGCGATCTACCGGCACCACCCGCACTACGTGGGCTCGACCGTCTGGTGGGGCGACCCGGGCAGGGACTGGGGGCAGGCGACGTTCGAGGGCGGCGACATCATGCCCGTCGGCGACGGGGTCGTCCTCATGGGCATGAGCGAGCGGACGTCACGGCAGGCGATCACGCAGGTCGCGGCCGCGCTGTTCGCGCAGGGTGCCGCCACCCGCGTGGTGGTGGCCGGCATGCCGAAGCTGCGCGCGGCCATGCACCTCGACACCGTCTTCACCTTCGTCGACCGGGACGTCGTCACGCTCTACCCGACGATCATGGACGCGGTGCACACGTTCACGCTGCTGCCGTCCGACCGGGCACCCGGGTTCGACGTCGTCGACGAGGGCTCGGCCGCGTTCACCGACGTCGTGGCGCGCGCCATGGGTCTGGACCGTCTGCGGACCATCGACACCGGCGGCGACGTGTACGAGTCCGAGCGGCAGCAGTGGGACTCCGGCAACAACGCCCTCGCGCTCGAGCCGGGTGTGGTGTTCACCTACGACCGCAACACGCTGACCAACACGCTGCTGGAGCGGGCGGGCATCGAGGTCGTCACGATCGTCGGCGCCGAGCTGGGCCGCGGCCGCGGCGGCGGGCACTGCATGACGTGCCCGATCATCCGGGACCCGGTCACCTGGTGACTCTCGAACCACCGTGCCCGTCGACGCGCGACGGGACACCTCATCGTGAGACGGGTCGCGCTCCTGGATCACCAGGGGTCGTCGTCACCGTGAGGCCCAGCCCGCCGGGACGAGCTGGGAGGTGACGACGTCGGTGAGGGCCCCGGGTGCGACGGTGGCCTCGTACAGCGCGGCCTCGACCTTGTCCATGCGCAGCCCTTCGGCGAGGTCGGCGTCGTGCGTGGTCGCGCACACGCGGACCAGGGGTCGCCCACGGTCCGTGAACTCGTCGACCACGCGGACGTCCAGCCCGTTCCACCGCGCCTCGACGTACAGCTCGAACAGCTCCTCGACGTCGCCGCGCGGGACGTCCCGACGGAAGCGTCCCGCGGCCGTGCGCTCGAAGCCGTCGAGCGGCTCAGCGGCGGCGAGGACGACGCGGTCGCCCAGCACGTCGGCGGGATGCACGTTCCCGTTCCACCGGGCCAGGGGGCCGACGTGCAACGGCAGGAGCCCGAACGCGACCGCGCGGTCCTCGGTCACCCACCCGTGCGCGACGTCCACGTACGTGGCGAGCAGCACGCTGGAGCCGTCGGCGCCGACGCGCACCAGCTGCGCACCCGCCGGTACCCGCGAGTGCACGAACCAGTAGAGCGGGACGACGTGGTCGGGAACGCCCACGAAGCCCGTGCCCGTGAACGGCGGGCGGTCGAGGAACGGGCCGCCCGTCCGCTCGCGCGTGCGACGGTCCGGGCCACCGACGGCGTCCTCGAACCGGAGCTGAGCCGTGGCGTCGAACCTCAGCACGTCGACGTGCGGGCTGTCCGGCCCGTAGGGCGATCCCGGGTACGCCAGGCCGTGCGCCCGGACCAGGTCGGCGGCGGTGCTCGCCCACGTCACGGTCTGCGCGGGGACCGCGAATCCCCCCGTGCGCTCGTACCCCGCGGCGAGGTACACGTCGCTCAGCTGCGGCGTCACCGCCTTCTGCATCAGCGTCACGCGACGCACACCTCCAGGTCGTCGTCATGCCTGTGCGACGGCGGATCCGCCGCACCACCGTTCCTCAGGAGACCCGCCTGCCCGGCAGGGCGACGTCCCGGCGCACGCTGCGCACGTCGGTCAGCTGGTCGCCAGGGATCGCCCCCTGGGACATACGGTCGTACCGCCGGTAGTTGAGGTACGGCGGCTCACCCGCCGGCTCCTCGTACCTGCCGAACGGGGACTGCTCCTGGATCCGCGTCATGTGCGTCACCAGAGCCCGACCGGTCTCCTCGTCCCAGTCGTCGACCTGCACGACCCACCCACCTGGCGCCCGCGCCCACACCTCGATCTCGTAGGCCTCGTCAAGGTCCGTTCCGGCGACACGGGCAAACCACATGCCGCGGTCATCCCATTCGAAACCGTCCGGTCGCGGTGCCGACCCGGGGGCGAAGAGCCCGGCCGTCACACCCTCTCGACGCGGCGTGATGCTCGCTCGGTAGGTGACACCCCGATAGACCGCGAACTGGCCGACCTTCATGGCCTCTCCTCGAGTTGAACCCAGTGTCGGGCCTCCCGGTCGAACCGAGCGACGAGCTCCTCGGTTCCATCCGGCCGGGTCACCCACATCTCCGTCCCGTCAGGCAGACCGTGACGGTCCGCATACTCCCACTCCGGCGTGTAGTCCGGGCCGTCCCCCGACCACCCGTTCCCGCGGTAGGGATCGTCCCAGCCGACAGCCCACTCCAGGTCCCTCATCTCCTCCGGCCCGAGCCCTCGCTCGACCGCCAGGGCCTGCCATGCCGCGGCCCGCGCATCCGCGTCCGGTAGCGACGCGATCTGCTCGAAGCGCGATGCCGAGATCCGGTCCGTGGCCGGCAGGTACTGCGCCTGGTCGACGAGGTCGAGCGGCCCGTTCGGGATGCCTGGGGCGACCATGGAGCCCTCGACCCGGATGTCGCCCGCCTGGTACCGGACGGTGAACATCGACTCGTCGGGCGCGAAGTCGCTCTGCTCGTAGTTGAGCCCGAGCTTGCGGTACAGCGCAGCCGTGCCCATGCCCGAGACATCGGCGGCCCGCGAGACGTACCCGCCGACGCTCGTGAGCGGGTACTCCGACGCGTTGCCCGCTGCGACCTTCTGCTCCACCCGGAGCACGGTGACGTCGTCGGCGACCTGACCGAACCGCACCGGTCCGAGGGCGTTGGCGACCTGGTCCGGCGGCACGACCTTCTGGATCGCGTCGTCCGGCCGGATCGTCGGCATCGCCCGGCGGATCGCCAGCACCTCGCGCAGCGTGGCGGCCGAGAGCTGGTGCACCGGCCGCGCGACCAGCGACGTGAACTGCGCCCGCGTCCAGCCGCGGTCCCGCAGCTCGACGTCCAGCGCGTCGTCCCACCGCGCCTGGTCGGCCACCTCCGCCGCGCCGAATCGGATCTCGTGCACCGCACCGCTCGGGTCGACCGCCTTGCGGACCGCTCGAGCCGGATCCAGGTCACGCGCTGCCGACGGACCGAGGTCCGTCTCGGACGGGGCGCCGTCGGCGGCGCCCGCCGGGGTTCCGCCCGGCCGATCAGCGCCGGCACCGTGCGGCGTCACCTCGGGAGCCGACGCCCGCGGGCGGAAGAACCGTTCCAGCGCGTCGTCGATGCGCCCGGTCCACGACGCCGGCAGACGCGTCCACGTCTTCTGCACGATCTTGCCCAGCGCACCTGCCCCGACCAGCGACGTCACGGCGAATGCGAGCTCGACCGAACCCCGCTGCACGAGCTCCTGCCCGTCGATGCTGCCCTCGCCCCAGTCCGCAGCCACGTCCAGGAGGTCCCCGACCGCGACGAGGGTGAACCCGACGCCCAGGACCTTGAGCCCGGCGGTGAGCCCGGCGACGGCTCCTGCGCCACCGACCGGTACCGCCCCGACCCCGAAGCCGAAGACCGCGCCGATCGCGGCCCCGCCCATCGCGCCGATGACCGTCAGCCCGACGGTGAGCACGGCACCGATACCGACGACCACCCACCCGACGACGCGGCACACGTCGGCCAGCACCCGGAGCATCGCCACGTGCCGGCCGATGAGCTCACGTACTCCGGCCAGGTTCTCGTCGACCCACGTACCCAGGTCGGCCGTGGTCGACTGCCACCACTCGCCGATCGACGCACCCGCCTCGCCAACCGCGTCCCCCGCCTCGACCGCTCGCTGCGCGAGCCAGTCCACGCCCTGGTCGACCGCGTCGCTCACGCCATCCCACGTGCCGGCGAGCCAGTCCCCGATCCCGCGGGACTCGACCGTGGCGTGCGCGTCAGCCTGCTGAGCCTCGACGGGGGCGGGCATCCACGACAGCATCGTCGTCCCGTCATCGAGCGCCGAGCTGGTGAACGGGTCGACCACCGGGGACGGGTGCGGGGTGTCGACCACAGGGAACGGAGCGCCGAGCGCACCGCCGTACCAGGTGTCGGCCAGGGCACGCGCCCGGCCGAGGTGGGTGTCGACGACCGGCAGCACGTTCTCGTCGAGCCGGTGGGCCACGTCGACCGCGTCGTCCAGCCCTCGGGTCGGCACGCCGAGCGCGAGCATCCGCGAGCGCAGCGGTGCGACACGGTCGAGCACGGCCTGACTCGTCGTCGCCACGTCCGCCCGGACGCACGCCATGGCCTCCGGGCACACCTCGACCAGTCGGCTCATCGCGCGTCCAGGTCGTCCCTGGCGCTCGCGCGCGCGCCGCTCAGGGTGCGCTCCGCGTGAGCCAGCTCGTCCCGTACCGCCTGCAGGGCAGCGTCCAGGGCTCTCGGCAGCCGCTGGGCCGCGGGGGCCAGCTCGTCGCGGTGAAGCCGGTCGGCCGCGGATCCCGTCCATGACCCCGGCGCGCCGACGGCACCGGCCGGACGCGCGAGGCCCGGTACGCCCTCGCAGGCCGCACTCAGGTCATGCAGGAGCCAGCGCAGCTCGTCGACCCTGCCCTGCGCACGGGCCACCGGATCGACCACCGCACCTCCCGACCAAAACCACCCAACCCGGACACGGACAGTACCGGTTCATGGCCCCTCGCAGACCTCGTCGTCCACAGGTTCATCCCGGTGGCCGACACGCCTCGGTGGCCCACGGCGATGGCGCCCGCCGGGGCGCATGCATTCCTGGTCCGAGCTGCCCGTCGACCTGTGCCGCTCGCTGCGCTGCAGCCCGACGTGTGAGGGCTGGCGCACAACCTCTCCACGTACGACGCGGCCTACGTCGCGCTCGCCACCCACCTGGACGCACCGCTGCTCACGGGCGCCCGCCGCATCGCCGCCGCTCCGGGCGTGACCTGCGAGGTCGTCACCGTCTGAGCGGCGCTCGTGCCCGGCGGCGTCAGGGGGTCGGGTCGCCGCCCGTCGGGTCGGACGGGTACAGCCGGCGCGTGCCGGTGTCCTGCGTGTCGCCGATCTCCGGCTGGGTGTCCGGGCCGGTGGCGCCGGGCAGCGGCTGGTTCTCCGGGTCCTGCGTCTCGGGGCGCTGGGACGCGGGGTGGACGGTGTCCTCGCTCATGGCACCACCCTGACCCGGGCACCCACGGCCCGCCACCGGTGACGACGGAGCCGCCCGCCGCCCACCCCTCACGGGCGGACGACGGGCGGCTCGCGTCGGGACCGGACGGGTCAGACCTCCGCGCCGGCGAGGTAGCCGGCGTTGATCGCCTCGCCGACCTTGGCGGGCGTCACGCAGTCACCGACGGTCCGCACGGTGCGCCCGGCGGCGGTGAGCTGGTCGGCCAGCGTCGTCTCCGGCAGCACGCCGAACGCGGTGACGACCGTGTCGGCGGCCACCCGGACGTCCTCACTGTCGGCGGTGCGCAGCTGCACCCCCTCCGCGTCGACCGCGACGACCGTGTGGCCCGTGAGCAGCCGGACGCCGGCGGTGGCCAGGTCGCGCAGCAGCGTCATGCGGTTGATGAGGATGAGGTCGCGCGCGATCTCGTCCGTCGCCTCGACGACCGTCACGTCGCGCCCGCCCTGGGCGAGCTCGAGCGCGAGGTCCGCACCCGACAGGCCGCCGCCCGCGACGACGACGCGCTGCCCCAGCGGCGCCCCCTCGTGGGCGTCGATCACGCCGACGACGGTCGGGCCGTCGATGCCGGGGATGGACGCCGGGACGAGCGGGCGCGAGCCCGTCGCCAGGATGATCTCGTCGGCGTCGGCGAGCTCCGGGGAGTCCGCCGTGATCTCGTGACCGAGGTGCACGGTGACGGGCAGGCGGGCGATCTGCCGCTCCCACCAGCCGATCATCGCGTGCAGCTCCTTCTTGAAGTCGGGAGTCGCCGCGGGCCGCAGCACCCCGCCGAGGCGGGTGTCCCGCTCGTACAGGTCGACGCGGTGGCCGCGCTCGCCGGCGACCCGGGCGGCCTCCAGCCCGGCGGGCCCGCCCCCGACGACGACCACGTGCCGGGGCGTCCCGACGGGCGTCAGGACGCGCTCGCGCTCGAACCCGACCTGGGCGTTCACGGCGCAGCCCAGGGGCAGCGCGAAGAACGCGTTGCCGACGCACATGGCGTTGCAGCGGATGCACGGACGGATGTCCTCGCGGCGTCCCTCGGCGAGCTTCGCGCACCACTCCGGGTCGGCGATCAGGCCGCGGCCCACTCCGGCGACGTCGGCGTCGCCCGCGGCGAGCACCTTCTCGGCGGTGTCGGGGTCGAGGTTGCCGCAGGCCACGACGGGGATGTCGACGACCTCCTTGAGCGCCTTCGCGGCCGGGACCATGCAGCCGTCGCCCAGGTAGTACGGCGGGAAGACGTAGTCCATCGCCTCGTACGAGCCGTCGTCGGCGAGGATGAAGTCGAGGCCCGCGGCCGCCAGGATCACGGCGACCTGCTGCGACTCGGCGGGCGTGCGACCGCCGGGGAACCGGTGGTCCACCGACAGCCGGAAGCTCACCGGCAGGCCCGGCGCGGCGGCCTTGACCGCCTGGATGATCTCGACCGCGAACCGGCAGCGGTTCTCGACCGAGCCGCCGTAGGAGTCGGTGCGGCGGTTCCACGCGGGCGTGAGGAACTGGTCGATGAGGTACCCGGTGTGCCCGTGGATGTCGATCGCGTCGATGCCGGCATCGGCGGCGCGCGCGGCGGCCTCGCCGAACCGGCGCACGATCGTCGCGATCTCGTCGACCTCCAGCGGGCGGCACAGCACGTCAGGGTTCGCGTAGTGCGGGTTGTCCGACGCGGAGATGGGCGCGCGCTCCGGGTCGACGTTGTTGATGTTGCGACCCAGGCCGGCGGTGAGCTGCAGCGAGACGCGCCCGCCGACGCCGTGGATCGACTCCGCGAGCGCGGTCAGCCCGGGTACGGAGTCGTCGGTGTCGACGCGGCACAGACCGGGGTTGATCTGCTCGTAGTCCTGCGACACGGCGGCGATGCCGGTCATGACCAGGCCGACGCCACCGGCGGCGCGGGCCGTGTAGTACGCGATCTCGCGCTCCGTGAACAGACCCTCGTGCGTGCCCATCTCGGTGCCCATGGGGAGCATCACGACGTGGTTGGGCAGCCGCAGCGAACCGAGGGTCACGGGTGCGAGGAGGTGGGGGTAGGGCACGGGGACGTCCTTGTCGCTTGACGGCAGGTGCCGGGGCTGCCGGCCGCCCGATCGTCTGCCTGCGGGAACGCGCGCCCGCGGGACCCACGTCCCGAGGCCGACATCCGGGCCCCGCTGCGCCCCACGCGTGCCCCGAACGGGTGACCGGCGACGGGGTGCCGACGTGCCCACGGCAACGCCGGGCACGTCGGCACCCTCACGGTCCGGCGGCGGCCGGGCGGCGGACGGTCGTCGGCGCTGCCGGTGTGCGTCGGTCAGCCTCCGCTGATCACGCCGCACGCGATCCGGTCGCCCGCGTCCCCCGTCGTGAGCGTGTCCTCGTCCGGCCCCTCGGGCGCGTACCGCTCGGGGACGTGCGCGGTGTTGTCGCGGCCGGCGTGGATCATGACGGCCGTGCCGTCCTCGTCCTGCAGGTCGGCCATGGTCACCGCGTCGGTGCGGACCGTCAGGCGCGCGGCGCCGGTGGAGTCGACGAGCAGCGACGGCAGGTCACCGGCGTGCTCGCCGTGGTCACCCGCGTCGGCGCCCAGGTGACCACCCGCGGACAGGAAGTCGCCCGTCTTCGCCGGGTCGTTCGGGTCCGGGCTGTCGACCTCGCACTCCCCGACCGTGTGCAGGTGGAACCCGTGGAACCCGGGCTCCAGGCCGCTCACCGCGACCTCGATCTCCACACCGCCGTCCTCCTCCTCGAGCCACACCGTGCCGACCTGGGCGTTGCCGGCGTCGAACACGGTCACCTCGACCTCGTCGTCGTCCTGCGTGCTCGCCGGCGTCGTGGCGTCCGTCTGGTTGCTGACCGGGGCGTCCTCGTCCTCGCCGGCCGCGCTGCACGCGGTCAGTGCCGCGGCCGCGGCGACGGCGACGACGGTCGTCCGGAGCGTTCCTCGCATCGTCTCCCCCTCCATCGGTGCTCGGTGGGTCGTCCACGCTACGAAAAGCCCCGCGAGCCCGCGCGGTGACCGCCCGATTCGACCCGGTGTCGGTGGGTCGGCCTACGTTCGTCCCCATGGAGACGACCTCGCCCACCTTTCTCACGCTGGTCCAGCCGTTCACCGGCGTGGTCGACCGGCTCCCCGCCGACGCCTGGGACGCGCCGTCGCCGTGCGAGGGCTGGACCGCGCGCGACGTGCTGCGCCACGTCGTCGGGTCGCAGCGGGACTTCCTCGCCGGGCACGGTGTCGACCTGCCGGACGTCGACCTCGACGCCGACCCGGCCCGCGGGTGGCCCGCGCACGCCGCGGCGCTGCAGGACGCGCTCGCCGACCCGGCCGTCGTGGGGCGCGAGTACGACGGGTGGGCCGGCCGGACGACCGTCGGCGCGACCCTGCAGGGGTTCCACGCGCTCGACCTCGTCGTGCACCGCTGGGACGTGGCGACCGCGGCCGGGCTCGACGAGCGGCTGAACGACGACGAGCTGACCTTCGTGGAGGAGCGGGCCGACGCGCTCGGTGAGGCGCTGTACTCCGACGGCGTGTGCCGCGCGGGTGTCGAGCCGTCCGCCGACGCGGACCGTCAGGCGCGTGTGCTGGCGCGGCTGGGTCGCTGACACGCCACGGCCGTGACCGCTCCGCCCGACGAGGTCCCCCTGACGCCCGCCGTCGTCCGCGCCCTGCTGGCCGAGCAGCACCCCGACCTGGCGGACCTGCCGCTGGGCCGCCGGTACGCGGGCTGGGACATGGCGATGTACCGGCTGGGTGACGACCTCGCGGTCCGGCTGCCGCGGCACGCCGCCTCGGTGGGGTCGATGGAGTCGGAGCTGCGGTGGGTGGCGCGGCTGTCGGCCGGGTGGACGTTCCCGACGCAGCGCGTCGTGCGGGCCGGGACGCCCGGCGCGGCCTACCCGTGGCCGTGGGCCGTGGTCGCGTGGCTGCCGGGGGTGACCGCGGCGGAGGTGCCGCTCACCGCCGACGCGGGGCCCGACCTGGGGCGCGCGCTCGCGCAGGTGCACGTCCCCGCGCCGCCCGACGCGCCGTCCAACGACGAGCAGTCGATCCCGCTCGCCGACCGCACCGACGGCGTCGTGCGAGCACTGGCGCGCGTCGAGCAGACGGCCCGCGCCCGCGGGCTGCGCCTCGACCGCGAGCGCGCCGAGCGCCTGTGGGCCGACGCGCTGGCCGCCCCGGTGGACCTGCCGACGTCCTGGATCCACGCGGACCTGCACCCGTTCAACCTGCTCAGCGTCGACGGGCGGTTCGGCGGGGTCCTCGACTGGGCCGACGTGTCGGGCGGTGACCCGGCCACGGACCTCGGGTTCCTGTGGCTGGCGCTGCCGGCTGCCGGGGTGACGGCCGCGCTGGACGCGTACGGCGGGGTGTCGGACGCGACCGCGGCCCGCGCGCGCGGCACCGGTCTGGCGATGGCCGCGGGGTGGGTCGGCCACGAGGACGGCTCACCCCAGGAGATCGGGTGGCGGGCGCTGGTCGAGCTGGGCGTGGTCGTGCCGGTCGGCCGCTGGCTCTCGACGCACGCGCACCGACCCGGCTAGCGTCCGGGTCGATGCCGCCCCTCGACCCGTCCCGGCTCGTCGCCTGGGACCGTGAGCTGCGTGCCGTCCACGCCCGCCTCCGTGACGCCCTGCAGGTCGCGCGCGAGGCGGTGGACGACGGCACCGGCGCCGCGGTGCCGTCGCGCGACCTCCTGCTGTTCTGCACCGGCTTCTGCGCCGCCCTCGACGGGCACCACCGAGGTGAGGACGGCGTCGTCTTCCCTGCCCTGCTCGACGCGGCACCCGGGCTGCGGGACGTCCTCGACCACCTGGTGCGGGACCACGCGGTGCTGTCGCACCTGCTGGGTGAGCTGCAGCGCGCGGTCGAGGTGGGCCACGCCGCGGGCAGCCACGACACGGTCGCGCTGCACCGGCACCTCGACGGCATCGAGGCCGTCATGGAGACGCACTTCCGGTACGAGGAGAAGCGCCTGCTGCCGGCGCTGGCGGACCTCGTGCTCGACACGACGCCCCGTGCCGCGCTCGGCCCGCTGGCCTGACCACGCTCACCGATTGTCCTGGCGCGTGCGGGGCCGTACTGCCACGCTCGGCGCATGACGACAGAGGGCTGCGTCTTCTGCCACATCGTCGAGAGTGGCGACGCCTCGTTCGTGCACGAGTCCGCGACGGTGATCGCCCTCATGGACATCGACCCGGTGACCCCCGGCCACGTCCTGGTGCTGCCACGGGCGCACCTGCCCGCTCTCGCGGACCTCGACGACGACGTCGCCGCCGAGCTCGACGCCCACGCGTCGACGATCCGCGCACTTCTCGACCAGCCGTCCTGACGGGCTCCGCACCCCGGTCGCCAACCCGCCGAGGCGGGCCCCACGCGTGCCCCCGTCCGCACCCTGGTCGGTCACCACCCGGCGGTCCGGCCGGTCGCTCCGCGCCCGCCCGGCCGAAGCGTGACCTGCGCGCAACATGCCCGACACACGCGGCTCGTACCGTCACCGCACCGCACCCGTGGACACGGCGAGCGCACCGCGTCACGCTGAGTCCACCCGGCTCACGAGGCCGTCCGCCAGGCCGCGCCCACCGGCGCACGACGCACGCAGGTGAGGCAGGAGGCCGGGATGTTCGACCACGTCGACCCGTTCATCGGCACCGATGCCACCGACCTGCCCGCGCCCACGGGCCTGGCCGCGACGTGGTGGTGGCCCAAGCCGCAGGTCGGCAACACGCACCCCGGCGCGACGTACCCGCTGGGCATGGTGTCGGCCTGCGCGTACTCCGGGGCATACCCCACGGGCTACGGCCGCTACGACCTGTCGACCGAGGGGCAGCCGCCGGTGCTGCACGACCGGCTGGTGGCCAGCGGGTTCACGCACTTCCAGCAGTCCGGCACGGGTGCGATCCGCAAGTACTACAACTACTTCCGCGTCACCCCGATGCTCGGCCCGCTGGACGACCTGGGCCGCGCGTGGGAGATCGTCGACGAGGTCGCGCGCCCCGGGTACTACGCCGCGACGCTCGAATCGGGGATCCGCGCGGAGATCACGGTCGGCCCCAAGTCGGCGGTGCACCGGTACACGTTCCCCGCGCACCACGACGCGCGGCTCGTCATCGACTTCTCCCTCGGCGGGCTGGACATCCCGTACGGCCGGACCATCCCGCTGCGCGCGCACCTGGCGTCGGTAGGCCCCGGGTGCGCGGAGGGCGAGATCGTCGTCGAGGGGGCGCCGCTGGCCGTGCGGGTCGAGTGCGACGCGCAGCACTGGCGGCAGCTGCTCTGGTACGACCGGCGCCTCATGCCCGGCGGCACGCGCCTGGACTTCGACCGGATCCGCCCCACGACGCTGCGCCCGTTCGGCCTCATGTGGGCCGGGCCCACGGAGCCCGGGCAGGTGGTCGAGCTGCGGTTCGGGTTCTCGCTGCGGGGCGTCGAGCAGGCCGCGACCACCCTGGAGCGGGAGTGCGGCCCGGACCCGCGGCTGTCGTTCGAGCGGCGGCGGGCCACCACGGAGGGCGCGTGGCGCGAGCACCTGGGCAAGGTGCAGGTCGACACCCCGTCGACGGACAAGGCCACCGTCTTCGGCACCGCGCTGTACCACTCGCTGATCAAGCCGTGCCTGGCACCCGACGAGTCGCCGTTCTGGCCCACGCCCGGGCCGTTCGCGTTCGACCTGTCGACCATGTGGGACATCTACCGCACCCAGCTGCCGCTGCTGACGGCGCTGGCGCCGGACCGGGCCGTCGAGCTCGCGAACGCGCTGCTGCAGATCGCCGAGGAGGAGGGCAACCTGCCCATCGGCTACCGCATGGCGCGCGGCGCCGACCGGTTCAGCCGGCAGGGGTCCGCCCTGGCGCACACGTTCCTGGCCGACCTGTGCGCGCTGGGCCTGCCGGGCGTCGACTGGGACTGGGCGCTGGTGCACATGCACGACGACCTGCGCCGCACGTACGGCGAGGAGTTCCTGCTGCACGGCCGCACGCACCCGATCAGCCACACGCTCGACATCGCGTTCGGGTACTGGTGCACGGCGATCGTCGCGGGGCGCGTCGGCGACCTGACGCTGGTCGACCAGTTCGGGCCGCTCGCCGCGCGCTGGGCCAACGCCTTCGACCCGGAGACGGGCCTGCTGGTCGACTCGACCTACTACGAGGGCGGCCGCTGGAACTACTCGTTCCGGCTGATGCACGACATGGCGTCCCGCATCGCGCTGGCGGGCGGCGACGACGCCTTCACGACGATGCTCGACCGGTTCTTCGGGTTCGGCGCCGACCCGGTGAAGCAGCCGGGGCTGCACCCGGACGTCGAGGAGATGGCCGCCGGGTACGGGCTGCACCGCTTCGAGGGCCTCAACAACGAGCCCGACATGGAGGCGCCGTGGTCGTACATGTACGCCGGGCGCCCGGACCGCACCGCCCAGGTGGTGCACGACGTCGTGCAGCAGCAGTTCGGCGCCGGCCGCGGCGGGCTGCCGGGCAACGACGACTCCGGCGGGCTGTCGTCCTGGTACGTCTGGGCGTCGCTGGGGCTGTTCCCCGTCGCGGGGCAGAACCTGTTCCTGCTCAACGCGCCCGCGTGGCGCGAGGCACGGCTCGACGTCGGCGGACGCCCGCTGACCGTCGAGACGACGGGGTTCGTCGAGCCGGAGCCCGGCGGCCCCGTGCAGCACGTGCAGTCGGTCCACCTGGACGGGGTCCCGCTGGACCGTCCGTTCCTGACGGGCGGCGAGCTGCACTCCGGCGGCCGCCTGCTCATCGGCCTCGGCCCGGAACCGTCGGGCTGGGGCACGCAGCACCGACCACCCAGCGCGCGGGCGCCGCACGTCGACGTCCCGCTCCCCCGCCTCACCCTTCCCTGACGGGGCTGGGCCGGCCTCCCGCCCCCGCGCGAGGGCTGTCCACCCCCACCCACCCCCCTCTCTCCCCCCCGAGAGGGCGAGCCAGCCACCTGAGAGGACGACGCCGTGGACACCACTGCCGCCCGCCCCGACCGCCGCCTCGTGATCGTGGTGCGCGCCGACCCGGTGATCTGCGGTCACTCGGGTGAGGCGCGCAACCTCGCCGAGGCCGCGCTGCAGCGGGGTTTCGACGAGGTCCGCATCGTCACGTGGTCCGTCGAGCGGCTGCAGGAGGCGGGCCTGCCGCTCAAGCCGCTGGACGGCGTGACGCCGTACTCCCCCGGGATCGTCGTGGAACGTCCCGAGCCCGTGGGCGACTACAAGGTCCCCGACGGCCGCTACCTCGCCGGGCTGACCGGCCGGCTGGTCGAGCTGTTCACCGACGGCGTCCCCACGGTCGCCATGTCGCTGTACCTGTCGCCGCACGCCACGGCCGTGGCCGACGCCGTCTCGGTCGCACGCCGCACGGGCCTGCCCGTGAACGTGGTCACCGTCGCGGAGGCCGTCGGGTCCGACGTCACCAACGTGGTCCGCGCGTGCGTCGAGCAGGACCGGTTCGGCGCCGCGGCGCACGTGCTCGCGCAGTACCTGTCGCACGACGTGGTGCTCGCCGTCTCGCAGTACACCCGGGACCTGGTGATCACCGAGGCCGCCGCCATCGACGCCCGGCACGGCACCCGGTTCGCCGACGAGTGCCGTGAGCGCGTCAACGTCTCCTACCCGGCGATCGACGTCGGCACCTACCTGGCGCGCGACGAGGACGAGACCGACCGGGCGCTCGCCGCGCGCGGGCTCACGCGCGACGGGTACGTGCTGTTCCTGTCCCGCCTCGCGCACGCCAAGGGCGTCGACGACCTCATCGACGGCTACGTGCGCTCGGGAGCACCGGCCGCGGGTCGGCGGCTGGTCATCGCGGGCAACGGCCCCCAGGCGGCCGAGCTGCGGGCCCACGCCGCGCGCACCCCGGTGGCCGACCTCATCACCTTCCTCGACGACGTCCCCGACGACGAGAAGGGCCACCTCATGGCCGGCTGCACGGCGTTCGTGCTGCCGTCCAAGCCGCGCCCGGAGTTCGTCGAGACGTTCGGGATCGCGCTGGTCGAGAAGATGCTGTCCGGCGGTGGCCCGGTGATCACGACCGTGACCGGCGGGATCGGCGAGGCCGTGGGCGACACCGCGATCATCGTCCCGGTGGACGACCCCGACGCCATCGCCGCCGCGATCGACGACGTGCTGGCGATGGACCGCGCGGAGCGGGCCGCCTGCGCCGAGCGGGCGCGGGAGTACGCGCTGCGGTTCGACCGCGGGGTGGTGCTCGACCGGATCCTCGATCGGGTCACCGCGGTGAGCTGGGCGCCGGTCCCGGCCTGAGGGGCCGCGCCCGGACGGACGTACGCACGTCGCCGGAAGACCCGGGCGTGTCGCATGCCGGATATGTCAGGCTTCCTGCGGTCCTGTGTGAGCGACGAGCCGGCCGGTTCGATCCCGCGACCACCTGTCCCGGAGGTCTGCCGTGCTGTCGCGTCATCGTGCCGTCGTCGTCCCGTCCCTCGTCGCACTGCTGTGCGCCCTGCCCGCGTGCAGCTCCGCGCCCGCGGACGTCGCAGCGAGCCCGTCCGCGACGGCCGCGGCGACCCCGACCCCAGAGGAGGCCGTCGGCGGGACGCTCACGAAGGACGACTTCGTCCGCACGATCACCGACGCGTTCACCGCTGTGGGCAGCTACGACTTCACGGTCGTCCTGGGCACGGACGGCTCGCTCGGTGAGGTGAGTGGCTCGATGCATCTGGGTGAGGTCCCCTCGTACGACATGACGATGGCGATGGTCGGCATGGAGATGCGGATGCGCGCCGTCGACGGCACGGGGTACGTCAGCCTCGGTGAGCTGACCGGCGGCAAGTTCCTCGCCGTCGACCCTTCGGACGCGTCGGACCCGTTCGCCGCGGCGTTCGCGGACTCGGTGAACCAGGCCGACCCGTCGATGGGTCTGAAGGAGCACGAGGCGGCGATCGTCAGCGTGACCGCCGTCGGCGAGCCGACGGACGTCGACGGCGTGCAGGTGCGGACGTACGAGGTGCTCGTCGACCCGCGGAAGATGCCCGAGCGGATGGCCGACCTGGAGAGCAGCCTGCCGCCCGGCCAGGAGATTCCCGAGACGCTCGCGTACACCTACCTGATCACCGCTGACGGCCTCGTCCGGGAGGTGTCGTACGAGATCCTCGGGATCGAGGGGCGGATGACCACGTCGAACTGGGGTGCTGCGGCGCCCGTCACGGCGCCCGGGCCCGACGAGATCACGACGCAGGAGGCGCTCGGCGGCTGAGCCGAGGGAGGGGGCGCGGCCACCTTCCGTCAGCCGGTCAGGGCGGCGAGCACCGTACGCTCCTCGGCGGGCGTCAGACCGGAGCGCCGCGGCCGGTCGGCGCCGCGCGCGACCTCGTCGGCCAGCGCGCGGCCGACGGTCTCGGCCAGCGTCCGCTCGTGCCCGCCGGCCGCGCGGTACGCCGACCCGTCGCGCCGCACGAGCGCGGACGCCTCGGGCGGCAACCACAGCGGCAACGACCGGGGCCCTGCCCAGTGCCGGACGTCGTGGGCGAGCAGCGCCGCGTCGTCGACAGGCACGACGACGTCCTGGCGATGGACCGCGCGGAGCGCGCCGCGTCCGCCGAGCGGGCGCGGGAGTACGCGCTGCGCTTCGACCGGGGGGCCGTGCTGGACCGGATCCTCGACCAGGTGACCGCGGTGACCTGGGAACCCGTCCCGGCATGACGAGCCTCCGGGGGCCGGGTCGGCGCGCGGCCGACCCGGCCCCTGCGCTCGTCAGGGGGTCGCGTAGGCGGTGAACTGCGTCCCGGCGGGCAGCTCGTCGTAGAAGTCGATCTCGAACGGGCCCTCGCCACCTGCGGGCACGAGCTCGACGTAGCCGCGCTCCGCGCCCACCACCGTCCCCGCCGGGTCGGTCGCCACGACCACGACCAGGGCCATCTCCACGTCCTCGGCCAGGCTGCTCGTCACCGTCCCGGTGATCGTCGTCCCCCACGACGACTCCTCCGCGACCGGTGTGCTCGTGGTGAGCGCACCGCCGCCGGGCGCGTGGACGACCCCGCGCTGCACGGCGGGCAGCCGCACCTCGACGCGGTCGGGCGTCATGCCGCCGAGCTCACGGAAGGTCCCCGTGATCGCGGTGCGACCGGGCAGCGCCGTCAGGTACTGGGGGCGAGCCGCGATGAGGGTGCCGTCGGCGGCGATCGCCTCGACCGACATCTCCGCGGAGTCGTACCGGTGGTCCGGGTTGGGGTTGTCGACGGTGACGACGAACCACCAGGACCCCTCATCGAGCGGGTCCGGCCCGAACGCGATGTCGGCCACCTGCAGCGGTGCCGCGGCCGGGCCGGTGCCGGCCTGCGCGTCGTCGCCCGCGCCCTGCTCGTCCGCCCGCTCGCCACCCTGCTCGTCGGGCTGCGCGCCACCCGGCAGGTCCTCGTCGGGGACCGCACCGGGACGCTCCGGCTCCACGTGCTCCTCCACCTGCTCCGCGACGACCTCCGTGGTCGAGACGAGCTCGTACACGACCAGCGTGGTGAAGCCGACCACGGTCGCCAGCGTCCCGACGACGACACCGGCGACGCCCGCACCGACCTTCCGGCCCGCGCCCCGCCCCCGGGCGATCGACACGATGCCCAGCACCAGCGCGACCAGACCCAGCAGCACCGCCACGACGTTGGCGACCGGCACCCAGGCCATGACGAACGCGATGATCGCCAGGACGAGGGCGGCGACGGCGAGGCCGTTGCGCGTCGGGGGCGCGACCGGGCCCCAGGGCGCGCCCGGCGGGTTGGCGGCGGGGTCGGGGCCCAGCGGGTGGGCGCCGGTCGGGTCGGTGCTCGGCGGGGTGGTGCCGGGCGGCCGCCAGGGGGACGACCCGGCCGGGTCGTGCGGCGAGTCGGACGGGGCACCGGGACCGTACGTCGCAGCGGGCGGCCCGGGCGTGCCGTACGGCGCCCCGCCGACCTGGTACGGGTTCGCAGCGGGCCCGCCGTACGGGCTCGCGGCCGACCCGCCGTACGGGGACACCGGTCCGCCGTGGGGGACGGTCCCGGGCGGTGCGGGCGGGACGTCGGGCGCCGCGAAGGGCTCCAACGGCGGCGGTCCCGGCGGCGGGGGCGGCGGGACCGCCCCGGTTCCGTGCGGCGTCGTCGACGGGTCCTCGCTGCTCACGGCACTCCTGATCCAGGGGGTGGGATGGGTCAGGCAGCATCTTGACGCACGTCGCCGGGATCACCGGGTGAGAGCCCGGAGCCGACGCCCGGACGGTCGAGCCCGTCCCCGTCCCGGCCGCCGCCGTCCAGCCGGTCAGCGGGACGCCGCGGCCAGCACCTCGCGCTCCTCGTCCGGCGTGAGGCCGGCGCGACGCGGCCGGTCCACGCCACGTCGCACCTCGTCGGCCAGGACGCGGGCGATCGTGTCGCGCAGCGGGCGCTCCGTGCCGCCGGCCGCGCGGTACGCCGACCCGTCGCGGCGTGCGAAGCCGATCGCCTCCGGGGGCAGCCACAGCGGCAACGACCGCGGACCGGCCCAGTACGCCACGTCGTGCGCCAGCAGGGTCGCGTCGTCGACGGGCACGAGCTCGGCGTCCGGCCCAGAGACGGCGGCGACCTCGGCGAGCAGGTCAGCCAGCGGGACGGCCGTGCCGACGGCGTTCACCGGCCCGGTGAGGCCCGCGCGCCCCGCGGCGACGAGCCACGCGGCGAGGTCGTCCACGTCGATCACCTGCATGAAGCGCCCCTCCGGCGTCGGGGCGAGCACCCGCCCGCCACGGTGCAGGCGCGCCGGCCAGTAGCCGAACCGGTCGGACGGGTCCCCGGGTCCCACGATCAGCCCGGGCCGCGCGAGGAGCAGACGGTCACCGAGCCGCGCGGCGGTCGCCCGCTCCGCGGCCACCTTGGCGTCCGGGTACCGGGTCAGGTCCTCGGGCTCGACGACGGTGGCTGTCTCGTCCGCGCCCGGCTCGTCGTCCCGCGCGTACACGGACACCGACGAGACCAGCGTCCAGTGCGCCGCGCGGTCGGCGAGGGCGTCCAGCGCCGACGTGACGAGGTCCGGCTCGTACGCGATCTCGACGACCTCGTCCCAGGCGCCGGTCAGCGCGTCGTACGCGCCGGGCTCGCGCCGGTCGGCCCGGACCAGGCGGGCGCCGTCCGGCACGTCCCCCGAGGTGCCGCGCGCGAGGCAGACGACCTCCGCCCCGTCCGCGAGCGCCGCCCGCACCAGGGCGGCCCCGAGCCACCCCGTCCCGCCGAGCACCAGCACGCGTCGCATGCGCCCAGTCAACAGGCCGGGCCGACGTGGGGTGCGCGACCGGCCGGGTGACGTGCCGCGTTCGCGGTCAGCGCACGCGCGCCAGCGACTCCAGCGCGGCCACCGGGTCCGGACCGGTGGGGAACAGCACGCACGTCGTGGCACCCGCCGCACCGCGCGCGGCGATGCGCTCGCGGACGTCTGCCGGCGTGCCGGCCAGCGCGAGCTCGCGCACCCAGGCGTCGGGCAGGGCGGCCGCGAACTCCTCGGGCGACGCGCAGCGGGCACGCAGGGCCGCCAGGTCGGCCGCGAACGGCAGCGGCGCGACGTGCGGCACCCAGTCGGGCTCACCGATCCACGTGAGGCCGGTGCGTGCGAGCGCGAGGGCGCGCGCCTCGTCGTCGTCGACGGCGGCGACGTCGTAGGCGACCACGCGCGGCGGCGTGGGGGCGGCGACCTGCGCGACGGCCGCCCGCACGTAGGCAGGGGCGCACGGCTCGGCGAGCACCACGCCCTGGGCGACGCGCCCCGCCGCCGCGAGCGAGCGCGGACCCCGCACGCCCAGCAGCACGTCCGGCACGACGTCGGGCACCGACGACGGGTCGAGCGCGACGCCGTCGAGCACCACCGCCGCGCCCGGGGCCGTCGTCACCGTCTCGCCGCGCAGCAGCGCCCGCAGCGCGACGGTGTACTCCTCGAGGTACGTCAGGGGCCGCGCCGGCCACCGGCCGACCGACCGCATCCAGTCCGGCATGCCGTGCCCGATCCCGAAGGTGACGCGACCCGGGAACAGCCGCGCCAGCGTCGCGGCGTCCATCGCGGCGAACGCGACGTCCCGCGACGCGGCGGGCACGATGCCGATGCCGACGTGGATCCGCTCGGTCGCGGCCAAGACGGCTGCCGCCTGCGCGGCGCCGCCGCGGAAGCCGAGGTCCTCGACCACCCACAGCTCGTCGAAGCCCAGGGCCTCGGCGCGGCGGGCGTGCTCGAGCACACGGTCGGCGGGCAGGTCACGCGGCAGGAGCACCCCGAGGGACGGCGTCGTCATGGGGGACATCCTCGCGTGTGCCGCGCCCGCGTCGCTCGGCAGATGCGCCTGCCGCGCGAGGCGGGGCCGCCTCCCGCGAGCCGGAGGGCCGGCTCACGGCCCCATCCGGCGGTGCTCGACCACGAGCGCACCGACCAGCACGAGCACGAGCACGCCGAGCGAGATGCTCACGGCGATCCAGCCGGCCGTCGAGGTGACCAGGTTGCCGACCACGGCGACCAGCAGCAGAGTCCACAGCGCGACGCGCAACGGACGCCCGGGGGCGCCGGCCGGGTCGGCCGCTGCTGGGGCGCGGTCGGCGGGGACGGTGTCGGCGGCGGTGAGGAGGGTGTCGGTGAAGGCGGTGTCGGTGAAGGCGTCGGGACCGGTCATCGCGGGGCTCCTGGGGTGTGTCGGGATGATGCTGACGACGCTACGGACCGGCCCCCTGCTGCCACGATCCAGCCCGCCACCCAACCGAGGTGCAGCAGGCTGTACTCCCTGCCCGCCCGGCCCCGCACCGCACCGGGGGTGCCCTAGGGTCGCGGTCGAGGAGGTGCCATGACGGCCGACCCCGGTGCCCGCACCGCCCCGCCCCACCCGACGCACAACCGCGGCCCCGCCCGCGACGCCGCGCCCGTGCCGCCGCGTGCGCGCGGCCGGGCCGCGCGCACCCTCGACGCGCTCGAGCACGTGGTCGGCGGCCTGGGCACGGGGCTGCTCGCACTGATGTCGCTGCTGGCGCTCGTGCTGACCGCCCTGCTGTGCGTGGTCGGCGTGGGGTTCCTGCTCGCGCCCGGGGTGCTGCGCGCGGTCCGCGCGGTCGCGGACCGCGAGCGCACACGCCTGTCGCACACAGGCGCGCCCGTCGTCAGCCCGGGTCCGCTGCCCGACGGCCTGCGCGCGCAGCTCACGGACCCGGATGTGCACCGCGAGCTGGCGTGGACGCTGCTGCACGGGACCGTCGGCGTCCTGCTGGGCCTGGTGGCGATGACGCTGCCGTTCTCGGCCGTCCGGGACGTGACCGTGCCGCTGTGGTGGCGCGCCTTCCCCGAGCAGGTCGCGTCGACCGACCTGATGTACGTGCCGGTCACGTCGTGGCCCACCGCGTTCCTGGCCTTCCTGCTCGGTGTCGGGTGGCTCGTGCTCGCCGTCGTCGTGCTGCCGCCGCTGTCCCGGCTGCAGTCGTGGCCGGGACGTGCGCTGCTGGCGCCCCCGCCGGGCGCCGACCTGGCGCTGCGCGTCGCGCAGCTCACCGCCACCCGCGCCGGCGCGCTCGACGCCCACGTGGCCGAGCTGCGGCGCATCGAGCGGTCCCTGCACGACGGCACACAGAACCGCCTGGTCGCGGTGACCGTGCTGCTGGGGGCCGCGCGCCGGGCGGTCGCCCGGGACCCCGCCCGCGCGGAGGAGCTGCTGGAGCGCGCGCACAGCGCCGCGGAGGAGGCGCTGGCCGAGCTGCGGTCCGTCGCGCGCCACATCCTGCCGCCGGTCCTCACCGACCGGAGCCTGGCCGACGCGCTGACCGGGCTCGCGTCGTCCAGCCTCGCGCCGTGCGCGCTGCGCGTCGACCTGCCCGGGCGGTGCGCCGCGTCGGTGGAGGCCACCGCGTACTTCGTGGTCGCCGAGGCGCTGACGAACGCGGCCCGGCACGCCCGCGCGACCGCCGTCACGGTGGACGTCGGGATGGTCGCGGGCCGGCTGCGCGTCGCCGTCACCGACGACGGCGCGGGCGGCGCGGACGAGACCGCCGGGTCCGGCCTCGCCGGGATCCGGCGCCGCGCCGAGGCGCACGACGGCACGATGCTGCTGACCAGCCCGCCCGGCGGGCCGACGACCCTGGAGGTGACCCTGCCGTGCGGATCGTGATCGGCGAGGACGACGCCCTGCTGCGCGAGGGCCTGGCCCTGCTGCTGCGGGCCGAGGGACTGGACGTGGTGGCCACGGCCGCCGACGCCGACGAGCTGCTGGCGGCCGTCGAGCGCCACGAGCCCGACGTCGCGATCGTCGACGTGCGGATGCCCCCGACCCACACCGACGAGGGCATCCGCGCGGCCGTCGAGGCGCGCCGGCGCCACCCGGACCTGGCGGTGCTGGTGCTGTCGGCGTACGTCGAGCAGGCCTTCGCCACCGACCTGCTGGTGCAGGGCGGTGCGCGTCTGGGCTACCTGCTCAAGGAGCGGGTCGGGCGCGTCGAGGAGTTCCTGGCTGCGCTGCACCGCGTGGCCGACGGCGGCACGGCCATCGACCCCGACGTGGTCGCCCAGCTGCTCACGCGGACGCGGTCCGACCCGCGCCTGGACCGCCTGAGCCCACGGGAGCGCGAGGTGCTCGAGGTCATGGCCGAGGGCCTGGGCAACACCGCGATCGCGACCCGCCTGTTCATCACCGAGGGCGCCGTCCACAAGCACATCCGCAGCATCTTCGCGAAGCTCGACCTGCCGCCCGACGACGAGGCGGACCGCCGCGTCACCGCCGTGCTGCGGTACCTGGAGGACGCCCAGCGCCGGGGGTGAACGGCGCCGGCGCCGGCGGCGACGCCCCGCCTCAGCGCTCCTCCGCCGCCTTCACCGCCAGCACCGGGCACCGCGCGTCCAGCAGGATCCGCTGCGCGGTGGACCCGAGCAGGAACTTGCCGACGGGTGACCGGTGCCGGATGCCGATGACGAGCATCGTCGCGCCGACCTCGTCGGCGATGCCGAGCAGCGCGTCGGGGACGTCGCGCACGACCGGTTGGCGGACCTCGGCCTCGACGTCCAGCAGGGCGAGCAGCGTGCGGACGTCGGCGACGTCGTCGGCGCCGGCGTACCGGTCGTCGACGGCAGCGGTGCCGGTCGTCGCGTTCACCACCAGCAGCTCCTCGCCGTGCACTCGCGCCTCGCGCGCCCCACGGACGAGGGCCGCGTGGCCCCGGGCGTCGGGCGTCCAGCCCACGACGACGGTCATCGCCTCACCTCTTCCTCGAGCTCGTCGACCTCGTCCGCCAGCCGCTCCGGCCCCTGCCGCCCGGGGACCAGCCGCAGCACGAGCGGCCCCAGCAGCAGCGCCGCGATCACCACGTACACCACCACCGCGACGGGCTCGCTCCACAGCGCCGCGACGTCCCCGCGGGACAGCTGGAGCGCCTGGCCCAACTGCTCCTCGAGCCGCGGCCCGAGGATGACGCCCACGATGAGCGGCAGGACCGGCAGCCCGAAGCGGCGCATCGCGAACCCCAGGGCACCGAACAGGCAGAGCAGCGCGACGTCGAACCACTGGAAGTTCACGCTGTACGCGCCGAGCACCGCGAAGAACAGGATGCCCGCGTACAGGTACGGCCGCGGGATGCGCAGCAGCCGCGCCCAGACCGGGGCGAGGGGCAGGTTGATGACCAGCAGCAGGGTGTTGGCGACGAACAGGCTGGCCAGCAGCGTCCACACCAGCTCCGGCTCGGCCTCGAACAGCTGCGGTCCGGGCTGCAGGCCGTAGCCCTGCATCGCGGCGAGGATGACGGCGGCCGTCGCGGTCGTCGGCAGGCCGATGGCCAGCAGCGGGACGAGCGTGCCGGCGGCGGACGCGTTGTTGGCGGCCTCGGGCCCGGCGACGCCCTCGATGGCGCCCTTGCCGAACTCGTCGCGGTGCTTGCCCGCGAGCCTGCGCTCGGTGACGTACGACAGGAACGTCGGCATCTCGGCACCGCCGGCGGGCAGCGCGCCGAACGGGAAGCCGAACGCGGTGCCCCGCAGCCACGGCTTCCACGACCGCCCCCAGTCGGCGCGGTCCATCCACGGCCGCCCCACGGGGATGATCTCCAGCGGCCGACGGCGCAGGTGCGCGGCGACCCACAGCGCCTCCCCGACGGCGAAGATCGCGACGGCGACGACGACGATGTCGATGCCGTCGGCGAGCAGGGGGTTGCCGAACGTCAGGCGCGCCTGCCCGGTCGCGGTGCCGACGAGCCCGATCGTCAGCCCCAGCGCCAGCGCGATGAAGCCACGCAGCCGCGAGGACCCGAGCACCGTGGTCACGGCGATCAGCGCGAGCACCATGAGCGCGAAGTACGACGGCGCGCCCAGGACGACGACCCACTCGGCGACCGTCGGTGCGAGCGCGACCAGCAGGATCGTGCCGATGGTCCCGGCGACGAAGGACCCGATCGCGGCGGTCGCCAGGGCCTGCGCCGCGCGCCCGCCCTTGGCCATCTTGTTGCCCTCGAGCGCGGTGATGACCGACGACGACTCCCCGGGCGTGTTCAGCAGGATCGACGTCGTCGACCCGCCGTACATGCCGCCGTAGTAGATGCCGGCGAACAGGATGAGCGCCGCACTGGGCTCGACGTTGTAGGTCACCGGCAGCAGCAGCGCGACCGTCATGGCCGGGCCGATGCCGGGCAGCACGCCGACGGCGGTGCCGAGCAGCACGCCGACCACCGCGTACAGCAGGTTCTCCGGCGTGACGGCCAGGCTCAGGCCCGTGAGCAGCGCGTCCATCACAGGACCCCGTCCAGGACGCCCGCGGGGATGGGGATGCCCAGCCCGACGTAGAACCCGTACCAGGACCCCACCGACATGACCGCCCCGATCAGCAGGTTGCGCACCCAGTGCCGGTTGCCGAGCACGGTCGCGGCACCCGCGAACAGCAGCGCGCCGACGATCGCCCACCCCAGGAGTTCCAGCAGCGCGACGGTGGCGACGAGGACGCCGGCGAGCCCGGCGAGCGTGCGCCAGTCGGTGCCCTGGTCGAGGTCGACGTCCTCACCGGCCTCGCCCTCGGCACGGTCGCCGCGGGCCGTCGCGACCGCGAAAAGGACCGCGAGCACGACGAGCGCCGAGCCGATGACGTACCCGAAGGCCGCCGGCCGCACGACCTGGTCGGCGAAGCCCGGTCCGAGTCCCGCGGAGTCGACGACCGTCCCGACGCCGACGACCGCGAGCACCGCGGCGAGCCCGTACTGCGCGCGGTCGACGGTCGGCGCCGGGGCACCGACCCCGTCGTCACCGGGCCCGGCGGCCGGGGTGCGGCCCGCCGCGCCCGCAACGCCGCCCGCCGCGCTCACAGCAGGCCCAGCTCGTCGAGGGTGCCGGACACCCGCTCGTCCTGCTCCACGAGGAACTCCTCGAACTCGTCGCCCGTCACGAACGCGTCGACCCAGCCGTTGGTCTCCAGCGCCTCTTGCCACGCCTCGGTCCCGTGCATCTCCTCGAGCAGCGCGATGTGCGCGTCGCGGACCTCGTCGGGGATGCCCGGCGGCGCGAGCACGCCGCGCCAGTTGGTGAACACCAGGTCGATGCCCGACTCGACGAGCGTGGGCGCGTCGACACCCGCGAGCCGCTCCTCGCCGGAGACGGCGAGCACCCGCAGCGACCCGTCGGCGATCTGCCCCTCGAACTCCGCGAGCCCGGACGTGCCGACGTCGATCTTGCTGCCGAGCAGCGCGGTGGTCAGCGGGCCGCCGCCGTCGTAGGAGATGTAGTTGACGGCCGTCGGGTCGACGCCGACCGCGTCCGCGAGCTGCATGGGGAACAGGTGGTCCGGCCCGCCGGGGCTGGACCCGCCGCCGACGCGCACACTGCCCGGGTCGGCCAACCACGCCGTGACCAGGTCGTCCACCGTCTCGAACGGCGAGTCGGCCGGGACCAACAGGCCCTCCTGCTCCTCGACGAGCTGAGCGATGGGCGTCGCCCCGCTGACCCGCGCGTCCGAGCCGTTGGTGTACGTCGCGCCGACGACGCCCAGGCCCATCGTCATGAGCAGGTCCTCCGCGCCGCGCTCGTTGACGAGCCGCTGCATGGCAACGGTCCCGCTCGCGCCCGTCACGTTGCTGACCTCGAACCGACCGGTCAGGCCCGCGGACTCCATGACGCGCGTGGCCGCGCGACCCGTCTGGTCGTAGCCGCCGCCGGGCGCGTTGGGGATCATCATGCGCAGCCGCTGGTTCTCGGCGCCGTCGTCACCGCGCGTGACGCCGCACCCCCCGAGCGCGAGCACCGCGACCAGCGCTGCGGCGACGACCGCCCTCCGCCCCGGCCCGGACCGACCCGCAGCGACGCCCCCCATGCAGAACACCTCCTCGTGCCTGCGTCGATCCTGCTGCCTGGGGGGCGGACCGGCACGTCGAGGGGGCGGAGGTGCAGGTGTCGCGCACAGCGCGGCGGTGGTGGTGGGAGCGAGTGAGGCGTCACCCCGCTCGGCTGCTGCGACCGAGGGCGTCTCAGCACAGCACGACCCCGGGGAGAGCGCGTCTCCCCGGGGTCGCACCGGTGGTGGGTCAGGTCAGACGGTGGCGGTCACCGTCCGGCGTGCCCGATCGGCCCTCCGTGCTTTCCCGGCTTCCCCGGCTTCCCCGGCTTGCCGGGCTTGCCGGGGTCTCCCGGCTTCCCCGGCTTCCCCGGCTTGCCGGGCTTCCCGGGGTCTCCCGGCTTGCCCGGGTCGACGTCCGCGACGACCGTCGCCGGCGCCGACGTGACCTCCGTCGACGTCGCGAAGCCACGCGCCGTGGCGGTCACCGTCACGGTCACCGCCCCGCCGACGTGCTTGCGGGTCGGCGTGAACGTCGCCCGGTGCGCGCCGGGGACGGGCCTGCCGTCGACCGCCCACCGGTAGGTGAGCCGCGCGTCGGCGGGGTCGGCGTCGACGACGGCGGTGAGCCGTCCCCGGACGGCGGCTGCCCCGTCGGCGTCCAGCCCGCCGATCGTCACGCCCCGGACGACCGCCTGGCGCACCACGCGCACGGTCGTCTCGGTGGTCACCGTGCCGTCGGGCGACGTGACCCGGACGGTGGCGACGCCGCCGTTCTCGTCCGACGGCTGCGTCACCTCCACCCGCGCGGCCGCGTCGACGGGCACCGCGACGACCGTCGGCCAGGCCGACCCGTCGACCGTGACGTCGAACGACGTCGTCCCGGGTGCCAGGCCCGGCACGTCGACCCCGTTCGTGCGCAGCGCCGCCAGGTCGGCCACGGACGACGCCGCGGGGGCGACGGCACCGATCTCGACCTCGGAGACGATCATGTGGACGCCCGGGTTCGGCGTCAGCGCGAACCGCAGGCCCGTCGCGGTCACGCCGTCGAGGTCGAGCGTGACGACCGGGGCCGTCCCGTCACCCGGCTCGACGACCGCGATCGGCGACCCGTCGACCGGCACCCACGCGCCGTCCTCGCCTCTCCGCTCGACCGCCACCTCGCTCGCCCAGCTGCGGTGGCTGCCGTCCGCGTAGAAGTGCACGGCCGCGTCGGCCACCTCGGTCACCGGGAACGTGTACGTCAGGGTGTCGCCCGCGCGTGCGGTGCTCACCCAGTTCGACCACGCCTTGTCGGTGCGGTCACCGTTGCGGGTGTTCTCGATCGAGTACCCCGGCTCGGTGAACGTCGCCTCGGCCGTCGTCGTGGGCAGCGGCACGATGTTCGCCGACGACCGCGCCGTGACGACCACGTGCAGCGTCGCCGCGACGGGCTCGGCACCGGCCTCGTTCGACTGGGCCGCACCGGTCACGCGCACGACGCCCTGCGCCGCGAACGACTCGTCGGTGACGCCCGACCAGTCCCACGTGACGGGCGTGTCGAACGTCGCGGTCGACGCCCCGATGCGCGCGGGCACGACCGCGGGCGCGGCGGCCTGCACCTGCGCGAGCGTCGCCCCCTCGTAGGTGGTGACGGACACCGGGTCGGTGACCGTGAACCCGCCGACGTCGACCGTGCCGGTGACCTGCAGGGTCGTGCCGTACACGTCGGTCGCGGTGCCGGTGACCGGCACCTGCCCGGCCTGCTCCCACGTGCCGGCCGGCACGTCGTCCCACACCACCGCGGCGGCGGGGCCCGTGCCCCAGCGGTACGTCGGCACCACCGTGGCGGGCAGCACCGGCGCGACGCCGACCGTGGTGCTCACGGCGACCGGCGGGACGCCGGTGGCCTCGACGTCGCGCGGGTACCAGCGCTGGTTGGCGCCACCGTTGGAGCCGTACACCCCGACGCCCGCGCCCTCGGTGGTGGACTGCCCACCGACCTCGAGCGCCTGGCCGACCCCCTCGTTGACCAGCGCGTACGTGAGCGTGTCGGTCGAGGACAGGATCCAGCGGGTCTGCGGGTCCTGCGCCGCGTCGGCCACGGGCACCGACCGCAGGTCGGTCCCGGCGGGAGTCGCCCCCAGGACGCGCCCGTCGGCCGCCTCCAGCACCACGCGCCGGGTGCCGTCGAGGCGTCCCGGTGCCACGGCGCGCGCGGTCCACAGCTGCGGGCCCACCGCCTGCGCGGTGTCGCCCGGGGTGGTGATGGTCGTCGCGGTGGCCGCGTCGGCCGCCGTCAGCGCCTTGCCGCTCTGCACGCCCACCAGCTGGTAGGTGCGCCCGTCGGCGAGTGCCGCGGCGTCGTCCGCCACGCCGCTGACGCCCGCGAGGTCCACGGACGTCACGGACCGGGCCGGGAGCGTGAGCGTGACCGTCCGGGCCGCGGCGTCGACCGCCACGGCCTCGCCCGGCGCCAGCGCGTTCGCGCCCGGCTGGTCGGCCGGCGACTCGGTGGTCACGTACGGCGTCGCGGTCGCCCCCGGGGCGATCGTGCCGAAGTGGCGCAGGTCGACCGTGAGGGTCACCGGCTCGGACGTCGCGTTGGTGTGCACCAGCGTCGTCGACGTGCCGTCGGCCTTGAGCGCGGCCGTCGTGGTCGTCGAGTCGGTGCCGATGACGCGGTCCCCGGGCCGGATGAAGTGCGTGAAGTTGCGTGTGGTGTCGTACTTGGTGCTCGTCTCCACGTGGCACGGCTCGACGCCCGTCCAGTCGCCGTCGGCGTCGTCGACGCGCCGCTCGGACGCGAACACGCGGTCCTCACCGGAGCCGTACCAGCGGCAGTCGAGGTCGATGAAGACCCCGCCCCAGTTGGAGTTCTCGCCCTGCGGCTCCATGTTGTAGAGGTCCTCGACCGGCTGCCAGAACACCCACGCGTCCGACTCGAGCTCGCGCAGGTCGTCGTGGATGCGCCCGGCCAGGCCCAGGCCGTTGACGATGCTCGCCGGGTTCCACCCCGACACCCAGCTGCCCTCGACCTCGCTCATCCACAGCGGCTTGTCCGCGACCTTGGCCAGGTCGCGGACCGTGACGCGCCCGCCGGTGCCGTACGTGTGCACGTTGAGCTGGTCGACGTTGGCGCGGGTCTGCGCGTCGTACGCCTCCCAGTTGCGCACGAACGTGCCGGGGTTGGTCTCGTCCATCGCGGACACCACGGCATCGGTCGTGGAGCCCGGGGCGCGCAGCCGCTCGGCCAGCGCGTCGATGAGGTCGGCCTGCCGCTGCGGGCCGACGTGCATGCCCTCCTGCCGGCCGCCCACCGGGACGCCGTCCTCCAGGGTGGTGCGCCAGTAGTTCGTGTTGGGCTCGTTGAGCGGGTCGACGGTCGCGACGTCGATGCCGTGCGCGTCCTCCAGCGCCTCGCTGACGCGCACCAGGTACGCGGCGAAGTCGTCGACGGAGTCGGGCCGCAGCTGCTCGGTGGTCGGGTCGAACCCGCCGGACACGTACCCGTTCTCCGTCATGAACCACGGCGCGGAGTTGGCGAACGTCTCCCAGTGGGTGATCTGCTCGTCGTCCGCGAGCTGCTGCACCCACCACCGCTGCCCGGCGTCCGCGTCCAGGTCGTAGAACCGGTCGTCGGCCGGGTCGAACGCCTCGCGGACCGCCTCGGCGTTCGCGTGCGTCGTCGGGGCGCCGTACAGGTCGCCGGTGGGGTCGGCACGCCACCACCCCGGGACGGCGCCGCCGGCCCGCAGGTAGTCCTCGACGTCGGACGCGTGGCCGCCGCCGATGTTGTACCGCGCGATGTTGAGGTCCAGCCCGTCGGCCGTGAACAGCTTGTCGTACAGGTCCTGGCGGACGTCCGCCGGGTAGCCGCCGGTCGCGTTGGCGAACCAGACGAGGGAGGTCCCCCAGCCCTGGAACGTCTCCCCCGCGTACCAGGGGTTGGGGGTGACGGTCACCGCGGTGCCCGTCGGGGCGGCGGTGGCCGGTGCGGTCACGGCCGGGGCTGCGATGAGCCCGGCCGTCAGCGCGAGCACGGCGGCTCCCGCTGTCGAGCGACGTGACGTCGTCGTCATCTGTCCTCTTTCCGAGGTCGCTGCGAACGGTGGGTGGTGCGGTGGTGCGACCGGCCGGGCACACCCGGCCGGGGGTCAGGAGTCGGTGTGGCCGAGGTCCGGCGCGTCGACCAGCGCGAGCTGACCGGCACCGGCGAGCAGCTCGAGGACGACGACGCGGTCGCCGCGCCCCGTGACGGTGGGGGCGGGCGCGTAGAGCGTGGTCTGCGGACCCTTCGACCAGTACCGGCCGAGCGACGTGCCGTTGACCCACACGACGCCCTTGCCCCAGCCGCGGGTCGAGACGAACAGGTCGGCGACCGGCAGGTCGTGCTCCCAGACGCTGAACGACGGGCCGGGCACCGGACCGGTCGCGGGTGCGGCACCGGCCGCGAGCGCCGGCGACGCCGCGACCGCGTCCACGTCGACCGGCAGCACCCGCCAGCCGGTCAGCGGCCGGCCGCCGAGGGTCGCCGGGCCGATCAGGCCCTTGTCCTCACCGATGCGCGGGCCGTAGTTGACGCGGCCCTGGTCCTCGACGAGCACGTCGAGCCGGGCGACCCCGACCGCGGGCAGCGTCAGCGCGGTCGCGTGCTCGGCGCGGTCGAGCACCCCGACCGGCCGTCCGTCGAGGAACACCTGCGCACGGTCCCGGACCTCGCCGAACGCGAGGACCGCGGGGGCGGTCAGGTCGACGGTCGCGCGGTGCAGCACGAACCCGCCCACCGCCCCGACCTGCTCGTACGTCGGCACGTCGGGTGCCTCGACCCAGCCGTCGAGCCCGTCGACGACCGACCACAGGTCCACCGTGCGCCGCCCGTCGCGCAGCACCGCGGTCGGTGCGGGCGCACGCACGGGCGGCACGTCGTCCGGCAGGGCGGTGTACCGGCCGAGCACCTCACGGAAGGCGTCGTACTTGGCGGTGCGGGTGCCGTCCTCCGCCAGCGGGGCGTCGTAGTCGTACGACGTCACGGTCGGCTGGTAGACGCCCTTGTCGTTGGCGCCGCTGGTGAACCCCGTGTTGGTGCCGCCGTGGAACATGTAGACGTTGACGGACCCGCCGGCGGCCAGCAGGGCGTCGAGGTCGGCCGCGGAGGCGGCGGCGTCCGTGGTGTGGTGGTGCGCCCCCCAGTGGTCGAACCAGCCGCACCAGAACTCCATGCACATCAGCGGGCCCGTGGGCTGGTGACGGCGCAGCACCTCGAGCCGCTCGGCCGTGCGCGACCCGAAGGTGGCCGTGCGGTGCACCCCGGGCAGGCCGCCGCGCTCCAGCATCGCGTCGTCGGCCTGGTCGCACGTCAGCAGCGGCACCTCGATGCCCTGCGCGCGCGTCATCGCGACCAGCGCGCGCAGGTACTCCTGGTCGTCGCCGTAGGCGCCGTACTCGTTCTCCACCTGCACGGCGATCACCGGGCCGCCGCGGGTGACCTGCCGGGCGGCGACCAACGGCAGCACGTGGGCGAGGTACTGCTCGACCGCGGCCAGGTACGTCGGCTCGTTGCGGCGCACCCCCACCCCCGGCAGGCGGAAGAGCCACGCGGGGAACCCGCCGTTGTCCCACTCGGCGCAGATGTACGGGCCGGGACGCACGATCGCGTGCATGCCCTCGGCGGCGACGAGGTCGAGGAACCGCCCCAGGTCCCGCGGGCCGGACGTGTCGAAGACGTCCGGGGTGGGCGCGTGCACGTTCCACGCGACGTACGTCTCGATGGTGTTGAGCCCCATCTGCCGCGCCGAGCGGATGCGGTCGGCCCACAGGTCCGGGTGGACGCGGAAGTAGTGCAGCGCGCCGGAGAGCACCTGGTGCGGGCGGCCGTCGAGCAGGAAGTCCTGCTCGCCGATCTCGAACGTGGGCATGCGGGAGCTCCTCGGGACGTGCAGGGGTTGCGGCGCGGGACGGGGGGCGGGAGGGGGGCGGGACCGCGCGCCCGGGCGTCGGGCGCGCGGTCCGGCGGTCAGTCGACCGTGAAGCCCTGGTCGTCGCCGTAGGTGACGAGCTGGTCCTGCCAGGCGCCGAGCCCCTCGGTGATGGTCGTGCCCGAGACGTAGGCCTGGCCGACCGTGTCGTTGAAGACGCTGTTGGCGTAGACCTGGAAGGGCAGGTACTGCCAGCCCTCGGCGACGTCGGCCGCCGCCTGCGCGAGCACCTCGTTGATCTTCTGCCCGCCGAAGTACTCGGACTCCTGCGCCAGGTACTCCTCGGACTCCAGGTCCGCGACCGTGGCGGGGAACCCGCCGCCCTCGAGCCGCAGCGCGACGCCGTCACCGGACGACGCGAACTCCAGGAAGTCGTAGGCGAGGGCCTTGTTCTCCGAGGCCTCCATGACGGACATCGCCGACCCGCCGTTCTCGGCGGTCACCGACTCGCCGGCCGACCACTGCGGCATCGGCGCGACGCGCCACTTGCCCGCACCCTCCGGCACGCCGGACACGAAGTTGCCGGGCATCCACGCACCGGTCACGAGCGTGGCGATGGTGCCGTTGCCCAGGCCCTGGTACCACTCGTCGCTCCACGCGCTGATGGGCGCGAGCAGGTCCTCCCCGACCAGCTGCTGCCACAGGTCGGCGTACTGCTGCGACCCCTCGTCCGCCAGGTCGATGCTCACGGTGGTGCCGTCGACCTGGAACGGCTGCCCGCCCGCCTGCCACATGAGCGACGTGGCCAGGCCCGCGTCACCGGTGTCCGAGGTGATGAAGACGCCGGGGTCGGCCGCCTGCAGCGCCCGGCCCGCGGCCACGTACTCGTCCCACGTGGTCGGCACCGCGATGCCGTGCTGCTCGAAGAGCTCGGCGTTGTAGAACATGGCCATCGGGCCGGAATCGAGCGGCAGGCCGTAGACGCCGTCGCCCTGCTGCACGGCCGACCACGGGCCGGGGGTGTACGTGCCCTCGAGCTCGTCGGCGCCCAGGTCGGTCAGGTCGGCCAGGGACTCGCCGATCGCGAACTGCGGCAGGGCGTAGTACTCGATCTGCGCCAGGTCGGGGATGCCCGAGCCGGCACCGATGGCGTTCTGCAGCGCCGTGTACTGGTCGTTGCCCGTGCCGGCGTTGACCAGCTCGATCGTCACGTCCGGGTTGGCCTCCATGTACGCGTCGGCGATGGGCTCCACGGTGGGGTCCCACGCCCAGACGAGCAGCTCGCCGCCCTCGTCGGCGGCGGCGTCCGGGTCGCCTGCGGAGCCGTCGTCTCCGCTGCAGGCGGCCAGCGTCAGGGCGAGCGCGCCGACCAGGGCGGCACCGCGCAGTGCGCCTCGGCGGGGGGTGCGGGTCATGGGGGTGTCCTCTCACGTCGTCGTACGAAGAACCGGTGGGTGTGCGGGGCGGGTGCGGCGGGTGCCGCGTCACTCCTTGACGGAGCCGGCCGACAGGCCGGACTGCCAGTAGCGCTGCAGCAGCAGGAAGGCGACGACCAGCGGCACGATCGTCAGGACGGACCCGGTGATGACCAGGTGGAAGATCGCCTCGCCGCCGGCCGTGGCGGCCTGCGCGTTCCACGCGTTGAGGCCGAGCGTCAGGGGGTACCAGTCGGGGTCCTTGAGCATGATCAGCGGCAGGAAGTAGTTGTTCCACGTCGCGACCATGGTGAAGAGCAGCACCGTGACGATGCCGGGAGCGAGCAGCGGCAGGCACACCTGCGCGAACGTGCGGGCCTCGGAGGCACCGTCGATGCGGGCGGCCTCCATGAGCTCGGTGGGGACCGCCTCGGCGGCGAACGTCCACATGAGGTAGAGGCCGAACGGCGAGATCAGCGACGGGATGATCACCGACCAGGGCGTGTTGGTCAGGCCGAGCTGGCTGAACATGAGGAAGGTCGGCACGGCCAGCGCGGTCCCGGGCACGGCGACGGCGCCGATGACGACGGCGAACACGGCGCGCTTGCCGGGGAACGTGAACTTGGCCAGCCCGTACCCGCCCAGCACCGCCAGCGCGGTCGCGCCGCCGGCGCCCAGCACCACGTACATCACGGTGTTGAGGAGCCAGCGCACGAAGATCGCGTCGTCGTACGTGAGCGTCTGCCCGATGTTGGTGAACAGCGCGAACGAGTCGCCGAACCACAGCCCGAACGACGAGAACAGGTCGCCCTGGGTCTTGGTGGCGTTGACGACGAGCCACACGAGCGGGACCAGCGAGTACAGCAGGACGACCCCGGTGAGGACCGTGAGCAGCACGGACCGGCGCGGCCGGTCGGCGCTGCGGGTGCGGGTGCGTGCCGGGCCGGAGCCGCGGGTGCTGCGCAGGCGCGGCGCCGCGGACCGGTGCGTCGCGCTGGGGGTCGCGGGCGTGGGGGCGGGGGTCGCGGTGGTCATCGCTCACGCCTCCTTGCGCATGCCGCGCAGCTGGACGACGTAGGCGATGACCATGGTGAGCACGCCCATGAGCAGCGCCACCGTGGCGGAGTAGTTGTACTGCTGCCCGGAGAACGACAGCGAGAACGCGTACAGGTTGGGCGTGAAGTACGTGGTGATCGCGTTGGGCGCCAGGGACTGCAGGATGCTCGGCTCGTTGAACAGCTGGAAGCTGCCGATGATCGAGAAGATGCCGGCCACCACGAGGGCGCCGCGGATGGCCGGCAGCTTGATGGCGGTGATGACGCGCCACTGCCCGGCGCCGTCGATCTCGGCCGCCTCGTACAGCGAGGTGGGCACCGTGCGCAGCGCCGAGTAGAAGATCAGCATGTTGTAGCCGACGAACTCCCAGGTCACGATGTTGCCGATCGCGGCCAGGACGAGATCGGGCGACAGCGGGTTGGGCAGGCTCACGCCGAACGCGTCGTTGATGTTGCCGACCAGGCCGAAGCGTGTGCCGTACATGAAGCCCCACATGAGGGTGGCGACGACGGCGGGCACGGCATACGGCAGGAAGATCGAGATGCGGAAGAAGTCACGCCCGAACAGCCGGCCCGAGTCGATGGCGAGGGCCACGAGCAGCGCGATGCCGAGCATGATCGGCACCTGCACGGCCAGGAACACCGTGACCCGGCCGAGGGCGGACCAGAACTGCGGGTCCTCGAGCGCGCGCTGGTAGTTCTGCAGCCCGACGAATGCGGTGCCGCCGACGAGCTGCGTGCGGAACAGGCTGATCCACAGCGAGTACGCGATGGGCGCGAGGAACACGAGCGCGAACACGGCCATGAAGGGCCCGACGAACCCCCACCCGGCCCACCGGGCGCGGGTGCGGCGCCGCGGCAGCGCGCCGGCGGCGGGCGGCACCGCGGCGACGACGGCGGTCTGGGACACGGGACACTCCTTCGTGCGCCGGATGTTGACGTCATCATCAGCACGTCGTCGCAGAGTTTCACCAAGGGTCGAAGTATGTCAAGACCTCCGAGTTCTCCTGGTCAGCACGGCCCGCCCTCGATGGTTCCGGAGGAGCCAGAACCGATGGCGACGTCGCCATCGATGGTCGCGCGACCACTGCTACGCTCCCCCGCATGGCGCAGGTGCCCTCACCCCGCGGCCGGGCCGGGCCCTCGATCGCGGACGTCGCACGGCTCGCGGGCGTCTCGCAGCAGACGGTGTCGCGGGTCTCCACCGGCACCACCAACGTGCGCCCCGCCACCCGCGACCGCGTCCTGGCGGCCATGGACCAGCTCGGCTACAGCCCCAACCACGCGGCCCGCGCCCTGCGCTCGGGGTCGTTCCACGCCATCGGCCTCATCGCGCACCGCCTGACCCGCACGGGCGAGTCCCGCACCCTCGAGGGCGTCGTCGAGGCCGCCCGCCAGCACGGGTACACCGTCAGCCTGGTCGACGTCCGCACCCCCTCGTCGTCCGACGTGTCCGACGCGGTGCGCCGCCTGAGCCACCAGGCGATCGACGGGCTGGTCGTGATCCGCGCCGAGGACGCCACGCCCGCCACCCTCGCGCTGCCGCCGCGCCTGCCGGTGGTGGTGTCGGACTCCCGGTTCGTGGGCCACCACCCCGCGGTCGGCACCGACCAGGTCGAAGGTGCGACGTCCGCCGTGCAGCACCTGCTGGACCTGGGGCACCCGACCGTGCACCACGTCGGCGGCCCGCTGGACTCGACGCCGGCGCGGGTGCGTGCCGACGCGTGGCGCACCCGGCTGCGCGCCGCCGGGCGGCCCGTCCCGCGGGCCTGGCACGGGGACTGGTCGGCCGCGTCCGGGTACCGCGTGGGGGCCGAGGTCGCGGCGGACCCGCACGTCACGGCGGTGTTCTGCGGCAACGACGAGATGGCGGCCGGTGTGGTGCGCGCGCTGCACGAGGCGGGCCGGCGGGTCCCCGAGGACGTGTCGGTGGTCGGGTTCGACGACGTCCCGCTGGCCGAGTACCTGTGGCCGCCGCTGACGACCGTCCGCCAGGACTTCACCGCGATCGGCGCCGAGCTGGTCGAGCTGCTGGTCCGCCAGATCCGCGACGGCGAGCGCCTCGCCGGCCACCACGTGGTCGTGCCGACGCGCCTGGTCGTGCGCGGCAGCACCGCCCCGCCGCGGGCGCGCTGACCCGGCCCGTCAGGACGCCTCCGGGCGTCAGGCCCCCGGCACCGTGAACCCCCACCCGTCGGCCCGCAGCCGCGGGATCACGCGCGCCACCGCCTCGACCGTCTGGCTGCGGTCGCCGCCCCCGTCGTGCAGCAGGATCACGCCGCCCGGCTCGACACCACCCAGGCGGCGCACCAGCTCGTCGACGCCCGGCGGCACCCAGTCCTCGACGGCCAGCTGCCACTCGAGCGGCGCCATGCCGAGCTCCGCGGCGACGGGGACCGTGCGTCCCCAGTGTCCGAACGGTGCGCGGAAGAACGGCACCGGGGCGTCGGGGACCACGGCGTGGATCGCGTCGAGCGTCCGCTGCAGGTCCGCCCGGACCGCCTCGGGCGACCACTCCTGCAGGTCGTCGTGCCGCCAGGAGTGGTTGGCCAGGACGTGCCCGTCGGCGGCGATCCGGCGCACCACGTCCGGGTGCGCCTCGACCTGCACGCCCACCAGGCAGAACACCGCGCGCACCTGCTCCCGCGCCAGCAGGTCGAGCAGCGTGAGGGTGTCCGGCGGGTTCGGCCCGTCGTCGAACGTCAGGACCGCGGTCGGTGCCGCGGGGTCCGGGTCGACGTACCGGATGAGGTCGGCGAGGCCAGGAGCGTCCATGCGGGCATCCTGCCGCACGCGCGCGACCCCCACACCGATTCCTGTGCCTGACACGTGGGCACGGGCGTCCGCGACCCGGGTGACGTCATCCGCACCCGTGAACGACGTCAGCCCGGTGTCGCGACGCGCACGTCCCGGGATGTGGGACCGGACGAGGTCAGACCGTGAGGTCGCCGTCCGTCAGCACGACCTGCTCGCCGTCGTCGTCCGTGGCGCGCACCTCGAACGAGCCGTCGGCGACGTCGAACGTGAGCGTCGCCCGGGCCTCACCGGCCGTGCGCACGAACGTGCCGCGCGTCCCGTCGAGGTCCCACGTGAAGTCCCCGTCGAAGGCGGGGTGCGAGGACCGCAGGCGCAGGCCGGCGAGCTGGCCGCGCACCGCGGGGTGCTCCAGCGCCTCCTTGATCTCGGTCGGCGTGTAGTGGTGCCGGTTGACGTCACGCCCCACCCCCGTGGCCGCCAGCAGGTCCATGTCGTTGGCGCCGGCCAGCAGGCCGACGTAGTAGACCTGCGGGATCCCCGGGACGAAGAGCTGCAGCAGCCGCGCCAGCACGTAGCGGCGGTCGTCGCGGGCCAGCGCGTCGTAGAACGTGCAGTTGACCTGGTACAGGTCGAGGTTCGACGCCGCCGCGCCGGTGGCCTGCCGCGACGTGCCGCCGGAGTTGTCGTGGATCCGCTCGACCAGGGCGTCGATCTTCTCCGGGGTCAGCAGGCCGGGCTCGCCCGGGCGCAGGTCCGAGGGGCCGACGTCGACGATCCCGATGCCGTCGTGCGTGTCCAGCACCGTCACGGCGTTCGCGGGGCGGATGCGCAGCCACCCGGCCAGCGGCTCGAGGTCGGCGGCGGTCAGCGCGTGCAGCACCAGCGGCGGCAGCGCGAAGTCGTAGACGAGGTCGACCTTGCGCGCGATCTCGATCTGCTGCGTGTGGTGCCCGTGCACCTCGACCAGCACCTGCGCGCCGCGGACCTTCGCCTGCTCGACGATCCGCTCGGTGTACTCGTCGGTCGCGGGGGTCATGAAGCAGTCGGTGCCCGCCTCCTTGCCCGTGTACCCGACGGCGTCGAGCCGCAGCATCGTCACGCCGCCGGAGGTCAGGGCGTCGACGACGGACGTCAGGTAGTCCCACGCCTGCGGCGTGCGCAGGTCGATGTCGACCTGGTCGGCCGTGAACGTCGTCCACACCAGGCGGCGACGCCCGCCGAGCGTCATCGCCGTGAACGGCAGGCCGGGGCGCGGGCGGTAGATCCGCGCCAGGTCCTCCTCGGTGACGCCGTCCGGGAAGACGGAGTCCAGCGTGAGGAACATCGGGGCGTGCGGGGACGCGTCGCCGTGCTCGCGGACGTCACGGAACTGCGCGGAGTCCGCCGACACGTGGTTGACGATGACGTCGGCCATGACGTCACGACCCCGGGCGAGCGCCCGCACGTCGTCCCAGGTGCCCAGGCGCGGGTCGACCTGCGTGTGGTCGCGCGGGTCGAAGCCGGCGTCCACGCCGTCGAAGGGCGTGTAGAAGGGCAGGACGTGCACGCCGCCGAACGCGCCGGCGAGCGGGCCGTCGAGCAGCGCGTGCAGGCCGGGCAGGTCGCCCGCCAGGCGGTCGGCGTAGGTGATGAGCTGAGGGCCGTGGTGCGTCACGCGTCGGGCTCCGTCGTCGTCGGTGACCGGGGTCGGTCGCGGTGGGGCGGTGGACCGGCGGACCGGTCGGGGGTCCTCCGTCAGGATGGGCCCGTCAGGAGGGTCTGGCAGAGGGGGTCCGTCGGCGCCCACCACCGGGGGGAGGGCGGACGCCGACGGACGTCAGGGGGCCGGCGGGCGCTCGCGCAGCCGCGCCAGCCAGCGGGCGCGGGCGTTGCGCGCGTCGCGCGACACCGGCGCGTCCGGCACGAGCCCGTCGAAGCCGTGGCAGCCGCCGGGCCAGACGTGCAGCTCGGCCTCGCCGCCGTCGGCCCAGATCCGGGCCGCGTACTGCACGCACTCGTCACGGAACGTCTCGGCCGACGCGACGTCGACGTACGCGGGCGGCAGGCCGTCGAGGTGTGCGGCACGCGCGGCCGACGCGTACGGCGGGGTGTCGGGCCCGCCGGCGGCCTCGCCGAGGTACGCGGCCCACGCGGTCGCGTTCGCCGTGCGGTCCCACGAGCCGACGCCGGCCATCTGGTGGCCCGACGCGCTGTCGTTGCGGTCGTCGAGCATCGGGCACACCAGCAGCTGACCCGCCAGGGCCGGCCCGCCGCGGTCCCGCGCCAGCAGCGCGAGGGCGGCCGCGAGCCCGCCGCCGGCGCTGACGCCCGTCACCACGACACGCCCGGCGTCGAGGCCCAGCGCCTCGGCCTGCCCGACGAGCCACACCAGCGCGGCGTAGGCGTCCTCGACCGCGGCCGGGTACGGGTGCTCGGGCGCCAGCCGGTAGTCGACCGACGCGACGGCCCACCCGGGGCCGGCCTCGGCGACCGCGGCGACGTCGTCCGACACCGTGCCCACCACCAGGCCGCCACCGTGCAGGTGCAGCAGCACCGGGACGACGCCGTCGACCTCGGGCCGCAGCAGCGCCACGCGCACCGGGCCGTCGGGCCCGGGGGCCTCGTGCCACGTGAGCGTGCGGCGCACGGCCACCGCGACCGCGTCGAGGTCCGGCGGGCAGGCCCGCGAGCGCAGCCCGTCGATCTCGTCCGGCGCCAGGGTCGTCACGACGTCCTGGGGCCGGCCGGTCAGCGCGGCCGCGATCGCCGGGTCGAAGGGCGGTCGGGTCGCCACGGCGGTGGTCATCCCTTCAGCGCCCCCTGCATCAGTGCCGAGACGAACTGCCGCTGGAACGCGAGGAACACGAGCAGCGTCGGCGTGAGGATCAGCAGCGAGCCCGCGCACAGCAGCGGGATGTCCGTGCCCCACTGTCCCTGGAACGCGCCGAGGGCACCGGCCATCGTGCGGTTCTTCGGGTCATCCACCAGCACCACGGCGAGCAGGAACTGGTTCCACGTCCACAGGAACATGAGGATCCCGAGGGACGACAGCGCGGGCCGCGACAGCGGGACGTGCACACGGGTGAACAGCTTCCACGTGTTCGCCCCGTCGATGCGGGCGGCCTCGGACAGGTCCGGGGGCATCGTCACGAAGTGCGCGCGCATCCACATGACCGCGAACGGCATGTACAGGCCGAGCAGCGGCAGGATGATCGCCCACCGGGTGTTCAGCAGCTGCATGTCCCGCATCTGGTAGTACAGCGGGACGATGATCGCCTGGAACGGCAGCGTCAGACCGAGCACGAACGTCAGGAAGATCCACCGGTGGCCCGGCGGGCGCAGGTGGCCCAGCGAGAACCCGGCGAGCGTCGCGATGAGCAGCGCCGCGGGCACCACACCGAGCTCGATGAGGAAGCTCGACCACAGCAGGGCCCACATGTCGGCGGCCTGGAACGCGTCGACGAAGTTCGACCAGTACGGAGTCTCGGGCCACGACATGCCCGACGGGTACGTCCCGGGCTTGTGCAGCGCGGTGACGAACAGGCTGATGAACGGGATGACCGTCACGGCCATCAGCAGGACGAGCAGGGCGCGGCCCAGCCACGCCTCACGGCGGGAGACGATCATCAGTCCTCCTCCTTCGTCAGGCGCTGGATCGGCAGGACGACGGCCAGCACGAGGACCATGAACACCACGGCGAGCGCGGAGGCCTGGCCCACCTCGCGGGAGAAGAAGCCGAGGTAGTAGATCTCCAGGCCGGGGACGAGCGTCGAGTTGGCGGGCCCGCCCTGCGTGGAGATGTAGACGATGTCGAACGCGGCGAGCGCCGCGATGACGGTCACGGTGACGCACACGCCGATCTCCTGGCGCACGCTCGGCAGGGTGATCGCGAAGAACTCGCGGACCGCGCCGGCACCGTCGATGCGCGCGGCCTCGAACAGCGCCGGGTCGATCTTCGTCATGCCGGACAGCAGCAGCAGGAGGCACAGCCCGAGGGCGACCCACGCGCCGATGACGCCGACGGCGCCGAGCGCGGTGCTCGTGTCACCCAGCCAGGCGCGCGTGACCGAGCCCAGGCCGACGGCGCGCATGAGCTCGTTGACGACGCCGTCCGTGGCGAGCATCCACGTCCACATGATGCCCGCTGCGACGAGCGGGATGACCTGCGGGAGGAACAGCACGGTGCGCGAGAGGAGCGCGAGGCGGCTCGTCGCGAACTTGCGGATCGTGGCCGCGGTGAGCAGGCCGAGGATCACGGGGACGAAGCTGAAGTAGATGATCAGCTCGAGCGCGTTGACGATCGAGCCGAGCAGCTCGGGCTTCTCGACCAGGCGGGTGTAGTTCTTGCCCCCGACGAACGTCGAGGCGCCGACACCGTTCCAGTCGTAGAAGGAGTACTGCACCGTGAGCACCAGGGGGCGCAGCACGAAGAGCACGTAGAAGAAGGCAGCCGGGACCACGAGGCCGAGAGCGGCCCAGCCCCGGCGCAGGCGCCGCGCCTTGAGGGCGCGGCGCCTGGCCTCGAGGCTGGTCGACGCCGAGGCGGCGACCTCGCGGCGACCGGGCGCAGCGGCCGTCCGCGTGGTGTTCATCAGCCGTTGATCTCGCTCTCGTAGTCGGCCTGGACGGCGGTGAGGAGGCCCTCGGCCGTCTGCTCGCCCGCGACGAGCTTCTGCAGGTTCGGCGTCCAGCTCTTCGCGTAGATGGCACCGGTCGCGTTGGCGATGAACTCCATCGCGCCGTTGTCCTCGGCGATCGTGGCGCCGGCCGCGAGGGTCTGGCCCGTCACGGACTCGGGGTCGACCTCAGGCATGAAGGCGTCGGCCGGGCCCATGGGGTGCGAGCCACCGATCTCGACGGCCAGCGTGCGCGCGTCGTCGTTCGTGGCGATCCAGTCGAAGAAGAACGCCGCGCACTCCGGGTTCTCGGCCTTGGACGAGATGCCGAACGTCAGCGGGGCCGACATGGCGCCGACCTTGCCGCCCTCCTCGAGCGGGGGCATGAGGAAGAAGCCGGCCTTGCCCTCCATCTGGGTGTCGAGGTTCCCCGACTCCCAGTCGCCGTTGAAGATGAACAGGCTCTTGCCGTCGATGAAGCGGCCCATCATCTGCGAGTAGTCGAGCGAGTTGATGTCGTCGGCGAAGTAGCCGGCGTCGATCCACTTCTTGAGGTGCTCGGCAGCCTTGATGTTGCTCTCGGTGTCGATGCGGGCGCCCGGCTTCTGGAACGTCCAGTCGTTGATCGGGTCGACCGCGCCGTACGACGCCATGAGCAGCTGCAGCGGGAACGCGAGACCGCCGGTGGCACCGCCGTTGAACTGGTCGGACGGCGTGATGCCGGCGTCCTTGGCCTTCTGCATCCACTCGTCGAGCTCGGCGAGCGTCTTCGGGGCCTCGGTCATGCCGATCTGCTCGGCGAGCTCGGTGTTGTAGAAGACACCGGTCATCGAGTAGTTCTTGCCCATGGCGTACAGGGGGCCGTCGCCACGGCGACCCTCCTCGTCGACCCGCATCTGCGCGAGCTGCGAGGCGGGCCACTCGTCCCAGCCGAAGTGCGCGGCGGCCTCGTCGAGGTTGTAGAGCAGGCCGTCGTCGACGAGGTCGGACATCTGCGGCAGGCGCATGAGGTCCGGCGGGTTGTCGGCCAGGACGCGGGGGGCGTTCTGGGTGATGACGGCGAACTGGTCCTCGCGGACGTCGAACGAGACGTTCGGGTACTGCTTCTCGAACTCCTCGAAGAGGGCGTTCGAGAGCGGGAAGCCGGTCTCGAGGTACGCGTCGAGCGTCACGTCGTCCGTGCCGCAGGTCCAGTCACCCGCGGCGGTGGCGGCGCCGTCGCCGTCGGCCGTGGGCTCGTCGGTGCTCGCGCCCGGGGCGCTGCACGCGGTCAGTGCGAGGATGCCGGCCAGGAACAGCGACGTGGCAGCAGCCGCGTTCCGGGACCTTCCAGTCGTACGAGACACCGGTGTCTCCTTCTCCGTCGGACGAGGTCCGTGGGGGCGCGGACCCTTGCTAAATCGTCTTAGCAACGTCATGCTTTCGATCAGCCAGGGGCGGTGTCAATCCAGGTCACGTCACGAATCGGTGACGGTGCCGGCCCTGCGCCCGGCACACCGGACATGCGTCCAGGTCTGGTCGGACATGCCGGCGGGGCGGGTGCGGCCCATCGCCGGGCAGGCGCCCCTAGGATCCTCGCGACGGAAGGACGGGACGTGACCCGACGCGTGACACTCGCGGACGTCGCCCGCGCCGCGGGAGTCTCGTCGACGACGGCGTCGCTCGTGCTGTCCGGCCGCGGGTCGGAGCTGCGCATCTCGCAGGCCGTGCAGGAGCGCGTCCGGGACGCGTCCGCGACGCTGGGCTACCGCCCCAACATCGTGTCCGTCGGGCTGCGCAAGGGCACCACCCGCACCCTCGGCCTCGTGTCCGACACCGTGGCCACCGGGCAGATGGCCGGTGACATGATCAAGGGCGCCATCGAGGCCGCCCGCGACCACGGCTACATGCTGTTCATCGGCGAGACCGAGGGCGACCCCGCCATCGAGGGTGCGCTCATCGACGCCATGCTCGACCGCCGGGTCGACGGCATCATGCTGACCTCGATGTTCACCCGTACGCGCGCCGTGCCGGCCGAGCTCGAGCGGCTCCCCACCGTCCTGCTCAACACCCTGCCCGCCGGTACCACCCGGGCACCGGCGGTCGTCCCGGACGAGGTCGAGGCGGGCCGCGCCGCCGCACGCCTGCTGCTCGACGCCGGGCACCGGGAGATCCACCTGGTCGGCGCCGGGCCGGCCCCGGGTGACGTGCCCCCCGACACCGTCGCCGGCGTCGAGCGGCTCGCGGGCATCCGCGAGGCCCTCGGCGCAGTCGGCCTGACCCCCGCGTCGGGGCACCTGTGCCCCGACTGGGTTCCGCCGCAGGGCTGGGCCGCGACCCACGCGCTGCTCGCCCGGCACCCGCAGCCCCGCGCGATCATCTGCTTCAACGACCGCCTCGCGTTCGGCACCTACCAGGCGCTGCAGGAGGCGGGGCTGCGCATCCCGGACGACGTGTCCGTGGTGTCCTTCGACAACTACCCGATGGCCGACTGGCTGCGGCCGGGGGTCTCGTCGTTCGCCATCCCGCACGAGGAGCTCGGCCGCCGCGCGGTCGAGCTGCTGCTCGCCGAGGTCTCCGGGTCCGGCAGCGGCCCGGGCGTCCACCGCCTGCCCGTCCCGCTGCGCGCCCGCGGCTCGGTGGCGCCCGCCTGACCCCTCGGGGCGTCAGCCGCCCGCGACCGCCGCACGGGCGCGTGCCCGCACGACCCACCAGACCACCCCGGTGATCACCGCACCGGACCCGACGAACCCCAGGCCCAGCACCACGAACACGCCCAGCACCGTGCCCCAGATCGACGCGAAGAAGGGCGCGAACTCCTTGTCCGGCGTGAGCGCGACCCACGCGTCGGGGACGCCCGCGGACGGCACCGCCATCTCGTACGTCCCGGTCTGCGGGGCGGTGAACGCGCCGACCGACACCGCCACGAGGCCCCCCGCGGTGCTCGTCATGGTCACGCCCGGCGAGCCGTCCGCCGCGACGACCTCACCGGACGGGGCCAGGAGCAGCACGTCCTCGGGCAGGTCCGGGCGATCGTCCTCGCGGGACGCGCCGCTCGGCACCACGAGGTGGACGGCGTAGCGCTCTCCCTCCGTGAGGTGGACCCGTGCCGCCCCGGGCGCGGGCGCGGCCGCCAGCACCGCGACCCCCGGCTGCCCGTCGGACGTCAGGACGTCGCTGCGCACCGCACCGACGAACGCGCCGGCCGTTCCCACGGCCGCCGCGAGGGCCGCCACCAGCACCAGCAGCCCGACGACGGTCAGCACGACCGGCCAGGTCAGCGACGGGCGGCGCGGCGCTGCCGGCGGGGAGGCCGCCGGGTCCGGCGGGACGGGCGGGTGCGGCGGGACGCTCACGACGCGACCCTACCGGCGCGGTCCCGGCGCGCGGTCCCGGCGCGCGGTCCCGGCGCGCGGTCCCGGCGCGCGGTCCGGGCACGCGACGACGCACGCGCCGCGCCGAGGTCAGATCGACGCCACCCACAGCCCGTCGCGCGCACGCGTCATCGCCACGTACAGCTCGCGCAGCCGGAAGTCGCGGCGCTCGCGGTCCACGTCGTCCAGCTCCTCGGGCTTCTCCGTGAGCCACGACGCGTACGGGTCGACGACGAGCACCTGCTTGAACTCCAGCCCCTTGGCGCGCTTCACCGTGCCGACCTTCACGCGGTTGACCGGCACCCCGTCGTACTGCTCCAGGTTCACCACCGGCACACCGGCCTTGCGCAGCGACTCCGTGGCCGCCTCGACGCCGCGGCGCGACAGCGACAGCACGCCCACGTCACCGAAGTTGGTGCCCACCTCCGCGACCACCTCGTGCACGCGCAGCACCAGCCGGCGCTGCCGGTCCGCCTCCGTGGCGCACCGCACGTACACCGGCTTCGGGCCGCTGCGCTCCACCTGCGCCGGGCGGTCGCCGCGGGCGGTGGTGCCCTCGATGTCCGCGAACTCGTCGTCGCGCACCAGCATCGACGCGAACTGCAGGATCTCGCGGGTGTTGCGGTAGTTGACGTCGAGCACGGTGCCGCGCCCGGCGACGGACACACCCGCCTCGGCCAGCGTGAACCCGCCGGGGTAGATGGTCTGCTGCCCGTCGCCGATCAGGGTCAGGCCGTCGGGGACGTCACCCACCAGCGCGTGCAGCATGCGGATCATCACGCACGTCAGGTCCTGCGCCTCGTCGACGACCACCGCGGTGTACCGGCCGGTCATGGGCTCGCGCCGCAGCTCGGCCTCCGCCAGGGCGATCTGGTCGGCGAAGTCGTGGACACCGCGGTTCGCCAGCTCCTCCTGGTACGCCTCGTACAACTCCCACACGACGCGCCGCTGGTGCGGCCCCAGCCGGTGCCGACGCCCCAGGCGCGGCAGCTCGGCGTACTGCTCCCACCGGGTCAGGCCGCGGCCCTTGATGACGTAGCTGACCTCGTCGTGCCAGTAGTCCTGCTCGTGCCGGTCGGTGTCGATGACGCTGCCGCCGGCCACCCGGCCCCACGCGGCGGTCCACGCCGACGCGATCTTGCGGCCGTCGATGCGGTGCTCCACGCCGCGCTCCTCGAGGATGCGCTTGGCCGTCTCGTGGACCCCCGCCAGCTCGACCCGGTCGACGACGTCCGGCGCGAGCCGGGTCAGCTGCTGGCGCAGCACGTCGGGCAGCGTCCGGATGTAGGTGGTGACCAGGACCTTGCCCTGGCGGGTGCGCGCCAGGTACGCGGCGCGGTGCAGCCCGACGACGGTCTTGCCGGTGCCGGCGGACCCGCGGATCCGGGCGGGCCCGTTGTACGAGCGCCGCACGACCCGCGCCTGCGCCGGGTGCAGGAACGCCATCCACTCCTCGACCGGTGCGGCCATGAGGCCGGTGAGCAGCGCGGAGCGCACCTCCTCCTCGCTCAGCGGCGGCACGGGGGGCACCGGCGTCGTGACCCCGCGGGGCACGCGGGGGTCGGGGAAGCCGTGGTGCACGCCGCCGTGGTCACGCTCCCGATCGTCCGCGGGGTGCGGGGTGCCGGGCTGCGGGGCGCGAGGGGCGGGAAGCACCGGCTCGAGCAGGGTGGTGCTGATCGGCGCCGCGTCCCCCACGTGGCGGAACCACTCGAGGCAGCGCGCCAGCACGACGTCGACCTGCGCCGGGCCCAGGCGCGCGCCGCGCCGGGCGATCTGGCGCAGCGCATCACGCTCCCCGACGACCTGCACCGGCCCCACGCGCTCGTCGACGCCGGTGCGCCCGGCCAGGACGGCCATCGCGTGCACCTCGCCGGGAGCCAGGCCGACCTCGGCCAGCTCGCCCTCGGTGCGGTAGGCCAGGTCCGCCAGCGCCATGAGCTCGTCGGTGACGTCCTCCTGACCGCGGTGGATGCGGTCACCCGCGATGGTCACGTCCGCCCACGCCTTGGTGTCCACCACGAACACCCCGGCCGGTCCGACGACCACCATGTCGACCTGCGCACGCCGGCTGCCGGGCCACTGGCGGTCCGCCAGCAGGTGGTAGCCCGCGCCGGCCAGCGGCGCCAGCGCCGCGGCGGTGCGCTGCTCGGTCACCGAGGCCAGCCCGTACCGCGACGCGGCCGCGCGTGCGGCGGACGCCGCCTTGTCGTGCGCGGCCGCAAGCGCGAGCTGTCGGCTCGCCTCCTGCCCCGCGGAGTCCCCTGCAGGCATGCTCGTCCCTCCCACCGTCGTGGGCTCTATCGGCCGCGGCGTGCGGGAGCATGAGACGGCGCGAGGGTGACCACCCGTTGGCCCGGACGGCTCACCCGGGCGCGCCCGGCGAGGTGACGGGTCAGGCCGGTGGGCGACCGCCCGCGAGCTCGGCGACCCGCGCGCCGGCGAGCCGCGGCACCGCGGCCATCGCCGGCACCAGCAGCAGCGCCGGCACCAGGAACCCCGGCCCGATGCCCGTGATGCCGGCCAGCAGCCCGATCGACACGGACCCGATGAGCGCACCGGCGTAGTTGAAGAGGTTGATCCGGGCGATGACGTCGTCCAGCCGGTCGGGTGCCAGCTCACCGGCCGCGGAGAACGCCAGCGGCACGAGCGTGCCGGCGCCGATCCCGGCCAGTGCGAACCCGACGATCGCCGCCTCCGGGCTGGGCACGAGCGCGACCAGCACGAGACCCGCGGCGGCGACGGCGCCGGTCGGGGCGGCCACGCGCACCCGTCCGTGGCGCCGCACCAGCGGGTCGCCCAGCAGCCGGGCGATCAGCACGGCTCCCTGGTAGGCCGCGTACCCGAGCGGCGCGACGGACGCGGACGCCGCCAGCTCGTCGTGCAGGTACACCGTGCTCCAGCTGGAGACGGCGGCGTCGACCACGAACGCGGCGGCGACGAGCGCGCCGAAGACCCACAGGCCGGCACGCGGCAGCGGGGTCCGGGCTGGTGCGGCAGCGGGCGCGTCGGCGACGACCCCGGTGCGGGCACCGGGCAGGATCCCCTCGTGGTCGTCCGCGGGCGGCGGCTGCGACGCGGTGCTGTCCAGCAGCACCGGACGCACCAGCAGCGCCACGGCGGCCGCGACCAGCACGGCGACGACCAGGGCGGACACCGCGCCGGTCGTCGTACCCAGCCGGGCCAGGCCCGACTGCACGAGCGCCGCCGTGATGGCCGCGACCGTGAGGCACGCGAAGAGCGTGGAGACGATGGGCCGGCCCACGTGGTGCTGCAGCGCGACGCCCTGCATGTTGGACGACGCGTCGACCATGCCCAGCCCGAGGGCGAACGCGACGAACGCCACGACCAGCACGGGCACCGACGTGGCCGAGGCGACGAGGGCCAGCCCGGCGGCCTGCGCCAGCAGCCCCAGCACGACGGCCGACCGGCTCGACCACCGGCGCGCGATCCGCTCGGCGGCCACCGACCCGGCCGCGGCGAGCAGCGCGCCCATCAGCAGCACCACCGAGATCATCGCGTCGTCGATGCCGGTGCGGGCCTTGAGGCCCGGCAACGCGGTCACCACGGTGGCGTACCCGAAGCCCTGCGCGGCGTACGTGGCCCCCACGGCCACCCTCGTCCGCACGTCGACGACCTGCTGCATCCGTCCCCCTCGTCCCCCTGCTGCCCCCGCGGCGTGCCGACGACCCTACTGGCAGAGCACCGCGACGTGCCGGGTGGTCGTGGCCGCGTCGCGGCTCGCGCAGCGGGTCCGGGCTCAGGTCACCGCGCCGACGGGCCGATACCGGGGACATGGGGCCACGATGAGCACGGGCGACGAGCCGACCACCACGCACCGCGGTCCGTCCGGTGCGCGCCCCGGCGTGCCGTCGTGGGCGCACGACGTCCCGGCGGGCAAGCCCTCGTCGGTGCCCGGGGTGCCGGCGGCGCTGCGCGCGCTCGAGGCCGAGGGCTGGCTCGTGCTGCACGCGCTGCACCACCCGGGGCGGCCGTCGGCCCGGATCGCGCACGTGGCCGTGGGCCCCGGCGGTGTGGTGGTCGTCGAGGGCACCGGGAGGACCGCGGGCGCGCACCAGGGGACGGACGCGGCCGCGGCCGTCGCCGCCCTCCTGGCTCCGCGCTTCCGCACAGCGGTGCGCGGTGTGCGCTGCGGGCCCGGCCGGGGGACGGCCGACGCGCCGGTGGTCCGCGCGACCGCGCTCGGTGCCCACCTGCGTGCCCTGCCGCCCCGGCTGTCGCCCGTGGACGCGGCCGGGCTCGCGCTCCTGCTCGAGGTGCGGCTGGGCGGTGCCGGCCAGCCGGACCTGCTGACCACGGCGGACCTCACGGACGACGCCCGGGTGGCCCGCCGCCGGGCCGTCCGCCCGCGCAGGTCGGTGCGCTGCGCACCACCCGCGCCGCAGGTCGCGACCCCGTGGGTGGTCGCCGGCCGGCTCGCGGCCACGGCCGCCGTCGTCCTGGCCGCCGGGTGGCTGGCCTGGGTGGCCGTGTCCGCACCGCTCGCGATCGCCTGACGCCGGGCCGCGGCCCGGGTCAGCCCGCCACGCGCTCCCGGCGGTCGCACCCCTCGCCGACCTGCGTCGGCTGCTCCGCGGCCGTCCCGGACCCGCGGCGCGGCTGCGGCACCACCGCGTCCACCACCATGGACCCGTCGGACGGCCCTTCGAGGGTGATCGGCTCGGGCGTCGACGCGACGTGGGACAGCGGCGCGATGGGGTCCTGCGCGAGGCTGCGGTGCGCCCGCAGGTACGCGGGGACGAGCAGCGCGACGGCCCCGAGCCACGCGAGCGGGTTGCCCCACACCACGCCGGCGAACCCGTAGGCCGCGCCGAGCACCACCGCGGCGCCGACGCGGCAGACCAGCTCGATGAGACCGGTGACGGTGGGCACGAGGGTGCGGCCCAGCCCCTGCAGCGCACCGCGCAGCACGAAGAGCACCCCGAGGACGGCGTAGAGCACGCCGTTGACGACCAGGTAGTGCGCGGACATGTCGACGACGCGCTGCTCGCCCTCGCCGACGAACATCTCGACGATCCAGCCGCCCGCGGTGACGAGCACGACCCCGATGAGCACCGCACCGAGCACCGACATCCAGACGGCCTGCACGACGCCCGTCCGGATCCGGTCGGGCCGCCCACCGCCGCGGTTCTGGGCGACGAACATGGAGACCGCCAGCCCGAGCGAGGCGAGCAGGGCGACCGCGAGGCCGTCGACGCGCGTCGCGGTGGTATAGGCGGCGACGGCGTCGGAGCCCAGGCTGTTGAGCCGCACCTGCACGGCGAGCGTCCCGATCGCGATGATCGACGCCTGGAAGCCCATGGGCAGGCCCAGCTGCAGGTGGTGCGCCAGGTCGGCGCGCGTGACGCGCCAGTCCTCGCGGCGCACGTGCAGCACGGGCACGCGTCGCCGGACGTGCACGAAGCACAGGACGACCGAGACGCCCTGCGCCACGACGGTGGCCAGCGCCGCGCCCCCGACGCCGGTGCCGAGAACCCCGACGAGCACCACGACCAGGGCGATGTTGAGGAGGCAGCTGAGCGTGAGGAAGACGAGCGGGGTGCGGGAGTCGCCGATGGCGCGCACGATCGCGGCGAGGAAGTTGAAGAACATCGTCGTCGCGGCCCCGAGGAAGCTGATGACCGCGAAGGTCTCGGCCTGCGGCAGCAGCTCCTCCGGGGTGCGCAGCAGGCGCAGCGCGGGGCCGGCCAGCAGCGGCGCACCCACCGTGAGCAGCAGCGTGACGACGCCGGTGAGGATGGCACCGGACGCCACCGAGCGGCGGACCGCGGCGGCGTCGCCGGCGCCGAAGGCCTGCGCGGTGGGGATCGCGAAGCCGGACGTCATGCCCCAGGCGAAGCCGATGAGCAGGAACAGCAGGCTCCCGGTCGCGCCCACCGCGGCGAGCGCGTCGACGCCGAGCGTGCGGCCCACGACCATCGCGTCGGCGAAGTGGTAGAGCTGCTGGACGACGTTGCCGATCAGCAGGGGGACGGCGAACGACAGGATGACGCGCCACGGGGCGCCCGTGGTCAGGGCCTTGGACATGAAGGAGGACTCCGCGCTTCGGTACGGCTGGGTCGGTGCGCGGTGGTCGGTCGTGCCGGGTCGCGTCAGGGTCCTATCGTATCGATACGATCGCGCCTGACCAGAGGGTTTCACCCGATCGGTGCGCGGGGCGGAACGCTCCCCCGCCTGCTGTGGAAAGCGCGTCTCACGCATGTCCCAACGGCACCCCTCCCGGAGGTGGGCAGGCGTCCAAGAACGCCGGGACCGGGCGCTGCGGGACGGGGCCCGGCCGCCCCGCACCCGGCCTGCGCTTGACCGAGGTGATCTCCGCGACCGTGCGACGTGCGGTCGGTGCGCGGGGGCCCACCCGTGCCGCGCGGTCGCGGGCCCGCCCTACGCGCGGACGACCGACCCCTCGGCGGTGATCTCGTCCGCGTCCGCGTCGTCGAACCACCGCCCCTGGCTGCCCAGGTAGCGGAAGCGGACGGTGGAGCCCGTCGGGACGACGACCGACGCGCTCGCCGTGCCGTTCGACCGGCGGCGCAGCGGGTGCACGCCCGGCGTCCAGTCGTTGAACGTGCCGACCACGCTCACCGGCCCGTCGAGGACGGCGGCGGGCAGGGCGAACGTCAGCGTGCACGTGGCGGACCTGGCGGAACGGGACTTCTTCAGCACCTGCGGCACCTTCCCTCGGGACGGGCGGACGGGTGCATCGTGGCGGACCCATGTTTCGGGGACGTCCACGAGCCGGTCACCGCCGTGTGACGCGGCGACGACGACGCCGCGCGGCCGCCCGGAACACGACGGTGGCACCCGGTACGGCGCGTTTGGTGCGTCCCGTCCGGATGACACCGGTTCGCGGGGTGGGCACGACCACCTCCCGGGCGCTACGGTCGGTGCGCCCAGCCGGGCCTCGTCGTCGGGAGGAGCACGCATGGGACGGGTCGCGACCGTGACGGTGGTGGTCGGGATGCTGGCCCTGGCCGGGTGCACGTCCCAGGCGGTCGAGCCGCCCGGCCTGACCGCGTCCCCGACGCCGCAGGCGAGCGCGGAGGCGACGCCCGAGCCGACGCCGGAGTCCAGCACGCAGGACATGTCGGACCCCGAGCTCGGGATCGTCTTCGACGACGTCCCCACCCTGACCGGCGACGAGGCCGACGTGTGGAACACCGTGGCCACCTACCAGGTCGAGTACTGGCGCACCATGACCACGAACACCGTCAGCCCCGCGTTCGCCGTCATCGCCTCGGCCGACGTGCAGGCGGTCATGGAGCGCATCGCCACCAACAACACCGCCGACGCCGTCGACATCGGCGGCACCTTCCGCACCCGCGTCAGCGACGTCACCGTCACCGGCGACACCGCCACCGCAGCGGTCTGCGACGACTACCGCGACGCGACGTTCGCCGACGCCGACGGACCCGACACCCCCGAGACCGCCGGCTTCGGCTACCCGCGGCGCGAGACCGTCCAGCTCCAGCGACTGGGGGATCGGTGGGTCATCGGCACGACCGCCGGTGAGGGGTCGTGCTGAGCCGCGCCGGCAGGGTGGCGGTCCTCACCGGGGCGCTCCTGCTGGCGCTGGCCGGCGGCGCCTCCGCCTATGACGGGAAGGGTGGGGGTGGTGGACCGGCGCCGGCTCCCGTCACCCCGGAGGCAGGTGGCGGCACCATCGCGGTCACCGTGACGAGCTCCGGCTCCACGGGTGAGGGCCGGTCGTTCTCGTCGTCGGTGCAGGCCACGGTCGCGCCCGACTGCTGGAGGGCCCCGGGCAGGACCGGCTACGAGTACTACGAGTACTGGAAGACCGGGGGTCCGGCACGGCAGTCCGGCACGCTCGACGCCTACGCCGCGCAGGGTCTGCTGAACCCGGACTTCGAGGCGTACGCGACCGACGACACCGGCCGGTGGTACGAGCCGCGCTGCCGCTACGACATCGACGACGACGTCGAGCTCGACTACCTGCTGTCCCACCGCGCCGTCTTCGTGCCCGAGGGCGAGCCGGCACCTCCGGTCGACGTCGTCGTCGACCCGCAGCAGCTGGTCGAGATCGCGCAGGACCACATACAGCTGCCGACCGGCACGGTCCGGTGGAACCCGTCGATCGAGGGGTCCGGCGCCACGGTGGTCAACATGGACACGTTCGTGTGGGTCGAGGGCGCCCCGGCCACCGTCGAGGTGACCGCCTCGGTGCCTGGCGTGTGGGCGCGCGTCGACGCGAGCGTGAGATCCATGACGTTGGAGGCGCCCAACGCCGACACGGCCACCTGCCCGGACGTCGGGACCGCGTACAGCGCCGGCATGACGTCGTCGACGTGCTCGATCGTCTTCACGCGCTCCAGCGCGAACCAGCCCGTCAAGGAGGGCCAGACCCTGCGGACCGCGACCCTGACGGCCACGACCACCTGGGCCGCGAGCTGGGTGTCGTCGCAGAACCCCGAGCCGCAGCCGCTCGACCTGCAGACGGTCACCACGACGGCCGAGATCCCGGTGGCCGAGATCCAGACCGTCGTCACGCGCTGACGCGAGCGCCGCGACGTGAGCGAGCCCGACGCGGACGTCGCGTCGGGGCAGCCGCACGTCGGGGCAGCCGCACGTCGGGGCAGCCGCCGTCAGGGCAGCGCACGTCAGGGCAGCGGCACCTGCACCAGCTGCCACGCCCCGCCGCTGACCAGCAGACCCCGCCCGGGGACGGCGCCGCCGATCGCCGACCGTGGCAGCCGCAGCCCGAAGAGGTCGCCGTCGTTGGGCGTGGCGGGGGCGAGCAGCAGGCCGCTGCGGGACTTCTTGATGGTGGCGGCCGGCCCCCGGTAGGCGCTGCCCAGCTCGTCGGCCGTGCCGGCGGCCACGACCAGGCCGGGCCGGTCCCGCAGCGCCCCCAGGTGGGCGACGATCGCGTCGGCCAGCACACCGTCGGTGCCCACCAGCTCGAGGTCGTCGACCAGCAGGACGCTGGGCACGTCCTGCGGGACGAGCAGCGCGAGAGCCGCGGTGACCTCGTCCCGCGTGGCCTCGACCTCGATGGCCACGACACCGTCCCGCGCCGCCAAGTCGCGCAGCGGGCTGCGGCGCGGCGTGACGACCCCGACGGTCCAGCCGCGGCGCAGCGCGCTCTCCCCCACGGTGAGCAGCGTGGTGCTGCGGCCGGAGCGCCGCGGGCCCAGCACCAGCAGCCCGGGCCCGTGCTCCTCCGCCTCCAGGCCGTGCAGGGCCAGCGTGTCCCCGCCGACGCCCAGGGGCACGGCGGTACGGCGCAGGGGCGGGCCGCCGAGGGCCGCGGCCTCGTCGAGCGTGAGGCGGGTGGGCAGCGGGTCGATGCGGAACGGCACCTGCGCGCCGGTCGCCGGCACCGGGTCGCCCGCGTGCCGCGCCGTCGCGGTCCGCCCCACCGCCTGCAGCGCCGCCACCTGTGCCGGGCCGCTCGGGTCGTCGTCGAGCAGGCAGACCTGCAGCTCGTGCGGCCCCTCGGAGCGGAACGCGCGACCCTCGGGAAGGTGCTGGGGCACGTCGCGCACCGACAGCCCGACGGACTGGTAGTCGCCCGGGTCGGGCATGGGGAGCATGACGCGGTCCTCGGTGAGCGTGGAGATGCGGCCCGCCAGCAGGCTGCGGTCCCCCGCGACGACGACCTTGACCCCCGCGCCCGGTCCCTCCTGCAGGATCTGCGTCCACAGGTCGACGAGCGCACCCGCGTCCACGTCCTCGAAGGCCTGGATGAACCCCTCCCACCGGTCGAGCAGCACCAGCAGGTACGGCAGGCGCTGCGCGGGGGCGACGCCGGCCCGCTGCTCCCGGACGTCCGCGAACGACTGCTCGGCGAGCAGCTGCTGGCGGCGGGAGATCTCCGCGCGCAGGCGGCGCGTGAGACGCGCGACCCGGTCGGGCTGGTCGCGCGGGACCACGGCACCCGTGTGCGGCAGCCCCATGAGCGGCAGCAGCGCGTTGTTGCCGAAGTCGAGCCCGTACAGGTGGACGTCGCGCGGGGAGGTCCGCGTCGCGACCGCGGCGGCCAGGGCACGCAGCACGGTCGAGCGGCCCGAGCGCGCGGCGCCGACGACCGCCAGGTTGCCGGCCGTGTCCAGGTCGTGCGTCGCGACGTCACGACGCTGCTCCGCGGGCAGGTCGAGCAGGCCGTACGGCAGCGCGAGCGGGCGTGCCGCGAGCGCCTCGCCACCCTGCGTCGCGACGTCGTGTGCCGTGACGACCTCGCCGAGCGCGGGCAGCCACGGCGGTGGTGGCGCGCTGACGCCCGCGAGCGTGGCCGCGCCCTGCACCGCGGTGACCAGCGACGCGAGGTCCGTCGGGACGTCGACGTCGTCCTCGCTCGAGGCCCGCTGCACGGGCACCGGCCGGCCGGTCCCTGCCCACGTCAGCGGTGTGACGTCGACCCGCGCACCGCCGCCCACGCTGGGCGGGCGCCCGCCCACGCGGGACGACTGGAACGCGACGAGGCTGGTGTGCCCGAGCCGTGCGTACGCGCGCCCGGGCAGGCTCGGGGCGATCTCCGCCGCGTCGGGCGCCTCGATGACGTCCTGGCTGTCGTTGCGGTCGGTGACCCGCAGCGCGATGCGCAGGTTGGTGTTCGACTTGATCTCGGCGCTCACGACGCCGGCAGGGCGCTGCGTCGCCAGCACCAGGTGGACGCCCAGGGAGCGGCCGCGCCGCGCGATGTCGACGAGGCCGGTGACGAAGTCCGGCAGCTCGGCGACGAGGGCCGCGAACTCGTCGATGACGATCATGAGGCGCGGCATCGGGGCGTCGGCCGGGCCGCGGGCAGCCAGGTAGTCCTCGATGTCCTTGGCGCCCGCGTCGGCCAGCTGGTGCTCCCGGCGCCGCAGCTCCGCGGCCAGGGACTCCAGCGCGCGTGTGGTCAGGTGCGCGTCGAGGTCGGTCACCATGCCCACGGTGTGGGGCAGCCGGCTGCAGTCCTTGAACGCCGCGCCGCCCTTGTAGTCGACCAGCACGAACGTCATCTCGTCGGGGCGGTTGCCGATCGCGAGGGACGCGATCATCGTCTGCAGCAGCTCCGACTTGCCGGAGCCGGTGGTGCCGGCGACCAGGCCGTGCGGCCCGTCGGCACGCACGTCCACGGCGAACGGCCCGTCGGAGGACTCCCCGATCACGGCGCGCGTCGTGCGGCCGCCGGCCGCCCACCCGCGCGCGACGTCGGCCGGCGTGGGCGGGTCGAGTCCCAGCACGTCCAGCAACCGCGACGAGGCCACGAGGGTCGCGGAGAGGTCCTCGGTGCTGATGTCCTCGATCGGGGCCAGCGACCGGCCCAGCCGCTCGAACCAGCCGGTCGGCACCAGGTCGACGCGCACGCCGTCGACCGGCTCCTGACCGGCCACGGCGACGCGCGCGGTGGGCCCGGCCAGGTCGACGACGGCCTGGCACTCCTCGGGGAGCTGACGCTCCTGCTCGTCCAGGCACAGGAAGTAGATGCCGTGCGCCGGCCCCTCGCGCAGCAGCGTCACCAGACCGGGCAGCAGCCGGACCCGCCGTGCACCGTCGAGCACCACGACCACGGGTGCCGGCAGCACCGCGCCGGACCCGCCGAACCCGACGCCCTGCCCACGTGCGACCGACCGCCGCTGCTCGAGCACGGCGAGCAGCTCGGAGATCCGCCGGGCGGTCGTCTCCTCGTCGGTGCCGACCTGCGCGACCGGTCCGCCGTCGCGGCGCGCGTGCGGCAGCCACCGCACCCACCCCCACTCCTGCCCGCCGTCCGGGTCGGCGAGCAGGTGCACCGACACGTCCGCGGGCGAGTGCGCCGCGACCACCTGCGCGAGCATCCACGCGCCGACCCGGCGGCGCGCGTCGGCCGGTCCGACGACGCCGGTGACGCCGACGCGGGCGAGCGGCACCGCGACGGGCACGTCGGCCGCCGTCCAGTGCTGGACGCGCTCGTGCTCCTCGCGCCCGGGGTCGTGCAACGACACCTCGCTGGGCAGGTCGGCGGTGCCCACGCGCGCCAGCATCCAGTCGGGGTCCGTGCGACGCCGCTCCCACAGCCGGGCGCGCGGGCCGGTGGCGAACAGCAGCACCGTCGCGGGGTCCGGCAGGTCGCGGCGGCGTGACGCGCTCTCGGTGCGCAGCGACTCGAAGGCCTGCTGCTCGATGCGCGCCACCCGCTGCACGTAGGTCCGTACGGCCTCGACGTGCTTGCTGCGCTGCCCCCCGCGCGAGGACACGAAGTTGCCGATGGCCATGAGCGGGGACAGCCCCATGATGATCAGCGCGTAGGGCGACCTGGTGAACCAGTACATGGCCGCGCCCATGACCAGCGGCATGAGCACCATCGTCAGGGGGAAGCGCTGCTTGTCGGGCATGCGCGGCTCGGGCGGCAGCCGGAACTCCGACGGCCGCACGGGCGGCAGCAGCCGCGGCGGCCGGTTGTAGTCGAGCGTGGCGCCCGCCGCGCTCGGTGACAGCGACGCGTCGGGCAGGCCCACCTCACCGACCTCGAGGACGACGTCACCCACCACCAGCGACTCGCCGGGGTGCCACGGCTGCGCGGCGGTCAGCGCGATCCGGTCGACGTGGACCAGCGGGCGGTCGGACTCCGGGTCGACCTCGGTCATGGCCTCCAGGCCCTGGCGCGCCTGCGCGAGCTGGCGGGCGAACCGCCCCCGGGGGCGCCGGCCGCGGGACGCCCCGGCCGCCGGCTCGCCCCGGGGGACCACGATGGGGCCCTCCGGGGGGCGACGGCGCACGGGTGCGGGGACGACGGCACCCAGCACCTCGGGCGCGGGCTCGACGGTCACCGAGCCGTCGACGCCGACCTCCAGCACCACGGCGACCGGCGGCACGTCGGGGTCGTCCACCGGGACGGACGCGGCGGGGTCCGACCCGAGCACGTGCCGGCCGACCGGCAAGCGGTGCACCCGCCCGGCCTGCCGGCCGGACACGACACGGACCTCGCACGCACCGTCCGGCTCCGCCCACACGTCGCCCGGGTCGACCCCGAGGCCCACGACCGCGCCGTGCCGCAGCGGCGACTGCTCGACGGGTACGTCGGCGTCCAGCGGGGCGCCGTGCCACCACAGGTCGGGCGCACCGGCCTCGGCGACCGTCGCGGTCACGACGCCCAGGTGCCCCGACCCGCGCGGCACCACGCGCGCACGCGCCGTCGGCACGAGCGCGTCGAGCGCCTGCGCGACGTCCCGCACCCGCGCACCGGGAGGGCACTCCACGACGACGTCGCGCGGCTCGTCGCCGCGCTGGGCCGTCACGCTGAGCAGCAGTCGCACGCGCTCCCCCGTCCGGGTGGCTCGGTGCCGGGCGGACCACGGCCCGCCCCATGAGGGCGGGCCGCCGGCCGTGGCACCGGTCAGATGCGGTCGGGCTCGCCCGTGGCCGCCGCGATGTTGTTGTGGTTCGTCTTCACGTCGCCCGCTGCACCGTCCAGCGCGTCACGCAGCCGGTCGAGGTTGGCGCGGTAGTCCTGCCACGCGGTCCGGAAGTCCTCGGAGTACTTGCCCGTCCACACGGCGCTCTCGAGCGCCTTGTCGACGTCGCCCTTCATCCGCTCGGCGTCGGCCGCCGTCGTCGTGAACGTCTTGTTGAGCTGCTGCAGGGTGCTGAGTTCGGCGCCAACGGCCACGGGAGTCTCCTCTTGTGTCGAGCTCGGCGCCCCTCGGCGCCGGGGACCGACCTTATCGGGCAATTCACCGCGAAGGGTGCGCCTTGTGGATGAACCGTCGAGCGCTCACTCGTCCGGTCTCACGCGGACCCGCGCAGGGTCTGCCCCGTGTCCGGGACCAGCTCCTCGACCAGGGCCCGCGTGGCCGCCGACATCACCGGGACGTCCGCCGCGCGCAGCGTCGCGACCAGGACGCCGACCACGTCACGCACCGCGTCGGGGCCGCCCGTGGCGTCCGCGGCCCGCAGCAGGTCGCGCCACAGCAGCTCGGACGTCGGGCTGACCTGCACGGCGTCCCAGGCAACCCGCTGCGCGGCCGCCGGGTCGTCGCCGTCCCGGTGCAGCACCACGAGGCGGTGGGCCGCGTCGACGAGCAGGTCCCGCGACGCGTGCTCCGCGCGCACCCGGGCGAGCCACCCGTAGCGCCCCGGCGGCCGGACGGCCACGACGGGCGCCGCCGCCAGGGCGAGGGCCTCGCCGAGCAGCGAGCGCTCGGCCGCGGGATCGGCGGCACCGCGCGCCCGCGCGAGCAGCGAGCGCACGACGTCCCAGTCCACGACGACGTCGGGACCCAGGGTGAGCCGCCCGTCGTCGCCCCGGCGCAGGTGCGGCCGCCCGGCCGCGTCCTCGCCGAGCCACGCCGCGGCGCGGGTGATCGTGCGCTCCCGGACCTCCGGGGTCGCCCCACCGGGCCACAGCGCGGCGGCCAGCACCGTGCCGTGCACCCCCTCGGGGTGCAGCGCGAGCAGGGTCACCAGCTCGGTGAGCAGCGGCCGGCGGGCCTCGTCCACCGGCCGCCGCGCCTCGACGCGGGGCTCACCGAGCACGAGCACCCGGACCGCGGCACGCTGCAGGTCCGCCGCGGACAGCGTCCGGTCCGGCGGGTCGACGTCGGGCCGTTCCACCGCGCCCTCGTGCTCGGCCGCCGCCCGCCGCTCGTCGACACCGCGCACGGGGTCCGGCGCCTCGACCAGCAGCTCGCCCAGCGCGTCGACGTGCGCGGCGGTGAGCCGGTTGGCGCGGACGTCGACGCCCAGCAGGCGGGCCGTCAGCCGGCCGTCGGCCGCGACCTCGAGCCGCCAGCGCGCGCCGGGCAGGTCTCCCACGCAGACCACGCCCAGCGCGGTGCGCTGCGCGGTGGTCGACAGGGCGGCCAGCTCGCGGCCGGCGTCCGGGGCGGGCGGCTCGCCCAGCACGACGTACTCGGGCACACCCACCGCGGTGCCGTCGCCCCGCAGGCGGCCGGTCAGGACGTCGTCGCCGGTCGCGCGGGCGCGGTGGGCACGCAGCCGGTCCAGCACGCCGGTGACCGTGCCGGCGCGCGTGTAGCGGTCCGCGGGGAGCTCGCGCAGCCCGTCCGGCATGCCCACCCCGGTCACCTGCAGGGCGTCCGACCAGCGGTTGGTCGCCAGCTCGGCGGCCAGCGCGGTCGCGACCTCCCGGGCGGCGGTCGGGTCGCCGACCAGCGCCACAGGACCCTGCGCGGCCTCGAGGTCCACGAGGACGTCGCGGCCCGCGTCGTCGCGGCCCAGGGACACCAGGCCCGGGAACGGCGCCGGTGCGTCGATCCGGCCCAGGTCGAGGTCGGAGGCGGCGAGCCGCCAGCGACGCCCGCCGTCCAGCGTCTGCCAGGGCCGCGGGGCGTCCGCGGCGGCCGGCGTCAGGTCGAGCTCCAGCCCGCTGTCGTCGACGCGTGCGACCACGACGCCCGGCAGGCTGCGCCGCTGCGAGCGCAGCTCGGCGGCGAGCCGCCGCAGCCCACGGTCGAGCAGCAGCGCACGCTGCGGGTCGGCTCCGACGCGCAGGACGACCTCGAGCTCGACCGCGCCCGCGCCGGGCTCGCCGGAGCGCCCGCGGCGGCGACGGCGCTCCAGCGCCACGAGCAGGCCGGCGGCCAGCAGGCCCGCCCCGACCAGACCGGGCGCGGTGCTCTCCGCGGCGGACCCGGTGACCTCGTGGGCGGCGGCCCCGGCGACCCCGGTGGCGGCGGTCGCCACGTCGCCCGCCGGGGTGGGCGCGGCCGGGGCCTGGACGGGCACCGCGGGCGCCGGGGCGGGGGTGACCACCGCGGTGACGCGGTCCACGCCCGTCGCGTCCTCCGGCATGATCAGCAGCCAGTTCGGCTGGATCAGCCGCTCGAGCGTGAGCTCCTGGCCGTCGGGCTGGTCCCGGCCCTTGTTGAGCTCGAACACCTCGCGGTAGCGCATGCCGTCGCCGGTGGTGCGCTCGGCGATGTCCCAGAGGTTGTCGTGGTACCGGCCCTCGGGCGGCTGCACCACGTAGACGCGGCGCCCCTCGAGCTCGGCGCCCTCCTCGGGGCTGAGCTGCATGCCCCCCAGCCAGTACGTGGTCTCGACCTGGGCGGCAGCCTCGACCGAGGCGTCGGCGGCGGGGGCCGGCGTCGACGCCGCGGGCCCGGGGACCTCGACGGCGGAGACCGCCACCGGGGACGCGACGGACTCGTACCCCGCGACGGCGGGCGCGACCGCCGCGGTGGCCTGACCGGCCGCGGTCACGAGCAGCAGCACCGTCACCACCAGCGTGCGGGCCAGCCGCTGGCTGGGACCGGCCAGCGGCACCCGGGCGGGCAGCCCGACGCCCGACAGCGCCGACCGCAGCTCGACGAGCACGCAGACCGTGAACTGCAACCAGGCGATCCACACCACCCACACCAGCACTGCCAGCAGCTGCTCGACCCCGATGGTGGCCAGCAGGTCCGCCCGGCCGGGCAGGGACGTGGGGATGACGGGCAGGGCGTCGAGCGCCACCAGCCCCGCCGGGACCCCGACGACGAGCAGGAGCAGCAGGAACGCCGCACCGAGGGCCGCGCCGACAGGTCGGGCCTCCGGCTCCCCCACCTGCTGGAACCGCTGGGGGCCGGTGCGGCGCTCGTCCTGGTGCTGGCTGGTCACGGTGCTCCCCCGAGCTCGGAGTTGATGCCGAAGGCGGCGCGCGCGGTGGCGTCGCCCTCGACGGTGAAGCTGTCGATGAACACGAGCTGCAGCAGCGCCGTCGGGACGACGTCGCTGACCTGGACCGTCACGGCGTCCCCGTCGGCGCCGACGGAGATGCGGCCGGGCGCGTAACCACGTGCGACGAGGAAGTCACGGGCCTCACTGGTCGCCCGCACCGGGTCGATCCTCGGGACGCTGCCGCCGCGCAGGGACCCGGCGTCCACCTGGTCGGCGCCGACGCGCGCCGCCTGCTCCGCGTCGTCGGTGATGGCGACCCGCGCGTTCACGGCGCGCCCGCCGTCCGCGACCAGGCCGGCGAGCGCGAACAGCACGACGACCAGGCCGATGACGAAGGCGGTCGCCGTGCCGCGGTCACCCCGCTCCGGCCCGCCGTCCGGGTCCGTCACGCCCTGCCGGACGCGGTGCACGATCCTGCGCACGCTCAGCCTCCCGTCCGTCGCCACGTGTCCAGCGGGGCGGTGCTCGACCCGGTCACGTCCGCCGACCCGGGCAGCCCGACGAGTCCCAGGTCGGAGAACGAGACCCGGCAGCGCACCTCCACGGTCACCAGGTCGCCGGCGACGAAGTCCCCGGTCAGCTCGGCCGGCTCGCACCGCAGCGAGTCGGGCGCGGCGGCGTCCGCCATGGCGCGCGCGGCCGCCAGCGCGGCGTCGCCGCTGCGCTCGAGGGTCGCGGCACGCACGGCGTCGCGCGCCATCGCCTGCGCCGCCCCCTCGGCGGACACGAACCGGCCGAAGGCGACGACGAGGAACATCATGAGGACGAGCAGCGGCACGAGCACGACGACCTCGACGGCCATCGACCCGCGGTCGCGCGGCGGCGCCGCGGCGCAGCGGGGTCGCCGGTCCTCCCCGTGCCTCATGCGTCCCCCCTCTCCTCGATCCGACGGCTGCCGGCCGGCGTCCAGCGCCACCGGCCCCCCCGGTGCTGCACCCGCGTCACGTGTCCGCGCGGAAGCGCTCGACCGGTCCCTGGACCGTGGCCGACACCTCGGGCGCCAGCCCCTGCACGATCTCGACCGCGCGGCCCGTGACGGTGACGCGCACCGTCAGGGCGTCGGGCTGGGTGACCGTCACGTCCACGTCGCGCAGCGACGCACCACCGATCTGCTCGGCGTACGTGACGGCCCGCTGCCGCGCCTCCTGCACCGACCCGGCGGTCCCGCCACCGGTGCGCACGACGCGCGCCGCCTCGCGCGCGACGGCGCCGGCGAGCTCGTTCCCGTACCAGGTGAGCGAGAACTGCACGATCGCGAAGATCGCCAGCATGAGCAGCGGCGTGTAGAAGATCATCTCGACGCTGCTCGCTCCGCGGTCGTCACGCGGGTGACGCCACCGGCTCACGGGCCGTCGCCGCCACCGGGGTTACCACCGCCACTGCCGGGTGCGCCGGGGATGTCGATCGCGTCGGCCTCCTCGGTGATCCGGTTGTACAGGGTGAGACCGACGGCAGCCGCGAGGGCCACCAGGACGCCGGTGATGATCACCCACTCGATCGCGGAGGCCCCGCGGTCGCCGGACTGCTGTGCGCGGGCGATCCGTCGCCGGATCTCCAGCTCCATGTACCCGTACGGGGTCCAGGGTGCGAAGAACATGTCACTCTCCTGTCGTGCCGTGCCTGTGTGGTCCTGCCGTGCGTCCGTGCCTGTCCATCCGTGCGTGCTGCCGGTCGCGCGTGCCCGCGCAGCCTCACCCGCTGCCGAACACCGTCATCGCCGCCGGGTAGACGAGGAAGACGAGGAACCCGATCGCCAGCAGCAGCTGGGCGACGAGCATGGTCTCGGAGCTCTCACCGGCCTTGCCCTCGGCGTCGGCGAGCTCGCGCCGGCGCATCGAGCCGGCCCGGGCCGCGAGCGAGTCCCGCACCTTGGCCCCGTCCTCGGCGACGAGCGCCAGGGCCGCGGCCAGGTCGCGCAGCTCGTCGACGCGCAGGTCCTCGCCGAGGGCACCGAGCGCCGCCCACGGCGTCTCACCGCGCAGCCGGGCCGCGATCAGGGCGTCCCGGATGCGGACCATCGCCCAGCCGTCGCTGATCTCCGAGGCGCCGGACAACGCCTCGGGCACACCGCGCCCGCCGGCCAGGCTCATGGCGACCAGGTCGAGGAACGAGCCGACCACGTGCCGGAAGTCACGACGCCGGCGGGCCGCCTGCGAGCGCACCGACAGCGCGGGCAGGGCACCGGCGACCAGGGCGACGACGACCGCGACGACCACCGGCACCCCGAGCGGCACCCCGGTCCCCAGCGCCGCGAGCGCCGCCGTGACCAGCAGCGGGACCACGAGACCGGCGAGACCGGCCAGCACGGTGCGGGCGAGGAACGCGTCCCGCGTGAGCCCGACCATCGACAGGTCCGAGCGCAGGGAGCCCAGCCCGATGCCGAGGGCGTCCAGGCCACCCGCGGTGCGACGGCCCAGGACCTGCTCCCAGGACGGCAGCAGCGCGGCCTGCCGGTCGGTCTGCAGCACGCGTGCGCGCGCGCGGCCCTCGCGGCGCTCCCGGTCGAGCCGCGCCAGGGCGCCCGCGGGACGGGTGGCGGGCGGCACGAGCACCAGGACGAGGACGAGGACGCCCAGCCCGGCCAATGCACCGGCCACGAGCACGCCGGTCATCCGCGCACCTCCGGACCGGTCAGGGCACGGCCGTCGGGCGCGCCGCCGCGGTCGGCCGGTGCGGCGCGGTCGGGGGTCGCGACGAGGAAGCGCTCGGGCAGCTCGACGCCGGACAGCCGCCGCATCCACAGGAACCCGGCGGCGAAGAGCGTGCACACGAGCGTGAGGACCAGCTGCCCGGTGGCGGTGCCGTACGGCTCGACGTACGTGGGGTTGAGGACGGTCAGGCCGAGGATGGCCACGATCGAGAACACCGTGACGATGAGGGCCGACCGTCGGGTGGACGCACGCCCGGCACCGACCCGCTGCCGCATGTCGAGCTCGGCGCGGCCCGCGTCGGACAGCGACGAGAGCACCTGGCGCAGACCGGGACCGCGCAGCCGCGCGTTGAGGATCAGCGCGGCGACGATGAGGTCGGCGCTGGGGTCGTCCAGGTCGTCCGCGAGCCGCTGCAGCGCCGTGGCCAGCGGCACCCGCACCCGCAGCCGGTCCACCAGCAGCCGCAGCTGCGGCTGGATCACGGGCGACGCGGCCGTGACCGTCGCGGGGATCGCCTGCTCCAGACCCACGGCACCGGCGATCGTGTCGCGCAGCGACTCGGTCCACGCCGCGAGCGCCTCGATGCGGGCCATGGCCTGACGCTCCGCGCGCGCACCCCCGAACAGCACGGGCCACACCAGCACCAGCAGCACCGCGGCCACGGCCGCCACGGGCCAGCGCGTCAGCAGGAGCACCAGCAGGCCGGCGCCCAGGGCCAGGGCGCCCTGCCGGCCGATCCGCTCGACCAGCGAGGGCCCCTCGCTGCGGACCGTCGCCCGGCGGCGGTCGCGCGGCAGCAGGCTGTCGACGAGCAGGACGACGCCGCCGCCGACGAGGGCGCCGAGGCAGACGACGAGCAGCAGCGTGGGGGTCATCGGACCCCCTGCGCGAACGCGTAGCCGGGGCTGTACCCGACGGCCGCGAGCTCGTCGATGCACGCGACGGGTGCGGCCGGGACCGCGATCCCCCCGGGTCCGGGCGCGAACACCTCGCTGGACAGCACGCGCCCGTCGATGCCGTTGACCTCACGGATGCTGGCGACGTAGCGGCGCAGCCGCCCGCCCGACGCGTAGTCGTTCTGCTTCTGCACGAACACGACGAAGTCGATCGCACCCGCGATGAGCATCATCGTGGCGTCGACCGGCAGGCGCTCCGCCGACTGGATGGCGTAGGTGGAGATGCGGTTGAACACCTCGATGGAGCTGTTGGCGTGGATCGTCGACAGCGAGCCGTCGTTGCCCTGGCTCATCGCGTTGAGCATCGTGACGATCTCGTCGCCCAGCACCTCGCCGACGATCACGCGGCTCGGGTTCATGCGCAGGCTGCGGCGCACCAGCTCGGCCATGGTGATCGCACCGTTGCCCTCGGAGTTGGGCAGCCGCTCCTCGAACGCCACGACGTTGGGGTGCAGGTCCGCGAACTCCCCGAGCCCCAGCTCCAGGGCGCGCTCGACGGTGATGAGGCGCTCGTGGGGGCCGATCTCGTTGGCCAGGGCGCGCAGCATCGTCGTCTTCCCGGCGTTGGTGGCGCCGGCGATCATGATGTTCTTGCGGGCCGCCACGGCGGCGGACAGGAACGCCGCGATGTCCGGCGTCACCGACCCGAACCGCACCAGGTCGTCCAGGTGCACGCGCGACAGGCGCGAGCGGCGGATCGACACCGAGGGCCGCGCGCACACGTCCATGACCGCGGACATGCGCGAGCCGTCGGGGAGCCGGATGTCGAGCTGCGGGTTGGCGGAGTCGAACGGCCGGCTCGTCAGGCCCGAGTAGGCGCCCAGCACCTGGATGAGCTCGACGAGCTCGTCGTCCGTCTCCGCCACGGGCGGGGCGACGGCCTCGCGGCCGTCGGAGTACTGCACGAAGACCCGGTCGCAGCCGTTGATGTCGATGTTCTCGACGTCCCGGTCGTCCAGCAGCGGCTGCAGGCGCCCGACGCCGAAGAGGGCCGCGTGGATACCCCCGGCGACCTCCTCCTCCTCCAGCGGCGCGAGCGGTGTGCGGCCGGCCGCGATCTCGGCACGGGCGTGCGCGTCCAGGACACGGTTGATGACGGCGCGGGCGAACTGCCGCTCGTCCTGGGCGGACATGGCAGGGCTGCCCGCGGCGGCGTCGTCGCGCCGCTGCCGGGCGAGGGTGTCGGCGACCTCCTCGCGCAACCGGCGGACGAGCCCCTGGTCGACGGCCATGTGTGCTCCTCCGGGACGCTCAGACGGGGGTGCCGACGCCGCGGCCCGCGCGCGCGGCGGCGAGCGCCCGCACCGGGTCGACGAGCTGGCGGACGGACCGGACGAGCAGGGAGCGCGCGACGGGGCGCTGCAGGCGCCCGCCCACGACGTCGGCGGCGCGCGGGTCGTCCGCGACCTGGCCGAGCACCGTCGCGGACAGCCCCTCGTGCGCGAGCAGCTGGGCCAGGTCACCGGCCGAGCGGCGGTCCCGGCTGTCGGCCACGAGCACGATGCCGATCGCGGGCGACCGCAGGCTCGCGTCCCGCAGCTGCGCCAGCCAGCGCACGCGCTCACGCAGGTGCGCGAAGGCCTCGAGGCGCGCGCGCGTGACGACCAGCACGACGTCCGACGCCTGCACGATCGGCAGCACCGGGCTCGACGGGGTCACGCGGCCCACGTCGACGACGACGTCGCGGCCGGGCCACCGGGAGAACGCGGCGCCGAGCTGCGGGAGCACGGGGGCGATGCCGACCATCTGGTCGGGCGTGCCGACGCCGCACAGCACGTCCAGGCCGCCCTCCGACTGCTGCAGGTGCGCCTCGAGCGGGCGGTCCGCCAGCCCTCGGCGGGCGTCCGCCGCCAGGGAGAGCAGACCCAGCTCGGGGTCCAGGGCACCCTCGTCGGGGCGGCGCGCCAGCAGCGACAGGTCGCCGCCGCCGGGGTCGGCGTCCACCAGCACGACGTCCTGCGGCCAGACGCTCGCCAGCACCCGGGCCGTCGTCGTGACGCCCGGCGCCCCCTTGGCGGAGGCGACGGTGACCAGCATCAGCCGTCCCCGTCCACCGCGGCGCCGCGCGTCATCAGGACCGCGGCGAGCTGCCCCTCGGCACCCACACCGGCCACGACCGGGCCCTCGGAGTCCTCCACGATGAAGGTGGCGGTGACCGTCGCGCCGCCGGGGCTGTCGCTCGATCGCGACGCGGAGCTCACCAGCGCCTCGCGGACCAGCACGGTGCCCTCGCCGTCCAGGACACGCACCAGCTGCACGACGTCGCCCGGCTGGAGCCCCGAGGCCGGCACGCGGCCCGCGGCCAGGGCCGCACCCACGGCCACCTTGCCCTCGGTGAGCATCCCCGACGTGGTGAGCATCGACGTGTCGAGCAGCTGACCGGCGCTGATGGAGCGCCGCGCGTACTGGCCGACCACCAGGTCGTGCTGCCCCGCGGGGAGCAGCAGGGTGCCCTCGGACGCCACGGGCGTGGTCCCGAGGTGCTCGGCCGTGATGCGCTGACCGGCGACGATGTCCGCGGTGGCGACCAGGACCGGGACACGCGAGTCCGCCCGCAGCGCGAGCAGGCCGGCGACCGCGGCGCCGCCGACGATCAGCAGCACCGCGAACGCCGCGAGCAGCGGTCGCCTCTCGCGCGGCGGCGGCGGCAGGCGGTCGGCCCGCGCACCGGACGGTCGGCTCGCGCGGGCGCGGCGGTCCGGTGCGGCCTCGGGCCCGGTCGTGCTGGTGCTCACCGTCATGGGCGACGCCGTACCTCACGCTCGTCGTGTGCTGGACGGGAAGACTATAGGGGCGAGTAGGGGCGATCCGGACAGACCGGTCACCCGGACGGCTCTCCGGCCCCGCCCGCGACGTCGGTAGCATCTGCGCACGCGCCGCGGGTCCCCGGACCGGCGGCGAGGCCCCACGAGCGGGTCCGGGGACCGGACCCGACGGGACGAGAAGAGGGCTCGCCATGCACGGACCTGCGGCTCCGCACGCCACGGGTGGACGGCGCGACCGCGGCGCCCGGGACGCGTCATGACCCGGGGCGCCCCCGCGGGCGGTCCCACCGTCACCCGGATCTCGCCCTGGCCGCGGGTGACGGCCGTCCTGCACTCGCCGACGACCGCGACCCTGATCGTCAACGACACCGAGCACGCGTGCTCGGCGCCCTCCGCCGCCCGGCTGCGGACCGGCCTGCTCGCGCGCGCCACGGCCGTGGCGGCGACGGTCGACCGCCCGGTGCGGCTGCGACTCGCGTCAGCCGGCGGTGGCCAGCTGCTGGCCGTGCACCCGGACGGCGCCGTGCACGCGCTCGACGACCAGGGGCGCACGTCCGCCGCGCCGCTGCCCGCACCCCAGGACACCGGGTGCCGCCGGTGCGGCACCCCCCAGCCCGTCGTCGCGACGACGTGCGCCCGGTGCGGTGCGCTCGAGCCCCACCGCGTCGAGGACCGCCCCGTCCCCGTGCTCGACGTCGCCGCGCTGACGCTCCCGGACGCGGCGCTGGCCGAGCGCCTGCACGGGACGCGCGACGAGGCGGCCCACCCGGACGTGTCGCAGGCCGTGCTCGAGGTGGACGGCCGCCCGCCGGTGACGTTCCACGGCGAGGCGGCGCTCGGGCGCAACCCCTCTGCGGCGCCGGGCCGCACCCCCGTCGTCGTGCGCAGCCCCGGCATGCTCGTCTCCAAGACGCACGCGCTGGTGTCCGTCGACCCCCAGGGGGTGCTGCGGGTCACGGACTGCGGGTCCACCAACGGCACGACCGTGCTGGGCGACCCGCCGCTGCCGCTGAGCCCGGGCCAGGCGCACGTGGTGCCGTCGGGGACCACGGTCCGGCTCGGTGACGTGTCCTGCCGGATCGTCCTGGTCTGACGGCCTGACGGTCCTGACGGCCCTGACGGGCTGACGGCGACGAGCCGCGGGGCACGGCCTAGCGGCGGGCGTCGTCCTCGGCCATGCGCGCGAGCATCGCGTTGTACCGGTCCATCTCGTCGTCGCCGTCCCTGTCCACCCGCCGGTCGCGGCGCCGGGCCGTGCGCTCGTCGTCACGCGTCCACTGCACGGCCACGACCACCGCGAGCGCCAGCGTCGGGATCTCCCCGATGCCCCACGCGACGGACCCGCCGATCTGCTGGTCGCGGATGGCCGAGACCCCCCACGGGCGACCCGTCAGGCCGAACCAGTCCGCCACCAGCAGCCCTTCGCCGCCGACCAGCGCGACGCCGAAGAACGCGTGGAACGCCATGGTCGCGAACAGCAGCAGCAGGCGCATGGGGTACGGCGGGCGGGTGGGGCCGGGGTCCACGCCGGCGAGCGCGTTGACGAACAGGTACCCGGCGAGCGTGAAGTGCACGATCATCGCCAGGTGCCCCACCGGGGAGCGCAGCGACCACTCGAACAGGCCCGAGTAGTAGAAGAGGACCATCGAGCCGGCGAAGTTCACGGCGGCCACCACGGGGTGGGCGAAGAACCGGCCGACGTGGCTGTGGACGAGGGTGAGCACCCACTCGCGCGGGCCGCGCGAGGCGTCGTCCCGCAGCACGGCCGCCCGGGCAGGCACGGCGCGCAGCAGCAGGGTCACGGGTGCCGACAGCGCCACGAACAGCGGCACCACCATGACGAGCACCATGTGCTGGATCATGTGCGCACTGAACAGCACGTGCCCGTAGACGGACGGCCCGCCGGACGTCGTCCAGGCGAAGAGCAGCATGCCGGTGACCCACGACGCCGTGCGCACCCAGGACCAGGAGTCGCCGCGCCGCCGCAGGCGGCGCACCCAGCGCAGGTACACGACGATCCCGGCGGCCGCCGCGCACGCCATGAGCACGTCCCAGCGCCACTCGGTGAGCCAGCGCAGGGCCGTGGGCTCCGGCGGCAGGGCGTGACCCGTGAGGACGTAGGCGGGGGACGTGTCCGTCACCGGTGCGTCGGGCACCGGCGGCGGGGACGAGCCCAGCGCCACCGCGACGCCCGAGACCGCCCCCATGACCGCGAGCTCGACCAGCACCACGCGCCAGAACAGCAGCCCGCCACGGGGGCCGGCCAGGCGCGGGACGGTCGCACGGCGGTGCGCCAGGCCCAGCAGCGCCAGGGCCGCGAACAGTGCGATCTTCACCAGCAGCAGCACGCCGTAGCGGGTCTGCAGGCCCTCCCAGCCGCCGAGGCGCAGCACGCTGTTGACGACGCCCGAGACGGCGACACCCGCGACGCACCACCCGGCCACCACCGAGAAGCGCGAGACGGCGGGCACCACGTCGGCGCCCAGGCGTCGGACCAGCACCGCCAGGGCGGCGAGCGCGCCGATCCAGACCGCCGCGCTGACCAGGTGCAGCACCATCGCGGACGTCGCCAGGTCGTGGCTCGCGGCGCCGGCGGCGTGGCCGGTCTGGCCCAGCTGCCACAGCGCGACCAGCGACAGGGCGGCGGTCCAGGCGGCGCCCGTGGGCGTGGCGACGACCAGGGACAGCGCGGTCACCACCGCGGCGACGGTCGTCACCGACAGCAGCGTGCGGCCCAGGTCGATCTGCGTGACGAACAGCGCGAGCTCGTCACCGAACGACGGGGCCGTGGGCGGCACCCCCGCGACGGACGCGTACGCGAGCACCAGGTGCACGACCGACAGCACGGTCCACGCGCCGGCGGCGACGCCGGCGAGCACGAGGCTGCGGGGGTAGGCCGAGCCGTCGGCGGCGGCCCGGTCGGACCCGGGGGTGCGGGCGGCCGCGGACGTGCGGCGCGGCAGCACGCACACGGCCAGGAGCAGCGCGCCGACCGTCAGGGACGCGGCCAGCTCGGTGAGCGTCTCGACGACGGGCAGGCCCCAGCGCACCACGGCGCCGGGGTCCCCGACGAGGACCGCCGCCGCGCTCCCGGTGAGGGCCACCCCCGCGAGCACCGCGACGACGCCGGTCGCCGCGAGCACGCCGAGGGCACCACGCGGCACCGGGTTCACGCGCTCCTCCACGCCGACAGCCTAGGCCGGTTCCCGGGGCATCCCGGGCGGCGGTCGTCGCCCCCGCGACGCGGGCGCGTCAGCGCTCGGACGGGCCGTCCGCGTCCGTCGACCCCGGGCCGTCGGACGTCGCCGCACGGCGGCGGGCGGCGAGGGCGGCACCACCACCGGCCAGCGCGGCCAGCACCCCGACCGCGAGCACGACCCACACCCAGGCCGGGACGCCATCGTCGTCGGCGAGCGCCACGGGCGGAGTGGCCGTGGCGGTGAACACGTCGGTCGGCTCGTCCGCGGCGGGCTCCTCCGGCGTGGGCGTCGCGTCCGCGGCACCCTCGGTCGGCGCCGGGTCGGCGGGCGCCGGCTCGAGGACCGGCGACGCGGCCGTCGCCGTGAACCCGAAGGTCCCCGACAGCGGGTGCCCGTCGGCGGACGTCACGCGCCAGTCCACGGTGTACGCACCGGCGGGCAGCGTCTCGACGAGCGGCTGGACCACCGAGGAGTCGACCAGCCGCACCGGGCCGTCGCTGACGACGACCCCGTCCGGGGCGGTCACCACGACCTGCGTGCCCAGCTCCATCGCCGGCTGGTCGAAGGTCAGCGTGACCTGCGCAGGCGCGGCCGGGACCGTCGAGCCGTCCGCCGGGTCCGTGGACCGCAGGGTGTTGTGCGCCTCGGCGGGCGACGCCGCCAGCACGGCGAGGACGAGCGCGAGGACGAGGGCGAGGACGGCGGGCCGCCACCCTGCACGCGCGGCGGGGGCCGGGACGACGGACGGCACGGGGACCACCTCTCCTGCAGGGACGACAGCGCCCCGATCCCATCACGGACGCCCGGCCCACGACGAACCCGCCCGTCTCACGCGGCGAGCGGCGGCCGGCCCGACCCCGACGGGAGCGCCCCCGGCGGCCGTCGTCGACGGCCGGGCACCAGCAGCACCGACCCGGCGAGCGCCGCCGTCAGCGCCGCGCCCGCCGCGACCGCGACCGCACGGGGGGCCGGTGCGGGCGACCGCACAGCGGGAGGGGCGGGCTCGGGTGCGGCGGGTGGACCACCGGCCGCCCGGGCACGGTCGGCGGCCGCGACGAGGCCCGCCACGACGTGGGGTGCGTGCGGGTCGTCCGGGTCCATGCCCGCCGCGGCGAGCGTGGGACCGTCGAGCCCTGCCGCGACGAGGGCCTCGAGGTCCGTGCCGGCCGCGCGCACGGCGTCGAGGTCGATGCCGGCCGCCAGCAGGGGGGTCAGGTCGACGGCCGCACCGGGCGCGTCACCGTGGGCCGCGTGACCCGGGGCCCGGACGGTCCCGGCGTCCGCGACGGGCTCGGCGAGCAGCGCGAGGACGGGGTGCAGCGCGACCGCCAGGCCCGCGGCGGCGAGGGCGGCGGCCGCGCGGGCGACCGGCGGCGGCGCGGTGCCCCGGCTCGCGGCGTCCGGCGTCGCGGCGGGCGCACCGGCCCGCACGAGCAGGCTGCGCGCGGCGAGCACCCCGGTGACCAGCACGAGCGAGCCCACCGCGGCCAGCACGGCGGGCCCGGGCACGTGCCCACCGGCCAGGCAGTGGCCGGCCACGCCCCCGGCGAGCACGGCGGCGGTCAGGCCGGCCCCGCGGACGAGCGCCTGCGGGCTGCGGCCCGCGGCGAGCGTCGTCTCGTCGGCCGGCACCCGCAGAACATCACGCGCGACCGCGGCACGATCCAGTCACCGAATCGTTTCGTCACCCACCGACGGTGACGGGACGACCACGACGGGACCACTCACCGCCGGCCGCCGGCCCTGCCGCTGCCCGTCAGCCCGGCCGTCAGCCCCAGACCAGCGCCTGCGCGGGGTCGGCCAGCACCGCGGCGACGTCGGCCAGCACGCGGCTGCCCAGCTCACCGTCGACGAGCCGGTGGTCGAAGCTCAGGGCCAGCTGCGTCACGTTCCGGGGCTTGACCTTGCCCTTGTGCACCCACGGCTGCTGCCGGATCGCCCCGAAGGCGAGGATCGCCGACTCCCCCGGGTTGAGGATGGGTGTGCCGGTGTCGATGCCGAAGACCCCGACGTTGGTGATCGTGATGGTGCCGTCGGACATGTCGGCCGGGGACGCGCGGCCCGCGCGCGCCGTCGCGGTCAGCTCGCCCAGCCCGCGGGCCAGGCTCAGCAGGTCCAGCCGGTGCGCGTCCTTGATGTTGGGCACCACCAGGCCCCGCGGTGTCGTGGCCGCGATGCCGAGGTTCACGTAGTGCTTGTAGACGATCTCCTGCTGCGCCTCGTCCCACGACGCGTTGATCTCCGGGTGCCGGTCGACCGCCAGCAGCAGCGCCTTCGCCGCGATGAGCAGCGGGGTCACGCGCACGTCGGCGAACTCCCGGTCGGAGCGCAGGCGCTCGACCAGCTTCATGGTCCGCGTGACGTCGACGGTGTGGAACACGGTCACGTGCGGGGCGCTGAACGCGCTGGACACCATCGCCTCGGCCGTCCGCTTGCGCACGGACTTCACCGGCACCCGCGTCTGACGCCCGTCGGGGCTCACGGTGCCGCCCGCCGCCCAGGGGCGGTCGTCGCCGGGGTACGTCGCCAGGGCGCGGCCCTCGGCGCGCACCGCGTGCGCCAGCACGTCCTCACGCGTGACGATGCTGCCCGGGCCCGTCGGGGTGACGGCGTCCAGGTCGACGCCCAGGTCACGGGCCAGCTTGCGCACCGGTGGCTTGGCCAGCGCGTGCTGCGTGCCGTCGGGTCGCGCGGGCGCCGCGGGGCGCGCGGGCGACGCCGCGGGGCGCGCGGGCGCCGCGGCGGACGACGTCGCCCGCGGGGCGGCCGGCCGGCGAGGGCGTCGCGCCGACCCGCCGTCCGCCACGCCGTACCCGACGAGCACCGCCCCGGACCCGCCACCGGCCGCGGGCGCGCCGCTCGCCGGTCCGTCGGCGCCGACGGGCGCCTGCAGCTCGTCGCGTGCCGCCCCGACCTCGTCCGCACCGCCGGGCTCTGCCGACGACCGGCTCGGGTGCGGGTGGTGGGCGCGCGCGCCGTCCGCACGGGCGTCGCCCGTCCCCACCGGCTCCGGCGCCGCGCCGTCCGGGTCCACGTCCACCTCGATGATCGGCGTGCCGACCTCGACCGTCGTCCCCGTGTCGACCAGCAGCCGCGTCACGACGCCCGTCCACGGGCACGGCAGGTCGACCAGCGACTTGGCCGTCTCGATCTCGACGATCGTCTGGTTGACCTCGACACGGTCGCCGACGGCGACGTGCCACGTGACGATCTCGGCCTCGGTGAGGCCCTCACCGGCGTCGGGCAGGGGGAACTGCTGGTACGTGGGCACGCGGGGTCTCCGGGGGGTCAGAACGCGAGGGTGCGGTCGACGGCGTCGAGCAGCCGGTCGAGCCCGGGCAGGTAGTCGTGCTCGATCTTGGAGACCGGGTACGGGGTGTGGAACCCGCCGACGCGCAGCACGGGGGCCTGCAGGTGGTAGAAGCACTCCTCGGTGATGCGGGCCGCGACCTCGGCGCCGGACCCGTAGAGCACGGGCGCCTCGTGCACGACGACGCAGCGGCCCGTGCGGCGCACCGACGCGGCGATCGTGGCGGTGTCCAGCGGGGAGATGGTCCGCAGGTCGACGACCTCGACGCTCGTGCCGTCGGCCGCGGCGGCCTCGGCGGCCTTCAGCGCGGTGGCCACGGTCGGCCCGTAGGCGACGACCGTGACGTCCGTGCCCGGGCGCACCACGCGCGCGTGGTCGAGGTCGGCCGGGCTGCCGTGCGGTGCCGGCAGCGGCGCGTCGAGGTCGACGTCGCCCTTCTCCCAGTACCGGCCCTTGGGCTCGAAGAAGATCACGGGGTCGGGCGACGCGACGGCCTGCTGGATCATCGTGAACGCGTCGGCGGCCGTCGCCGGCGACACGACGCGCAGGCCGGGCGTGTGCGCGAACAGCGCCTCGGGCGACTCGCTGTGGTGCTCGATGGCGCCGATGCCGCCGCCGTAGGGGATGCGGATGACGACGGGCAGCCTCAGACGTCCCTGCGAGCGGTAGTGCATCTTGGCCAGCTGCGTCGTGATCTGGTCGAACGCCGGGAAGACGAACCCGTCGAACTGGATCTCGCACACCGGCCGGTACCCGCGCAGCGCCAGGCCGATCGCGGTGCCGACGATGCCGGACTCCGCCAGCGGCGTGTCCACGACGCGGTCCTCGCCGAACTCCGCGAACAGCCCGTCGGTGACGCGGAAGACCCCGCCGAGCCGGCCGATGTCCTCCCCCATGAGCAGCGCGCGCGGGTCGTTCGCCAGCGCGCGCCGCAGGCCGAGGTTGAGCGCCTTGGCCATCGGCAGGCGCTGCGTGCCGGTCGGGAACGGCGCCGCGGCGGGTGCCGGCGGCAGGTCGGTCGTCGGTGCGGTGCGCTCGCCCGTCACGGTCATCGGTGTCCCCCTGCCGTCTCGCGGCCGTCGTGGTCCACGAACGACTGCTCGTACTGCGTGAACCACGCCCGCTCGGCGTCGACGACGGCGTGCGGCGTGGCGTAGACGTGCTCGAACATGCTGTGCGACGACGGGTGGCCCATCGCGCGGACGGTGGTGCGGATGTGCTCGCCGAACGCGTCGGACTCCGCCGCGAGCTGCGCCTGGAAGACCTCCGGCAGCTCGCCGGTGCGGTCCAGGTGCACCCGCAGCCGCTCGATCGGGTCGCGGCGGCGCCAGTGCTCCTCCTGCTCCGACGTGCGGTAGCGGGTCGGGTCGTCCGACGTGGTGTGGGCGCCCATGCGGTACGTGAAGGCCTCGACGAACGTCGGCCCGCCGCCGCTGCGGGCGCGCTCGAGCGCCTGGCGGGTCACGGCGTACGACGCGAGCACGTCGTTGCCGTCGACGCGCACGGACGGGATGCCGAAGCCCGGTGCGCGGTCGGCGAGAGGTACGCGCGCCTGGCGCGTCGTCGGCTCCGAGATCGCGAACTGGTTGTTCTGGCAGAACAGGACGACCGGCGCCTGGTTGACCGACGCGAAGACGAGGGCCTCGCTGACGTCGCCCTGCGCGGTGGCACCGTCGCCGAAGTAGGTGACGACGGCGGTGTCGCGCGTCGGGTCGCCCGTGCCGACGAGGCCGTCGCGCTGCACGCCCATCGCGTACCCGGTCGCGTGCAGCGTGTGCGAGCCGATGACCAGGGTGAACAGGTGGAATCCGTGCGCTGCCGGGTCCCACCCGCCGTGGTCGACGCCGCGGAACAGCCGCAGCAGGTCGGTCATCTCCAGGCCGCGGACGTGCGCGACGCCGTGCTCGCGGTACGACGGGAACACGTGGTCCTGCGGCGCGAGCGCGTGGCCCGAGCCGACCTGGGCCGCCTCCTGGCCGAGCGACTGCGCCCACAGGCCCAGCTCCCCCTGCCGCTGCAGGGACGTCGCCTCGGTGTCGAACCGCCGGGTGAGCACCATGTCGCGGTACATCGCACGCAGGCGGTCGGCGTCGAGGTCGGCGGCCCACCCGTCGTACTCGGGGTGGTGCACGCGCTCGCCGGTCGGGGTGAGCAGCTGGACGAGGCCCTCGTCGGTGAGAGGGCCCTCGGCCGCGGGAACGGTCGTGCTCACGCGGTTCTCCTTCGCCTGGGGTGCGAACCTACGTCAGCGTAGGCTACGGATGCGTAGGTTCCGCCGGGGAGGTCCCGACAACACTGGTGCGACGTGTTTGTCGGATCCCCACACCCCTCGCAGCCTGCCCGAGCCGCGGCCGGGCGTGCACGGCGACACCCCGAGCACGCCCGACCCCGCACCGGTGGCGGGCTCGCGTGCGATCGGCCACCCTCGGGGCTGTCGACCACCCCGGGAGGTGCCGTGGCCCCAGACCTCGCCGCCCCTGCGGCGCGCCGCCGCTCGGCCGCCGCCGCGGCGCTCGTCGGCGCCGGCGTCATGGCGGCGGTCGACGAGATCGTGTTCCACCAGGTGCTCGCCTGGCACCACTTCTACGACCGCGGCACCCCGGACCTGGCGCTGCTGTCCGACGGGCTGCTGCACGCCGCCGAGCTCCTCGCGCTGGTCGCCGGGTTCTTCCTGCTCGGTGACCTGCGACGACGCGGTGCGCTGGTCGTGCAGGCGGCGTGGGCCGGCTTCCTGCTCGGCGCCGGCGGGTTCCAGCTGTTCGACGCGCTCGTCGACCACAAGCTGCTGCGGGTGCACCAGATCCGGTACGGCGTCGACCTGCTCCCGTACGACGTGGCGTGGACCGCGAGCGCCGTCGTCCTGCTGCTGGCAGGCGCCGCGGTGTGGGTGTCCGCCCGGCGCGCGGCACCGGACGGCGCGTCCCGGACCGGGTCCTCCGACGGCACGACGGGAGGCAGGACACCGGGGCCGGACGCATGACACCGGGCGCGCTCGGCGCGTCGCCGCCGGGGACCGCCGTGCTCGCGCACGCGGGGCACGGCACCGCCGCGGCCGCCTGGGGACCGGACGCCGTGGCCGCCGCCCTGCTCGCCGCCGCCCTCGTCGCCGGGTACGTGCTGGCCGCCCGGCGGCACGGCCGCCGCGTGCTGCGACCGTGGCCGGTGCACCGCACGGTCGCCTGGGTGACCGGGTGCGCGCTGGTGGCGGTGGCGCTGTCCCCCGTGCTCGCGGTCGTGCCCGGGGACGCGAGCCGGCACATGGTGCAGCACCTGCTGCTCGGCATGCTCGCTCCCCTGGCGCTCGTGCTGGCGGCGCCCCTGACGCTGCTGCTGCGCGTGACGACGCCCGGGGTGCGACGCGTCGTGGGGGGCGTGCTCGCGGCGCGGCCGGTGCACGTCCTGTCGCACCCGGTGACGGCGGCCGTGCTGCACGTCGGCGGCGTCGCCGCGCTGTACCTGACGCCCCTGTACGCCCTGACCACCCGGTCCGCCGCGGCCCACGTCGCCGTGCACGTGCACTTCCTCGCCGCGGGGTACCTGTTCGCGTGGGCGCTCGCGGGGCCGGACCCGGCACCGCGCCGCCCCGGGACCGCGACGCGGCTCGTGGTCCTGGTGCTCGCCGGGGGCGCGCACGCCGCGCTCGCCAAGCTGCTGTACGCGCACGCGGACCGGCTGCCGCCCGGGGCCGTGCACGCGCCGGGCGACGTCGAGGCCGCGGCGCAGTGGATGTACTACGGCGGGGACGTCGCCGAGGTGCTGCTGGCGGTGGCCGTGCTGGCCGCCTGGTACCGCGCCGGTGCGCGACGGGGGTCGGGCACGGGTCAGCGGGTCACGGGTGAGCGGGTCACGGGTGAGCGGGTCACGGCTCGTAGCGCGCCAGCGACCGCAACCGCTCGTTCTCCCGGAGCACCGGCCACCGGCTGAAGGCGAACACCAGGAACATCACGACGTTGAGCACGGGGACCAGACCCACCAGCACCCACCAGCCGGAGTACCCGGCCTTCTGGATGATCCGCACGTAGGCGACCAGCATCACCACGTACACGGCGATGAGGACGGCCAGCCCGACACCGCCCGCGAGCCAGTCGGTCCACTCGGTCGCGGTCTCGGTCGCGGTCTCGGTGACGTCCGATGTGTCGATGGCCGTCGGTACCCCGGTCAGCACCATGTCCATGCCTCCCATGGTGCTCCCGGCACCGGGGGACGGCGAGGGGAACGCCGTGCGCCCGTCAGCGCGGTGCGTGCGCCTGCGCCACCTCGAGGAAGATGTCGGTCGCCTCGCGCTCCCCCACGCTCACCCGGACCCCGTCACCGGCGAACGGCCGGACCAGCACGCCGGCGCGCGCACAGCGCTCCGCGAAGGTGACGGCCCGGTCGCCCAGCGCGAGCCAGACGAAGTTGGCCTGGCTGTCGGGCACCGCCCAGCCCTGCGCACGCAGACCCTCGAGCATCCGGGTGCGCTCGGCGACGACCGCCTCGACCCGCACGAGGAGCTCCTGCTCCGCACGCAGCGACGCGATCGCGGCGAGCTGGGCGACGTGCGAGACCCCGAAGGGCGTCGACGCCGTCCGGATCGCCGCGGCCAGCCGGGGGCGCGCCACGGCGTACCCGACGCGCAGCCCCGCCAGCCCGTACGCCTTGGAGAACGTGCGCAGCAGCACGACGTTGGGGTGCTCGGCGAACAGGGCGAGCGCGTCGGGTGCCTGCGGGTCCCGCACGAACTCGACGTACGCCTCGTCGAGCACGACGAGGACGTCGCGCGGGACGGCGGCGAGGAAGTCCCGCAGCTCGGCGTCGCGCACGGCGGGGCCGGTGGGGTTGTTGGGCGTGCAGACCAGCACGACGCGGGTGCGGTCGGTGACCGCGGCCGCCATCGCCGGCAGGTCGAGACGCCCGTCGGCGAGCACGGGGACGCGCACCTGCTCCGCGTGCGCGAGCGTCACCGCGATCGGGTACGCCTCGAACGACCGCCACGGCAGCACGACCTGGTCGCCCGCCTCGCACACCGCGGTGAGGACGTGACCCAGCACGGCCACCGACCCCGTCCCGGCGACGACGGACTCCGGCACCACCGCGAGGCGGTGGGCGATCCCCTCGGTCAGCTCCGTGGCGTACATGTCCGGGTACCGGTTGACGTCGACGGCGGCGTCCGCGATGGCGGCGACCACGGACGGCAGCGGCGGGTACGGGTTCTCGTTGGACGACAGCTTGTACGCGGCGGCGCCGACCGCGGCACGGGCACCCGGCACGTACGCGGGCAGGTCGGCGAGGGCACGGCGGAGGGGGACGCGGCTCACGTCGGTCAGCATGCCACCGCCGCCGGGCGGGCCGCGCCGTGCTCCGCGGAGTGACCCGACCGGTCTCCGAGCGCGGAGGGCGACCTGCCGGCCGCCCTCGAAGGACGTGCCTGCCGGCGCGACGCGCCGCACGGCCGCGCCGACCTGTGGAAACACACGACAAGGTGCACCATCGGAGCATGGGATTCGTCGTCCGCGTGCTCATCAACGGGGTGGCCATCTGGTTGGCCACCCTGATCCTGCCCGGCCTGGTGATCGTCGGTGGCGAGACGACGACCCAGACCGTCGGGATCATCCTGGCCGTGGCGCTCGTCTTCGGGATCGTCAACGCGATCGTCAAGCCGGTCGTCGCACTCCTGTCGTTGCCGCTGTACATCCTCACGCTGGGCCTGTTCACCCTCGTCGTGAACGCCCTCATGCTGCTGCTCACCGAGTGGATCACCGAGCAGACGTCGTGGGGGCTGCGGATCAACGACTTCGGCACCGCCGTGCTCGGTGCGCTGATCATCTCCATCGTCAGCTTCGTCCTGTCGTCGATGACGTCGTCGGACCGGGACTGACGGCACCGCCGGCGCCCGCCCCGAGCGCGTCCCGCGTGAGCAGGCCAGGGGCGGGCGGCGGCCAGGCGGCCGGCTCCCCGAACGTGCCGTCGGGCGGGGTGGGCGGCGCCGCGCGCATCACCGGCGGGACCGGCAGCCCGCCGGGGGTCGCCGGGACCACGGGCGACCCCGTCGTGACGGTGACCTGGGACGTCGTCGCGCCTGCCGGGGTGTCCCCCAGCACCTCCGCGAGCGCCCGACGCACCGGGTCGCCCACCGGGGCGTCCGCCAGTGCCTGGTCGACCAGGGCGCCCGTGCGCACGTAGCCGGCCACGGCGTGCGCCTCGCTGAACGACGGCCGCACCGGCCCGCCCGTGGCCGCCAGGTCCCGCACCACGGACAGCGTCCCGGGCCCGCCGCGCTCCCCCACGCGCCCGTCCAGCAGCGAGACCGCGTCCTCGCGGTGCCGCAGCGTCACGGTGGCCACACCCGGCGGCGGGACGGCGGGCACGTCGGGCGACCCGGCGGTCACGACCAGCCGCACCGCGTACGCGCCGGCCGTGGCGGCGGCGACGTTGGTGGCGACCATGCCGCCCTGGCTGTGACCCACCAGGGCGACGGGCTCGTCGGGGCCGATGCCCGCACCTGCCATCGCCGCGAGCACCGCGCGCGTCATGACGTCCGGCACCCCGCCCTCGAGGGCCAGGTTGGTGCCGTTGTCGGTCGGCACGTCACCCGTGAGCCCCGCGGCCCGCGTGCCGGGCACGGCGACGACCCAGGACCGGCTGCCGTCCGCGTGGTCGAGGCGCTGCAGGGTGACCGTCGCCAGGGGTGTGCCGGGCTCCCCGGTCGCGGTCCCCTCGTCGTACGTGCGTGCCGCGAGGGCCACGAGCCCCTCGACGCCGCGCGGGGCCGGCAGCCGCGGCGGGTCCGTCCGGGACACCAGCCGCACGTCCCGCGCCGGCAGGAGCCCCGCCACCAGGGCCGAGAACCGCCGCACCGGGTCGAGCTGCGGTGCCGACGCCCCGGCGACGGACCCGAGCGCGGCGGCCAGGAGCTGCAGGACGAGCGCGGCGCGGCCGTCCGTGACGATCCGCCGGGGGACGTCCACGAGGTCGGTGAGCTCCGCGAGCGCGTCGCCCGGGGACGTCCGGCCGCCCGGGGCGAGGGCGAGGTCGCGCGCCTCGGCGAGCAGCAGGTCACCGACCGCGACCCCCGCGGCGGCCGTCAGCAGCGCCGCCGGCCCGAACGGTCCGATGCCGACCGCGAGCCCCAGGGCACCGACGACCCCGGCCCACCGCGCCTGCGCGGCCGTCTCGGCCAGGTCGTACACGGCCGCCGCGTCGGCGGTCCGCGTCGCCAGGTCCCGCACGTCGTCCGCCAGGCCGGCCGGCCCGTGCACCGCGCGTCGCAGCGTCGCCAGCGCGTCACCGAGCGCGTGCGCCTGCGGGAGCAGCGCGGCCAGGTCCCCCGCCCGCCACGCGGCGGACCCGAGACGGATGTCGGCCGTGTCCAGCCGTTCCGCCGCGCCGCGCAGCCGGGCGGCGGCCTCCTGCAGCTCGCCCGGGTCGACCAGGACGTGCCCGCGCCCGTCGAGCGTGAGCGACAGCCCGTCCCTCACCCCCACGACGGCACCACCCCGCGGCCGACGCCGCCCGTCACCAGCGGGGGCAACGGGGCGCACTGCTGCTCCGCGCGCCGCACAGCCGCCAGCAGCCGGTCGACGTCGTCGAGCGCTGCCAGGCAGGCGCGCACACCCGTGAGCACGGCGGTCCGCCGCGCCTCCGCGGCGTCCGCCGCCGTGCCCGTCCACGTGACGGCACCGGTCAGCGCCACCACGACCTGGGCGGACGTCAGGTGCGCCCGCACGTCCGCGAGTGCGGACTCGATGACCGTCGTCGACATGCCGCGACGCTAGGGCGCGACGCAGGCGGCACCCGGGACGGGCGACAGGTCCGGGGACGGACGCGCCGTGTGCGGGAGCTGGGGTCGGGTCGCTGCCCGCCCGTGGTCCGGCGGGGCCGTCCGACGACGCGCCGCGCCCCTACGCGTCCGGCTGGCCCCGCCACCACGGCCGTACCGGCCGGATCATCACGGCCGCGGCCAGCCCGGCGACCGCGAGCATCCCGACCACGCGCCAGCCCCCACCCGCGGCACCCCCGGCCCCCGCCGCCGCGCCGGCGAGCAGCGCCAGCGCCTGCGCACCGACCTGCACGGCCACCGCCGCCCGCAGGTCGTCCGTGAGGACAGCCACCTCGATCCGCCCCCGCCACCCGACCCGGGCGACGACGGCGGCGAGCCGCAGCACCACGTGCAGCGCCAGCACGAGCACCGCCAGCACCAGCGGCGACGCCGGGTCGGCCAGCAGCACCCGCACCCCCACGGCCAGCACGAGGAGCGCCGTCACCGGCACGCGCGGCACCACCGCGGGCGCGAGCGCCACCACCACCAGCAGCGTGAGCACCCAGGAGGGCACCATCCCGCCGGGCATCGTGCCCGCGACGAGCGCGGCGACCACCGCGGCCAGCGCGAGCACGGCCCGGACGGCGACGGCCGGCACGCTGGGCCCCGTCCGCACGGTGACCTCGGGCGGTTCGCCCCGCCCGCGCGGCGCGCGCGCCGTCGGGCCGATGCGGTCCAGCACCCACGCCCCGAACCCCTCGGAGCCGAACCGCGCGCTCACCGCGCCACCCCCGCCCCGGCGCGCCGCTGCGCACGGCGGGCCAGCACCCGCAGCGCGACCGCGGGCTCGTCGCGCCACGTCACCAGCTCGACGTCCTGGTCGGCCAGCTCGGCCATCCGGTCCTCGCGGGTCAGCGTCATCATCCGCAACGCGAGGCGCTCGCGGTCGTACAGGCCCGACGCCCGCAGGCGCGGCAGCACGTCGACGGCGACCACGCGGTGCCCGGCGGTCCGCCAGCGGGCCGCGACGGCTGCCGACTCGTCGTCCAGGAAGGTGGAGAACACCACGACGAGGGCACCCGACGGCAGCCGCGGCGGCCGCAGCCGTGCAGACGGCTCCCCCTCGGGTGCCGTCAGCGCCAGCGAGTGCCGGATGCGGTCGAGCTGTCGGCGCCCACCGCCGGGGGGCACGGGGCGGCGGCGCACGCCCAGGTCGTCGAGGCCGACACGGTCGCCTGCGGCCAGGTACGCGCGGGCCAGCGACGCGGCGGCCTGCCGTGCGCGGTCCAGCGACGTCGCGTCCTGCGGGCGGGGGGCGACCGACCCGCGCCACGTGCGCGGGTCGGGGCCGACGTCGTCGCGGGAGTCGACGACCAGCACCACGACGGCCTCGGCCTGCGCGTGCTCGCGGCGCACGTACAGCTCGCGCAGGTCGGGCGAGCGGCGGGCGGTCACACGCCAGTCGATGCGGCGCAGCCGGTCGCCGGGCGCCCACGGGTGGACGTCGCGCAGACCGCCGCCCTCCCCGGGGCGGCGCGACTCGTGCGGGCCGGTGAGCCCGCGCAGCCGGCTCGGCAGCGGCAGGTCCAGCAGCGGGGTCGTCGCGGGGAGCACCACGGTGCTGCGCGTGACCGGCGGGGTCGGCTCGGCGACCGACGCCCCGTCGGGCCCGACGCCCTGCACGACCGCGGTGGCGACCTCCTGCGGCCCGGTGCGCACGGTGCGGGCCACCACGGGCAGCCGGCGCTCGTCCGCCAGGCGCACCAGCACCTCGGTGCCGGGCCGGCCCTGACGCGTCGTGGTGACGGCGGCCCACCGCGCCGGGCCCTCGAGGCACAGGGTGGCGTGCAGCCCGCCCCCACCGCCGCGCGCGTCGGGGTCGTCGTCGACGTCGCCCGCCTCGAGCCGCGCCCGCAGGGGGCCGGCGGGCCGTCCGTGCAGCGCCCGCGCGGCCAGCACCAGCGGCGCGACGCCCAGCACCGCGGCGTCCGGGCGCCCCGCGAGGACCCCCAGCAGCAGCACGACGAGGCACGCGGCCGACGCCCACGTCGCGGCGCGCACGGGCGTCCACCGCCCCGTCGCGGCGGGGGCCGGGGGCGGCTCCGGGTCCTGCCCCCACGTGGGTGGGCGCGCGGGGGGCGGCTCGGGCAGGCTCACGCGCGGCGGGCGGTCGTCGGCACCGCGACCTGCGCGAGCACCTCCTGCACCACCGTGTCGGGGGCCAGGCCCGCGGCCCACGCCTGCGGCGTGAGGGACAGCCGGTGGGCCAGCGCCGCCGCGGCGACCTCCTTGACGTCCTCGGGCGTGACGTGGTCGCGGCCGTCGAGCACCGCGAGCGCGCGTGCCACCAGCACCAGCGCCTGCGACCCGCGCGGCGACGCCCCGACCTCGACCGCGCGGTGCGTGCGCGTCGCGGCGGCCAGGTCCACGCAGTACGCGAGCACGTCGGGGTCCACGGCGACGGCCTCGACGCCTGCCTGCATGGCCAGCAGCGTCGCGACGTCGACGACCTGCCGCACCGACGCGCCCTCCTGCCGCCGTGCCAGGCGCCGGGCCAGCACGTCGACCTCGGCGTCCCGGTCGGGGTACCCGACGGCCAGGCGCACCATGAACCGGTCGAGCTGCGCCTCCGGCAGCGGGTACGTGCCCTCGTACTCGACGGGGTTGGAGGTGGCGACCACGTGGAACGGCGCGGGCAGCACGTGCGTGGTCCCGTCGACGCTCACCTGCCGCTCCGCCATGGCCTCCAGCAGCGCGGACTGCGTCTTGGGGGCGGTGCGGTTGATCTCGTCGGCCAGCAGCAGCCCGGCGAAGACGGGACCGGGACGGAACGTGAACTCGGACGTCGCGGGGTCGTACACCGACGAGCCCGTGACGTCCGACGGCAGCAGGTCCGGCGTGCACTGGATGCGGCGGAAGTCCAGGCCGAGCGCGGTCGCCAGGCTGCGCGCCGCCAGGGTCTTGCCCAGGCCGGGCACGTCCTCGAACAGCACGTGCCCGCCGGCGAGCACCGCGGCGAGCGCCACGCGCAGCGGCCCGCCCATCCCGACGACGGCGGTGGCGACCTCGTCGAGCACGGCACGGCCGCTGCGGGCGACGTCGGCGACGGGCAGCGGCGCGGGGGTCGGCGTCATCGGGGGCTCCTCGGGTCGGGGTCGTGCCGCGCGTCGGCGGCCGGGGGGTCGTGGGGGGCGGCCGTGCGCGACCGGCTGGCACCGAGCCGCTCGAGCACACCGAGCGTGTGCGTCAGGTCCCCGACGGTCGGGGTCGGGTGGCCCCGCCGGGCGAGGGTCCCGTAGGCGCGTCGGCCCAGCAGCCCGGTCAGCGCGTCGGCCTGCCGGTCGTCCGTCAGGTCCAGCCCGTGGCGTGCGACGCGGCGCGCGCCGGCGGCGCGCAGCGGGCGCAGGGCGCGCTCGGTCACGCGGCCGTCCCGCCCGACCATCGACCAGGCCACGTCGAGGACCTCGCCGCGCCCGCCGTCGCGCGCGGCCTGCACGCGGCGGGCCGGACGCGGCTCGGGCAGCGAGTCGACCCGTTGCAGCACTGCCGTCAGGGTCGCGGCCGCCAGGCCGAGCACCAGCGCGGACGACGTCCTCATGCCCAGCGCCCACGCCAGCGCGGCGACGGCGGCGCCGACGGCGAGCGGTCGCCAGCCCGCGTCCCACACCGCCCGGACCAGCCGGCGCAGGGCGGTCACGGGGCCGACCCCCGGTCCACCGTGTCCTCGCGACCGGCACCGTCCTCACGACCGGCACCGTCCTCACGCGGGACCAGCCCCTGCCCCACGACCGTCAGCAGGTCGCGGGCGCGCCGCACGTCGTCCGCGTCGACGCCGTGCGTGCCGTACCGCGCGGACAGGTACAGCCGCAGCAGCGCGCGCGTGGCCGTGGGGTCGGCGCGGGTGGCGCCGAGCACGCGCACGGTCAGCTCACCGGCCGTCTCCGCCGGGTCGCGGACCACGCCGGTGCGGGCCGCGGCGGTCTCCACCGCCACCCACGCGCCGATCACGGCGTCCCCGGGCGGCACGTCGTCCTCCAGGGCGCGGCTCGCCACGCGCACCCCCTCGCGCAGGGCGGCCACGGCGGTGTCGCTGAGCTCGTCGTCCGTCTCGTCGCCGGCGGGCACGTCGTCCTCGTCGTCGGCCGGTCGGTCCAGGCGCCAGCCGCGCACCAGGTACCGCAGCACCAGCAGCACCACGACGGCGCCGGCGAGCGCGGCGAGGACCTGCACCGCGCGGACGATCCAGTCGGCCCACTCGAACGCCGGGGCCAGGTCGTCGAGGTCCAGGGGCCTCGGCGGGGGCGAGGAGGTCACCATCTCGATGGACGGCGTGTCGGTGGGCACCGGCGCCTCGCCGCCGCGACCCTCCAACGACAGCGGCCCGCTGACCGCGGCCGCGAGCACCGCCAGCACCACCAGCAGGGCGGACAGCGCCGTCACCGCAGCGGTGGAGCGGGTCGGCACCGAGGACCTCCGGGGGTGGGGGTGCCGTCCGACGGTGGACGGCCCGGTCAGGCTAGCCGGTGGCCGTCCCCCGGAGCAGGACCCCGGCGGCCGCGTCGGCGCGCACGTCACCAGCGGTTGTGCACGTCCTCGGCCCACCCGACGACGTCGCGCACCGGCACCCACGCGCCCGTCCCGTCGCGCACCCGCCCGGACCAGTGGCCGAAGCACTGGTGGGTGCGGGACGCGAAGACCGCCAGGTCGGTGACGGACTCCTTGAGGTGGAACGGGGTGAGCGTGAGCTCGACGTCCGTGCCGGTCACGCGCCAGGGCGCGAGCCAGTCCTCGGGGTCGTAGTCCCACACGAGCTCCTCGCTGATCTTCGTCAGCCGCCCGTCGACGAGGAACGCGTTCTCGACCGACCCCGTCCCGTCGGTCCAGCGTCCGCCGACCTGCACCCCGACGACGCGCCCGTCGGTGACCCCCGACCCGGCGCCCCAGTTCCACCGCACGTCGTACGGCCAGCGGCCGCGACCGTGGTCGAGGGTCGCCCAGGACTCGCCCGCGGGCACGTCGGACACGACCCCGTCCACCCGCACCGTGCCCGTGGCGGGGCGGGCGACGTCCTTGACCGTGTACTGGAACAGGGTGTCGGACCAGGGCACGACGACTCCCAGGGACTCGTGCCCCGCGGGCCGGTGGGCGACGACGTCGACGCGCACCCGCGGGCCGACCGCGCGCAGCCGGGTGCCGCCGACCACCTCGTCGATCGCGATCCTGACCTGGCGGGTGCTGGTGCGGACCGTCCCGCCTCCGAGCGTGCCGGGCAGCCGCACGGAGCCGGTGAGCGCGCCGATCGCGTCGTGCGAGACCGCGGTGCCCGTCCGGCGGTCCAGCACCCAGATGCCGTGGACGGCGGCGTAGTCGATCGCGGAGGTCACGAGCGCGACGACGTGCGTCGGGGTGGTGACCGCCCAGTACTCCCACCGCTTGTTGCGTCCGAACCCGCGCAGCCCACGTCCGATGCCGTCGGTGGTGACGAGGGGCGTGCGCGTCCAGCCGACGGCGTCGGGGTTGAGCCGGCCGTCGGGCAGCGTGAGGCTGACGGGCGCGGTGATCTCGCGCTCGGGGACCGCGAGCGGGCCGGGGCGTCGTTGCACGGCTGGACTGTAGCCACGCCGGGCGGGCTGCCCGAGGAGCGCGGTGGGCGCCGCGCCGTGGCGATCGCACCGGCTCGCCCGTCCGGCTGCCTCGGCGTCGGGCCCCTCCCGCCGCCGCCTCCCAGCCCTGGGGCCCGCGTCCGGGCCGGCACAGCCACCGTTGCTAGCCTCGGCCCGGTGCCCGAGCTGAACGACGTCCTCGACGACCTGCGCCGCCACCCCGACCTCGAGGCGCCGAACCTCTACGCGGTCGACGCGACGGACCGGCTGGTCCTCGACGAGGCCGCGCCGTTGCTCGCGGACGCGCCCGCCGGCACGGTCGTCGTCGTCGGGGACCGGTACGGCGCGCTGACGCTCGGCGCGATCGCCCGCCACCGCGTCACCGGGGTCCGCACGCACCAGGACCGCCTGACGGGCGAGCGCGCGCTGCAGGAGAACGCCGAGCGCCTGGGCGTCGACGGGTTCACGTCGCACGGGCTCACCGCCGACCTGGTGGCGGGCGCCCGCGTCGTGCTCCTGCAGCTGCCGCGGTCCCTCGACGAGCTCGACGAGGTCGCCGCGCTGGTCGCGGAGCACGCGGACCCGGCGGTCGTCGTCGTCGCTGGCGGGCGGGTCAAGCACATGACGACCGCGATGAACGACGTCCTCGACCGGCACCTGGCCGTCGTCGAGGCGCGGCTCGCGCGGCAGAAGTCACGGGCCCTGGTCGCGTCGTCCCCGCGCCCCGCGGCCGAGCGCCCGACGCGGCGCTGGCCCGAGCGCGCGACGCACGCGTGGGCCGGGCACGACGACCTCGTGGTGTGCGCGCACGGCGGCGCGTTCGCCGGCACGAGCATCGACATCGGGACGCGGGCACTGCTCACCCACCTCGACGAGGTCCCGCAGACGACGGGCACGGCGGTCGACCTCGGCTGCGGCACGGGCGTGCTCGCCGTCGCGCTCGCGCGGCTGCGGCCCGGCATCGACGTGATCGCGACGGACGAGTCCGCGACCGCGGTCGCGTCGGCCCTCGCCACGGTCGACGCGAACGGTGTCGCCGACCGGGTGCGGGTCACCAGGGCGCTCGGTACCGAGGGCATCCCCGACGCGAGCGTCGACCTCGTGCTGCTCAACCCGCCGTTCCACGTCGGCGCCACCATCGCCCCGGCGATCGCCCGCACCCTGTTCGCCGACGCCGCGCGCGTGCTGCGCCCCGGCGGGCAGCTGTGGGCGGTGTGGAACTCGCACCTGCGCTACCGGCCGACCCTCGAGCAGGTCGTCGGGCCGACGCGGCAGGTGGGCCGGGACCCGAAGTTCACGGTGACGGTGTCGACGCGACGCTGACCCACCCGGCGGACGGGCGTATCACGCCGTCCACCTCGGTATGCGGTGCCGTCCACAGATCCACCGTGCGGCGAAGCCCCTCGCCGTGGACGATCGCATCCATCGTCGACGGAGCCGTCCGACGACCACGGCCCGACCACGTCACGGACAGAGCCACGACTCCCGGTCAGCCCCGGCTGACCCCGTCCATGACCACCTTCTCCAGTCCTGCCAGTGCATCGGCCGCGTCGCCACGCAGCGGCTGACCGTGCCCCGGGAGCCGGATCACCCGCAGCGCGCGGGCCGCGGCCAGCGGCCCCAGGTCGAGCGGCGACCGCCCGGCGACCGTCCCGTGCGGCAGGACCGCCAGCTCCTCGAGCGCCGGAAGCGCCTGAACGCCCTCGAGCGAGACGAGGCACGCGTCATCGACCCACAGCTCACGGAGCGCATCCAGCCCGCACGCGGGCCGCAGATCGAACGCCTGGTCCCGAACCGACCGGTCGGCCTCCACCCGCGCGACCCGGAGACGAGGGAGGTGGCACAGCAACGCGATCGACAGCGTGCGTACGCGGGACAGGTGCACCGTGGTCAGGTGCGCAGCATCCCGCAAGGGCCCCGTGACGTGACCCTCGTCGGCGGCCAGGTGCTCGAGTCGCAGCAGGTCACCGGACCGGACCGGCTCACGCAGAGACGCCCCGCTGGTGACGTCGAGACTCCGCAGACGTCCCAGCGTCCTGGCCGGCAGCCTGGGCACAGGGCGCCGCGAGTCGATCGTCAGCACGTCGAGGGACAGCCCGTCGAGCCACTCGAGGCTGTCACCCGTCGTCCTCTCGTCGAGGTCGATGCCTCGCACGCCGCTGCTGACAAGACGTGCCAGGTCGTCGTCGGTCGGGACTCGGCCGGGGCGCGCGCACCTGATCTTCTCGGCACCAGCCGCGAACACCACCTTGCGCGTCTCGTATCTCATCGTGCGGACCTTCTGATCTCGACCCTCCGGTTCAGCAGTCGTGGCCCGATGCGAGCACTCCTCGCGCGGATCGGCTTGTCCTCGTTGCGCATCTGCTGCGCACGCGTCCCGACTCGTCGCGCGCCTCGACCGTAGCCGCGTCGAGCGCGAGCCACCGCTCGTCACCGGCGGGTCCCCGCGCGGGCGGGGCGTGGCCGGAAGAGCGCGACGAGCCGACCCGGTCACCCGTCCGGCGCGTCCGTACGCCCCGCGGACGCCCGCACGTCGGCACCGTCGCCTCTGAAACACTGAGCGCATGCCGCTCGACGACGCCCCCGCCACCCGCGTCCCCCTCGCCGACGTCACCCCGCCGATCGCGCTCGGCCCGCTCGACGGCCGGTACCGGCCCGCGGTGGCGCCGCTCGTCGACCACCTCTCGGAGGCGGCGCTCAACCGGGCCCGCGTCGAGGTCGAGGTCGAATGGGTCATCCACCTGACGTCGCACGCCGTGGTCCCGGGCGCCCCGGAGCTCGCACCCGACGAGGAGCAGTACCTGCGCGACGTCGTCGCGACGTTCGGTGCGGCCGAGATCGCGGAGCTGGCGGAGATCGAGCGCACGACGGTGCACGACGTGAAGGCCGTCGAGTACTTCCTCAAGCGCCGCATCGCCGCGGCCCCGGAGGCGCTGCGCCCCGACACCGTGCTGCCGCAGGTCAACGAGCTCGTCCACTTCGCGCTGACCAGCGAGGACGTCAACAACCTGTCCTACGCCCTCATGGTGCGCGGCGCCGTCCGGGAGGTCTGGTTCCCCGCGGCGCTCGCGCTGAGCGACGAGGTCGCGGCCCTGGCGGCCGAGCACGCCGCCGTCCCGATGCTCGCGCTGACCCACGGCCAGCCCGCCACCCCGACGACGCTCGGCAAGGAGATCGCGGTCCTCGCGCACCGCCTGCGTCGGCAGCTGCGCCGCATCGCGTCCGACGAGTACCTCGGCAAGCTCAACGGCGCGACGGGCACGTACGGCGCGCACCTGGCCGCGGTGCCGGACGCGGACTGGCAGATGGTCTCGCGCACGTTCGTCGAGCACCTGGGCCTGACGTGGAACCCGCTGACCACGCAGATCGAGTCGCACGACTGGCAGGCCGAGCTCTACGCCGACGTCGCGCGCTTCAACCGGGTGCTGCACAACCTGGCCACCGACGTGTGGACGTACATCAGCCGGGGCGTGTTCACGCAGATCCCGGTCGCGGGGGCGACGGGCTCGTCGACGATGCCGCACAAGGTCAACCCGATCCGCTTCGAGAACGCCGAGGCGAACCTCGAGATCTCGTGCGCGCTGCTCGACACGCTCGCCTCGACGCTCGTCACCAGCCGGCTGCAGCGCGACCTCACCGACTCCACCACGCAGCGCAACATCGGCCCGGCGTTCGGGCACTCGCTGCTCGCGATCGACAACGTCCGGCGCGGGCTGCGGGCCCTGTCGGTGGACGAGGCGCTGCTCGCCCGCGAGCTCGACGCCAACTGGGAGGTGCTGGGCGAGGCCGTGCAGTCGGCGATGCGCGCGGCGTCCGTCGCGGGCGTCCCGGGCATGGACAACCCGTACGAGCGGCTCAAGGAGCTGACGCGCGGCCACCGGCTCACCGCGCAGGACATGCGGGACTTCGTCGACGGCCTCGGGCTTCCGGCCGACGTCACCGAGCGGCTGCGAAACCTCTCGCCCGCGACGTACACCGGACTCGCGACGTCGCTCGTCGCCCACCTGGAGTAGCATCGCGCCCGGTTCGTCCGGTTCGAGGGCGGTACGTCCCCCGGATGCGTCACCCGTTCGGCCGAACGAGGGCCTCCGGAGTGGGAGCGATCCCTGTCGAGACGTTTCGATGCCTGGACATGTGACCTGAAGCGGGTCAGAATCGTCGGCGTCGTCGGAATCCTCCCCCTCCGTCCGATCCGGCAAGGAAGCCCCCTCGTGACACTGATGCAGAAGGCGATCACACCGTCGCTGGCGCACGCCCATCTCACGCAGGGTCACGACCGCATCGCCGGTTACGTGGTCCGCGCAGAGGACGTCGCCTTCGCGACCACCCCGGCCCAGCTCTTCGAGGTGCACGGCCTGGGCTACCCCGGGTCCCCGTTCAGCCCGTACGACCGGTACATCGACATCCTGCGGTTCGAGTCGTCCCCGCAGCTGCAGTACCGGGACGTGCCGGGCTACATCGTCCCGCTGTGGTGGCTGCGGCACTCCCGCATCCCCCCGGGCGCCGAGCTCATCCGCGTCCATGACGACGGGACGTCCACCCTGCTCGCGCGCTACGGCGACGTCGGCACGGGCTGGACGGTCACGCAGCTGGGGGCGCCCCGGCCGGCGCTCGCGTCGCTGTCCCGGTGCGTCGGGCCCGTCGCCAAGTGGCACGGCGCGTACCTCGAGGCGGACGTCGTCGACGGCGGGCACACGGTCGTGCTCGCCCTGGCCAACCCGCCGCTCGCGGAGACGGGCTTCCACCAGTCGCCGTCGGGCCGCTGGTACCGGCGCGTGGCCCGTGAGGACGTCACCGAGCTGTTCGAGCTCGACCTGACCGCGCGGTGGAACGGCCTGTCCGTGCGGGTGGTGGACCAGTGGCAGGACGCGCAGCGGTACGTCGTCGCGCGCATCTCGCACCTGGGCGACGACATCGAGCGGGCCGAGCGGCTGCACCTCGACCGGGTCGAGGCCGGGGTGTACGAGGCGATCGTCTACGCCGCCGAGCTCACCGACATCGAGACGAACCAGGTGGTCCCGCACACGTGGGCGCCCGGTCCGGCGGCCCAGCAGCGGGACTGGGCCCACTCGTGAGAATCTGGTCGATGAATTTTCACCCACGGAGCCCAGTCATCGCGTAGCATCACTGGACATACCGGCACGAACCCGAGCGGCACTCCACGGAGCGCCCCGGTCAGGTCAGACCTCACGGGTCCGGCCCACAGACCGCACCGGGCCTGGTCCTCCCCCCCGACCAGGCCCGGTGCGCTTTTTCGTGCCCCCCGGTCGCACGCCCCCACCGCCTGCCCCAGGCTGGAGCCGTGCCCAACCGCCTCGCCACCGCCAGCAGCCCGTACCTGCTGCAGCACGCCGACAACCCCGTCGACTGGTGGGAGTGGGGCGACGACGCGTTCGCTGAGGCCCGCCGGCGGGACGTCCCGCTGCTGGTCTCCGTCGGGTACGCCGCGTGCCACTGGTGCCACGTCATGGCGCACGAGTCGTTCGAGGACCCGGCGACCGCAGCCTTCATGAACGAGCACTTCGTGTGCGTGAAGGTGGACCGCGAGGAGCGGCCCGACGTCGACGCGGTCTACATGACCGCCACCCAGGCCATGACCGGCTCCGGCGGGTGGCCCATGACCGTGTTCACCACGCCCGACGGCAAGCCCTTCTACTGCGGCACCTACTTCCCGCCGCGTCGGGTGGGGCAGGTGCCGTCGTTCCCGGAGGTGCTGGCCGCGCTGGCCGCCGCGTGGACCACCCGCCGCGACGAGGTCGTCGGCAGCGCGTCGTCGATCGCCGGTGTGCTGGCACGCCGTCCTCCGACCGACGGGATCACCCCGACGGCAGATGACGTCGACGAGCGCGTCACCGCCCGGGCGCTGGGTGCGCTGGGCGCGTCCTTCGACGAGCACCACGGCGGGTTCGGGGGGGCACCGAAGTTCCCGCCGTCCACGACGCTCGAGTGGCTGCTGCGGCACCACGCCCGCACGGGGGACGCCGACGCGCTGGCCATGGCCCGCGGCACGCTCGACGCGATGGCCGGCGGCGGGATGTACGACCAGCTGGCCGGCGGGTTCGCGCGGTACTCGGTGGACGCGACGTGGACCGTCCCGCACTTCGAGAAGATGCTGTACGACAACGCGCTGCTGCTGCGGGCGTACCTGCACGCGTGGCGCCTGACCGGCGAGCCGACGTACCGCCGCGTCGCCACGCAGACCGCGGACTGGCTGCTGGCGGACCTGCGCACTCCCGAGGGCGGCTTCGCGTCCGCGCTCGACGCCGACAGCGAGGGCCGCGAGGGCGCCTTCTACGCGTGGACGCCGCAGCAGCTGCGCGACGCGCTGGGTGACGACGACGGCGCGTGGGCGGCGGACGTGCTGGGCGTGACGCGCGACGGGACCTTCGAGCACGGGGCGTCGGTGCTGCAGCTGCGGCGCGCCCCTGACGACGCCGCACGGTACGCGGCCGTGCGCGACCGGCTCCGCCGCGCACGTGCCGCGCGACCGTGGCCCGCGCGCGACGACAAGGTGGTCACCGCGTGGAACGGACTGGCCGTCGCCGCGCTGGCCGAGGCCGGCGCGCTGCTCGACCGCCCCGACCTGGTGGCGGCGGCGCGGGACTGCGCGCAGCTGCTCGCGGACGTCCACACGCGGACCGACCCCGCCGGTGGGGACCGGCTCGTGCGGACCTCGCGCGGCGGGACCGCCGGCCACGCGCCGGGCGTCCTGGAGGACTACGCCGACGTGGCCGACGGGTACCTCGTGCTCGCCGCCGTGACCGGCGAGCACGGGTGGACGGCCCGCGCGCACCGCCTGACGACCACGGTGCTCGCCCACTTCCGGGACGACGACGGCGCGCTGTTCGACACCGCCGACGACGAGACCGACTCCGTGCTCGGCGCGCTGATGCGCCCCCAGGACCCGACCGACGGCCCGACCCCCTCCGGTGCCGCGGCGGCCGCCGCGGTGCTCGTCACTCTCGGCGCGCTCACCGGCGACCTGACCCTGCGGGAGGCCGCGCTCGCCGCGCTGCGCGCACCGCTGGGGCTGGCCGGGCGCTACCCGCAGGCGGCGGGCTGGGCGCTGGCGACGGCCGAGGCGCTGCTCGACGGCCCCCGCGAGGTCGCCGTCGTCGGCCCGCCCGACGACCCGGCCGCCCGCACGCTGCACCGGGTGGCGCTCACGGCACCCGCACCCGGGCTGGTGGTCACGCTCGGCGACCCCGCGCACCTCGACCCCGACGCGCCCGCGCTGCTGCGCGACCGGCCGCTCGTCGACGGGCGCCCGGCGGCGTACGTCTGCCGAGGGTTCGTGTGCGAGCGGCCGACCACCGACGCCGAGGCCCTCACGCAGCAGCTGCGCGCCTGAGCGCGGGCGGTGCCCGGCCCGCGCCGCCGCATGGGCGAGTGTCTTGCCATCATGGAAAGTCCGAGTAGGGTTTCCGACATGGAAACTCACTCGCCGGTCCCGGACGCCCGCGGCGCCGAGGAGCTGCTCGCCCACCTCGACGCCGACCGGACCGCGCTCGCGCCGCACGTGACGACCCCGACGTGGTACCTCACCGGCATGGCCGGGCTGGCCGCCGTGTTCGTCGTGGCGCCGCTGCTGGGCGACCGCCGCAGCGGGCTGCTCACCCCGCTCCTCGCCGGCGCCCTCGTGCTGGTCACCGCCCTGCGGCAGCGCCGGCTCGTGCGCCCGGCCGGGAGCGGGGTGGCGGCCGGTGGGACGCTCGCCGTGCTGATCGGTGCCCTGCTCGTGCTGCTCAGCACGTCGTTCGGGCTCGTGGCGGCCGACCTGCACCCCTGGGTCGCGCTGCCCGCGCTGGCCGCCGGCGCCCTGACGTACCTGCTCGGGCGTCGTCTCGACAGGATCGCGCAGGAGCGGCTCGCCCGTGTCCGCTGAGCGCGAGCCCGCCGGTCCCGGGACCGCCGCCGCACGGTTCGACGAGATCGTGCACGCGCCCGTGCGGCTGCGGGTGTGCGGGCTGCTCGCGGCCACCGAGCAGGTCGAGTTCTCCGTCGTCCGCGACGCCGTGGGGGTCTCGGACGCGACCTTGTCCAAGCACCTCAAGGTGCTCACCGAGGCCGGCTACGCGGAGGTGCGCAAGGCGGCGTCCGCCAGCCGCGACGACGCCCGCAGGCTGGCGTGGCTGCGCCTCACGCCGGCCGGCCGGCGCGCGTTCTCCGCGCACGTGGCGGCCCTGCGGGCGATCACCGAGGGCACGGTGCACTGACACGGCGCGGCCCGATCGCGGCCCGGTCGCGGCCCGACCGGGACGGATCGCGCCGCGCCGACAGCACGACGGCCCGGCCGCCCACGCGGGCGACCGGGCCGTCGGCGCAGGTCAGGGAGTCGTCGTGCCGCCCTCGACCGGGGTACCGGCCGGGAACGCGGTGCCACCGGTCGCAGCGGTGCCGCGGTCGACCGGGGTCCCGCCCTCGACCTCGCCGCGCCAGGCACCGGTCTCGGTGCGGCGCGACTCGATGAACTCCTTGAACCGGTGCAGGTCCTTCTTCACCTGCCGGTCGTCGGCACCCACCGCGGCGCCGATCTTCTCCTTGAACGAGCCCGGCTCCCACTCGATGTGCGTCGTGATCCGCGTGGACCCGGGCCCGAGGGGCTCGAAGGTCACACGGCCGGAGTGCGTCGTGCCGTCGATGCTGCTCCACGCGACGACCACGTCCGGCTGCTGCTCACGGATCGCCGCGTCGAACTCACGCTCGACCCCCTGGATGTCGGTGACCCAGCGCGTCAGCGTGTCGCTGATCTGCTTGACCTCCTTGACGCCGTCCATGAAGTGCGGGAACTCCTCGAACTGCGTCCACTGGTCGTACGCCGTGCGGACCGGGACGTCGACGTCGATCGTCTCGTCGATCGTGGCCATGCCGTCTCCTCCTGCGGGTCGGGGATGGTGCGCCGACGACGCTACGGCGGGTTCGGTGGCAGCGCGCGCGGGGCCGGGACGTGAGGAGCCGGGACCGACGCGACGGTGCCCGCGCGGTCAGGCGGACGGCACCTGCGGGACCGGCACGGCCGCGAGGTCGGCCAGCGCGCGGGCGTACCCCGCGGCGTCACCCTCGCGCGCGGCGGTGCGCGCCGCGACCGTGGGCCCGTGCAGCGCGGCGCGGGTGCGCCGGCGCAGCGACCGCGCGCGGGCCTCGTCGCGGTCCTGCGGCGGCAGGGCGTCGAGCGCGGCCTCCAGGCCCCCGAGCACCCGGGTGCGCTGGGCCACCACGGCCGGGTCCCACTCGCGCACACGGCGGTCCGCCTCGAAGTCCCGGGCCGCCTGCAGCACCACCTCGCGCGCACGGCCGAGCGCCGCGTGCTCGGCGGGTGCGTGCTCGGCCACCGACTGCAGCGAGACCAGCGCGACACCCGGCAGCGACCGGACGTCCGGGTCCACGTCGTGCCGCAGCGCCAGGTCGACCACGGTGAGCGGGTGCGTCACGCCCCGGCGCGCCTCGGCCAGCGCCTCGACACCCAGCACCGGGCCGGCGGCACCCGAGCACGCCACGACGAGGTCGGTGCGCGCCAGCTCGTCGCGCAGGTCGGCACCGGCGGGCAGCGCCGCGACACCGCGCGCCGACGCGAACGGCCCCGCGCGGCCGCTCGGGGAGTACACGCGCACGTCGTGCACGCCGCGGGCCTTCAGGGCAGCCAGGCTCGCCCCGGCGTAGGAGCCGGTGCCCACGAGCACGCAGCGCACGGCCGCCCAGTCCGCACCGTCGTCGCCCTGCGGCAGGGTGGCGGCGGCCAGGTCGAGCGCGACCCCGACCACCGAGCGTCCGGTCGACCCGAGGCCGGTGGTGGCCTCGACGGCCCGTGAGGCCCGGGACGCCGCCTGGAACAGCGCCTCGAGCGTCGACGTCGTCGTGCCGTCGCTGCGGGCCGTGGTCAGCGCGCGCCGCACCTGCCCGGCGATCTCCCGCTCCCCCACCACCATCGACTCCAGGCCGGACGCGACCGCGAACAGGTGCTCCCCGGCGTCGGCCCCGACCAGCGGGCGCAGGTGCTCGACGACCTCGTCGACGTCGTACCCGGACCGCGCGGCCACCGCCTGCGCGACGGCGCGACGGGCACGGGAGGTGTGGGCGGTGTCGTCGACGTCCAGGTACAGCTCGAACCGGTTGCACGTCGCGAGCACGACGGCACCGGACACGGCGTTGGTCGCGGCGACGAGCTCACGCCCGACCGCGTGGACGTCGGACTGCAGACGCTCCAGGACGGTCAGGTCGAGGTCGTGGTGGCTCGCGACGAGCGACAGGAGCACCACGGGAACCGATTGAATCATCCTCAGAAATGTCCGGCACAATCGATCACGTGAGTCTTCCCCCACACCATCCTCTCGTCGACGGCCGCACCTCCGGTTCCGCACTCGTGCGCGCCTATTCCGGGGACCGCCCGGAGCGCCCGCCCGTGTGGTTCATGCGCCAGGCGGGACGGTCCCTGCCGGAGTACCGCGAGTCCCGCGCGGGCGTCGCGATGCTCGACGCGTGCCTGGACCCGGACCTGGCCGCCGAGATCACCCTGCAGCCCGTGCGCCGCCACGGCGTCGACGCCGCCGTGTTCTTCTCCGACATCGTGGTGCCCCTGCGCCTGGTCGGCGTGGACGTCGAGATCGTGCCCGGCACGGGCCCGGTCATCGCCTCGCCCGTGCGCACCGTGGACGACGTCGCCCGCCTGCGCGACCTGGGCCCGCTGGACGCCGAGCGCGTGGCACCGGTCGCCGAGGGCGTGGCGCGGACGGTGTCCCAGCTGGGCAGCACCCCGCTGGTCGGGTTCGCCGGGGCGCCGTTCACGCTGGCGGCGTACCTGGTCGAGGGCGGCCCGTCGCGCGACCACCTGGCGGCACGGCGCCTCATGCACGCCGACCCCGCCGCGTGGGCCGCGCTGATGGACTGGACGGCCGAGGTCACCGGTGCGTTCGTCGCAGCCCAGGTCACCGCCGGGGCGAGCGCCGCGCAGCTCTTCGACTCCTGGGCCGGCGCCCTCACCCTGGCCGACTACACGGCGCACTGCGCTCCCGCGTCGGCGCGGGTGCTGGCGCAGGCCGGTGCGCTGGGGGTGCGCACGGTGCACTTCGGCGTCGGGACCGGCGAGCTGCTCGTCGCCATGCGGGACGCCGGTGCGGACGTCATGGGCGTCGACTACCGGGTGCCGCTCGACGAGGCCTCGGCGCGGCTCGGCGGTCGCACACCGCTGCAGGGCAACGTCGACCCGGCCCTGCTGGCGGCGCCCTGGGAGGTCCTCGAGGCGCACGTGCGGGACGTGGTGCGCCGCGGGACCGCCGCGCCCGCGCACGTGGTGAACCTGGGCCACGGCGTGCCGCCGGACACCGACCCGACCGTGCTGACGCGGCTCGTGCAGCTGGTCCACTCGCTGTGACCGACGGCGGGTCGGGGCCGCTCACGGGGGCGCCGGCGTGGGAGGCCGTCGTCGTCGGGGCCGGGGTCGCGGGCCTGGTGGCGGCGCGTGAGCTGACGCGCGCGGGGCTGCGCACGCTCGTCCTCGACGAGCGTGACACCCCCGGCGGCGCGGTCCGCGGGCACGACGTCGCCGGGCTGCGGCTCGACGCGGGCGCCGAGTCCTACGCGACCCGCAACGGCTCCGTGGCGGCGCTGCTCGCCGACCTGGGGCTCGCCGAGGACGTCGTCGCACCCGAGCCGCGCGGCGCGTGGACGCACCTGACCAGCGGTGACGGGCCACTGCCGCGCACGGGTCTGCTGGGCGTCCCCGCGTACCCGCTGACGCCCGACGTGCGGCGGACGCTGGGGACGGCCGGGGCGCTGCGGGCGGCGCTGGACCTGGTGCTGCCGGCACGGGTGGGGGCGCGGGCCACGACCCTGGGCGGGCTCGTGCGCGCGCGCATGGGTCGCGCCGTGGTGACGCGGCTGGTGCACCCCGTGGTCGGCGGCGTGCACGCTGCCGACCCGGACGACCTGGCCGTCGATGCGGCCGCACCGGGTCTGCGCGAGGCCCGGGCCGCCGCCGGGGGCTCGCTGGCACGTGCGGTGCGTCGCCTGCGGGCGTCCGCGCCGGCCGGCAGCGCGGTCGAGGGCGTCGCCGGCGGGGTGCACCGCCTGGTCGACGCGCTGGTCGCCGACGTGACCGCGCACGGCGGCGTGGTGCTCACCGGCACGCGCGCGGAGTCGGTGACGCGGGCGGCGGACGGCACGCTGGTCGTCGGGACGCAGGACCGGCACCGCCCGCCCCGGCCGTCACGCGACCTGCGCACCCAGCGCCTGGCGGTCGCGACGCCCGGTGCCGCGCGCGTGCTGGACGGGCTGGACGGGGCCGACCTGCGGGACGTGCGGCTCGACGACGGCGCCCCCGTCACCCTGGTCACGCTGGTGCTCGACGCGCCCGCGCTGGACGCCGCACCGCGCGGCACCGGGGTGCTGGTGGGGCCGGGCGTGGACGACGTGCGGGCCAAGGCGCTGACCCACGCGACGGCCAAGTGGGCCTGGGTGGCCGACGCCGCCGGGCCGGGCCGGCACGTGGTGCGCCTGTCCTACGGCCGTGCGGGCGGCACGCCGGCCGACGGCGCGGACGGCCGGGACCACGGGGCGACGACGCCGGACCGGGACGCGCTGCCGGACGGCCCCGCCCTGGTGGACCTCGCGCTGCGCGACGCCACGACCCTGCTCGGCGTGCCCCTGGGTCGCGCGCAGCTGCGCGGGTCGGCGGTGGTGCGGTGGACGCAGTCGCTGCCCCGGCCGAGCGCCGCGCACCGGGCGGCGGTCGCCGCGGTGCGGGCGGCCGCGGCGGGCATGCCGGGCGTCGCCGTGTGCGGTGCGTGGGCGGCGGGCAACGGGCTGGCGTCGGTGGTCCCGGACGCGCGCGCCGCGGCGGCGGCGCTGCTGGCGGAGGCGCCGGTCGAGCCGTCGACCGAACCGTCGCCGGAGCCGCCGACCGAGCCGCCGACCGAGGCGCCGACGGGCGTCGAGGACGACGCCGTCGTGGACGGCACCGACCCCTCGCCGTCGGCCCCCACCCCACCGGACGCGGCGTGATGACGACCTGTCAGAAATAGCGCGGAGAAATGGCGTGCGTCACATTCTGAGCAGCACCTCGGAAACGTTCTGACGAATTGTCAGAACGGCGCCCGGACGGAATTCCACGGGGACCTGCGGAGGGGCACCGACGAGCTCGCCATTTCGACATCCGCACGCGCGACGACGACACTGGGCGCATGCCTCAGCAGGTCCGTGTCGGCACGCGCGCGAGCGCCCTGGCCCTCACGCAGACGGGTCACGTCGCCGACGCGCTCGCCGCCCTCGGCGGCCTCGCCGTCGAGACGGTGCGCGTGCGCACCCAGGGCGACCGCGTCCGCGCGTCCCTGGCCACCATCGGCGGCACCGGCGTCTTCGTCACCGCCCTGCGCGACGCGCTGCTCGACGGCCGCTGCGACGTGGCCGTGCACTCGCTCAAGGACCTGCCCACGGTCCCCGCGGACGGGCTGGTCATCGCCGCGGTCCCCCCGCGGCAAGACCCGCGCGACGCCCTGTGCGCCCGCGACGGCCTCACGCTGGCGACGCTGCCGGCGGGTGCGCGCGTGGGCACCGGGTCCCCGCGGCGCGCCGCGCAGCTGCGTGCGCTGCGCCCCGACCTCGACGTGGTCGACATCCGCGGCAACGTCGGCACCCGGCTGGGGCGCGTCCGCGGGCTCGACCCGACCACCCACGCCACCGGCGCGCACATCGGCGCCGAGGCGCCGCACCCCGGCGTCGCCACCGACGCACCCCGCGGCGACCTCGACGCGGTGGTCCTGGCCGCGGCCGGGCTGGCGCGGCTCGGACGCCTCGACGCCGTGAGCGAGACCCTCGATCCCGACGTCCTGGCGCCCGCGCCGGGGCAGGGCGCGCTGGCCGTGGAGGTCCGGGCCGCGGACGCCGGCGGCGACACCGCGCTGGCCGCCGCGCTGCGTGCGCTGGACCACACCCCCACCCGCCGGGCGGTCGTCGCCGAGCGCGCCGTGCTGGCGCGCCTGGAGGCCGGGTGCGCCGCACCCATCGGCGCCTGGGGACGGCTCGACGAGACGACGGGCACCCTCGTGCTCGACGCCGTCGTGGCCGCACCCGACGGCTCGCGCGTCCTGCGCCTCGCCGCCCGCGGCCCGGCCGACGACGACGCGGCGGCCGACGCCCTCGGTCGGCGGCTGGCCGAGGACCTCCTGGACGCCGGCGCCACCGACCTCGCACCCCTCGGCCCGGTGCGATGACGGCCGACGGCCCGACCCCGGCCCGCCCCGCGGCCGACGCGCCGAGGGGTGCGGCCGCCGCCGGTGCCCTCGACGGGTGGCGCGTGCTGGTCCCCCGGCCCCCGCTCGACCCCGCCCCTGCGGCCGGTGCGTCCGCCGCGGGCCACCCGGACACCCCCGACGCGCTCGCCCCCGCCGTCAGCCCGGCGGCGATCGCGCTGCGCGCCGCGGGCGCCGAGCCCGTGGTCGTCCCCCTCGTCCGCACGCAACCCGTCGACGACCAGGGCCCCCTCGACGACGCCCTGCTCGCCCTCGGCGCCGGCTGGTACCCGTGGCTCGCGGTGACCAGCCAGGCCGCCGTCGCCGTGCTGGCCGACCGCGCCGCCGCCCACGACGACGGTCTCGCGGCCCTGGTCGCGCGCGGCGGCGCCCGGGTCGCCGCGGTGGGCCCGGGCACGGCGCGCGCGCTGCGGGCCCTGGGCGTGCGCGTCGACGTCGTCCCCCCGGTGCGCTCCACCGCGGCGGACCTGGTCGTCGCGCTGCTGGCCGCGGCCGCCGGCGCACCGCCGCTGCGCCCCGGTGACGCCCCGACCGGCCCCCGCGTCCTGTTCCCCCGCGGGGACCTGGCCGCCGGCACGCTGGCGGACGGGCTGCGGGCCGCAGGGTGGGCCGTCGACGACCTCGTCGTGTACCGGACCACCCCCGCCGGTCCGCCCGACGCGGCCGTCGCGCGCGCCTGGGCCGACGGCGACGTCCACGCGGCCCTGCTCACGTCCGCCAGCAGCGTGCGGGCCCTGCTCGACCACCTCGGCACGCCGCCGCCCGCCACCCGCGTCGTCGTCATCGGCCCCAGCACCGCCGACGAGGCCCGCCGCCGCGGGCTGCGCGTCGACGCGGTCGCGGACCAGCAGACCCTCGCCGGCCTCGTCGACGCGCTCACCCGCCACGTGGTGGGCACCGGCGCGACGCCCGGCGCCGTCCCCCCGTCCGCACCCGTCACCCCCACGGAGGACACCCCGTGACGACCCCCACCCCCGGCCGGCTGCGTCCCCGCCGGACCCGCCGCACGCCGGCGATGCGTCGGCTGACCGCGCAGACCCGCCTGCACCCGGCCGACCTCGTGCTGCCGCTGTTCGTCCGCGAGGGTCTCGACGCCCCGCGGCCGATCACCTCGATGCCGGGCGTGCAGCAGCACACGCGCGACTCGCTGCGCCGCGAGGCGACCCGCGCGGCCGAGGCGGGCCTGGGCGGCGTCATGCTCTTCGGCGTCCCCGCGCACCGCGATGCGCTCGGCACGGGCGCCACGGACCCGGACGGCGTGCTCAACGTCGCGATCGCCGACGTCGTGGCGGAGGTCGGTGACGCCCTGGTCGTGCAGGCGGACCTGTGCCTGGACGAGTTCACCGACCACGGGCACTGCGGCGTGCTGACCCCGCAGGGGGTCGTCGACAACGACGCGACGCTCGAGCGGTACGCCGCGATGGCGCTCGCGCAGGCCGAGGCGGGCGCCCACCTGCTCGGGCTCAGCGGCATGATGGACGGCCAGACCGCGGCCGTGCGTGACGCGCTGGACACCGCCGGGCACCACGAGGTGGCCGTGCTGGCCTACGCGGCGAAGTACGCGTCCGCGTTCTACGGGCCGTTCCGCGAGGCCGTCGAGTCGCAGCTCGACGGTGACCGCCGCACGTACCAGATGGACCCCGCCAACCGCCGCGAGGCGGCGCGCGAGGTCGCCACCGACATCGCCGAGGGCGCGGACGTCGTCATGGTGAAGCCCGCGATGTCCTACCTCGACGTGCTCGCGGACGTCGCGGCGACGGCGACGGTGCCCGTATGGGCGTACCAGGTGTCCGGCGAGTACGCGATGATCGAGGCGGCGTCCGCGCAGGGGTGGATCGGCCGTCGGGGTGCTGTCACGGAGTCCGTGCTCAGCATCCGCCGGGCCGGTGCCGATGCCGTCCTGACGTACTGGGCGACGGAGCTGGCCGGCTGGCTGGCAGAGGAGCGGTGATGACGCAGGTGGAGGACGACGTCGCAGGTGGTCCCGCCCCCGCGGACGGCCCGACCTGGACCGCCAGCAGCACGGAGGCGTTCGCGCACGCCACGGCGGTGATCCCCGGCGGGGTGAACTCGCCCGTGCGCGCGTTCGGGTCCGTCGGCGGCACGCCGCGGTTCCTGGCCTCGGCGCGCGGTGCGTACGTGACGGACGTGGAGGGCCGCGACTACGTGGACCTCGTCGGGTCGTGGGGGCCGGCGCTCGTCGGCCACGCGCACCCGCAGGTGGTCGAGGCGGTGCAGCAGGCGGCCGCGCGCGGTCTGGGCTTCGGCGCCCCGACGACGACCGAGGTCGAGCTGGTCGACGAGATCCGTGACCGCGTGCCGGTGGCGGAGCGGGTGCGGCTGGTCTCGACCGGCACCGAGGCGACGATGACGGCGCTGCGCCTGGCGCGCGCGTGGACGGGCCGCGACAAGGTCGTGAAGTTCGCCGGCTGCTACCACGGGCACGTGGACGCGCTGCTCGCGCAGGCCGGCTCGGGCGTCGCGACGCTCGCGCTGCCCGGGTCCGCGGGCGTCACCGCCGCGGTCGCGGCCGAGACGATCGTCGTGCCCTACAACGACCTCGAGGCGCTGCAGGCCGCCTTCGACGAGCACGGGTCGTCCATCGCCGCCGTCATCACCGAGGCCGCGCCGGCCAACATGGGCGTCGTCCCGCCGCTGCCCGGCTTCAACCGTGAGCTGCGCCGCATCACCCAGCACCACGACGCCGTGATGATCCAGGACGAGGTGCTCACCGGGTTCCGTGTCGGCCGTGCTGGCTGGTGGGGCCTGGAGGGTGCCTCCGAGCAGTGGGCGCCGGACCTGCTGACGTTCGGCAAGGTCATCGGCGGCGGGCTGCCCGTGGCCGCGGTCGCCGGACGCGCGGACATCATGGAGCAGCTCGCGCCGCTCGGGCCCGTCTACCAGGCCGGGACCCTCTCGGGGAACCCGGTGGCCACCACGGCCGGCCTGGCGACGCTGCGGCTGGCCGACGCCGAGGTGTACGCGCGGGTCGACGCCGCGTCCGCGCACCTGCGCCGGGCCGTGACGGGCGCACTGGCCGAGGCCGGTGTGCCGCACGCCCTGCAGTGGGCGGGCAGCCTGTTCAGCATCGTGTTCGGCGAGCGGGCCGCGACCGAGGGCGCGCGCGACTACGCCGCGGTCCAGGCGTCGGAGCACTGGCGGTACGCACCGTTCTTCCACGCGCTGCTCGACGCGGGCGTGCTGGCTCCCCCGTCGGCGTTCGAGGCGTGGTTCGTCTCGGCCGCGCACGACGAGTCGGTGCTGGACCGCGTGCTGGAGGCGCTGCCGGCGGCGGCACAGGCCGCGGCCACCGCCGACCGTCCGGAGTGACCCACCCGCGCTGAGGCGTCCACGTCCTCAGGCCCCGGGACGCACGAGACCGGGCTCAGGTCGCTCACCGCAGTCGATGAGCGACCTGAGCCCGGTCTCGTGGCGGGTCCGTCCGGCGTGTGCGCCGGCGACGGTGGGACGAGGTCAGCGGGTCGGCGGTGCCGGGTCGGCGTCGGCCGCGGCGAGGGCGGGCTCGACACTCGCCGGCTCGGCGCCCGGCCCGGCCGCGCCGTGGTCCACCGCGACGATGTCACCGCGCCCGGCGGCCAGGTCGTGGCGGTACGCCCGGACCGACCACGTGATCGCGGCGATCCACACGAGCGCGATCGCGCCGAGCACGAGGCGCTCGGTCGGGGTGTCGCCCACGCCGACCCAGTCGGAGCGCAGCAGCGTGCGGGTGTTGGTCAGGACGATGACGCCGCCGACCGCGGACCCGAGCACGCGGCCCGGGACCTTGCGGACCAGCCACGCGGCGAGGGGTGCGGCGATGAGCCCACCGACGAGCAGCGCGGCGACCCACGTGAAGTCGATGCCCTGCGAGCCGATGGCGAGCAGGAAGCCGAGGCTCGCGGCGATCGCGACAAGGAACTCCGAGGTGTCGATCGACCCGACCACCTTGCGCGGCTCGAGCCGGCCGCTGGCGAGCAGCGCGGGCGTGCCGACCGGCCCCCAGCCGCCGCCGCCGGTCGCGTCGACGAAGCCGGCGACCAGCCCGAGCGGTGCGAGGAACCGCGAGCGCAGGGGCAGGTGCAGGCGGTCGGTGCGCAGGCCCTTGAGCGTGAACCGGACGAGCAGGTAGACGCCGAGGCCGAGCAGGATCAGGGACATCACCGGCTTGGCGGCGTCGGTGGACAGGTTCGACAGGACCGTCGCCCCGGCGAACGCCCCGATCGCACCGGGTACGCCGACCCGCAGGACGACCTTCCAGTCGACGTTGCCGAACTTCCAGTGCGAGACGCCCGACGCGAGCGTCGTGCCGATCTCGGCGAGGTGGACCGTCGCGGACGCGGCGGCCGGGTTGGTGCCGATGGCCAGCAGCAGCGTCGTGGACGTCACGCCGTAGGCCATGCCCAGGCTTCCGTCGACGAGCTGGGCGGCGAGCCCGACGAGGGCGAGCAGGACGATCGCGGGCACGGGGACCACCTCGGGAGCGGCCCGGCGGAGCGCCGGGGTGGGATCGGACGTATCGGACGTGCTGCGTACCAGCCCGATAATTCCGACCCGAGTGCTCGGGTTACAAGACCCATCCGCATCGCGAGACGACGTCTCGTAGCGCGGACGTCGCGTCGGGCCGCATTCTGCCCAGGGCCCCGTCAGGGGTTCTGCCAGGCGTCCTCACGGGCGGCGAGCCGGTGGACCGACTCGGGCAGGTCGCGGCGCACCACGTCGGCCAGCGTCACGACGTCGAGCACGTCGCGCACCGAGGTCCGCAGCGCGACCCAGACCTCGAGCAGCGCGGTCGCCGAGCCCTCGTACGTCAGCCCCGGGGGACGCACGTCACGCACCGTGACCAACGGGCCGTCGACGGCCCGGATGACGTCCGCGAGCGTGATCTCCTCGGCCGGCCGCGCCAGCAGGTAGCCACCGGCCCGCCCGCGCACGCTCGTCACGATGCCGCCGCGGCGCAGGTCGCCCATGATCCGCTCGAGGAAGCTGGTGGGGATGTCCTGGCCCGCGGCGAGCGCGTCGCTCGTGACGGACTCACCGCCCGGCCTGCTCGCCAGCTCGGCGCACGCCCGCACCGCATAGTCCGCCTTCGCCGAGACCCGCATGGCGCGATTCTGCCCCGGGACGGCGGCCGGGCGGGGCAGCACCGGTCGCGCGGTCGGGTGAGAGCGGTCGACGGGCGTGCCGTCGGCGGGACGGACCCGACGGGAATACCCCCCAGGGGTACCGTGTTGGGGTGCACGTGACGACGACACCGACCGACACGCAGGCGACGGCCCCCACGGCCCCGCACCCCGCGGACGTCGACGCACCCGCGACCCCCGGGGAGACCGGGTCACCGGTGCACGGGTACACGCCCGCCAAGGACGAGTACCTGCGCCGGCTGCGCCGCGTCGAGGGCCAGGTGCGCGGGATCGCCCGCATGGTCGACGAGGACGTGTACTGCATCGACGTCCTCACGCAGATCGCGGCGGTGACCAAGGCCCTGCAGGCCGTGGGCATCGGCCTGGTCGAGGACCACCTGAGCCACTGCGTCGTCGACGCGGCCCGCCAGTCCCCCGAGGAGGGCGCCGCCAAGGTCCGCGAGGCGTCCGCCGCCATCGCACGGCTCGTCCGCAGCTGAAGCCCCCGGCCGCCCGTCACCCCACCAGGACGGACGGCCCCACCCCACCGGCCGCCCGGCCGCTCGCCGCACACCCGCGCGGGCCCCCGCCGCACCGGACCACCGAGGTCGAAGGAGCACCACCATGAGCACCACCACCTTCCGGGTCGACGGCATGACGTGCGGGCACTGCGTGAACGCCGTGACCGAGGAGCTGTCCGCGCTGCCCGGCGTCACCGGCGTCGACGTCGAGCTCGTCACCGGCGGCTCGTCCCCCGTGACCGTCACGTCCGACGCACCGCTCGACCCCGCGGCGGTGGACGCCGCCGTGGCCGAGGCCGGGTACGCCGTCACACCCACCCGGTCGCTGCTGTGAGTGCCCCCGCGGCCCGGGGGCCCGCTGCGCCCGACGGCGTCGCGGCCGCCGCCATCGACCTGGCGATCGAGGGAATGACGTGCGCGTCGTGCGTCGCGCGCGTGGAGAAGCGGCTCAACCGCGTGCCGGGTGCCAGCGCGACGGTGAACCTCGCCCTGGAGACCGCGCACGTCGACGTCGCACCGACGGACGACGCCCCGGCGCCGACCGTCGACGACCTGGTCGCCGCCGTGCGCGCGGCCGGGTACGACGCCCACCCCGTGGTGCGGCCGGGCACGACGCACGGCGGCACCGGCCACCCGTCCGGCGACCACGCGGACCACCCCGAGCACGGCGACCACGCAGGCCACGACGAGGTCGCGCACGCCCTGTCCGGCATGCAGCACGCCGGCATGGAGCACGACCCCGACGACGACACCTCCGCGCCGGACGACACCCGCGGCGCGGACCTGCGCCGCCGGCTGCGCGTGGCCGCGGTGCTGACCGTGCCCGTCCTCGTGCTGAGCATGGTCCCCGCGACGCAGTTCCGCGGCTGGCAGTGGCTGGTCGCGGCCCTCGCGCTGCCGGTGGCCACGTGGGCGGCCTGGCCGTTCCACCGGGCGGCCTACCGCGCCGCACGCCATGGGGCGTCGACCATGGACACGCTCGTGTCCATCGGTGTCGTCGCGGCGACCGCCTGGTCGCTGTGGGCGCTGCTGCTGGGCGGCGCGGGCGAGCTCGGGATGCGCATGACCCCGACGCTGTTCCCCGCCGCCGACGCGGGCCACGGCGGGGGCATGCCGGAGCTCTACTTCGAGGTCGCGGCCGTCGTCACCACGTTCCTGCTGGCCGGCCGGTACGCCGAGCACCGGTCGCGGCGCCGGGCGGGCGACGCGTTGCGCGCGCTGCTCGACCTGGGCGCGAAGGACGTCGCGCTGCTGGTCACCGGCCCGGACGGGCGGCGCGTCGAGCGCCGCGTGCCGGTCGGCACCCTGGGCGTCGGCGACGAGTTCGCCGTGCGCCCGGGCGAGAAGGTCGCCACGGACGGCGTCGTGGTGTCCGGCAGCAGCGCGGTCGACACGTCGCTGCTGACCGGTGAGCCCGTGCCCGTCGACGTCGGGCCGGGCGACGAGGTCACCGGCGCGACCGTCAACACGTCCGGCCACCTGGTGGTCCGGGCCACGCGCGTGGGCGAGGAGACCCGGCTGGCGCAGATCGGGCGGCTGGTCGCGCACGCGCAGACCGGCAAGGCGCCCGTGCAGCGGCTGGCCGACCGGATCTCGGCCGTCTTCGTGCCCGTCGTGCTGGTCATCGCCGTGGGCACGCTGCTCGTGTGGCTCGCGACCGGCGGCGGCGTGCAGGCGGCGTTCACCGCGGCGGTCGCCGTGCTGATCATCGCGTGCCCCTGCGCCCTGGGGCTGGCCACGCCGACCGCCCTGCTGGTCGGCACGGGGCGCGGCGCGCAGCTCGGCATCCTCATCAAGGGTCCGGAGATCCTCGAGCAGACGCGGCGCGTCGACACCGTCGTGCTCGACAAGACGGGCACGGTCACGGCCGGCCGCATGGCCCTGGTCGACGTCGTGCCCGCGGCGGGTGAGGAGGCGGCCGAGGTCCGTCGGCTCGCCGCCGCCGTCGAGCGGCTCGCGGAGCACCCGATCGCCCGGGCGATCGCGGACGCCCCCACTGGGGTTGCCGGGGAGGTGGCCGGGGACACGGTGGGTGCCGACATCGTGGGTGCCGACACCGTGGGTGCCGACGGCGTGGCCGTCGGGGCCGACGAGGTGCGGGAGTTCCGCGCCGACGCCGGCCGCGGCGTCAGCGGCGTGGTCCGCACCGCGCACAGCGGGGTAGGGCTCGCGCGCCGCGTGCTGGTGGGCCGGCTCGGCTGGCTCGACGAGCAGGGCGTGCGCACCGCCGACGTGGCCGACGCGGTCGCCGCGGCGGAGGCGGACGGTGCGACGGCGGTCGTCGCCGCGTGGGACGGCCGCGCCCGCGGTGTCCTGGTGCTGCGGGACCCGGTGAAGCCGACGTCGGTGCAGGCCGTGCGCGACCTGCGTGCGCTCGGCCTGCGCCCGGTGCTGCTGACGGGCGACAACCGGGGCGCTGCCCTGGCGACGGCCCGTGCGGTCGGCATCGCCGAGGAGGACGTCGTCGCGCAGGTGCTCCCGGACGAGAAGGTCGCGGCGGTCGAGCGGCTGCAGGCCGGCGGCGCGCGCGTCGCGATGGTCGGTGACGGCGTCAACGACGCCGCGGCCCTCGCCACGGCCGACCTGGGGCTGGCCATGGGCACCGGCACGGACGTCGCCATCGAGGCGGCGGACCTCACGCTGGTGCGCGGGGACCTCGCGTCGGCGCCGCAGGCGATCCGGCTGTCGCGGCGCACGCTGCGGATCATCCGGCAGAACCTGTTCTGGGCGTTCGCGTACAACGTCGCGGCGATCCCGCTCGCTGCCCTCGGCCTGCTCAACCCCATGATCGCGGGCGCCGCCATGGCGTTCTCGTCGGTCCTGGTGGTGACCAACTCGCTGCGGCTGCGCCGGTTCGCCTGACCGGGCGCCCGAGGGACCCCACGACGGGCGGTCGGGTGGTAAAGTGCTATCACTTTGATAGCGCACCAGCGCTTCGTCGTCCCCTGGAGGTCACCATGCCCGACACCGCACCGCCGCAGGACTCCGTCGGGGGGGACCCGAGCGGTCGCCCGGTCGGGCACGACGGCGCCCGGGTGGACGTCGTCGAGCGCGACGCCTGGGCGCTCGGCCCCGGCCCGGCGGCGTTCGTGGCCCTGCTGGCACTGACCGGGCTCGCCGCCTCGATCCCGCTGTTCATCGTCGCCGACATCACCGGGCAGAACTGGTACGGCGTCCTGGGCATCGCCACCCTCGTCCTCGGGGTGGTGCTGCTCACCTCCATCGCCGTCATCAGCCCCGGGCAGACCCGCGTGGTGCAGTTCTTCGGCCGCTACATCGGCACCATCCGGCGCACCGGCCTCGTCCTCACCGTGCCGCTGACGTTCCGCAAGAACGTGTCGGTGCGCGTGCGCAACTTCGAGACCAACGAGCTCAAGGTCAACGACGCGGACGGCAACCCGATCAACATCGCGGCCATCGTCGTCTGGCAGGTCGCCGACACCGCCAAGGCCACGTTCGCGGTCGAGGACTACGCCGACTTCGTGCGCGTGCAGTCCGAGTCCGCGCTGCGCCACGTCGCGATGTCGCACCCGTACGACCACGCGGACGACGGCGAGAACTCGCTGCGCGGTGCCACCGACGTCGTCTCCGCGGAGATCGCGGCCGAGGTCGCGGCCCGCGTCGTCATCGCCGGCCTCGAGGTCATCGAGGCGCGCATCTCCAACCTCGCGTACGCCCCGGAGATCGCCCAGGCCATGCTGCAGCGCCAGCAGGCAGGCGCGATCATCGCCGCCCGCGAGCGCATCGTCGAGGGTGCGGTGTCGATGGTCGAGGGCGCACTGGGTCGGCTCGAGGCGGACGGTCTGGTCACGCTGGACGACGACCGCCGGGCCGCGATGGTGTCCAACCTGCTGGTCGTGCTGTGCGGCGAGTCCCGCGCGACACCCGTCATCAACACCGGGTCGCTCTACGCGTGACGGTCGACGAGCCCGCGGGGGCGCAGGGGCGCGAGGCCCCGGACGGCGAGCAGAGGGCTGCGCCGACCGGGGCCGGACCGGCCCCTGGCCCACCCGGGGTGGGGGGCGACGACGGCGCGCGTCCGGCCCGTCGCGAGCGGCGCCAGGTGCTGCTGCGGCTCGACCCCGCGGTGCACGACGCGCTGGCCAAGTGGGCAGCGGACGACCTGCGCAGCGTCAACGCGCAGATCGACCTGCTGCTGCGCCGCGCGCTGCAGGACGCCGGACGCATGCCGGACGCGGCCGGCGCCCCGCCGCGCCGCGGGCGGCCGCGCTCGACGCCGTGACGCGGCGCCGACGCCCCGGGCGAGGGGCGTCGGCGCGGCAGCCGTCAGCGGAAACGACGCCCCTCGTCCGAGCGGACGGCGGCGACGGCGAGCGCCGCGAGGACGGCCGTCCAGGCGAGCAGCACCGGCAGCGCCGCCGGGCTGCCCTCGACACCCGTGGTGACCTGCACGATGAGGTCGCGCGCGGCCCGCGACGGCAGGGCCTGCGAGATCGCGTCGAGCCAGCCGGGGAAGACCTCGGGCGGCATGAAGACCCCGCCGGCGAACGCGAGCGGGAACAGCACGCACTGCGTGACGGCCAGCGCCGCCTTGGTCGACATGGAGAACCCGATCGCCATGCCGAGCAGCGTGAACGGCACCGCGACGCCCGCGACCATGGCCACGGCACCGAGCGCGCGCGCGGGCGTCAGCGTCGCCGACGTGAGCAGCACCCCGATGAGCACCAGCGGCACGAGCGCGAGGTACGCCCACAGCAGCCCGTTGAGGACGCGCCCGGCGAGCCGCGGGCCGGGCCGCGCGGGCAGCGTGCGGACGAACGTGTCGAACGGCTGCGCCCGGTCCTCCGCGACGCCCGCGCCGTGCGTGAACATGCAGGCCGACATGATGGCGAAGGTCCCGAGCTGCGCGATCGCCGCGGTCGACGCCAGGGGGTCGGCCATGATCGCGCCCTGCGGCACGACGAAGAACAGCAGCGCCAGGCCGGGGAAGAGCATGTTGCCGATGACCGCGAGCGGCACGCGCACGGTCTCGAGGAACTGGTAGCGGGTGTGCAGCCACGCGAGCGACGCCCAGGGGCGCAGCGCCGGGGCCGGCACGGCCGCGCGGGTCGTCGTGCTCATCGGGCCACCTCCGGGAGGGCGGGTGCGGCGGCCGCGGCGGCCGGCGCGGGTGCGTCGGGCGGGACGGCGGCGTCGCGCGTCGTGAGGGACAGGAAGGCCTCCTCGAGGGACGCGCCGCGCACCTCGAGGTCGGCGAACGGCACGCCCGCGGTGACGAGCGCGCGCACGGCGGCGTCGGCGTCGGACGCGACGAGGGTGACCCGCGTGCCTCCCGGGACCTCGCTGGTCCCGGTCACCTCGTGCACGCCCGGCAGCGCGGCGAGGCCGGCGACCGGGCCGGCGACGGTGAGCGTCACCCGCCGGACGGCGACCAGGTCGAGGACGTGCGGCAGGGTGTCGTCGGCCAGCACCCGCCCGCTCCCGACGACCACGACGCGCTGGGCCAGCGCCTCGATCTCCTCGAGGTAGTGGCTGGTGACGATGACCGTGGCGCCGTCGGCGTGGTAGTCGCGCAGCGCCTGCCACAGCACGTGCCGCGCCTCGACGTCGAGGCCGGTGGTCGGCTCGTCGAGGAGCACGAGGCGCGGGCGGCCGACGAGGGACAGCCCGACGGCGAGCCGGCGCTTCTGCCCGCCGGACAGCGCACCGGTCTGCCGGTCGGCCAGCTCGGTGAGGCCGAACCGTGCCATGACCTCGTCGCGGGGCATGGGGTCGGCGAAGTGCCCGGCGACGAAGTCGATGACCTCACGGACCTTCAGCGTCTCCGGCAGGCCCGTCTCCTGCGGCGTGGTGCCGAGCGAGGTGCGCGCGGCGGGGTCGCGGGGGTCGGCGCCGAAGAGGCGGACGGTGCCCTCGTCCGGGGTGCGCAGCCCGGCGACCAGCGACAGCAGGGTCGTCTTGCCGGCGCCGTTGGGGCCCAGCAGGCCGACGATCTCGCCCGCGTCGACACGCAGGCTGACGTCGTCGAGCGCGGTGACGGCGCCGAAGCGCCGCGTGACGTGCTCGACGAGCACGGGGGGTGGGGTGTCGGTGCTCATTCCTGCGCTCCTTTGAGCAGCTCCGTGAGGGTCTGCGTGTACCGCTCGAACGCGAGCCGTCCGGCGGGGGTCAGCTCCACGTACGTCGCCGGGGTCCGGCCGACGTGCGTCTTGGTCTGGGTGACGTACCCGGCGTCCTCGAGGCGCCGCAGGTGCGTGGACAGGTTCCCGGCGGTCATGTCGAGCAGCTTCTGCAGCCGGGGGAAGGAGACCCGGTCGCCGCGGTCGAGGGCGGCGAGGGTGGCGACGACCCGCAGCCGGGACGCCGAGTGGATGACGGGGTCGAGATCGACCTCGCTCATGCGCGCCGCCGTCGCACCGCGGCCAGGCCCGCGCCGACGAGCATCCCGCCGCCGCCGGCCACCGACATGACGAGGTAGCCGGCGGGCATGGCGACCAGGCCGGCGGCCGCCGCGGTGACGATCATCCAGCCGCCGAGGACGTACATCGACACCTCGCGCCACAATGCGCCCCCGGCCATGTAGAGCAGGCCGACGACCAGGCAGGCGACCCCGTTGGCGACGACGGTGACGACCACCGGGCTCGCGTCGGCGCGCACGACGCCCGCGACGAGCAGGCCCTGGCCGACGAACCCCAGCATCCAGGCCCAGCCGTACATCGCACCGACCTGGCGGCTGGTGCCGGCGAGCCCGTGGGTGGCCCGCGTGACGTGGACGAGCGTGACCACGAGCCCGGCGATCGCCAGCACGCCGAACACGAGGCCGCCGACTCCGGTGGCCGTGCGGGTGGGCGACGTGGTGGCGGTCCACCACTGCGCGCCGTAGCCCAGGAGCCAGGCGACGCCCCAGACGCCGAAGAGCACGCGGTCGTCGACGTCGGAGTCGCGCACGCGGCGCTGCTGGGCGGCGACGATCGCGAGCCCCTCGCGGGGGTCGGGCGGGGTGTCGTCGTCGGGTGCGTCCGGCGCGGCGGACCTCCGCGCGTCGTCGTTCGAGTTTGTCATGCAAACCACTTTGCACCTGCGGGCGCTCTGCGGTCAAGACCCGCTCTCGTGCGGGTGCGTGGCCGGGACGGCCGGGCCGGGACACACCCCGGGGCCGGCCGGGCCGGCCGGGCGCACGGCACGTAGCCTGCGGGCATGGGACGTGCGGTCGGGGGGCGCGGGGGCGCGCGCGAGGACGACGGGCGCGGCAGCGCCGCCGGAGCCGTCGACGGGCTGCCCGACGCCGCGCCACCCCCCGGAGAGCGCGCCGTCGCCCGGCGGTTCACGGCCGAGATCTGGATCGTGCTGGGCCTGTCGCTCGGGAAGTCGGCGGTCTACGCCGTCGTCTCGCTCATCGCCAAGCTCACCGCGGGCCCTCCCCTGGCGAGCCAGACCACCACGCTCAACGCCAGCCGGTCGCCGCGCCCCTACCTCGACCTGACCTACCAGCTGCTGTCCATCGGGTTCGCGCTGCTGCCCGTCGCGCTCGCGCTGTACCTGCTGTCGGCCAACGGTCGCTCCGCGGTGCGGCGCATCGGGCTCGACCGCACGCGACCGTGGCGGGACCTGGGCATCGGCGTGGGGCTCGCGGCGCTCATCGGCATCCCCGGCCTCGGCCTCTACGTGGCCGGTCGCGCGCTCGGCATCACGGTCGAGGTGCAGGCCGCGGCGCTCAACGCGGCCTGGTGGACCGTGCCCGTGCTCATCCTCTCGGCGCTGCAGAACGCCCTGCTCGAGGAGGTCGTCGCGGTCGGCTACCTCATGGAGCGCCTGCGCGACCTGCGGTGGCGGACGCCGGCGATCATCGCCGCCAGCGCGCTGCTGCGCGGCTCGTACCACCTGTACCAGGGGTGGGGGCCGTTCGTCGGCAACGTGGTCATGGGCGTCGTCTTCGCCGAGTACTACCGGCGCCGACGACGCGTCATGCCCCTGGTCGTCGCGCACACGGCGCTCGACGTCGTCGCGTTCGTGGGCTACGCGCTGCTGCCCGAGGAGTGGCTCGAGGCCATCGGCGTCACCTGACGCCCCGCACCGCGGGGCTCACGGCACAGCGGGGGTCACGGCACTGCGGGGCTCACGGCACCGCGGGACGGCCGAGGTCCTTGACCATCTGCCGCACCGCGAACCCGCTGACCAGGTTCATGGCGCCGCCGACGAACGCGAACAGGCCCAGCAGGACGCCGAACACCGCGAGCGAGCCCTGCGGCCGGGCGATGAGCAGCACCGCAAACAGCGTGCTGACCAGCCCGAACGCAAGCGGCCAGTGCCAGCCGGGGTCGCGGTAGCGGGACAGCGCCACCGCTCCGATGATCGAGACGATGCCGAGCACGAGCAGCCAGGCGGCGAGCAGGAAGAACAGCACGCGCACGGTGGGGCCGGGCCACAGCACCACGACCGCGCCGACGGCGACGCCGGCGAGACCCTCGACCACCCACCACGTCCAGCCCGGGACGCCGCGGTCGAGCAGTCCCTGCACGACCAGCAGCACGCCGTCGACGATGGCGAAGATCCCGAAGAGCCAGACGATCGCCTCGAGCGACGCGGCGGGCTGGGCCATGAGCAGCAGCCCGAGCACCAGCAGCAGCACGCCGCGCACGACCGGCAGCCACCACACCTTGCGCACCGTCCGCACGACCTGCGCGGTGACGTCGTCGACCATCGTGACCTCCTCACGGAGCCCTGCGGCCCGGGGACGGGTGGCGCGGTCGGTGACCACGCGGCGGCACCCCCGGGCCGAAGGTAGCGCGGTCGGCCGCACGGGGCGCGCCGGGCGCCCCGTGCGACGCGGTCAGTCCTCGCGGCGCCGCCCGCCGTAGCGGCGGTGGACGGCCTGCTTGCTGACCCCGAGCATCACGGCGATCGCCGCCCACGGGACGCCGGCGGCGCGGGCGCGGCGCACGGCGACGGCCTCGCGGCGGTCGACCTCACGGCGCAGCCGCGACAGCGCCAGCAGCGCGCCGAGCGGGTCGTCGTCCTCGGCGCGGGCGACCAGAGCGGTCATGTCGGCCTCCTCCTCGGTCATGCGTGGTCCTCCGTCGACGTCCTGACGTCAACATATGTTGACGCGCCCAGCGTGCGACGTCAACACCTGTTGACCCCGTGGGCGGAGAGACGGCCGCACAGGACCCGCCGCAAGGTGGACGAGCGCCGTGCGGCACGCTGCCTAGACTCGCCATCATGTCGACCTCGCCGCCGCGCGCACCGGACGGTGCCGGCGACGACCCCCGACCAGTGTCCGCAGCACCGTCGGCCACGGCACCCGGTGCCGCACCCCCCGACCCCTCGCCCGACGGCGAGGTCCGCGCCGTCCGCTCACCGGTCGACGTGCTGGACGTCCGCCCCCCGCGGGTGCACCGCCCGGTCGACCTGCTCGGCGCCACGCTGTCCACGGTGATCGCCGTGATCGTCGTCGTGCTGGCGACGTACGCGCAGAACACCACCACGGGCGTGGCCGAGGACGTCCAGGGGTTCGCGACCCTGCTGCGCCGCATCCTGTTCGTGCCCGTCAACGTGCTCGTCGGGTTCACCACCGTCGTCGTGCCGATCGCCGTGCTGACGGAGCTCGCCCTGCGACGCCTCGGCCGCCAGCTGCTGCAGGCCGTGCTGGCCGCGATCGGCGCGCTCCTGCTCGTCGCCGCCCTGTACTGGACGTTCGACACCTTCGGCTCCGAGGGCCTGCGCCACGGACTGTCCGTGCGGCTGGGCGGGGTGTGGCAGCTGACCATCCCCGAGTACGCCGCCATGCTGACGGCCCTGCTCACCGTCGCCGGCCCCCGCAGCCGGCGACGCAGCGTCGCCTGGTCGTGGAACCTGCTGTGGGTGACCACCGGCGTCGTGCTCATCACGGCGGCCGTGTCCCTCGCCGGGATCGGCCTGGCGCTGCTCGTGGGCCGCACCGCCGGGCTGCTGGGTCGCTACGTGGGCGGCGTGGACCCCGAGCGCGCCTACGCCCGCACCCTCCTCGCCGGCATCCGCCGCGCCGGCGTCGAGCCCGCCACCGTCACCCGCGTGCCCGACCCTGCCCTGCTGGGCGACCGCACCACCGCGACCGTCGAGGGGCTCGCCCGCCTGCCGCAGGGCACGCCCGCCCAGCGGGCGCTCGTGCGCGCCGCCGGCGACCGGCTCTACGACGTGACCACCGACGACGGGCGCCACCTGGACCTGCTGGTGTTCGACGGCGACCGTCAGGTGGTCGGCATGATCACCCGGCTGTGGCGCTCGCTGCGCCTGCGCGGCCTGGAGGGCCGGTCCGCCCTGTCGCTGCGGCAGGCCACCGAGCGCGCGGCACTGCTCTCCTACGCCGCGAGCGCCGCCGGCGTGCGGACCCCGCAGCTGCTGAGCATCGCCGAGGCGGAGGACTCGATGCTCCTGCTGCAGGAGAGCACCGGGTCCGCGGTGCCCCTGTCCGACCTCGACGCCGACGACGTCGACGACGACGTGCTGCACGCCATCTGGGCCCAGCTGCAGCTCGGCCACGCCGCGGGCATCGCCCACCGTGCGCTCACGTCCGACGCCATCCTCGTCGAGCGGGGACCCACGGGACCGCGCGTGTGGCTGACGGCGTGGGAGCAGGGCGACGTCGCCTCCTCCGAGCTCGCGCGCCGCATGGACACCACCCAGATGATCGCCCTCCTGGCCCTGCGCGTCGGCGCGGAGCGTGCCGTCGGCTCGGCCGCCGAGGTGCTGCCCGACGGCGACATCGAGGCCATCGGCCCGCTGCTGCAGACCGTGGCCCTGCCGCGACGCACCCGCGACGAGATGCGCGCCCACAAGGAGGTGCTGGCCGAGCTGCGCTCCGCGCTCGTCGCACGCCTGCCCGAGGCCGACGTCCACCCCGAGCAGCTCGTCCGGTTCGGCGCCCGCACGCTGTTCACCATCGTGCTGACGATCGTCGCGGTGTTCGCCGTGCTCACGGCCGTCAACGTCGCGGAGATCGGCCCCGTGCTGGCCGCCAGCGACTGGAGGTACTCGGCCCTCGCAGCGGCCCTCGGCATGGTGACCCTCCTCGGGGCCGGTCTCGCGTTCGTCGCGTTCTCCCCCGTGAGGCTGCCGGTGTGGCGCGCCACGCTGGTGCAGACGGCCGCCACGTTCGTGGCCCTCGCGGCGCCCGCGGGCATCGGACCGGCGGCGCTCAACCTGCGGATGCTCACCCGCCGCGGCGTCAGCACGACCCTGGCCGGCGCCACGGTCGCCCTGGTGCAGGTGAGCCAGTTCATCACCACGCTGCTGCTGCTCCTGGTCCTCACCGTGACGTCGGGCGTGCACTCGCCGTCCTCGTTCTCCGTGTCACCGACCATGCTGGTGGCGCTCGCCGTCCTCGCGGCCCTGGTCGGCATCGCCCTGCTGTTCCCCCAGGTGCGCGCGTGGGTGCAGCGACGGGTGGGGCCGACCATGCGCCAGACCCTGCCGCGCCTCATCGAGGTGCTCGGGCAGCCGTGGCGGCTCGCCCTCGCGCTGGGCGGCAACGTCCTCATGACGATGGGGTACGTGCTCGCGTTCGACGCCGCGCTGGCCGCGCTGGGGCAGCACGCCTCGCTGGTGCAGGTCGCGCTCGTGTACCTCACCGGCAACACCGCCGGCGCGGTCATCCCCACGCCCGGCGGCATCGGCACCGTCGAGTCCGCGCTGGGCCTCGGCCTCTACACCATCACCGGCATCAACGCCGGTGTCGCCACCACGGTCGCCCTGCTGTTCCGCCTGCTGACGTTCTGGCTGCGGATCCCGTTCGGCTGGATGGCGATGCGGTACCTCACGCGCGTCGGCGAGCTCTGACGGCAGACCGAGGCCCCGCCGTCCGGGGGGAGGACGACGGGGCCGCGGGGTGGTGCGTCGAGGGGTGTGACGTCGTCAGGCCGCCAGCGCGTCGCGCTGAGCGGGGACGCTCACCGTGGCCTCCAGGCGCGCGGCGATGGCCGCCCACCGGGCGACGGGCAGGACCTGGGGGCGAACCTCGTGCGGCTCTGCGGCGGAGTTGCGCTGGTCCATGACGGAACCCTTCGTTCGGTAGCCCGGCTGACCTCGTGGGTCCCGTGGCTTTGCGTCCCCTCCTTGCAGAGGGTTTGCCGTTTCGCTGACAAGTCCGACATTAGACGGCTCTCACGTGCAGCGGTAGTGGTTCGAGTCACTCGTCCTGGACAGGAGCCCAATTCACCCGCTCGGCGGAGCATCGCGCGCCCCGCGGCGGGCGTGTCGGCGCGACGCGGCGCTGACCTGCGCCCGTCCGGGTGATGCGGGCACCCCGGCAGCACGACGCCCCCGGGACCGACGTCGGTCCCGGGGGCGTCGAAAGGGTGCGGAGCACCCGCTCACGCTGGCGAAAGATCAGCGGAAGGCGTCCTTGACGTTCTCGCCGGCCTGCTTGAGGTTGGCGGAGGACTGGTCCGCGCGGCCCTCGGCCTCGCGCTCCTCGTCGCCGGTCGCCTTGCCGACCGCCTCCTTGGCCTTGCCCTCGGCCTGCTGCGCGGAGTTCTTGATCTTGTCGTCGAGACCCATGATGAGCTCCCTTCGTCGGGACCCCCGAGGTTAGGGCCGGTCCGGCGCTCCCGCATCCGCAGGGCCCTCGCCGGCGGGTCCACCGCCGGCGGTCCCCTCGTCGCGCAGCCGCGGCTCCGTGCGGCGGGCGGGCACCACGCCGGCCTTGTCCGCGTAGAACGCGCGCACCCGGTCCATGTCCGCGCGGACGTCGCCGGTGAGCGTGAGCGTCGGGCCCAGGCCGGCCGTCATGGTCGTGCGGTCCACGTACCCGAGCGTGACCGGCAGGTCCGTCGCACGCGCGATCCGGTAGAAGCCCGACTTCCACCCGGACCCGGACCGGGAGCCCTCCGGCGTCACCACGAGGTAGAAGTGCTCGCCGGCACCCATGCGCGCGACCAGGTCGTCCACCAGACCGGCGGGGTCGCGCCGGTCGACCGGGATGCCACCGAGCCCGCGCATCAGCGGGCCGGCAGGCCCCCGGAACAGCGTGTGCTTGCCGAGCCACCGGAACGGCAGCCCCGCCTCCCACGCGATCGCGAGCATCAGGACGAAGTCCCAGTTGGACGTGTGCGGGGCGCCCAGGATGATGCCGGACCCGTCCTGCGGCACGCGCTCGGTGCGCAGCGTCCAGCGGCTCACCCGCCAGTAGGCGCGGGCGACGGCCCGACGGGCGCTCACGGCCGGGCCCCCGGCGGCAGGTCGGCGTCCCGGCACAGCAGCAGCAGTGTCATGTCGTCCTTGGAGTCAGGGTCGGAGCACACGGCCACGACCTCGTCGATGTCGACCGGGACCGTCGGGTCGGGGCGGTCGAAGCGGCGGATCAGCCGGTCGATGCCGTCGGCCAGGGCGGTCGACCGCGAGTCGACCAGACCGTCGCTGTACAGGACCAGCCCACCACCCGGCTCGATGTGCAGACGCTGCACGGGCGGCTCCCCGGAGCCCACACCGATGGGCCGGTCCACCCGCAGCGGCAGCAGCGCCGCGTCCCCGTCGGCGCTCAGGACCAGCGGCCGCGGGTGCCCGGCGGCACCCACCTGCGCCTCCCCCGTTGCCGGGTCGACCACGACGACCACGACCGTCGCCATGTCGTCCGGCATGGTGCGACGCGCCAGCTCGTCGAGGTCGACGAGCGCCTCGCGGATCTCCGCCCCCCGCATGACGTAGGCCCGCAGGGCGTTGCGCAGCTGGCCCATCGCGGCGGCCGCGCCCAGCCCGTGGCCTGCCACGTCACCGACGACGACGACGAAGCGGCCGTCCGGCAGCTCCAGCGCGTCGTACCAGTCGCCGCCGACGCGCCCGCCGGCCGCCGGGACGTAGCGTGCCTGCAGGCTCCAGCCGGGCAGCTCGGGCAGCCGTCGCGGCAGCAGGGAGAGCTGGACGGCGTGCGCCGCCGCCATCTGCCACCGGTTGCGCGTGATGATCACCTCGAGCAGCCCGCTGCGCAGGTCCGCCACCGCCCGCACGTGCTCCGGCGCCCACGGCTCGCTGCGGCCGCGCACCACCTCGCGCCACTGGTCGAAGGACTTGCGCGGGCTCAGCCGCACCTCGTCACCCTCGCGGTGCGCGATCGCCTTGTTGTGCGGGTCGCCGCCCCAGTAGATGTCACGCACCTGCTCGTACCGCAGCCAGGCGATCACCTGGTCGTCGGGCAGCCGGACCGCCAGCACGCCGGCGACGTCCGGCAGCGCACCCGCCAGCTCCGGGTCGGTGACGCCGAGCTGCGTGCGCACCGTCACCGGCTCCGGCTGCGCGAGCACCCACGCGCGCAGGGCCGCCACGTCCACGGGGACGTCACCGGCCGTGACGGTGGTCCCGTCCGCGACGACGACCAGGCCGTGGGCGGGCACGGCCGCCAGCAGGCCGTGGTCACCGGCCAGGGCCTCCGCCAGCCCGTGGTCCGGGTCGCGCGCGAGGCCCAGGACGCGGGTCATCGCCCCCTGGGCGGCGAGCTCCCGCTCCAGCTCGCGGTCCTCCGCGCGGGCGACCAACCGCAACGACAGGGCCGACCCGAGGAACTCCGCCGCCGCCCGCACGCCGAACGGCACCACGTGCGGACCGGCGTAGTGGTGGCAGGCGACCAGGCCCCACAGGCGGCCCTCGCGCAGCAGCGAGATCGACATCGAGGCCCGCACGCCCATGTTCGTCAGGTACTCGACGTGCACGGGCGAGACGCTGCGCAGCACCGCGTGCGTCAGGTCCAGCGGCTCGCCCGACGCGGGGTCCCACGCGGGCACGATCGGCGCCGGTCGGTACCCGACGTCGGCGATGAGCCGGATCCAGTTGGTCTCGTACAGCGCGCGGGCCTGCTGTGGGATGTCGGACGCCGGGTAGTGCAGGCCGAGGAACGCGTTGAGGTCCGCCCGGCGCGCCTCGGCGACGACCTCACCGTTGTGGTCCTCGTCGAACCGGTACACCATCACCCGGTCGAACCCGGTCAGCGCGCGGACCTCCTGCGCGGCGACGTCGTACAGCTCCTCCAGGGTGCCGGCACCGTGGAGCTTCTCGAGAGCGGCGCGCACGGCCTGGTACGTGTTGGGGAACGAGAAGGGACGCGGCCCGGTGGCCGTCTCCAGCTCGACCACGAGCAGCGTGCGCCCACCGATGGCGATGCGGTGCAGGATCGCGTCGGCCGTCACCAGGCCGTGCGGTCCGGCCACGTCGACGGACACCGGGTTGCGCGCCCGCAGGTCGCCGAACGTGCGCACGTGCACCCGCACCGCCTGCTCGGCGGCCACGCCCAGCACGTCGCGCAGCGGCGCACCGACGACCTCGTCGACCGAGCGCCCCGTGAGGTCCGCGACGTTGGCGGACACGTGCCGGACCACCAGGTCCGGCTCCGAGACCGCGAGCAGCACCCCGTGCGGCTGCACCGAGCCGGGGATCCGGATCGGCTCCTCGGCGCAGGCGTCGAGGTCCGCGAGTGCCTCCCCCGCGGACGGCAGAGGTCCTGGCCCAGTGCCCTGGTCGGTCATCCTCGCTCCGTCCCCGCGGCCGGGGCACCCGCCCCGAGCCCGCCCTGAAACGGTAATGGATGCCGGGCGTCAGCTGTCGAAGGGGGCGTCCAGCCACGTCGCCGCAGGCGGCACGAGCGTCTCCAGCTCCTCGAACAGGTCGTCCGGCAGGGGGACGGCCGCCGCGGCCAGGGTCTGGGCGACCCGCTCCGGGCGCGACATGCCCACGATGGTCGAGGCGAAGCGCTCGTCGCGCAGGGAGAACTGCAGGGCGGCGGTGCCCAGGTCGGTGCCGTGCCGCGCGCACGTGCGCCGCATCGCGTCCACCGCGTCGAGCACCTGCGGCGGAGCGGGGCGGTAGCCGTAGGTCGTGGGCCCGCCCTGCTGGTGGGCGAGGATCCCGCCGCCGTACACGGCCGCGTTCAGCACCCCCATGCCCTGCGCACGGGCCTCGGCGACGACCGCGCCGGCGGACCGGTCCACCAGGGTCCAGCGGTTGTGCACGAGCAGCACGTCGAACACCCCGAGCGCCAGGTAGCGCGCCATCTCCTGCACCCGTCCGCCCGCCAGGCCGATCGCCCCGACCTCCCCGGACTCGCGCAGCTCGACGAGCGCCTCGACAGCACCGTCGGGACCCGTCAGGTCGTCGAACTCGTGGAACTCCGGGTCGTGCAGGTGCACGAGCGGCAGGTGGTCCAGGCCCAGGCGGGACCGCGACTCCTCGACCGACCGGCGCACCCGCTCGCCGGAGTAGTCGGCGCCGTCGGGGTCGACCTTGGTGGCGACCGCGTAGCCGGCCGGGAGGCCGCCGGCCGCGGTCAGCGCGGCACCGATGCGACGCTCGCTCTCACCGTCCGAGTAGCCGTTGGACGTGTCGATGAACCGGACGTCGCTGTGCAGCGCGGCGCGGACCGTGTCGATCCCGCGCTCCGGGGAGACCTCCTGCCCGAAGAGCTGCGGCATGCTGCCCAGCGGTCCCCCGCCGAGGGCGAGCGCGCTCACGGTCAGCGCGGTCCCCGGCAGCGGGCGCAACCAGCCCGGCCCGCCCGGCACGTGGCGTGCGGTCATCGTCCCTCCTGACGTCGGCGCCCCCGGGGGGCGGACCCCGGCCGTCATCCGGCCAGGAACGCGCGCAGCAGCGGACCGGCCGTCGTCGAACCGTAGTCCCCCTCGGACACGAACACCGCGACGGCCAGGTCGCCGTGCACCGCGATGATCCAGGCGTGGTTGCGCAGGTCCGCGTCCTGCCCGAACTGCGCGGTGCCGGTCTTGGCCAGCACCGGGTCGCCCGGCACGTCGGCCAGCAGCCCGGCCCCGCCCTCGGTGACGACGGCCCGCATCATCGCCTGGAGCGCGGACGCCTCGTCGCCGGTCAGGGGCGCGGCGGCGGGCAGGTCGTCCTGCGGCTCGCCGGAGGCGTCGCCGTCGTCCGCGGCGTCGTCCCCCGGCCCGCCCTCGGCGTCGCCGGCCTGCGCGCCGTCCGCGTCCGGGAGCACGAGGAGCGGCACGACCGTGCGACCGGCCCCCACCGAGGCGGCCACGGTCGCCATGCCCAGCGGGGAGGTCAGCACCTGCCCCTGGCCGATGACCGACGCGGCGTGGGCCGTGGCCGACGCCTCGTCCGGCACGGTCCCCAGGAACGCCGGGAACCCGAGCTCGGCGGCCGGCTCGAGACCCAGCGAGCGGGCGGCGGCCAGCAGCTCGCCCTGGTCCGCCATGTCCCGCAGCCCGATCATCGCGGTGTTGCAGGAGTTGGCGAAGGCCGTGCGCAGCGGCACGTCGCCGAGCGCCGACGCCGGGTAGCCGGGGAAGTTCTGGAACGTGCGACCGTCGACCGTGACGGTCGGCGGGCAGGTGACCGTGGAGTCCGGCGTGAGCCCGCCCCGCAGGTACGCCAGCGCACTGACCACCTTGAAGGTCGAGCCCGGTGCGTACTGCCCCACGGTCGCCGTCGACAGCCCTTCGCCGCCCGGCCCGCTCGCGGCGGCCAGCACCTCACCGGTGGACGGCCGCAGGGCGACGATCGCCGCCGCGGGCTCGATCCCGGCGAGCAGTCCCTCGGCGCGCGCCTGGAGGTCGAGGTCCAGGGTCGTGCGCAGGGGCTCGCCGGCCACGGGCGGCACGTCCAGCAGCAGCCGCTCCGCGCCGCCGTCCTGCGAGACGGCCCGCAGGGTCAGCCCGGGGGTGCCGCGCAGGCGGGCGTCGTACTGGCGCTGCAGCCCGGAGAGCCCGGCCTGGTCACCCGCCGCGACGGCCCCCTCGGACGCCTCGATGATCTCGGCGGTCGCCTCGCCGACCGTGCCCAGGACCGGCCGCGCGAAGGTCCGGGTCGGCGCCAGCGGGATCTCGTCGGCGACCAGCGTGACGCCCGGCAGCGCGCCCAGGGCGGCCAGGTCGTACGACGGGTCCTCCTCGCGCACGACGATCGCCTCGACGAACGCCTTGGGCCCCGCCGCCACGGCGCGCGCGGCGTACGCGTCCGCGTCCGTCCCGAGCGCCGCGGCCAGACCGCGCGCGGCCGCGTCGACGTCGCCCTCGGCGACACGCGTGCGGTCGATGCCGATGCGTCGGACCGGGCGGTCGACGACGATCGGGGCGTCGCCCTGACCGAGCACCGGGCCGCGCGCGGCCGACTGCCGGGACACGGTCAGCCGCTCCCCCGCCGTCAGGTCGGGGCCCAGCAGGGGAAGCTGCCACCGGGCGCGCCACGGCCGCTCCGCGTCGTCCTCGACGCGCTCGAGCCGGGCCGTCGCCTCGTACGACCAGTCCTGGTCGGTCCACGGGAGGTCCCAGGCCACGGCGAGCCGCGCGGTGGCGCTCTGCTCGTCCTCCGCGACGGTGACCTCCCGCACCGTGGCGGTCGCGGTCGAGTCCCCCAGCCCCTCGACCACGGCCGTACGGGTCGCGGCGATCTCGTCGGGCGCCGGGGAGTCGCCGGTCAGGGGGACCGCACCGAAGTCGCCCGATCCGAGCGCGTCCGCCAGGGCCTCGGCCGCGGGTCGGGCGTCCGGGACGCTCGGGCTGCAGGCGGCGAGCCCGGCCGCCGTCAGGGCGGCGACCAGCACCGCGGTGGCCCGGCGCCGGGCGGCGCCCCGGTCGGTCGTTCGTACGGCTCGCACCGTCGTCCTCCTCGTGGTCCCCGCGCGGGCGCCGACGGGTGCGGCACCCTCCCCGCGCACGACGTCGTGGCGGGCCGGACGGGGACTCTCCGAGCCTGTCATCCCGGGGCCGTACCGCGTGCGGGTTCGGGGGGCATCTTCACCCGTCCTCCCCACCTCCAGTTGCGACCGCGGCGACGAAGCGGACGCGCCACCACGTTCCGGTTGCACCTGGACGCACGTCCGAGACACGATGCCCTCATGGACGCAGGGGGACGCCCGCCCGGGACACAGCGCGCCGACCCGCCCGACGCCGTCGGGCCTCTGGCCCCGGGCGACCGACGGCAGGCCGCCGCCGTCCTCGCGGCCGCCCTGGCGGACGACCCCGGCTACCGGCACCTCTTCCCCGTCACGGCACGCCGCGAGCGTGAGCTGCGTGAGGTGTACCGCATGACCCTGGCGGACGGGCTGCGCCACGGCCAGGTGCTGGCCACGACGCTCGACGGCGAGGTCACGGGCGTGCTCGCGCTCTACCCGCCGGGGACCTACCCCATGACCGTCGGACGCTGGGCGCGGCAGGCGGGGCGGATCGTGCGCATCGCGTCCCGCACGCGCGAGCACAGCCCGGGCATCATCCGCTTCGGGGACCTCACGTCCCGCGGCGTCCCCGCGGACAGCTGGTACGTCGAGGCCTTCGGTGTGCGGCCCGACCTGCAGCGGGCCGGGCGCGGCAGCGTCCTGCTGCGCCGGTTCCTCACCGAGGTCGACGCGCACGGCGCGCGCTCCTACCTGGAGACGACGAACGAGGAGAACGTCGGCTACTACACCGACCGCGGCTACACCGAGTCGCACGAGCCGGTGCCGCTCGCGCCCCGCGGCCCGCAGATCTACCGCATGAGCCGACCGGCGGTCGACCCCGGCCGCTGACGGCCACGGTGCCCTCATGCCGCGTCACGTCCCCGGAGGCCCGAGCCGGGCCCGCGTCCGCAGCGCCTCGGGCGTCGCCGTGGCGGGGTCCCACAGCGCGTCGACGAACCAGGTCGCCCCGGCCTCGGCGAGCGCCGCCACGCGCTCGCGCGCCGCACCGCGGTCGGCGGGCAGCGCACCGTGCAGGACCACCTCGAACGGGCCGGCGTCCGACGGGCGGTGGGCCCGCAGCCACGCGACCACCTCCGCGACGTCCTGCGGCTCGAGGTCGGCCATGGCCCGCTCCCCGCGGTGCTGGGGCACCACCCCGTCCCACCGCGCGGCACGGGCCATCGACCGGTCGGACGGGTGGGCGGCGACGACCCACACCGGGATCCGCGTGCGCCCGTCGGGCCGGGCCACCGGCACGGGTCGCAGCTGCAGCCCGTGCACCGTGAGGTGCCGCCCGTCCAGGTCGAACCGCTCGCCGGTGAACGCCCGGTCCAGCACGTCGAGCGCGTCGTCGAGCCGTTCGGCGCGCTCGCGCACCGTCGCCGCCTCACCGCTGACGCACGCGACGGCGCCGTCGGTGGGCACCCCGAGGCCGACAGGCAGCACCAGCCGCCCCCCGGACAGGTGGTCGACGGTCACCGCCTGCTTGGCGACCACCCAGGGCCGCCGCCGCGGCAGCGCGAGCACCAGGGCGCCGAGGGTCACCCGGTGCGTGCGCACCGCGGCCGCCGCGAGGACCGCCCAGGGGTCCCACGCGTCCATCCCGTCGATGTCGACGCCGTCCCACGTGAAGAAGCCGTCCCAGCCGTGCTCCTCGACGTCCACCGCCAGGTCGACGACCTGTTGGACCGTCCCGAAGCTGCCCACGAAACCGAACCGCACGGCACCCCTCCTCTCGTCCGGGACGCCACGCCCGACCCCCGCCGCCGGGGCGCCCCGGGGCTGCGTCCCCGGTCGCCGTGCGCGCCTCGTCGGCGGGCACCGCCGGGCGTCCCCGCCCGACTCTGCCGACGCTACCGGGGCCCACCCACACCGCCCCGCGCACCTGCGTGCCCGCGGTTCCGGTACCTCGCGGTACCGTCTGACGCGTCCGACCCGGCCCCTCCGGTCCCGGGCGGCGCCCCAATGGCCCTCGCGGGCACGGCTGGACGGCGGTTCATCTCGTCCCCGGCGCACCGCGGTCCTCAGTGGTGGGATCCGGCGTGGGCGCCTACCGTGGCCGGGAACCCGACGGCGGACGACGCGCACAGACGGACACGCGGCCGCCCGAGGGACCGAGGAGAGGGGGTGCGGGAGATGACCGACGACGAGCAGCTGACGTCGCCGAGGATCCCGCCGCCCCCCGCCGGCAGCCAGTTCGAGGCGGAGCACACGCCCCCGGCCGCCCTGCCGCCCGACGACGTCCTCACCGACCCCACCCACGGGCGCACGCTGCCCGCCACGCGCCCGCCGGAGGAGTTCGTCCCGCTGCGCCGCTGGGTGCTGCGCAGCGCCTCGGAGCTGCGGGCCATGCGCGGGGACCTGCGTGAGCAGCTCGCCGCGTCCGCGCCGCCCCCGGACGGTGGCGACGCCGCCGGGCCGGACAACGTCGTCCTCGTGGCGTCCGAGCTCGCGACCAACGCGCTCGCGCACGGGCGTCCCCCCGCGCAGGTGAGTCTGGCGGTCGACGGGCACGCGGTGCTCATCGTCGTGTCCGACTGCGACACGACGCACGCCCCGTTCCTCGCCCAGGGCCGCGAGCCCGGCGAGGGCGGGTTCGGCCTGCAGATCGCGCGCCGGCTCTCGAGCAGCGTGGGCTGGTGGTCCGACCCGGGCGGCAAGCACGTCTGGGCCACGTTCCCGGCCGAGCCGACGACCTGACGACACCCGTGGGCGTCCCGGCCGCGGGACGGGCGCGGTGCTCGCGCCGCCCACCGGCGACAATCAGCGCATGACGACGAACGACGCGCTGCTCCGCCTGCGGGGGACGACCCTGGGCGCGGGGTCCCCGAGCGTGTGCGTGCCCCTGGTGGCGACGACCGTCGGCGACGCCGTCGACGCCGCGCACGCCCTGCCGACCGGCGTCGCCGACGTCGTCGAGCTGCGCCTGGACCACCTCACGGGTGCCGCGGCCGACCCGGCCCTCGTGGGCGCTGCCGTCGCGGCGGTGCGGGCCGCGCTGCCCGGGGAGGTGCCGCTGCTCGCCACCTTCCGCTCCGCCCGGGAGGGCGGTGCCCAGCCCGCGGACGACGCGGCGTACGCCGCCGTCGTCGCCGCCGTGGTCGCCGGCGCCGGGCCGGACGGGGCCGACGCCGTGGACGTGGAGCTCGCCACCCCGGACGTCGCGGACACCGTGGCGCGGGCGCGGGCCGCCGGGCTCGCGGTGGTCGTCTCCCACCACGACTTCGTGCGCACGCCTCCCGCGGCCGACCTCGTCGCCCTGCTGCGCCGGCAGCGGGACGTCGGTGCCGACGTCTGCAAGGTCGCCGTCCTGCCGCACGACCCCGACGACGTCCTCGCCCTGCTCACGGCCACGCGGGAGTTCGCGCGCGACGCCGACCGGCCCGTCGTGACCGTCGCGATGGGTGCGCTCGGGCTGGTGACGCGCCTGGCCGGCGGGGTGTTCGGGTCGGCGATGACGTTCGGTGCCGTGGGGACCGCGAGCGCGCCGGGCCAGGTGGACGCCGCGCGGCTGCGCGACGTGCTGACCCTGCTGCACGACGCGTCGTAGGCCTGCCCGGGACGGCCCGCCCCGGCACCGGACCGGCGGGCACCGGCGGCCGGCACCGGGAGGGTCAGGCGCCGTTCGCGCGCCGCTCGTCGACCTCGCGTGCCGCGGCCCGTGCCTTGTCCGCGTCGCCGCGGCCCCGGCTCGGGTCGTCGTCCCCGCCCGGGTCCTCGCCGGACGCCTCGCCCGGGTCGTGCAGCATGTGCGAGTGCACCAGCTCGTGGCGCTGCACGTACGTGTTGGCCACCGCCTGGATCGTCGCCGCGATCGGCAGCGCGAGGAACGCGCCGAGCGCCCCGAACACGGCGCCGAACGCCAGCACGACGACGAACGACACCGCCGGGTTCATCTCCAGGGCACGCGCCGACACCTTGGGCGCCAGCCACAGGTTCTCGACCTGCTGGTACGCGAGGATGAACGCCAGCACGCCCAGCGCCTGGGGCACGCCCTGCGACGTCAGCGCGACCGCGACCGGCAGCGCACCGCCGATGTACGTGCCGATGGTGGGCACGAACTGCGAGACGACCCCGGTGAACAGGGCCAGCGGGAGCGAGTACGGCGTGCCCAGGATGGCGAGGAACGCGAACGTCGCGACCGTGGCGATCGCCGCCAGGACGATGCGGGTGTTGAGGAAGTCCGAGACCTTGACCTGGGTGACCTCCCAGAGCCGCAGCACCTCCTGCTGCCGGTTCGGGGTGAGCCACCGGCAGATCGACGCGCGGAACCGCGGGCCGGCAGCCAGCAGGTAGTAGGTGACGAGCAGGATGGTCAGGGCGGCGAAGACGCCGCCGACGATCGTGGAGCCGACCAGCAGGGCCCCGGAGGCGACCTCGGTGCCCCACTCCTCGGCGCCCTGGCGCAGCAGCTCGGCGACGTCCGGCACCTCGACGTCGAACCGCTCCTGCACCATCTCCTGCGCGGACGTGTACAGGTCCGGGACGTTGCCGACGAGCTGGACGAGCTGCTGCACGAACAGGTTGCCGAACAGCGCCGTGACCACCAGCACGACGGCGAGCCCGCCGAGCAGCGCGAACGCTGCCGCACCACCCCGCTTCCACCCGTGCCGCACCAGCCACACGACGATCGGCTCGAGCGCGAGCGCGACGAAGAACGCGATCAGCAGGTTGACCAGCAGGCTCTGCAGGGCCCCGATCGCGTCCCACGCGAAGATCCCGACGAAGACCGCGACGACCGCCATCGCCAGGCCCTTGCCCCACCAGCGGGGCGGGCGGCGGGCGTCGTGCTGCAGCGGGCGCGTGCCCTCGTCGCCCGGGGAGTCGGGTGCCCCGAACAGGGGCGCACCGGTCGCGGGTGGCGCGTCGGGGGCCGGGGCGTCGCTGCCCGGGGAGTACGGCGACGCAGGCGTGGTGTCGGTGGTCACGGGTGGTCCTCCGCGGAGCATGACGTCGGGGGTGACGGGCGGGCTGCTGACCTGCTGCTGGGTGCCGGACGAGGTGCCGACGGTGCCGGCGCCGCGCGTGCGGGCCCCACCCTAGGGCGGGACGCGGCCGCTAGGGTCCGAACATGCCCAGCGGCGTCCCGGCCCCTGACCCGCCCGTGGTCGTCCGCGACGCGACGCCCGCCGACGGTGCCGCGTGCGCGGCGGTCTACGCGCCGTACGTGCACGACACCGCCGTGTCGTTCGAGGACCTCCCGCCGACGCCCGACGAGATGGCCGGTCGCATCGCTGCCGCGCTGGCGTCGCACGCGTGGCTGGTCGCCGTGCTGCCACCCGGCACCCCGGACGCGGGACGGGTCGTGGGGTACGCGTACGCGGTGCCGTTCGCGGCGCGTCCGGCGTACCGGTGGGCGTGCGAGACGAGCGTGTACCTGGAGCCGGGCCGGCGGCGCACGGGCGCGGGGCGGGCCCTGTACTCCGCGCTGCTCGAGCGGCTGGCCTCCCTGGGGTACCGGCAGGCGGTCGCCGGGTACGCGGAGCCGAACCCCGCCAGCGCCGCCCTGCACGCGGCCCTCGGGTTCGAGCCCGTCGGCACGTTCCGCGACATCGGGTTCAAGCACGGCGCGTGGCGGGACGTCACGCGGGTGCAGCGTGCGCTCGGTGCAGGGGGGACGACGCCGCCGGAGTGACGCTCGACCCGGCGTGAGGCGGGCGGGTGCAGCAGGTCGGCCAGGTGCGTGAGGTGCTCGCGGACGGCGGCCGGGCCGCGCGTCTGCACGTCGGCGAGGTAGGCGGTGTGCTCGTCGACCAGCGCCGGGACGTCGTAGCGGGCACGGGCGTGCAGCAGCAGGAGGGCGACCTCGGCGCCGAGGGCCGCGTACGCCTCCGTCAGCCGGGGCGACCCGGCAGTGGCCGGTCGCGCGCGCCCTGCGCGAGGCGCTGGCGGACTGAGCCGTCCCGCAGGAGACGCGCCTGCCACCCCTCACACCCGGCGGGCGACCGAGGGGCGTGTCAGGAGGCCGGGGTCGCCCGCGCGTCGCCCGGAGCCCGGCCACCGGCGTCGCGCCGCTGCCGTCGGCCGCGCGCCAGCTCCGTCCCCAGCGCGTCGAGCGGCTGCGCGAACGGGTCGAGGAACCCGGCCAGCCAGTCCTCGACGACGCTCAGCGCCCCCGGCTCGACGCGGTAGAGCCGCCGCGGTCCGTCCGCACGGACCGTGACGACACCGGCCTCCCGCAGCACCCGCAGGTGCTGGGACGTCGCGGGCTGCGAGATGCCGAACTCGTCGGCGGCCGCCGCGACCAGCTCCCCGGCCGCGCGCTCGCCACGCCCGAGGTGCTCCAGCAGGCGCCGTCGCACGGGTTCCGCGAGCGCGGCGAGGACGACGTCGACCGGCACGGCACCCGCCCGCTCGGCCCGCGCGGGCGTACCGTCGGCGGCCGTGGCGCTCGCGGCCACCTCGCTCATGCCTCCCTCATGCCCGCGCCCCTCCCCACGTCCGCGACGCTCATGCCTCGGGCGCCGCCGTGCCCGTGTAGAACGCGAACGTCCGCTGCCCGGCGGCCTCCGCCGACGCCGCCTCGCGCCCGTCCGCGGTGTCCGCCCGGGCCCAGCCGGTCGCCGCCCGCTCGATGAACCCCTGCCCCTCGGGCGTCATGGGCCACTGCTCGCCGCCCTCCTGTGCGACCGCCGCCCCGGTGGCGAGGTGCACCGCGAGCCCCCACAGCGCCAGGTCCCACCCGACGCCGACGGCCCCGGGCCCGAACTGCTCCCAGAACGCCGGGTCGACGTGGGCCTCGTGCAGCAGCGTGAGCTCGGTGCCGCCGTCGGCCGGGGCCAGCAGCACCTCGACCCAGCTGACCTGCTCGCCCATCTCCCAGGTCAGGGCGAACCGCTCGGGCGCCCGGCACTCCTCGACGACGCCGCCGGCGTTGCCCACCACCTGGTAGCGGCCGCCCTCGCGCAGGTCGCCGGTGACGGGCGCGAACCAGCGCGGCAGCCGCTCGGGATCCGTGAGCGCGTCCCAGACGTCGTCGACCGCGGCGCGGTACGTGCGGCGCGCGACCGCGACCTTCGTCGGCGCGCCGCCCCGCTCGCCGCGGCGCAGCTCACGCGTGACGAGGCCGGCCTGCTGCAGTGCGTCGATGCCGGTCATGGCTCCTCCAGAGACCTTGTGAATAAGTCGTGACTTATACGCTACGCCCGGCGGTCCGACGGCGTCCACCCCTCGGCGCACGTCCGGCACTCCCGCGTCCCAGCCGTGCGCCCCGGGCCACCCGACCCCTCGACGCGCCCGGCATGACCCGGCACGCTGGCCAGGTGCTCCTGCCACCCACGGTCGCCGCCGGGGTCGCCGACGGCTCCGTCACCCTGGCCTTCCGCCGCTGGCAACGCCCCGACGTGCGCGCCGGCGCGCGCTTCCGCACCGGTGCGGGCGTGGTCGAGGTGACGTCCGTGGACACCGTCGACCCGGCGTCCCTGACCGACGACGACGCCCGCGCGGCCGGGTTCGCGGGCGCCGCCGCGCTGCTGCGCGTGCTCGACCCCGCGGAGGTCGCCCGGCGCCGGCGCACCGCGCGCTACGGCCGCACCCCGGCGGACGACACCGCACCCGCCGACGCGGCCACGTGGCCGGTGTACCGCATCGGCCTGACGTGGGCCGGCCCCGACCCCCGCGTCGCCCTGCGCGACGACGCCGCGCTCACCGACGCCGACGTCGCCGCGATCGACGCGCGCCTCGACCGGCTGGACCGTGCCGGCAGCCACGGCCCGTGGACCGCCGCCACGCTCGACGTCATCCGCCGCCGCCCCCACGTGCGCGCGCCGGACCTCGCCGCCGAGCTGGGCCGCGAGCGCGACCCGTTCAAGATCGACGTCCGCAAGCTCAAGGGCCTGGGCCTGACGCAGAGCTTCGACGTCGGCTACGCGCTCAGCCCGCGCGGGGAGGCGTACCTCGCGCGCACGGAACGCACCGGGCGCAGCTGACGTCGCCGGGCGGACGGGCGCGACGCGGGCCGCCTCACGCGTCGGCCCCGAGCGTCCGCTCGTACCGGCGCAGCACCGGGTACGGCGGGAAGGTCGTCCGCGTGACCACGTCGGTGGCCCGCCAGCCGCGGCGCTCGTAGAACCGCACGGCCCGGAGGTTGTCGTCGAACACGCGCAGCCAGGCCGTCCGGTGCCCCTGGGCGCGCAGGTGGTCGAGCACCTCGTCGTGCGCGAGGCCCGCCAGGCCGGTCCCCCAGGTGGCCACCGCCGTGCCGAAGTGCAGGAGCTCGTCCCCCCGCGTGGCGGCGAACCCGGCGACCTGACCGTCCCGCACGACCGCGAAGCAGTCCACGCCCGGGTCGTCGAGCTCCGCCTCCCACCGCGCGCGGACCCGCGCGGTCGGGAACGGGTGCTCGTCCTGGGGGAAGAGGTGCCCCAGCCCGGCGACGGCGCCCTCGCGCTGGACCTCCAGGAGCACCTCGAGGTCGTCGCGCGTCAGAGGGTGCAGGACCGCCATGCGGTCACGGTAGCGGCCGGAGGGCGGCCACCGGCCACCCGCCCGCGATACTCGTCCCACCCCCGACGAGAGGCCTCCACCATGACCGTCCTGCGCTCGGTCCTGCTGTTCGTCGCGGCCGCGGGCCTGGAGATCGGTGGCGCGTGGCTCGTCTGGCAGGGCATCCGCGAGCACCGTGGCTGGGTCTGGGTCGGGCTCGGTGTGATCGCGCTGGGGCTGTACGGCGCGGTGGCGACGCTGCAGCCGGACGCGAGCTTCGGGCGGATCCTGGCCGCGTACGGCGGGGTGTTCGTCGCCGGGTCGCTGCTGTGGGGCACGGTCGTCGACGGGTTCCGACCGGACCGGTGGGACGTCATCGGCGCCCTGGTGTGCCTCGTCGGCGTCGGGCTGATCATGTACGCGCCGCGTCCGGCCTGACGCACCGGCCGCATGACCTGCGGTGTCACGCACGCCCCGCGTTGTGCCGCGGCGCCTCGCCCACGACACTGTCGGCACACGGCCGGCCCCCGCCGGTCACGGTACGGCGGAGGCGGCATGACGCGGACGAAGGCGAAGCGGGTCGGGATCCTCACGGCGGGCGGCGACAGCCCCGGCCTGAACGCCGCGATCCGCGGGTTCGGCAAGACCGCGATCGCGCACTACGGCATGGAGCTGTTCGGGTTCCGTGACGGTGTGACGGGGCTGGTGGAGAACCGGTACGTGGAGCTCGACGGCAAGGCCCTGTCCGGCATCCTCACCATCGGCGGGACGATCCTCGGGACGAGCCGCGACAAGGTCCACCGGTACGTCGTGGACGGCGAGCCGCAGGACATGGTGCCGGTGGTCGCGGAGAACTACCGCGAGCTGGGCCTGGACGCCCTCATCATGCTGGGCGGCGGCGGGACCGCGAAGAACGCGATGCGCCTGGTCGAGGCCGGGCTCAACGTCATCCACCTGCCCAAGACCATCGACAACGACATCGCCGAGACCGACACGAGCTTCGGGTTCGCCACGGCCACGGAGATCGCGACCGACGCGGTGGACCGGGTGCACTCCACGGCGCACAGCCACCACCGCATCATCCTCACGGAGATCATGGGGCACCGAGCGGGCTGGCTGACGCTGGCCGCCGGGGTCGCGGGCGGCGCGGACATCATCCTGATCCCCGAGATCCCGTACACGATCGAGTCGGTCGCCGAGACGATCCGGCGTCGTACCGCCCACGGCTCGTCGTTCTCCGTGGTGGCCGTCGCCGAGGGCGCCCGGGACGTCGAGGACACCGCGGACTACGAGGCGGCACAGCTGCTCGTGAAGTCCGCGAAGACGCCCGAGTCGCGGCGTGCGGCCAAGAAGCACCTGGCCCACGTCGAGGACGCGCAGCGGGAGCACACGTTCAAGCTGGCGCGCGAGCTCGAGGCCGCCACAGGGCTGGAGACGCGCGTGACGATCCTGGGGTACGTGCAGCGCGGCGGGACGCCGTGCGCGGCGGACCGTCTGCTCGCGACGCGCCTGGGTGCGGCGGCGGCGGACCTCGTGGACCGCGGCGAGTTCGGTGTGATGGTCGCCGCGCGCGGTGACGACGCCGTCCCGGTGCCGCTGTCCGACGTGGCCGGCAAGGTCAAGCTCGTCCCGCCGGACCACGCGTGGGTGCGGGCGGCGCGCCAGGTGGGCACCGGGCTGGGCGACTGACCCGCCCGCCTGGCGCGTGGCGCCCGGTCGGCGCAAGGTGGGCCGAGGGTCCCGCGACGCGCGGGCCGCCGCGAGGGGGCCGACATGTGCCGATGGCTGGCGTACTCCGGGGCTCCGGTCACGCTGAACGACCTGCTCTACAAGCCGGCGAACTCGCTCGTGCTGCAGAGCCTGCACAGCCGGATGGGTGCGGAGCCCACCAACGGTGACGGCTTCGGCATCGGCTGGTACGACGGGCACGCGCCGGAGCCGGGCATCTTCCGCAGCACCGAGCCCGCGTGGAGCGACCCCAACCTGCGCGAGCTGGCGCGTCACGTCCGCTCGGGCACGGTGTTCGCGCACGTGCGCGCCACCAGCGGCACGGCGATCCAGCTGACCAACTGCCACCCCTTCCGCCAGGGTGACTGGCTGTTCATGCACAACGGGGCGGTCGACCGGTTCCCGCTCCTCAAGCGGGACCTGCAGCTCGCGGTCGACCCCGCGCTGTTCCCGACGATCGAGGGCACGACCGACTCCGAGACCCTGTTCCACCTGGCGCTCACGTTCGGCCTGACGGACGACCCGCCGGCCGCGATGGCGACCGCGGTCGGCCTCGTCGAGGCGACGGGCCGGCGCCACGGCGTCGACTTCCCGTTCCAGGGCACGCTCGCCGTGACCGACGGGCACCGCATGTGGGCCGTCCGCTACTCCTCCGAGGGCCGCTCGCGCACGCTGTTCCGCAACGCCGACGTGTCGGTCCTGCGGCAGCACTACCCGGACCACGCCGCGCTGCAGGGCCTGTCGGACGACACCCGCGTCATCGTGTCCGAGCCGCTGGGCGAGCTGCGCGGCGCGTGGCTCGAGGTACCCGAGGGCACGTGCCTCGTCGTCGACGGCGCGGACGAGGAGCTGCACCCGTTCGTCCCGACGGCGCCGGCCGCCTGACCTCGCCGGGGACCACGGGCGCCCGGCCGGCCCGAGGGTCCGGGCCGGTCACACCGGGCTGGGCGCCTCGTGTTCCCCGTCCGGCTCCCAGCGCAGCAGGTCGCCCGGCTGGCACTCCAGCACCTCGCACAGCGCGGCGAGCGTGGTGAAGCGCACGGCCTTGGCGCGCCCGTTCTTCAGCACCGCGAGGTTGGCGGGCGTGATGCCGACGCGCTCCGCGAGCGTCCCGACGGACATCTTGCGGCGCGCGAGCATGACGTCGACGTCCACGACGATCGGCATCAGATCACCTCGTCGAGCTCGTCGCGCAGGCGCCGGGCCTCGCGGTCGCGGTCGACGGCCTGTGCGAGCAGCATCCGCAGCAGCAGGACGATCAGGGCGACGCCGCCGACGACGAGCGCCGCGCCGCAGACCAGCAGCACGATGCCCGGGGCGACCGCCTCCCCCGGCGCGAGCACGACCGCCAGCGCGAACGCCAGGACCGCCGCCGCGGTGATGGCGCCGATGATGACGTCGACCCAGCGGAACGCGGCGGGGGTGAACACCTCCTCGCGGCGGACCATCGTCAGCAGACGCCAGACGCACACGCCGCAGACCTGCAGCGTGAGGAGCCCCAGCACGAAGATCGCGACGAACGGCACCCGCACGGACAGCGGGGCGCCGGCCTCCACCAGGTCGGTCCACAGCAGCGGCGCCATGACGCACTGGACGAACAGGGTCCCCGCGAGCGCGAGCGCGATGACGACGCGCAGCGCTCCGACGGTCAGGTTGCGCATGACGGGCTCCTCGATCGAACGTCCGGTGTCAGACGCGACGAATCTATCGAGAAACGATCGATTCCTCAAGATAGTCGATCGGGGAGCCGGTCGCAGCGCGCTCGGCACGCCCTCAGACGCGCACGACGACCTTGCCCCGCACGTGCCCCTCGGCGACGAGGTCGTGCGCCGCGGCCGCGTCCGCGAGGTCGAAGACCTGCGCCACGTCGACCTTCACGGCGCCGTCGTCGATCAGCCGCGTGAGCGCGTCGAGGTCCCCCGTGCTGGGCCGCACCCACACGTAGTGCCCGCCGAGCTCGTCGCGCGCAGCGGTGTCGACGATCGACGCGACCGTGCCGCCGTCGGCCAGGACCGCGCGCGTCGTCGGCACCAGGTCGTCCGAGCCGTAGTCCAGGACGACGTCGACGCCCTGCGGTGCCAGCGCGCGCACGCGCTCGACCAGGCCGTCGCCGTACTCGACGGGCTCGGCACCCAGGCCGCGCAGGTGCTCGTGGTTGCGCGCCGACGCGGTCCCGATGACGCGCGCCCCGCGGGCCCGCAGGATCTGCACGGCGAACTGCCCGACGCCCCCGGCCGCGGCGTGCACGAGCACCGTCCGCCCGTCGCGCACCCCGACGCGCTCGATGGTCTGGTACGCCGTGAGCCCCGCGAGCGGCACCGCCGCGGCCTCCTCGAAGCTCAGCGACGCGGGCTTGCGGGCCAGCGTCCGCACGGGCGCGGAGACCAGCTCGGCGAACGTCCCACCGTGCAGCCAGTCCTTGCGGACGTACCCGTAGACGTCGTCGCCGGCCGCCAGCTCCGGGGTGTCCAGGCCCGGCCGCTCGACGACGCCCGCCACGTCCCACCCCGGGATCGCGGGGAACTCGGTGTCGATGATCTGGTCGAGGTACCCGGCGCGGATCTTCCAGTCCACCGGGTTCACGGACGCGGCACGTACCCGCACCAGGACGCTGTCGGAGCCGACCTTGGGCTCCGGCTGGTCGGTGAGCTGCAGGACGTCGCTGCCGCCGAAGTGGTCGTAGGTGATGGCTCGCATACCGACCGCAACCGCCCAGGGGTGCGGGTCTGTTCCGCCCCGCCGTGGTCCCGCGGCCGTCAGCGCGTGAGCACCGCGCGCACCGCCGCCCGGACGGTGTCCACGTCCGCACCGCCCTCGATGAGCGCACCGGCCCGCTGCACCATGGCGTTGACGAGCTCCGCCACGACCTCGGGCTCGGCGACCCCCGCGCCCCGCAGGGCCGCGACCAGGGGCTCGACGTGCTGACCGTGCATCTCCTGCACCCAGGGGTCGGAGAACGCACGAGGGCTGAACGCCGCGAGCGCGCTGATGACGGCGTGCTCACCCTCCGCGACGAGCCTGAGGTTGGCGTCGGCGTACGCGACGACCCGGGCGACCGGGTCGTCCTGCGCACCCATCGCCTGGGCGATGGCCTCGCTCCAGCGCGGCAGCGCCTCCACGACGACCGCCCGGAACAGGTCCTCCCGGGACGGGAAGTAGTGGTAGATGCTCGACCGTGCGAGCCCCGCCTTCGCGGCGACCGCCGCGAAGGTGGGCTCGACGTCGGGTGCGTCCGCGAGCAGCTCGCGGGTGGCGTCGAGGATCGCGCGGCGCTGGGCCTCGCGGTGCTCGGGCACCGTGCGCGCCGTGATGCGTGGCACGCGTCCTCCTGTTCGTCAGACGGCGCGCAGGCGTCCGTCGACCATCTCGAGCACGCGGTCGCAGTGCTCCAGCACGTCGTGGTCGTGCGTGACCATCACCGTAGCGACCCCGAACTCGTGCGTCTGACGCGCGAGCAGCTCGACGATCTCGTGGCTGCGGCGCCGGTCGAGCGCGGCCGTCGGCTCGTCGACCAGCAGGACCGACGGGGAGGCCACCAGCGCGCGGGCGATCCCGACGCGCTGACGCTCACCGCCGGACAGCTTCCCGGGCCGGCGCTTCGCGTGGTCGGCCATGCCGACGGCGGCGAGCAGCTGCTCGGGCGGCTTCACCGCGCGGCGACCGGTGATCTTCTCGACCAGGCGGAGCTGGTCGATCGCGGTCAGCGCGGGCACCAGGTTGCCGGACTGGAAGACGAACCCGACGTGGTCACGGCGGTACCGGGCCAGGGCGGCCTTCGACATGCTCGCCAGGTCGGCGCCGCCGACGACGACCGAGCCGGACGTCGGCGTCGTCAGACCGCCGGCGACGGCCAGCAGGCTCGACTTGCCGGCGCCGGACGGGCCGACGACGGCCACGATCTCCCCGGGGGTGACCGTCAGGTCCACGTGGTCGAGGGCGTCGACCTGGGTGTCACCGTCGCCGAAGGTCAGGACGACGTCGCTCAGCGCGAGGCCCGTGCGGGTGGTGGTCGTGGTCATCGGTTCTCTCCCAGCGCGGTCAGCGGGTCGACTCGGGCGATGCGGACGGTCGCGACGGCGGCGCCGAGCAGACCCAGTCCGAGCAGCAGGAGCGCACCGGTCGCGATGGGCCCGCTCTCCAGCTCGAACGGCATGCCGGTACCGACGAGCAGCGAGCCGAGCCCGAGGCCGACGGCCAGACCGGCGCCGACGGACACGACGAGCAGGATCGCGGCCTGCGCCAGACCGTCGCCCAGCAGGAAGCGCGTCGAGGCGCCCATGGCGCGCATGACGGCGAGCTCGCGGGTGCGCTGCACGGTCCACAGCGTGAAGAACGCGCCGACGACGAGAGCCGAGATGGCGTACAGGAAGCCCTGGATGAGCTGCATGGTCATGATCTCGGCGGTGTAGCCCGGCGACGAGTCGAAGGCGTCCTTGATCGTCCGTGCCGAGGTGCCCGCGTCCGCGTCCCCCGCGGCCAGGTCGGGCAGGGCGCCGTCGACGCCGCGCAGCGCGACGACGCTCGCCGCGTCGTACGCCTCCGCGGTGGCCTGCTGGCCGGGCACGGTCGCCGAGTGGATCTCCTGCCAGGTGCGCAGGTGCAGGAAGCCGATGTCCATGTGGCCGAAGGTGCGCTGGTCGGTGGTGAAGCCCACGACCTCGAGCTCCGTGCCGATGCGGTCGATGGTCAGGACGTCACCGAGCGCGACGCCCTCGTCCTGCGCGGAGGCCGACAGCACGACCTCCCCCTCGGCGGCCAGAGCGCGCCCGTCGCCCGTCTCGGGCTCGACGAACCCGCCGGGCTCGACGCCGAAGAGGGTGAGGTCGACGGGCGTGCCGTCCTCGTTCTTCGCGTTGACGATCGCGGTGCCGAGCAGCTCGGCCCCGTCGACGTCGTCGCGCGCGGCCCAGGCGTCGCGCTCGGCCGACGTCACGACGCTGCGGGTGAACGCGGAGTCGGTCTTGGTGCCGTCCTCGAACGCGACCGCGTCCACGGGGCTGCGCATGAGCCCGGAGACGCCGTCGACCACGAGGCCGGACGACAGGCCGGACAGCAGGACCATGAGGACGCTGATGAGGCCGACGACGGCGCCCATCAGCCCGAATCGGGTGCGCGCGAACGCGAGCTCGCGCAGAGCGAGGAACACGGGGTCAGACCTCTCGCCGGGGACACACGTCTTGTTGACGCACTGTCGACATCTTATCGACGCGCTGTCGAAATGAGGCGCCCGCCGGGTGAGAGATGGGCCACTGCGGGGCGTCAGGGGGCCAGGAGGTCCACCACCAGCCCCGTCGCGATGCCGACCATCACCGCGGCGATCACGGCGTCCAGGACCCGCCACGCCGCCGGGCGGGCGAACACCGGGCGCAGCAGCCGCGCCCCGTACCCCAGCGCCGTGAACCACAGCACGCTGCCGACGCCGGCGCCCGCGGCGAACCACCAGCGCGCGTCGCCGTGACCGGCGGCCACCGAGCCCAGCAGCACCACCGTGTCGAGGTACACGTGGGGGTTCAGCCAGGTCAGGGCCAGGGTCGTCAGCGCCACGGCGGCCGCGGTCCCGGCGGCGCGGCCGACCGCGCCGTCCACGCCCGGAGTGCCGTCCACGACCGGCGCGCCGTCCACGACCAGCGCGTCGTCGCCGCGCACGGCCCGGCGCGCGGCCAGCGCCCCGTAGCCGAGGAGCACCGCCGCCCCGAGGACGGTGGTCACCACGGTGACCGGACGGCTGGCGGCGACGACGGTGCCGACGCCCGCCGCCCCGACCGCGATGAGCAGCAGGTCGGAGACGGCGCAGATCGCCACCACCAGCCCCACGTGCTCGCGGCGCAGCCCGGTGCGCAGCACGTGCGCGTTCTGCGCGCCGATGGCGACGATGAGCGCGAGCCCGAACCCGAGCCCGGCGAGGGCGGACGTCCACATGAGGACGACGCTACGAGCGGCACCGGCCATCAGACCAGCGAATGTTCTGCACGTACCATTAGCGTGGCTGCATGACCGACTGGGACCTGGGCCAGCTGCGGGCGCTGGCCGCGGCCGCCGACCTCGGCACGTTCGACGCCGCCGCACGCGCCCTGCACGTCACGCCCTCCGCCGTGAGCCAGCGCATCAAGGCGCTCGAGCAGACGGCCGGCGCCGTCCTGCTGCGCCGCGAGCGGCCCGTGCGCCCGACCGCCGCGGGCGAGCCCCTCGTCCGGCTGGCCCGCCAGCTCGACGCCCTCACCGCCGAGGCCACCCGCCACCTCACGCAGGACGCGACCGCGCCCCGCGTCACGCTCGCGGTCAACGGCGACTCGCTGACGACCTGGGTGCTGCCGGCGCTCGCACCGCTCGCGGACCGGGTCGCGCTGCGCATCGAGCGCGCGGACCAGGACCGCACCGCCGACCTGCTGCGCGACGGCACGGTCATGGGCGCGGTGACGTCCCAGGGCGCCGCCGTGCAGGGGTGCACCGTCGAACCGCTGGGCGTCATGCGCTATCGCCCCGTCGCGGCACCCGCGTTCGCCGCGCGGTGGTTCGGCGGGCCGTGGGACCCGGGTGCGGCCGACGCGGTGCGACCCGCTGCGCTCGCCGCCGCGCCGGTCGTCGTGTTCGACGCCGACGACCGCCTGCAGGACCGCTGGCTGCGCCGCCGGCGGGTGGACCCGGCCCGTCCGCCGCGGCACCTCGTGCCCGCGTCGGCGGACTTCGCCGTCGCGGTGCGCCTCGGGTTCGGCTGGGGGATGCTGCCCGACCAGCAGGCCGACGACGACGTCCGCGCGGGGCGCCTGGTGCGGCTGGCCGACGACGTGGTCGACGTGCCGCTGCTCTGGCAGCAGTGGTCGCTGCGGACCGACGCGCTGGACGCCGTCGCGCACGCCCTGCGCGCGGCCGCGGCGGCCACGCTCCTGCCGCCGGCCTGACCCGCGTCGACGCAGCCGCCGTCCGCCCGTCGCCGGCGGCCCCGCTCAGCGGGTGCGGAACGCGCGACCCCCCAGCAGCACCCCGTCCGGGTCGTAGCGGCGCGACACCTCGGCCAGCCGGGCACGGGTGACCGCGGGGTACACGCGCTCGGCCCAGGCGGTGCCGTGGCCGGCCGTGAAGTTCGGCAGCCCGCCCGGGCGCGTCCACGGGGCGAGCCCGGCGGCGATGCGCCCGGCGTCGTCGACGACGGCCGCCGCGGTGGCGGGGGTCGCGACGCCGACCGTGAAGACCGACCACGTCGCCGCCCGCGACGGCATCGCGTCCGGGACGGCGGGCTGCCGGGACGCCGCCCCGCCCAGGTGCCGCACCTCCACGACGTTCTGCACGCACGACGACGCGGGACCCACGAGCTCCAGCAGGCGCTCGACCGCCTCCGGCCCCAGGTCCTCCAGCAGCAGGTGGGAGTCGTGCACGGGCAGCGCACCGTCGGGGTCGGCGTGGATCGACCCGATCGCGGTGCACGGGATGACGCCCACCGTGTCGACGAGCGGTGCGGCGACCCGCCGCAGGGGCGCGAGGACCGCCGCGCCCTCGTCCGCGTCGCCCGTCCACCCGAAGCGGACCGTGACGGTCGTGCGGCCGGCGAGCGGCTCCGGCACACCCGGCAGCGCGGGCAGGCGCATGACACCGAGCGACGTGCTCGCCTGCGGGGGCACGGTGGGCGCCCACCGCGCCCACGCCTGCACCGTGCCCTCGACGTCGGCCGACCACAGGGACCCGCCGTAGAGCGTGGGCTGGTCCACCAGGGCGAGATCGACCGCGACCACGACACCCAGGGCCCCACGCCCGCCCCGCAGCCCCCAGAACAGGTCGGGGTCGTCGGTGGGCGTCGCGCGGCGCAGCACGCCGTCACCCGTCACGACGTCGAACGCGCGCACCCGGTCGGACGACACCCCGAGCGTGCGGGCGAGCGGGCCGTGACCGCCCCCGGTCAGGTACCCGACGGCCCCGACCGACGGCGCCGAGCCGCACACCGGCATCAGGCCGTAGGGCGCGGCGGCCTCCACCACCCGCGACCACCGCAGCCCGGCGCCCACGTGCGCCGTGCCCCGCGCCGGCAGCACGGCGAGGTGGTCCAGCTCGACGGTCGACACGAGCAGGGCGCCGTCGAGCGGCGCCGAGGCGCCGTGGCCCGTGCCCTGCACCGCGACGGGGACACCGTGCTCGCCCGCCAGGCGCACGACGTCCGCGACCTCCTGCGGGCTGCGGGGCGCAGCGACCAGCGCCGGGCGCTGCGGGACCGTCAGGTTGGTGGTCGCCGAGAGCGCGGTGTGCTCCGGCGTGCCCGGCACGTGGGCGGGGACCCGACCGGCCAGGGCCGCGCCCAGCGCCGCGACGGCCGCGTCCGTCCGTGCGTCGGCGCGCGGGGGCAGGTCCATGCGAGCTCCTCCTCGGCCGTCACGTCCTCGGCACCGGGCGCACGAGGATCACGGCGGCAGGAGCACGACGCAGGGGTCGGTGATACACCCGATCGGGTGGTTCCCGCCGGCCGGGCGGTGCCGCCGGCGCGCTCAGCGACCGTCGATCGCCGCAGACATCCGGGTGCCGACGTCCGCCACGCACGCCCGCAGCTCCGGCCCTCCGACCACCCGGAACGGCACGGGGACCCCCACCAGCTGCTGCGCGTACCAGCGCGGGCTGCTCGTGGTCCCGACCAGGCGGGTGGTCGTGGCGTCGACACGCTCGAGGCTGCCCAGACCGCTGGGCAGCTCGCGCCCGACGTCCTCGACCGCCGCCTCGATCAGCACGTCCACGTCGTGCTCCCAGCCCTGCGCCAGGTGCTGCTCCAGCAGGGCCACCGGGTCCACGTCGGGGGGCGGCTGCGCCGTGCCGGGCAGGGGCTCGACGGTGCGTACGCGGTCGACCCGGTACGTCCGCACGGCGGCGTCGTCGTGCCGGCGGCACACCAGGTACCAGCGCCCGTGCCGGACGACGACCGCCCACGCGTCGACGTCGGCTCCCCACTCCCGCCCGCGCTCCCCGCGGTAGCCCACCCGGACGGGACGGCGGTCGGCGCACGCCTGCACGAGCGCGGCGGTGACGGCCGGGTCGGGGCGCACGGCCGCACGGTCGGGAGCGGCGGCGGTGGACCGACGGACGACCGCAGCCTGCGCGGCGACCGCCGGGGGCAGGGCGCGCAGCAGCGTGTCGAGGGCGGCGCCGACGGGGTCGGCGCCGCGCCGCACGTCGTGGTGCCCGTCCAGCACGGCCATGACCAGGGCGAGCGCCTCGTCGGCGCCGAAGACGAGGGGCGGCAGCCGCACGCCGCGCCCGACGCGGTAGCCGCCGTACGGGCCGCGCGTCGAGATCACCGGGATGCCCGCCTCACGCAGGATCGCCACGTAGCGGCGGGCGGCGCGCTCGGTGACCCCGAGCGTCGCCGCGAGGCCGGCGGCCGTGACGCCCGGGTTCGCGTGCAGCTCCGCGAGCGCGAGCAGTGCCCGCGAGGTGGGGCTGGTGTCGGTCGGCATGGCGCCCCCGCGGCGTGGTCCGGCGCCGCCGTCCGGGTCGATCGAGAGACGTTCCGGACAACCGGCAGCAGATCGTCCGGAACCGAGCCTAGGTTCGCGTCATGACCCCCACCACCCCGCCGGACGTCCCGGCTCTCGACACCACCATCCAGGAGCCCGGCCTCGACGCCGGCGAGGTCGAGCTCCTGCTCTTCATGCTGGAGCGCTCGCGCGCGACCTTCGCGTGGAAGGTCGGCGGGCTCGACGCCGACGCGCTGCACCGCTCGTTCCCGCCGTCCCAGATGACGCTCGGCGGCCTGGTCAAGCACATGGCCCTCGTCGAGGACGACGTGTGCGCCCGCCGGCTCGGCGCCGGCGGCTACGGCAATGCCTGGCAGGCGACGACCCCCGAGGACTGGCCGGGCTACGACTGGCGCTCGGCCGCCGACGACTCCCCCGCCGAGCTCTACGCCTGCTGGCAGGACGCGGTCGACCGCGCACGGGAGGTCTGGGCGCGCGTCACCGCCGACGGTGGGCTCGACGAACGCGCCCAGATCGAGTGGGACGACGGCAGCCCGAACCGCCGCCGGCTCCTCGTCGACCTGAACGCCGAGTACGCCCGCCACCTCGGGCACGCCGACCTGTTCCGCGAGGCGGTCGACGGGCTGGTCGGGGAGGACCCGCCGCAGGCCTGAGGCACGTGCCCGGCGGCGGTGTGCCGCCCGCCCACCCGGCCCGACGCTCCCACTACCGTGGGCGCGTGGCGACCTCCACCCTCCTCGCGCTGGCCTGCGTCGGCGCCCTCGTGCTGGGCGTCGTGCTGGCGGTACGGGGCTCGCGCGCGCTGCGCGCGGCGCGGGCCGTGCCGCGCGTCCGGGTGCCGGCCCGCCCGCTGTCGAGCATGCCCAGCCCCGGCGGGGAGGTCCTCGAGGTCGAGTACCCCGGGCCCGACGGTTCGCTGCTGCGCAGCCGCATGCAGGTGTTCCGTGTGCGCGGACCGGGCGTGCAGTACGGGTTCGACGGCACGGTCTGGGTGGACCCCACCCGGCCCACCGACGTGACGCCCCGGCCCCAGGGCCGCACGGCGGGCGCCGTGACGACGATCGTGGTGGCCGCCGTGGTGCTGGTCCTGGCGTTCGCGGCCGGCGTCGCCGCGGGGGTCGTCCGCTTCGCCGAGTCGCTGCCGTCCTGAGCGTCGGCGCATGTGGGCGTCCGCCCCTAGCCTGGGACGGACATACCGGGCACGGCGAAGGGGACGGCCATGGCACACGGCGACATCACCCACATCGACATCCCCGTGAACGACGTGCAGGCGGCGTCGCGGTTCTACGGCGCGCTGTTCGGCTGGGACATCCACGAGATCCCCGGGTTCGAGGGCTACCCCATGTGGTCGACCCCGAACAAGGTGAGCGGCGGCGGCCTGGCACCGCGCGGCGAGGGCTTCACCTCGCCCCGCAGCTACGTCGAGGTCGACTCGATCGACGACGCCCTCGCCCAGGCGACGCAGCTGGGCGCCGAGGTGCTGCGGTCGCGCACGCCCATCGACGAGACGAGCTGGTGGGCGTCGTTCCGCGACCCCGACGGCAACGAGATCGGCCTGTTCGAGGGCCGGACGGGCGACGGCGACTGAGCGCCCCGCGCCGGCGGTCGCTCACCCCTCCGCGCGCAGCGGCAGCACCAGCCGCGTGACGTTCGCGTCGGGGTCACCACCCGGGGACGGCTCGGTGACGTACTCCTCCCAGAAGTCGCCGCGCCCGTCGACGCCGAGGGCTGCCCGCTCCTGCTCGAGGCGGTCCCAGGCGTCGGGGAGCCGATCGTACGATCCGGTGTGCGTCGCCTCCAGCGCTGCACCGCCCGGCAGCTCCATGACCTCGACGCCGTCGGACACGGGCCCCAGGGGCGCGCCCTCGACCGGGAAGCCGCCGGTCACGTCGACGCTGTCCGTCGGCATGCCGTGGTACCAGGCCAGCGCCGGGCCGCTGAACGTCCAGCCCTCGCGCCGCACCGTGTCGGCCACCGCCGTGTAGGTGCGGTCGAAGAACGCGACCAGTTCTGCGGCGGGCACCGTGGCCCGCACGGCGGCGATGCGGACGGTCGGCCTGTCGGTCGGGGTCGTGCTCATGGTTCCTCCTCGGCGACGTGTCGCCCTCGTGGTCGGTACAGCCGCGGGGTCGGTGCAGACGCGGTCGGACGGACCGACCCGGGTGGGCGCGCGAACTCATCGGGTCGGGGTTCCGGTGGCGCGCCACCATCCGGTCCGTACGGTGGGGGCGTGACGCTCGTCGACCCTGTCCGACGCTGGCGCGCCCGCTCCGGCGAGGCGCTGTTCCTGCGCGTCGCCGGGCCCCACGGGCACCGCAGCCGGGAGCGGATCCACCGCCGGCCCGGGCCGCGCTGGTTCGAGCCCGACGCCGCGATCCGCGACGTGCACGGGGACGCCTCGATGTTCGTCGGCGGGCTGCGCTCCCTGCTGCTGCAGTCGCTGCACCCCGCGGCGATGGCCGGGGTCGCCAGCCACTCCGACTTCCGCCAGGACCCGTGGGGGCGGCTGGCCGGGACCAGCACCTTCCTGGCGACCACCGTCTTCGGCACCGCGGACGACGCGCAGGCGGCGGTCGACGCGATCCGCACCATCCACGACCGGGTGCGCGGCGTGACGCCCGACGGCATCGCGTACGCGGCGTCCGACCCGGACCTGCTGCGCTGGGTCCACGTGGCGGAGATCGAGAGCTTCCTGGTCGCGCACACCCGGTACGGGGCGCGCCCGTTGACCCCGGCGCGCGCGGACGAGTACGCGGCGCAGGCGGCCCGGATCGGCCGCGCGCTGGGAGCCGTCGACGTGCCGGAGACGGCGGCCGGCCTGCGCGACGCCATCGAGGGCTACCGGCCGGTGCTCCGCGCGACCCCGGCAGCACTGGACGCCGCACAGTTCCTGCTGCGCGAGCCGCCGGTGCCCCGGACCCTGCGCCCGGGCTACACCGCGCTCGGCGCCGCGGCCGTCGAGTCCCTGCCGGACTGGGCGCGCACCGCGTTGGGGCTGCCGGACCGCGGCCGGGTCGCCCGTGCGGCGGCGCGGGCCTCCGGTCACGTGGCGACCCGGGCCATCAGGTGGCTGCTGGCGGGACAGCCGGAGGGCTGAGGGTCGGCCTGCCGGACGGCGGGCCCGCGGCTGACCGGCGCGCCCGGCTCGACCGCTGACGTCGCCGGCCGCGTCGGGCGGGCCCCATGCCGCGCCGTGCGCACGTGGCGCGCACGTGGTGCCCCTCGTCGTCGAACCGCTTGCGCCACGGGCATAAGGGTTTAGCCGCGTTGACCGGGCATGGAAAACGTTTGCACTGTGGCGCTGTCCCTGGGGAGCAGCGTCGCTCGGCCCGTCGTCCCTCGGCTCCGTCGAGCACGCCAGGCTCCTCTCCGCCCTCACGGAGGGAGAGACCCGGTGAGATCCACGGGCCGCTCGAAGTCCCGCCCCGCCGTCGTCGTCGCCGCGTCGCTCGCGCTGGCTGCGGCTGCGGTCGTCGTCCCCCACGCCCCACCCGCGCAGGCCGCGCCGTACGTCGAGGTGGTCGAGAACACCGGCGCCGACTGCACGTTCCCCTCGCTCCCGGCCGCGCAGTCGAACGCACGGCTGCCCGACCCGTTCAAGCGGGCCGACGGCACCCGCATCACCAGCAAGGCGGACTGGCGCTGCCAGCGCGAGCAGACGCGACGCCTCGCGGAGCGGTACGTGTACGGCGAGAAGCCGGGCAGGCCGGCCACCGTCTCCGGGAGCGTCACCAGCTCCCGGATCACGGTGAACGTCTCGCACGGCGGCCGCTCGACCAGCTTCTCCGCGAACGTCTCGCTGCCCAGCGGCAACGGCCCGCACCCGGCTGTCGTCGTCTACGGCGGCTTCGGCGCCGACACGGCGACCATCCGCAGCTCCGGGGCGGCGGTCATCAGCTTCGATCCGTACGCCGTCGGCAAGGAGGGCACGGGCCGCGCCACCAAGCAGGGTGCGTTCTACGACATCTACGGCTCGAGCAGCCAGACGGGCCTGCTCATGGCCTGGGCGTGGGGCGTCAGTCGCATCATCGACGTCATCGAGGCGTCCGACGGGACGATCCTGCGGGCCGACGCGACGGGCGTCACCGGGTGCTCGCGCTTCGGCAAGGGCGCCATCGTGGCCGGGGCGTTCGACCAGCGCATCGCGCTGACCATGCCGATCGAGTCCGGGACGGCGGGCGTCCCGATCTTCCGCGGCATCCCGGGCGAGGGGGCGCAGTCGCTGAGCAGCGCGTACGGCGAGCAGCCGTGGTTCGGCGACGCGTTCGGGTCGTACACCGGCAACCCGAACAACCTGCCGGTCGACACCCACCAGCTCCTCGGCCTGGTCGCGCCGCGCGGGCTGTTCATCATGGACAACCCGCACATCGCCAACCTCGGACCGCGCTCGGCGAGCGTCGCCGCGCTCGGTGCGGCGGAGATCTACCGCGCCCTCGGTGCGGGCGGCAACATCACGTACTGGTCCGACGTCGCCGACGGGTCGCACTGCGCCAACCGGCCGGAGTGGCGCACGCCGTTGCAGCAGAACATCCAGAAGTTCCTGCTCGGCACGGGCTCCTCGCAGGGCCAGATGCGGATCTCGTCACGCGCCCAGGGCAGCCTCGCGCAGTGGGTCGACTGGACGACGCCGACGCTCACGGACGGCCCCGGGTCGACCCCGACGCCCACGCCCACGTCGTCACCGACGCCCACGTCGTCACCCACGCCCACCCAGTCGCCCACGCCCACGTCGTCACCCACGCCCACCCAGTCGCCCACGCCCACGTCGTCACCCACGCCCACCCAGTCGCCCACGCCCACGTCGTCACCGCCGCCGACGCCCGGGCCCGGCGGCTGCACCGCGACCGTCTCGCTCAACCAGTGGAACGGCGGGTTCGTCGCGACGGTGAGGGTGACGGCAGGGTCGTCGTCCCTCAACGGCTGGACGACCACCGTCGCCCTGCCCGGTGGCGCCGCCGTCAGCAACGCGTGGAGCTCGGTGAGCAGCGGCACGAGCGGCACCGTCCGGTTCACGAACGCACCGTGGAACGGCTCGGTGGGCGCGGGCCAGAGCACCGAGTTCGGCTTCCAGGGCACGGGCTCGGGCCAGGGCCTGACGCTCACCTGCACCTGACGGGGCTGGATCGACCTCTCGCGGGGAGGGGAGGGGCCTCACCCTCCCCTCCTCCTGCGCCGTGTCGAGCGTCCGCACGGACCCTCGCCGCGCGGTCCGTCCACGGCGGCCCTAGCGTGGCCGCACACCGTCGTCCCGAGGGAAGCGTGCCGCCATGACCCCTCCCCGTCATCGTGTCCTCGTCGTCGGGGGCGGCAACGCCGGGGTCTCGCTCGCGGCCAAGCTGCTGCGCGGCGGCTGCCCGGACGTGGGGCTCGTCGAACCGAGCCCCACCCACCACTACCGGCCGCTGCTGTCGTACGTCGCCGGCGGAGCCGCCACCCTCGACGACCTGCGGCGCCCGCAGGCCGACGTCGTACCGGACGGTGTGCACTGGCACCAGGACAGCGTCGTCGCGGTCGACCCGGACGCGTCGGTGGTGCACCTGGCCGGCGGCGGCGAGCTGGCGTACAGGGACCTCGTCCTGTGCCCGGGGTCGCGGGTCGACTGGGACGCGGTGCCCGGTCTGCGCGTGGCGTGCGCGACGCCGCACGCCTCGACCAGCTACCTGCCGGAGCACGCCCCGCAGGCGTGGGACATGCTGTCGGGGCTGACGTCGGGGCGTGCCGTGTTCGTCGTCTCCGACCGCCACGTGCCGTGCTCGCCGGTGGGCCTCAAGCCCTTGTTCCTGGCGGCGGACCACTGGCGCAGCACCGGGGTGCTGGGCGACGTCACGATCGACCTCGTCGTCGAGGGGTCGCGGCTGGCCGGCACCGCGCGCGCCGACCAGGAGCTGCGCGCCGCCGCCGACGACTACGGGGTGCGGGTGCGCACCGGGACCGTCGCGGAGCGGGTCGACCCCGCGGCGCGCACGGTGCACCTGCGGTCGGCGGACGGCACGGCCGCTCCCGACGGGACCACCCTCGGGTACGACGCGCTGTTCGTCGCCCCGCCGCACCGGGCACCGGGATGGGTCACGACGAGCGGCCTGGCCGCCGAGGGGACGGACGGGTTCGTCGACGTCGACCCGCTGACCCTGCAGCACCGCACCCACCCGCGCGTGTGGGCGCTGGGGGACGTCGCCACGGTCGACACGTCGCCGTCCGGCGGTGCGCTGCGCAAGCAGGTGCCGGTGGTGGCGCACAACATCCCCGCGCACCTGGTCGGCGCCCCGCTGCGGCACTACGACGGGTACACGGTGGCGCCCGTGACGACGTCGCGGCACGAGCTGCTGCTGGCCGAGCACGACCGTGAGGGCCACGCCGAGCCGACCATCCCGTTCCCCGACCTGGTGCGGCCACGCCGGTCGCTGTACCTGTTCGACCGGTACGTCGAGCCGCAGGTGTACTGGCACCGGCTGCTGCGGGGCAAGGTCTCCTGAGCGGGTGGCCCTGAGCGGGTGGCCCGCGGCGTGCGGTGGTAGGCAGGACACCTGACGTCCGCACCACCAGGGGGCCGCCATGCGCACGTCCACGCTCGCTCGTCCGCTCGTCGTCGCCGCCGCGTCGCTGGCGCTGGCCGCGGGGGCGCTGCCCGCGGCCGCGGCGCCGCCGGATCCCGGCTCGACGTCCGAGGGCGCCGTGGCGGACGTGGGTGGCGACGAGGTCGACGGCGACCAGGTGGACGGTGCCCAGGTGGACGGCCGAGGCCGTCCGGGGCGTCCCGGGAAGCCTGGGCCGGGCAAGCCCGGTCCGCACCGCCCTCCCGCCAAGGTCCCGGTCGCCGTGGGCAGCGGCGGCGCGGTCGCCACGGTCGACCCCGACGCGACCCGGGTCGGGCTCGAGGTGCTGCGCCGGGGCGGCAACGCGGTCGACGCCGCCGTGGCCGCGGCCGCGACGCTGGGCGTGACCGAGCCGTACTCGGCCGGCATCGGCGGCGGCGGCTTCCTCGTCGTCCACGACGCCGCGACGGGCACGGTGCAGACGCTCGACGGCCGCGAGACCGCCCCGGCCGCCATGGGCCCCGACGCGTTCGTCGAGAACGGCACCGCGATCCCGTTCGACCAGGCGGTGACGTCCGGCCTGTCCGTCGGGGTCCCGGGGACGCCGGCGACGTGGCAGGCCGCGCTGGACACGTGGGGCACGCTCAGCCTGCGCGACGCGCTGGCCGGTGCCACGCGCGTCGCGGAGAAGGGGTTCGTCGTCGACCGGACGTTCGTCGAGCAGACCGCGGCGAACGCCGACCGGTTCGCCGCCTTCCCGTCGACCGCCGCGCTCTACCTGCCCGGTGGCGCCCCGCCGCGCGTCGGGTCGGTGCTGCGCAACCCCGACCTGGCACGCACGTACCGGCTGCTCGCACGCGACGGCGTCGACGCGCTGTACACCGGGCCGCTGGCGCAGGAGATCGTCGACACGGTGCAGGCGCCGCCGGTCGCCCCGGGCAGCACGCGCGTCGTGCGGCCGGGGCTGCTGGAGACGTCCGACCTGGCCGCGTACGACGTCGTGCCGCGCGACCCCACGCACGTCACGTACCGCGGGCTCGACGTGTACGGCATGGCACCGCCGTCGTCCGGCGGGTCCACCGTCGGCGAGGCGCTGAACATCCTCGAGACCGTGGACCTCGGCGCCCTCGACGACACCCAGGCGCTGCACCGGTACATCGAGGCGTCGTCGCTCGCGTTCGCCGACCGCAACCGGTACGTGGGCGACCCGGCGTTCGTCGACGTGCCGCTCGAGGAGCTGCTGTCCGACGGCTTCGCCGCCGAGCGCGCCTGCCTGATCGACCCGACGGCGGCCCTGCCCAAGCCGATCGCGCCCGGCGTCCCGGACGGGACCTACGAGGGCTGCGAGGCCGGCACCGACCCCGGCGTCGAGTCGCCCGAGGGCACCTCGACCACGCACCTCACCACGGCCGACCGCTGGGGCAACGTCGTGGCGTACACGCTGACCATCGAGTCCACCGGCGGCAACGGGATCGTCGTGCCCGGGCGCGGCTTCCTGCTGAACAACGAGCTCACGGACTTCAGCTTCACGGACACGCAGGGCGGGTCCGACCCGAACCTGCCCGGCCCGGGCAAGCGCCCGCGGTCGTCCATGGCGCCGACGATCGTCCTGCGGGACGGGCGGCCGTTCCTCGCCCTCGGCTCCCCCGGCGGCGCGACCATCATCACCACGGTGCTGCAGACGCTGGTCAACCGGATCGACCTCGGCATGCCGCTCGACCAGGCCGTGGCCGCGCCGCGTGCGACACCGCGCAACGGGACGTCGATCCAGGCCGAGCCGGGGTTCCCGCGCACCGGCCTGGAGGCGCTGGGCCACACCTTCGCCGACACCCCGGAGATCGGGGCGGCCACCGCGATCGAGGTCCTCGACGGGGGCAGGCTGCTGTCGGTCGCGGAGCCCGTGCGGCGCGGGGGAGGCAGCGCGGGGGTCGTGCGGCCGCAGGGCTGAAGGCGCGGCGTCGTGCGCGTGGGCCGCCGCTGCCCTCACCAGGTCGAGGAGCCGGGCCCGTGGCGCGCCGCGAGCGCCCGGCCACCGAGGACCCCGCCGAGCACCCCGAGCAGCGCCCCGACGGCGGCGCCGAGCGCGGCCGTCAGGCCCGGCGACGGAGGGACGTCCCCCCGCCCGACGGCGATGCTCGCGGTCGTGCCGCCGTCCTCGAGCCCCCACGGGCGGACGTCCACGACGACACGGTCCCGGCGCCCGTGCACCACGCCGCCGTCACCGGGGTCCTCGACGGTCCACCCCTCGTCGCGCAGCGCGTCCGCGACGTCCCACGTCGTGACGACGCTCTCGGACACCGCGTCCCAGTGCAGGGACCCGCGGTCGAACGACGGGGCCCAGCGCCCGGAGATCCCGCGCCCGCCGACGTCCCGGAAGCCGTGGAGCGGCAGGTCGGCGGCTGCGGCGCGCAGCTCGTCGTCGCTCGGCTGCACGACGAACCAGTGCACCACCGCGCCACCGACCCCACCGACGCCCGCGAGCACCAGGGCGAGCAGCACGACGACCGCGCGCGCCCCGCGGCCCATCCAGGGGACGTCCCGCACGGTGTCGCGGCCAGCCCCGCCGTCGATCATGTCCACCCGGCACCTCCGTCGAGCTCGTCGTCACTGCCCCGCTGCACGTCGTCGCCGTCCTCGCTCCCTGGGCTCGCGACGCCCGGAACGCCGCACGCGGACGAGAACACGTGACGTGCTCGCACCGTAGGGATGGCGGACCAGGGTCGGGGCGGCACGGATGAAGTTCACACGCACGGCCCAGGGGCCCCGGTCGTGGCGCCCTCAGCGTCCGGTGGGAGATCGTCCTTGCCGTCCCGGACCCGCGGCGCACACGTCCCGGACCCGCGGTGGGACCTTCTGACCACCGCTGGACCTGTCGGACGGCGCACGGTGGTGGGATGTTTCGTCAGACCCCCCACCTGCGACCCCGCACCGCCCGCCACGACGCCGCGTCCGGCACGCTGACGGTCCGCTTCACGTCCGCCTCGGGGGGCGCCTGGGCCGACTACGAGTACCGCGACGTCCCCGTCCACGTCGCGAACCGGGTCACGACCGCAGGCGTCCGGCTGCGCACGGCGCTGCTCGAGCACGTCGTGGACCGCTACGCGGTGCGCCGCTGCGGGACCCCCCGGTGGGTCGAGCCGGCGACCAACGGCCCGGGCTGACACCTGCCCCCCGACCACGAGCGCGCCGCTCCGTGCGGCCGGTTCGCAGTGGCCCGGGGCGCGGCGCTGTGTCGAGCTCGACGAGCCATAGGACCTCGTCTGTCTCGAGGCGTGGATGCCCTTGCTCCCCTGCCGAAACCCGCCGGCGCAAGCGCTTGGTGCGGTCAGCTGATCGAGACCTGGTCCCAGACGAGCATGTCGACACTCGGCCACTGCGTCGGAGCCTCGTCGGTGAACCACGGATGCTCGACCCCGGAGAGCCGGCCGTCCTCCACCCAGACGTAGATGGTCCCCGTCGGCTCGCCCGACGCATCGACGACGCTGGGGTTCAAGGCGAGTGGGATGAACCCGTCCGACCACGGGACACGCGCTACCGGGTCCGGGACGGAGAAGTAGACCCACGTGCGCGCGTTCTCGGTGACCACCGCACGGGTGATCTGGCGCACCAGCACGTCCCGGTGCTCGCCCGAGCGCTCCGCAACGGCCACGAGGATCCTGCGGACGTCCTCCGGCAGACCCGCGGACGTCACGGCAGCGTCCGGGCCGCCCTCGTTCGATGTGGTGCCGTCCATCAGGTGCCCGTCCACGCTGGTCCGACTCCCGCCACGACGCGGTAGGCGCCTGGCTGTGCACAACGTAGCGCTCGGACGCGGGCGTCCGAGGCGCTTCGTCGACCCACCGGTCGTGCCTCGCGCAGGAGCGGCACCTGGAAAACGTGAAGGGTTGCTGCCGGGTCCCGGCAACAACCCTTCACGACCAGCTGGCCGACGCGGGGTCCGTCAGGCGAACGCCTCCGGCAGCGCCGCGCGGACCTTGGCCGGGGTGTCCTCCCAGCCCTCCACCGCGATGCACGGGACGCCGGTGGAGATGACCGGGTAGTCGTTGCCGCCCTCGTCGAGGCGGTCACCGAAGAACACGGCCTGCGTCGGCTCCAGGCCCAGGCGCGCGAGCAGCCGGTTCACGCCGTACGCCTTGTCGATGCCCTTGCGGGTGATGTCGACGGACGTCGAGCCGCCGGAGCGGACCTCGAGGTCGGGCAGCTGCTCGGCGACGGCCGCACGCAGCTTCTCCTTCTTCGCGCCGTCCGGGTCCCAGGCGGCCTTCGCGTCGACCGGGGCCTCCTGGCCGAGGGCCGAGAACGTCACCTGGCTGCCGCGCAGCTCGATGCGGTCACCCCAGGTGCTCTCCTCCCACAGCCCCAGCTCGCGCGCCGACTTCTCGACGGCGGCGGCGGCGCGGGCGGACTCGTCCTCGGTCAGCGGCTCGCTGTAGACCTCGGTCCACGCGGAGCCGTCGTGCACGAGGTAGCGCGTGCCGCAGGTCGGCAGCACGTGCAGCCGGGAGAGGGCCGCGGCGTCGTCGATCGACGACAGCAGCTGGGCGTCGAACTGCTCGAACCGGCCGCCGGAGATGATGCCGACCTGCGCGACGCGCGTGAGCGCGACGATCATGTCGACGATCTGCGGGTGCACCTTGCTCTTCGACGGCGCGAGGGTGTCGTCCAGGTCGAAGAGCGCGAGCTCGTAGGTCATCGGTCCTCCGTGTGCGGGCGTCGCCCACCGACGTGGGCCTGCGCGGGCGGCCACCGCGGGATGACGCGTGGGCGGCCGGGATCGGCGGGGCCCGGTGACCCCGCAACCGGAACACGGTACCCGGTGGGCCGTGGGACCTGGCCGGGAATGCGCGCGACCGCACGGTTCGTCCTGGCCTACCGTCGGCCCATGACGCTGCGGCAGGGCACGATCGTGACGATGGGCGGCGGGGGCTTCTCGATGCCCGACGTCGCCGACGCCGGCTCGCTCGACGAGCACCTCCTCGCCCTCGCCCGCGGCGACACCCCCCGCGTGTGCTTCGTCGGCACCGCCGGCGGCGACGCGGCCGCGTACGTCGAGCGGTTCCTCGCCGCCTTCGAGGGCCGCGCCCGCACCTCGGTGCTGGCGCTGTTCGGCAACGGCCCCGAGGGGTCGATCCCGCTGAACCGCCTCGACGACGTGCTCGACCAGGACGTCGTGTACGTCGGCGGCGGGTCCACCGCCAACCTGCTGGCGGTGTGGCGGCTGCACGGCCTGCCGGACCTGCTCGCGCAGGCCGCGAGCCGCGGCACCGTCCTGGCAGGCATCTCGGCCGGCATGAACTGCTGGTTCGAGGCGTCGAGCACGGACTCGTTCGGACCCTACGCACCGCTGCGCGACGGCCTCGGCCTGCTGCCGGGGTCCGCGTGCCCGCACTACCGCGGGGAGCCGGGGCGGCGGGAGTCGTACCTCGACTGGGTCGCCTCGGGTCGCCTGCCGGACGGGTACGCCGCCGACGACGGCGTCGCGCTGGTGTGGCGCGACGGCGTCCTCGTGGAGGCCGTCACCGAGCGCGCGGGAGCACAGGCGGTCGGCGTCCGGCGCACGGCGCGGGGTGTCACCGAGGAGCCGCTGCCCACCCGGGTGCTCGGGGCCTGACGCGCTCGGCCCGGCGGCACGCCGTACCGGGAGCCAGGCGTCACCGGGACGGACGAGGTGGCAACCGCCGACGACGCGTCACCCGCCGCGCCGGCCCTCCGACCCCTGCCGGCGCCGCGTCAGTCCGCCGCGAGACGCAGGTCGAACTCGACGAACCCGTCGTCCTCGACCGTCACGAAGCCGAGGCTCGGCGCCTGCACGCCGTAGTCCGCGAACGTGATCGGCACCGACCCCACGACCTGCACGACGTCGCCCGACGCCGCGAGGTCGGCGTCCACCGTGACCTCGCGCGTGACGTCGCGGATCGTCAGGTCACCCGTGAGCTGCGCACTCGTCGCGTCCTGCGGCAGCTCGACCGGCTCGGTCAGCGTGAAGGTCGCCGTGGGATAGCGCACCACCTGGATCGCCTGGTCCCGGAAGTAGCCGTCACGCGGGGGCTGGTCCGTGGCGATGCTCGCCATGTCGACCACGACCTCGGCAGCGGTGAGCGCGCCGTCCGCGACGGTGAGCGTGCCGGTCACCTGGTCGGTGCGCCCGGTCACGGTGACGTCCTGGCCGCGCAGCACCTCCTCGAGGCGGTACCCGGCGAAGGAGCCGTCCGTGACGGTCCACGTGCCGTCCGTCGCCGTGACGGGTGCGCCCTGCACCTGCGCCTCGAGGGTCGGGGCGGCGTCGGCGCGGTCGTTGGCCCAGTCGGCGTACAGCCCGGGCCCGACGACGGCGGCCACGATCCCCAGCACCACCACGCCGGCACCGATCCCGACCCACGTCCTGGTCCGCTGCTGCATCGTCCTGTCCTTCCTCGCCGGGCCGCGACGTGCCCTCACGGGGACGACGGTACGTCGCCCGGGGCCGTCCCCCCGTGCACGGGGCGCTGCATCAGCACCACCGCGAACCCCGGGCGGTCGGTGACGCCGACCGGCTCGAACCCCCAGGACCGGTACACGTCGTCCAGGTGCGGGTTCGACGCGCGGTGGTCGAGCCGCAGCCACGTCGCGCCGGCAGCGCGCGCACGCTCGCCCACCCACTCGACGAGCGCCCGCCCGAGCCCGGTCCCCGCCGCCCGCCGGGCGACCATGAGCCCGTGGACGTAGAGGGCGGGCGCGTCGTCGTCGCCCCAGTACTCGGGGTCCGTGGCGACGACGCGCACGACGCCCCGCAGCCCGTCGTCGTCGCGGACCACCCACCACTGCCCGTCGGCCACCTGCGCCGCGATGCGCTCGGCCGGCACGGACCCGACGGGCCACTGGTCGATGCCGCGGGTGGCCATCCAGTCCTCGAGGGAGCGCCGCAGCGCGTGGATCGCCGTCGCGTCGGCGGCGGTGGCCTGCTGGGGGTGGACGTCCACGGCACCCGACGGTAGTGCGTGGGGCCGGCCCCGCGTGCGCACGAGCGACGCGACCGGCCGGGGCGCTTGATACTTCTGCCCGCCACGGCCGCACCGGGAACAGCATCAGTCGCCATGTGCGCCGGTGGGCGGCCATCGCGAGCGGAGCTCGCCCCTACGGTTCGGGCCAGCCTTCGGAGTCCGAGGCCAGGTGACCACCCAGGGACTCCGCGAGCCGGCGCAGACCGTCCTCGATGCGGGACCAGGTGGCGGCGGTGCCGCCACCGGCCGGTTCGACGGACAGGGCGCGCAACGCACCGTCGGTCGCGATGGTCTCGACCATGGCGGTCCCGTCGACGGCGAACAGCTGGGTCCCGTCCTCCAGGAGCTCCTGGGGTGTCACGGGCCGGCCGTCCTCGTGCGTGAGGTCGAGCTCGGTCAGGACCGCAGCGACCGTGTCGACGGACAGGGGCGCGAAGTGCCGCGGGTCGTCCAGGCCCGCAGCCGGTCCCACGGCCAGCAGCAGCTCGACCCCGACGTCGTCGAACGGCTCCGCGGGCGCCGGGGCGGGTGCGTCGAACAACACCGCCAGCGGGCTCGACGTCACGATCGCCGGCGGCGTCCGGCCGGCGTAGGCCAGGTAGGGCACGAGCACCGACGGCTGCGGGTCCTGGTCGCGTCGCCACGACAAGGGAAGGTCCTCGGTGATGTTCTTGCGTAGCGCCAGCGGGTCCCGACCGGCATGGAGCTCGCCCTTCTCGTACCGACGGGCCATGCCGCCCGGAAGGTAGACCACGTGGATCGGTGTGCCGTCGCTGAGCCGGAGGACCGGCTCCTGGTGCTGCGCCATGCGGATGCGGCCCTTCTGCAGCCACAGGTCCCACCGCGACTGAGGGTCGATCCGCCTGACCACCAGTTCGATGTAGTGCGTCAGCCCTTCGCACATGAGGGCGCGACGGCGCGCGAGATCGACGTACTCGGGGAGTGCGTGCGCAACGATTCGCGGCTCGTCCGTGGGCGGCACGTCGGTAGGGACGTCGGGGTAGCCAGCCATGGCGAGCGTGGTGAACCACTCCCACATCGGGACCAGGCTCTCCAGACTCGCATCCATCTGGTCCACAGGGCCGTCGGTGTCCCGCATCAGCTCGGCCAGCAGGCACAGCCGGTAGGGCGCGCGCGCCTCGATGTGCCGCACGACGTCCCAGGCCTGTTCCCTGGTCAGGTCCACGTACAAGAACTTCCCCCACACCTTCGCATTGACGTGAACACGTACGACGTGCCGCCCCCCTGATGTCGCCGGTACTTCTGCCCGCCACGGCCGCATACGCCTGAATGCGAGACACCAGGAAACCGTCGTGGTCTCGTCCCCGACGCAATTCCCAGGGCGCTGCACCCACCTGGCTTCGCCCTGAGATCGGCAGATGGAACAGCATCAGTCGCAATGTACGCCGGTGGGCGACCATCGCGACCGGAGCTCGGCCCTACGGTTCGGGCCAGCCTTCGGAGTCCGAGGCCAGGTGACCACCCAGGGACTCCGCGAGCCGGCGCAGACCGTCCTCGATGCGGGACCAGGTCGCGGCGGTGCCGCCACCGGCCGGTTCGACCGACAGTGCACGCAACGCACCGCCGGTCGCGATGGTCTCGACCATGGCGGTCCCGTCGGCCGCGAACAACTGGGTCCCGTCCTCCAGGAGCTCCCGGGCCTTCACGGGCCGGCCGTCCTCGTGCGTGACGTCGAGCGCGGTCAGGACCGCAGCGACCGTGTCGACGGACAGGGGCGCGAAGTGCCGCGGGTCGTCCAGGCCCGCAGCCGGTCCCACGGCCAGCAGCAGCTCGACCCCGACGTCGTCGAACGGCTCCGCGGGCGCCGGGGCGGGTGCGTCGAACAACACCGCCAGCGGGCTCGACGTCACGATCGCCGGCGGCGTCCGGCCGGCGTAGGCCAGGTAGGGCACGAGCACCGACGGCTGCGGGTCCTGGTGGCGACGCCGCCAGGACGAGGGGAGGTGAGACGCAAGCTCATCGCGCAGCGCCCGCGGATCCCGGGCGGTGCCACCCTTGTCATTCACGGCGACCCGCGCCATGTCCGTCACAAGGTACGTCGCGTGAATCGGTGTGCCGTTGGCGAGTCGGATGACCGGCTCCTGGTGCTGCGCCATTCGGATGCGGCCCTTCTGCAGCCACAGGTCCCACCGCGACTCAGGGTCGATCCGCCTCACCACCAGCTCGACATAGTGCATCAGCCCTTCGCTCAACAGGGCGGCGCGACGCTGCAGATCAGCGGTGCCCGGCGCCGCGTGCGCGACGATGAGCGGCTCGTACGTCGACGGCACGTCGCTCGGCACGCCGGGGTATCCGGCCACCGCGATCGTGGTGAACCACTCCCACATCGGGACCAGGCTCTCCAGACTCGCGTCCATCTGGTCCACAGGGCCGTCGGTGTCCCGCATCAGCTCGGCCAGCAGGCACAGCCGGTAAGGCGCGCGCGCCTCGATGTGCCGCACGACGTCCCACGCCTGTTCCCTGGTCAGGTCCACGTACAAGAGATCTCCTCCGTCATGCGGTCATGTGAATATCGAAGGGGATGTTGTGGCGATTCAGCGCCTCGAGCACCTCGTGGGAAAGCCCCATCTGCCCGGTGGTGCCTCTCATGAAGAAGTGACAGACAACTCCGCCGATATCATTCCCTTCTCGGCGAAGTCGTACGGCCACCCCTCCGGAGGCTCGGTCGGCTCCTCGAGGCACGCGTACACCTCGAAGGACGGATCCGTCCGGGCGGCGACCCGCACACCGCTGTCGGTGAACGCCTCCTCGCTCAACCCGAGGGACGGCGCAGGGACATCTGCGTGGAACTCTGCAGGTTGCTCGGCCGGAAGGGCAGCCGCCGGGGGTGCGACGCTCCACCCCATGGCGAGCAGCGCAGCGATCGCCGTCGCCCCAGAGGTCCTGCGCGACAGCCATGTCGTCGGTCGGTCGCTCTGCACGGTCGCCCCCAGCATCCACACGTCGGAACTCGGTGGACACTTCCCCATCCCGCTCATGCTGCACAGCCCGGGAGCGTGAGGTGCACCCGTTTGCAGCAGCCTCGATCTGGGCGTGGTCGCGGCTACCACGAGCCCGTGGGCGAGCCAGACGAGCCACAGAGCACCACGACCCGGCTGCCTGACGCGTGCCGCGCGCAGTTCACGCTGACGAACGCTCAGCGACGTGGCGATACGGATCCCCATCCGTGTCGGACCGCGCTCACCGAGGACGCTGAACCCACTCGCGACCGGTCCGAGCTCCCTCGGACGATCCGGGCACGTCGTGGTTCGGCCGACCGCCCCGTCAGCGCAGGTGCTCCGCGAGGAACGCGTCGACCAGCGCGTGGTACGCGTCCGGCTGGTCGCGGCGCACACAGTGGCCGGCGCCGGGGACGACGACGGTCCGCACGAGCGGGTTGTCGAATCCGTCGGGCCGCGGCGCCATCGTGGCCTCCTCCGGCAGGACGAGCAGCGTCGGCACACGCAGGGCGCCGAACGCCTCCTCCCACGCCGCGTCGCCCAGGAACAGCCCGGCACGCAGGTACTCCTGGTCGACGTCCGCGCGGGTGGCCGCCCAGGCCTCGATCTCGGTGTCGCTCCACGGCGTCTCGCGGCGCATGCGGGCGATCTCGGCACCGCGGTCGTCGATGACGACCTGCGTCTGGCCGAGCAGCATCGCCGAGAACTGCGGCTCCGGTGCCCGCGCGCCCGTCGGGCGGGCCGGGTCCTCGACGACGAGCGCGCGGACCTTCTCGGGGCGCACGAGCGCCGCCCGCAGGGCCGTCACGCCGCCGAGCGAGTGCCCGACGAGCGCGACCGGCCCGGGCAGCGCGTCGAGCAACGCGACGACGTCCACGACCAGCACCTCCGGCGCGTACGCCATCTGCGCGGGCGTGAACCGCGGCGACGTGCCGTGCCCGCGCAGGTCGGGTGCGTGGACGTCGTACCGGTCGCCCCAGTGCGTCAGCAGGTCCGGCCACGTGGTGCCCGAGTCGGTGACGCCGTGCAGCAGCACGACCGTCGGGGCGTCGGGGTCACCGGAGCGGTGGTCCGTCAGCCCGTCGGTCGGCACGGCCTCGGCCGGCAGCTCGGTGATCGCGCCCGGTGTCCCGGGCGGCGCCCAGCTCGTCCACGTCGTCCCGTTCACGCCCAGCCCCTGCCCGCTCACGCGCCCAGCTCCAGCCGGACGGTGGTGTACGAGCGCGCCGGCAGGTCGACCTCGAGCCCGCGGGGGTGGCGCCGGACACCGTCGTGCGCGACGGGCGCGACGGCGTCCGGCTGCTCGGGCGTGTTGTGCGCCTGGATCGACGGCGCGGTCAGCACGCGGGCCGAGAACTCCACGACCTCACGGCCGCGCAGGTCCAGCACGAGAGTCGTCGGGGTGTCGGCGTCGAGGTTCGACAGGGAGATCAGCGCCGTGTCGTCCGTGGTGGACGCGGACATCGACAGCAGCGGCAGCGCCTTGCCCTCGACGTCCCGCGTGGGCACCTCGCCCTTGACGTTCACCGCGAGCGCGGACGCGTCGTGGTGGCCGGTGTTCATCTCGAACACGTGGTAGCTGGGCGTGAGGACCAGCGCACCGGTCGTCGGGTCCGTGAGGATCATCGCCTGCAGCACGTTGACCGTCTGCGCGATGTTCGCCATGGAGATGCGGTGCGCGTAGCGGTGGAACGTGTCGAAGTGCAGGCTCGCGACCAACGCGTCGCGCAGGGTGTTCTGCTGGTACAGGAACCCCGGGTTGGTGCCCTCCTCGACGTTCCACCACGTGCCCCACTCGTCCACGACGAGGCCGATGCGGTGCTCCGGGTCGTACGCGTCCATGACGTTGGAGTGCCCGCGGACGAGCTCCTCGATCTTGTGGGCGCGGCGCATGGTGACGTACCAGTCGTCGGTGTCGAAGGCCGTCGCGTGGCCCTTGTCGCTCCAGTCGCCGGACATCGTGTAGTAGTGCATCGAGACGCCCTGGAAGAACCCGCGCGGGTCGCAGCCGCAGCCCAGCTTCTGCGAGACCTTCATGAGGGTCTCGGTCCACGCGTAGTCGTCGGCGTTGGCGCCGGCGGCGATCTTGTAGACGCTGTTGCCGCCGTGGTTGCGCACGTAGGTGGCGTACTGGCGGGCCAGGTCGGCGTAGTGCTGCGCGGTCATGTTGCCGCCGCAGCCCCACGGCTCGTTGCCGATGCCGAAGAACGGCAGCGCCCACGGCTCGTCGCGGCCGTTGGCCCGGCGCAGGGCCGCCATCGGGGAGTCGTCGGCCCGCGTGAGGTACTCGACCCACTCGCTCATCTCGCGGACCGTGCCGGAGCCGACGTTGCCGTTGACGTAGGGCTCGGCGCCGAGCATCTCGCACAGGTCCATGAACTCGTGGGTGCCGAAGGAGTTGTCCTCGACGACGTCGCCCCAGTGGGAGTTGACCATGCGGGGTCGCTCGTCGCGCGGGCCGATGCCGTCGCGCCAGTGGTAGTCGTCGGCGAAGCAGCCGCCGGGCCAGCGCAGGTTGGGGATGCGCAGCGCGCGCAGCGCCTCGACGACGTCGGTGCGGATGCCTCGGACGTTCGGGATGTCGGAGTCCTCACCGACCCAGAAGCCGCCGTAGATGCAGCGTCCCAGGTGCTCGGCGAAGTGCCCGTAGACGTGGCGGCTGATCGTCGGCCCGGGTAGGTCGAGGTCGATGACGGCAGTCAGGGAAGACACGAAGGTCCCTTCGAGGTCGGTGCCGGGCGTCGGCTCTGACGCACCGGGAGTCGCGTGGCCGGCGTGCGCACAGACCTCCGGACGGGCGACGGGGTCCGGCTGCCGGGGCGGAGGGAGCCTCGTCGTCGAGTCCTCGGGTTTATCGTTACACGCGGCGCAACCCGACCTTCGGGTACACGATCACAAAAGTCAAGCGCATCGGGTCCCGCGCGACGGCCCACACTCCGTAGGGTGGCGACATGCCCACACTGAAGGACGTCGCCAAGGCGTCCGGTGTCTCCGTGATGACGGTGTCGAACGTGGTGAACGGCCGCCCGCGCGTCAGCGAGGCCACCCGCCGCCGCGTCCTGGCGGCGGTCGACGAGCTGGGCTACCAGGTGAACCTGACGGCCCGCAGCCTGCGGGCCGGCCGCAGCGGCACCATCGCGCTGTCCATCCCCCGCGCCGACCACCCCTACTTCGCCGAGCTCGCGGCCGCCGTGACCGACGCCCTGCGGCCCGCCGGCCGGCACCTGGTGATCGAGCAGACCGGAGCCAGCCGCGAGGGGGAGCTGAGCGCGCTCTCACAGGCGCGGCTGCAGATGTACGACGGGGTCCTGCTGTCCGTCGTCGGCATGCACGACGACGAGGTGGCCCGCCTGCAGAGCGACATGCCCCTCGTGCTGCTCGGCGAGAAGCGGATGCCCGACCACCTCGACCAGGTGATGCTCGGCAACTTCGACGGCGCCCACCTGGCCACGGCGCACCTCATCGCCCGCGGTGCGCGGCACATCGCCATCGCCGGCGGCACGCGCGACCCGGCCGAGACCGGCATGGTCGGCATGCGCACGGCCGGGTGGCGCGCCGCGCACGTCGAGGCCGGGCTCGTCCCCGACGAGCGCCTCGTCCTGCCGCCCCTGCACTTCGAGATGTCCGAGAGCCGCGAGCAGATCCGCACCGCCGTGGCCGAGGGCCTGCCGATCGACGGCGTCTTCGCCGTCACCGACCAGGTGGCGATCGGCGTCATGGCCGGGCTGCACGACTGCGGCCTGCGCATCCCCGACGACGTGCAGGTGGTCGGCTTCGACAACCTCGCCGTCAGTGCGCACCTCACGCCGGGCCTCACGACGGTGGACCCCCGCACGGACCTGGTGGTCGAGGAGTCGCTGCGCCTGCTCGACCGGCGCCTGTCCGGTGACGACGTCCAGGTCGAGCACCTGGTCATGCCGGTGCGGCTCGTGGTGCGCGGCACCACGCGCTGAGCCCGGCCGGTGCTGCCTGCCCCGGCCGGGCTCTGCGCGGACCGACCTGTCAGGCGCGGGCGGCGGCCATGTGGCGGGCGCCGCGCAGGCCGAACACGACCGCCGGTCCGATCGTCGACCCGGGCCCGGGGTACGTGCGGCCCATGACCGAGGCCGAGCAGTTGCCCGCGGCGTACAGGCCCTCGATGATGCTGCCGTCCGCGCGCAGGGCGCGGGCGTGGGCGTCGGTCAGCACGCCACCCTTGGTGCCCAGGTCGCCGACCACGACGCGGTACGCCACGAAGGGGCCCTTCTCGATCGGGCCGAGGTTCGGGTTGGGGTGCACCAGCGGGTCGCCGTAGTACCGGTCGTACGCGGAGTTGCCGCGCCCGAACTCGCCGTCGACGCCGGTGCGCGCGAACCCGTTGAACCGCTCGATCGTCGCGCGGAACGTCTCGGGGTCCACGCCCATCGCGTCGGCCAGGCCCGCGAGCGTGGGCGCCTTGACCGTGATGCCGGCTTGCGCCCACGCCTTCTTCTGGCGGGGGTCCATCGCGAACATGCGCAGGTAGCGCCGGCCGTGGCGGGCGTCGAAGACGAGCCAGTAGGCGCCGTCCTTGTCGTGCTCGAGCATGTGGTGCCCGAGGTCGACGTAGGACTCGGACTCGTTGGCGAACCGCGCGCCCTTCGCGTCGACCATCAGCGAGAACGGCATGGACCGCTCGCCGACGATGAACGAGGCGGGCTCACCGTCGACCGTCGCGATGGAGGCCCCCCACCACGCGTCGTCCATGAGGTCGAGCGCCGCGCCGGCACGGGCCGCGACCTCGATCGGGTGCCCGACGTTGCCGGGGTTGCCCGACGGCGCACCGTCGATCCCGTGGTGCTTGCGCCGCCACTCGACGTTGGCCTCGAAGCCGCCCGAGGCCAGCATGACGCCGCGGGTGGCGCGGATGCGCTCCGTGCGGCCGTCGCGGGTCACGGTGATCCCGGTGACCCGGCCGTCGTCGACGATCAGGTCGTCCATGGGCGTCTCGAGCCACATCGGCGCCCGCCCGTCGATCACGACGGCCTTGCAGAAGGCGGTCGCGAGCGCGTTGCCGATGCCGACGAGCCGCTTGCCGGTGACGACGCCGCCGAGGGCACGGAACACGAGCTGCGCGCCGCGGACGAACCCGCTGGGGGTGGACCAGGCGCGACCGAGCAGCCACACGTCGTCGGTCTTGGCGGGCAGCGGCACCGCCGAGCGCAGCGAGCCCCACCACGGCCCGAGCTTGCGGGAGTCGTGCGGCTCGATCTCGATGGCGCGCCCGATCTTGCCGCCCGGCCGCTCGGGGTAGTAGTCGGGGTAGTCGGCCGCGCGGGCGAACACCATGCCGTGCTTCTCGGCGGTGACGACGAAGTCCTCGACGCCGTCGACGAACGCCTCCTTGCGGGCGCGGTCGGTGGCCGGGCCGGCGTCGCCGACGGTGGCCTCGAGGTAGGTCAGCGCCTCCTCGCGGGAGTCGCCGACGCGGTCGCGGCGCATCAGCGGGTTGTCGGGCATCCACATCCCGCCGCCCGACATCGCCGTGCTGCCGCCCCACTTGTCGGTGCTCTCGACCAGCAGGACGCTCAGTCCCTCGTCGATCGCGCCCATCGCGGTGGCGAAGCCGGCGGCGCCGGTGCCCACCACGACGACGTCGTAGGTGTGGTCATAGGTCTGTTCGCGGTCGGACACGTGCCCTCGCTCCTGTAAACCGGACAACGTTGTCCGGATGGTTGAATGCCACTATGCCCAGAACCACGGGGCGCGTCAATCGAGGCCCCGCGGCCGCCGCGGGCAACCGGCGCGCGATCCTCGCCGCCGCCCGCCGCCTCTTCGCCGAACGCGGCTACCACGTGCCGCTCAGCGCGATCGCGCAGGAGGCCGGCACGGGCCAGGGCGTGCTCTACCGGCACTTCCCCACCCGCCTCGACCTCGCCCGCGCGGTCTTCGAGACGCACTTCGAGGAGCTGACGGCCATCGCCCAGGACGAGGCGCCCGACGCGTTCGTCCGCCTGTGGTCACGCCTGCTCGACCTGGTGGTCGAGGAGTCGGCGTTCGTCGAGATGGTCGTCGACGCTCGGCGCTCGATGCCCGACTACGACGGCGGCCACCAGCTGCGCCTGCTGGTCGAGGCGACCCTGTCGCGCGCGCAGCGGGCCGGGCTCGTCCCCGCGACCACCACCACCGCGGACGTCCTGCTGGCAGTGCGGATGGCCTACGGGATCGTCGCCACCAGCGAGGGCGGCGAGGACCTGCGCGCACTGGTGGACGGCGTGCTGCCGATCACCCCCGCCTGAGCGACGACGGTCGCCCCGCGGTCAGGCGCAGTAGTCGCAGACGCCGGTCGAGGGCAGCGTCATCGAGCACGTCGGGCAGACCGGGGCGACGCGCTCCGGCTCCGACGCCCGGCGCGGCTTGGCGGGGGCGGGGGCCGTGGTCGTCCGGCGGGCGCGGGGTGCGGCGGCCGCCCGGACCGCACGCGCGGTCGACGCACCGGCGGGCTCGGTCACCTCGAAGCCCCGCTTGCGCAGGATCGCACCGGCCACCGGCAGGCTGCCGGCCAGGTCGTCCGACGTGGCCAGACGGCCCGTCGCGTAGCGGTGGGCGACGCCGACCACGGCCGGCAGGTCGTACACGCGGCCCTCGTGCTGGATCGTCCACGCGGGGTTCGGGGCGAACCCGTAGACCGCGAGGAAGTCCTCGGCCCCCCGGCGGTCGTACTCCTCGATCGCCTGGAGGACGTGCTGACGCGCAAGGGAGGAGAAGGTGGCCACGGCACGAGCCTACGTCGCGCGCGGTCGGGCACGGCCGGGACGGGCACCGCCGTGACCTTGACACCGGTCGGCCGCGGTCCGACGTTGGGTGGGTGACCGCCTGCCGCCACCCGGTGTTCGCGCGCGTCTACGCCCGCGCGTCGCCGACGCTCGACGCCCAGGGGGTCGCCGCGCACCGGCGCCGGATCCTGGCGGGGCTGCACGGGCAGGTCGTCGAGGTGGGGGCGGGCGACGGCGCGAGCTTCCCGCACTACCCCGACACCGTCACCTCGGTCGTCGCCGTGGAGCCCGAGCCGTACCTGCGGGGGCGGGCCGAGCGACGGGTCACGGACGCCTCCGTCCCGGTGCGGGTGCTCGACGCGGTCGCCGAGCTGCTGCCGTTCGCGGACGCGTCGGCGGACGTGGTGGTCGCCTCGCTCGTGCTCTGCTCGGTCGGGGACCCGCCCGCAGCGCTGCGCGAGGCGTTCCGGGTGCTGCGACCGGGTGGCGAGCTGCGGTTCTACGAGCACGTGGCCGCGCAGACCCCGACGCTGCGGCGCGTGCAGCGCGTCGTGGACGCCACGCTGTGGCCGCTGTTCAGCGGCGGCTGCCACACCGGCCGCGACACGGTCGCCGCGATCACGGCGGCCGGGTTCGTCATCCACGACCTCGAGCGGTTCATGTTCCCGCCCGGTCGCACGCAGCCCGCGTCGCCGCACGTGCTGGGACGGGCCACCCGCCCGGCAGTCCCGGCCCCCGTGGGGTCCGGGCACCGGGGCGACTAGCTGTCCTGCCGGCCGCCGGTCGACCTGCGGTTCACCACCGTCTTCAACCTGCTCGGCACGAGCGTCGTCGTCGGCCTGCTGCCCGCGAGCGAGGCGGACTGCGTGCGCCTGCTGGCGGCCCGCGCACTGCTCGACGAGATCGTCCCGTCCGGCCCCTTCACACCCCACGTCACGCTCGCGTACTACCGCCCGGCCGCCGCCTCGCCGGTGGACCCGCGGCACCTCGCGCGGACGCTGGACCGCCTCACGGAGCGTGTCGCCGGGCGGCTGGTCACCCTCGCGCCGGAACGGCTGCGGTCCACGCACTTCTCGACCATGGCGACCTACTGGGACGTCGGCCCCGCCTGACGCGGCCCTCGCTGCTCACGGGCGCCGGACGCCCTGTCCGGCGCCCGCCGACGGCGGACACGGGCTCGGGCCGGGCAGCAGGCCGAACCGATCCTGATGTGAGCCACGTCACACAGGAAGTCGCCCCACACCCCTGCTGCGCGGGATGGGATGTGCCTGCACGCGGGCGCCCGCCCGCCCGGGACCAGGCGGTGGCCATGCCCCAGATCGACACGGACGCACTGCTCGGTGCCTGGAGGGGCGCGGCCGACACGATGGACGAGTTCGACGTGCTCCGTGGGCTCGTCGAGAGCCAGGCGCGACTCAGCCCCGAGGACGACACCCGGGCGGCGCGGGCACGGGCGGCGCTGTTCGACGGCGACCCGGTCGCCGCCCTCGACATCCTCGGTGACGTCGGTGAGATCGACCTGGACACCGCCAGCGTCAGCTGGGCCGACGTCGTCGCGGTCGGGGCACGGGCCGCCCAGGGCGATGCGGACGCGCTGGGCGCCCTGCACCGGCTCGGCCAGGGGCTCCAGGGGTCCGTCGCCGTCGCGCACGGCTACCTCCTCGCCCGCGTGGCCGAGCTCGCCGGCGAGCACGAGGTCGCGGACGCCACCTGGCACCTGCTCAAGGAGATCGCCCCGGGGACCACGCTGCTGACCCGGCGCGTGCTGGTCGTCGACACCCTCGCGCGGTCCACCACCGACGCCGACGCGGCGACGCGACGCGTCGGGGCCACCGCCCGCACCCTCGTCGAGCTGGTTCCCGCACCCGAGGACGGGCCGCGGCACGTCGTCGAGGTGGTCCGCGCCCTGGAGGAGCGCGGCGACCCGGCGGGGGCCCGTCTCGTGCTCGAGGCGATCGTCGCCATGCGCCCCACCGCCACGGAGGTCGTCGCCCTGCGTGACGCCCGGGCGACGCCCGAGCAGTGGTGGCGCGAGCGGCTCCCGGGGCTGGTCGCTACCGGCGTCGCCGCCGTGCTGGTCACGGTGGGCATCCTCGCGTCCTGGCCGGTGTGGGTGCCGGCGCTCGCGGCCGTCGTCAGCCTGGTCGTGTGGAAGCGCTGGCGCCTGCCGCACACCCCGGGCCTGTCGGCGACGGACGCGCGGGTCCTGGCCTACATCCGCGGGTGGCTCCCGGACGCGGCGGAGGACATCGGCGCAGGCCGGCGTCGCGTCGGGCTGGCGATCACCGGCGCCGCGGTCGGGTTCGTCGCCGGCGCCCTGGTCATGGGGGTCGTCACCGAAGGGCTGCTGGCCGACCTGTACGCCACGCACGCCCGCGAGGTGGACGCCGTCGCCTGGGCGCTCGTGCTGCTCGCGGCCTTCCTCGGCGGCGTCGGGGCGCAGCGGCTGCTGCGCCGCCCGCTGGCGACCGCGACGCAGCAGCTCGTCGAGCGGCAGCGCGCGGCGGTCGAGGAGGAGTGCAGCCGGTGCACGTGCCTGCGCACCGTCGGCATCCGCGGCCGCGGTGCGGACGTCTACCTCACCCGGCACCTCACGGGTGCGGCCAAGGACGTCGCCGCCCTCGCCCCGCAGATCCCGGGCGCGACGGTCAGCGTCCACCAGTGCCCGATGTCGCGGACCCCGTGGCTCGCGGTACGTCGGCCCGGGTACGAGACGCTCGTGCTGCGTGGGGTGCTCGCCCACGTGGAGGAGGAGGCCACCCCGCAGGCCACGACGGGCGGCTACCTCTGACCCGGGGCCGGGGTGAGCGGCGGGTCCCAGCTCCCCGCTGACCAGCCGATCAGGCCCGACCGGGCCCCCCGCCGGCGCCCGCGTCGTCCGCACGCGGCCGCGGCGACGCCGAGCCGGCGACACCTCCGAGCAGCCGCCCCGGTCGTCACCCCCTGGCCCTCGTGCGCCCGCCGCGCGCCGCGAGCACGACGCCGCCGGCGAGGACGCCGACGGCACCCAGCACGACGGCGACGACAGCCCCGGCCAGACCGTTGCCGGTGCCGACGCCGCCGGCGGCCTGGGAGGCGTGGGCGCCGCCGACGGCGACCGCGAGGACCCCCGTGGCGACGGCGGCGGACGCACGGGCTCCCGCGCCGGGTGCCGCCCGTCGCCACCGCGAGACGGCGAGCGTGGCCGCGGCGACGGCGGCGAGGCCGAGCACGGCCGCGACGGTGGGTACGAGACGGCCGGTGCCGACCTCGTAGCCGAGGAGCTGGGTGGTGAGCATGGCGTGTCCTCTCGGTGCGGTGCGGACCGCCGGCCGGTCGGCCGGCGGTGGTGCTGCGGGGAGGATGCGCGGGGTCGTGGTGCGAGGTCCGGCTCAGACGCGTCCGGCGGCGGACCGGTCGGCGGCACGGTGGGCGCCGGTGCGCAGCAGCCGTACCCCGGCCACCGCGATCCACCCGAGCCAGAGCACCCAGCCGGCGAGACCCGCGAGCGCGAGGGGCTGCGCTCCCCCGACGCCGTAGGGCGCGGCCGTGGCGGACGCGAGCAGGAGGGCGGCACCCGTGAGCCCGAGCGCGGCGTGCGCCCGTGGCGAGGGCCGGGCGAGGGAGAACCCGAGCAGCGCCGTCGCGAGGAAGACCTGGTTGAAGCCGAACACCGCGCGGTGCAGCCCCCACAGGCCCGCGAGCGCGCCCGGCTCGCCGCCCGTCCCGTCGAGCGCGGCGGCCGCGACGGCGAGCCGGGCCGCCTCGGCGACGGCGAAGGTCGCGCACTGGGCGAGCACCCCGCCGAGCCCGACGAGCGCCCACGTGCGCCGCGCCGGCGAGTGCCACGACTCGACGGCGAGCCCGGCGGCGAAGACGGTCGCGAGCAGCCAGGCTGCGGGCATGAGCGCGGAGGCGAGCCGCAGCGCGTCGACGCCGTCGGCGTGGGCGCGGCCGAGCTCAGGCAGCGTCGAGGTGTCGGTCGGCAGCGGCAGGCCGGCCGAGGTGAGGACGAGGTTCGCGACGACGAGGAGGAGGACGAAGCCGAGGCCCGCCGCGCCGCTCGCCCGACCGGTGGCTGTCATGACGCCTCCCGAACGTTGATATATTCGATATAAGCACGTTCAACCCGGGAGGACAAGATGTCCGACGACCGCAGCCCGCGTCGCTACGAGTCGCTGCTGCGCACCGCGCAGGCCGACGAGACACGCACGCGCATCGCGCAGGCCGCCCGGCAGGCGTTCGTCGCACGCGGCTGGGCAGGGACGACGGTGCGGGACGTCGCCGCGGCGGCCGGGGTGTCGGTGCCGACGGTGTACGCCGTGTACGGGAACAAGAAGGGCCTCGCGACGGCGCTCATGGACGCCGCGGACCTGGCCGCGGACCCGGCGCAGGTCGCGGCCGACCTCGGTGCCGCCGACGGCGACCACGCCCGCCAGCTCGAGATCTCGGTGGCGTTCGACCGTCGGCTGTACGAGCGCTCGGGTGACCTGCTGCGTGCGCTGCGCGAGGCCCCCGAGCCCGAGCTGGCCGAGCTCGCCCGCGAGGGAGCCCGCCGCGGGGACCACGCGCGGCTCACGGCGTTCACGTCGTGGCCCGCGGGCACGCTGCGCGAGGGCCTCGACCCGCAGCGGGCCGTGGACCGCTACGCCGCCGTGTGCACGCTCGAGGCGTGGACGGACCTCACCGCCCACCGCGGCTGGACGCCGGACGAGGTCGAGCGGTGGTGGGCGGGCGTCGTCGTCCACGAGCTGCTCGACGACCCGGGCACGGCCGGACCCACCTGACCCGCGCCCCGCGGGTGCAGCAGTGCGTCGCGCCACGGCCATGACGCCCGGCGCGGCTATCGTCGGGCCTCCGACCTGCTGCGACACCACCGGAGGTGCGCTCGATGACGAGCCCCGACGCCCCGCACGTCGTCGTCGTGGGCTCCGGGTTCGGCGGCTCGGTCGCGGCGCTGCGCCTGTCGGAGAAGGGCTACCGGGTCACCGTGCTGGAGGCCGGCCGTCGGTTCACCCCCGACACCCTGCCGCGCACCTCGTGGGACGTCCGCCGGTTCCTGTGGGCACCGCGGCTGGGGTGCCGCGGCATCCAGCGCATCCACGTGCTGCCGGACGTCGTGCTGCTGGCCGGGGCCGGGGTGGGCGGCGGGTCCCTGGTCTACGCCAACACGCTCTACCGCCCGGAGTCCGACGACTTCTACCGCGACCCGCAGTGGGCGGCCCTCACGGACTGGCGCGACGAGCTGGCCCCCCACTACGACCAGGCGCAGCGGATGCTCGGGGTGGTGCAGAACCCCACGCTCACGCCCGCCGACGAGGTGGTCCGCGCGGCCGCGCGCGAGCTCGGCGTCGCCGGGACGTTCCGGCTCGCGCCGGTCGGCGTCGTGTTCGGCGAGCCCGGCGCACCGGTGCCGGACCCGTTCTTCGGAGGCGCCGGCCCCGGGCGTCGCGGCTGCCTGGAGTGCGGGCAGTGCATGACGGGCTGCCGGCACGGGGCCAAGAACACCCTCGAGACGAACTACCTGTGGCTCGCCGAGCGCGCGGGCGCGCGCATCGTCCCGGACACGACCGTCGTCTCCCTCGTCCCGCACGACGACGGCCGCTGGGACGTCGTCACCGTCCCCACCGGGCGGCGGCGCCCCCGCACCACCCTGGCCGCGGACCAGGTCGTCCTCGCCGCCGGGGCCTGGGGCACCCAGGAGCTGCTGCACCGCCTCAAGGCCGACGGGACGCTGCCGCACCTGTCCGACCGGCTCGGGCACCTGACGCGCACCAACTCCGAGGCGCTCGGCGGCGCCGCCCGCCGGCCCGGTGCCCGCGGGCCGCGCGTCAACAGCGGCGTGGCCATCACGTCCTCGGTGTGGCTCGACGAGCGCACGCACATCGAGCCGGTCCGGTACGGGCGCGGGTCCAACCTCATGGGCCTGCTCGGCACGGTCCTCACCGACGGCGGCGGGCGCGTACCGCGCTGGGTGCGCTGGATCGGGCAGGTCGTGCGGCACCCGGGGCACGCGGTGTCCGTGCTCAGCGGCCTGCGGACGTGGTCGGACCGCTCGGTCATCGGCCTCGTCATGCAGACCGGCGGCGCCTCGCTCACCGTGCGCCCGCGCCGCACGTGGACGGGCCGGTGGCGGCTGACGTCGACCCGCGGCGACGGGGAGCCGAACCCGACGTGGCTGCCGCAGGCCAACGCCGCCTACCGGGCGATGGCCCGGCACCTCGACGGCATCCCCATGAGCACGCTCGGGGAGGTCGCCGACGTCCCCATGACGGCGCACTTCCTCGGCGGCTGCGCGATCGGCTCGGACGCCTCCACGGGTGTCGTCGACGCGTACCACCGGGTGTTCGGGTACCCGGGCCTGCACGTCGTGGACGGGTCGGCGGTCTCCGCGAACCTCGGGGTCAACCCGTCGCTGACGATCACCGCGCAGGCCGAGCGGGCGTGCGCGACGTGGCCGAACGCCGGGGAGCCGGACCCGCGGCCCGCCCTCGGCGAGCCGTACCGGCGGGTGGCTCGCGTCGCACCCGTGCGCCCCGCCGTCCCGGCGCACGCCGCGGCCGCGCTGCCGCTGACGGTCGTGCGGCACCGTGCGCCCACGGACGACGCCACGCCGACGGACCCGGCACCGCCCCGAGGGGTCGCGTACCCCTCGTGAGGCTCGCCGGGGCACAGGTGCACCGCTCGACCGGCGCACCCGTGCGGCGGCACCGTCAGACCGCGGTGAAGTGCACCGTCTCGCCACCGCTGCCGACGTACTGGTTCTCGACCCGCCACGTCCCGCCGGTCAGCGCGTCGTCCGGGACGACGAACGGCACGCTCCCCTGGGCGGACTCCCCCGTCGCCAGCTCGGGCGTCACCGACAGGTCGCCCGGCACCAGCGCCATGCTGGGCTCGAACGTGCGACCGTCCGCCGCGACGAACGTGATGCCGAGGTCGAGCCACGCGTGCGCCGGCTCGGCGCCCGTCCCGACGTACGTGGCACTGACCGGCAGGAGGACGTACGAGGACCCCGCCGGGGCGGGCTCGTTCCCCTCGAAGTAGCCGGTGACGACGTCGCCCGCGGCGAAGTCGGCCGGCGAGAGCGCCACCTGGTAGACGGGAGCCCCCTGCGCGCCGAGCGGCACCGTGTCGACGCCGGGCGTCGCCGGGTTGTCCGGGCTCCCCAGCGGCGCGACGACCGGCTCGGGCTCGGCGGTCGGCTCCGCGGGCGTCGGTGACGCCGACGCGGTGGCGGCGGCGGGCGTCGGCTCCGCCGCGTCCCGCTCCGACGTGCCACAGGCACCGAGCAGCATCGCGACGCAGAGCACGGCTGCGGCGGCGGTCGGGGTCGTGCGCATGGCTCTCCTCGGGTCGGGGCGACAGGGCGGGACGGGACGGACAACCCGGACATCCTGGCGGACGCGACCGGTCGACGGCACGGGCGTCGGACCCGTGAGACGGCAGCGCGCCGGCGCCACGGCGAGGCGGTAGCGCCACCGGGACCAACCTGGACAGCACGCGCAGATCGGGCAGGATGTCCTGCGAGGACAGGGGGTCCCCATGACGTCGGACGGCACCACCACGGGACGCACGACGTGCGCGGTCGTCGGCGGCGGGCCCGCCGGGCTCGTGCTCGGTCTGCTGCTGGCACGCGCCGGGGTCGAGGTGACGGTCCTGGAGAAGCACGCCGACTTCCTGCGTGACTTCCGTGGCGACACCGTGCACCCCTCGACCATGCAGGCGCTGGACGACCTCGGGCTCATCGACCGGTTCCTCGCGCTGCCGCACTCCCGTGTCGAGGGCATCACGCTGCCCGACCCCGCGGGCGGGGACCCCGTGCGCGTCGTCGACTTCACGCGCCTGCGCGTGCCGTACCCGTACATCGCGATGGTCCCGCAGTGGGACCTGCTCGACCTCGTCGCGGACGCCGGCGCCGCCGAGCCGACGTTCACGCTGCTGCGCGAGCACGAGGTGACGGACGTCGTGCGCACCGGCGGGCGCGTCACCGGCGTGCGCTACCGCACCCCGCAGGGCGAGGGGACGCTGCACGCCGACCTCGTCGTGGCGTGCGACGGCCGCTGGTCGGTGGTCCGCCGGGCGGTCGGTCTGCCCGTGCGGGCGTTCCCCGTCCCGTTCGACGTCTGGTGGTTCAAGGTCCCGACGAGCCGACCCGTGGGCGGTGCGCTCGTGCCGCGGATCCACCCCGGCCGCGCGCTCGTGACCATCCCGCGCGAGGGCTACCTGCAGATGGCGTACCTCGGGCCCAAGGGGACGGACGCCGCGCTGCGGGCCCGTGGGATCGAGGCGTTCCGCGCCGAGGTCGCCGAGCTCGTGCCGGAGCTCTCCGACGACGTCGAACGGCTCGCCTCGATGGACGACGTCAAGCACCTCGACGTGCGCCTCGAGCGGCTGCGGCGCTGGTCGGCGCCGGGGGTGCTGTGCCTCGGCGACGCCGCGCACGCCATGTCGCCCATCGGCGGGGTCGGCGTCAACCTCGCGGTGCAGGACGCGATCGCCGCGGCCCGGCTGCTCGCGGGCCCGCTGCGGTCGGGGGAGTTCCGCGGTCCGTTCCCCACGCGCCTGGTCGGGCGGGTCCAGGCCCGCCGGCGGATGCCCACCGCGGTCGTCCAGGGGGTGCAGCGTGCGATGCACGCGCGCGCGATCGGACCGGCGATCGCCGGGCACGACGGCGTCGCACCCGACCGCGGGCCACGGCTCTTCCGCCGGGTCCCCGCGCTCAGCGCGCTGACGGCACGCCTCGTGGGTCTCGGGCCGCGACCCGAGCGGGTGCCGGTGTGGGGACGACGGCCGCGGACGCCGGTGCTCTGACGGTGCCCACCGGTGCCCGCCCGGCGTCAGGCCGGGGTGCCGTCAGCCCGGCTCGCCGTCAGCCCGGGTCGCTGACCGGCTCTCCGTCAGACAGGTTCGTCCGTCAGCCGCGGCGAGGCCGGTGCGGGCGCGGTCGGCCGGCCCACGCTGAAGACCGCGAGCGCGACCTGCGTGCGGCGCAGGCCGAGGCGCCGGCGCAGGCCCGCCACGGCGTGCGGGGAGTCGACGACCTCCGAGTGCGGTGCCACGGCCAGGCCCGCGCGGTGCGCGTGCAGCCACGTGCGCTGCAGCGCGCGCCCGGCCTCGACGACGTCGGCGGGCGGCAGACCGAGCCGTGCGTCGAGCTCCTCGGTGCCGCTGCGCACGCCGGGCGTGCGGGCCACCAGCACGAGGTGCTGCGGACCGGTCAGGGGCTCGTCGGGCGCCGGCGGCGCGGGCAGCGGGCGGGTGCGACCGACGGCCTCGACCGCGCGGCCGGCGATGCCCGCCGCGGTGAGCGCGGCGTCGTGCAGCGCCGGGCGGCGCGTCAGCGGCGCGGCGAGCCGCGCCAGGGGTGACGGCAGCAGCAGCATGCGGTCCGTCATGCCGTCGCGGGCGTAGCGCGGGTGGGCGGGGCTCAGGCGCAGCCAGCGCACGAGCTCGGCCGCGACCGCACGCCGCGAGGCCGTCCACGCTCCGCCGAGCCGCACCAGGTGCCGCATCGCCGCGTCGTCCACCTGGAGCAGCGCGAGCCCCGCGGGCAGCGGGGGGACGTCGGTGCGCAGGTCGGGGGCCGGGTCCAGGTGACCGCGGTGCGTGCGCCGGCCGCGGACGTCGGCCGGGGTGAAGGGCGTCGGGTACGGCGCCGCCTGCGGGTGCAGCACCAGGACGGGCGCCCCCGGGTCGGCCGGGCCGCGCACGGGCAGGTCCGCGAGGCGGTCGAGCCGGTCGGTCGGCTCCACGTGCACCCCCCGGCCGTCGGCGGCCGCCGCGATCGCGAACGACTCGACCCACGCGCCGAGCGAGAGCAGCAGGTCGCGGAACGACGGGTCGCCCGCGGCCAGCACCCGGTCGGGGACCACCGCGACCTCGACGGTGCCGGCCACGACGCGCGGCGACCACGGCTGCGTGTTGTGCGCGGACGGCGCACGTCCGGCGACGCGCACCCAGCGGTGCAGGTCGTCGTCCGTGACCGGCGGCGCGGGGGTGGCGCCGGCGGGGGTCGTGCCGTCGGGGGTGGCGCCGGCGGGGGTGGCGCCGGCGGGGGTGCCGGCGCGCGAGGTCGAGGTCATCGGGTCTCCTTCGGCGCCGGACCGGCGGTCGTCGTGCCGGTGGCGACCGGCCTGCGGTAGAACGTCACGCCGTGCAGCGGCCGGCCGCCGAACCGCTGGAACTGGCGGGCCGAGGCGGGGTTGTCGCGGCCGACGAACGTCGAGCGCAGGCGCCCGTACCCGCCCCGCGCGAGGTGCGCCTGCAGCGTGCGGGACAGCAGCGTCAGCACCCCCTGGCCCTGACGGTCGGGCTCGGTGCCCTGGATGACCAGGACCGCGTCGCGCCGGTACCGGTGCCGGGTCGCCAGCAGCCGCAGCTGCTGCAGCGGGCCCAGCCGCCCGCCCACGCGCTGCAGGAACGCCGTGATGTCGGGCACCACCAGCACGAACGCGACCAGCTCACCCGTCGTGGCATCACGGGCCAGCAGCAGCAGGTCCTCGTCGACCAGGTGGCCCAGCCCGTCGGTCGCGAACGCCATCTCCGCGTCCGTGATGGGCGTGTAGTACGGCAGCGCTGCGAAGGACCGGTTGAGCACCGCGAGAACCTCGGGCACCAGCCGTCCCACCTGCGAGCGCCGGCCGCGCTCGAGGCGCAGCCCGGCCGCCACCCACTCCGCCTCCGACGGCATCCCGTCGCGCGCCGCCGCGGCCACGTCGACCGCCCACGTGTCCGCCTCGCCCCAGCGCTCGAAACCCAGCGCCTCGTACGTCGCCGGCACGTGCGCGGGGTTCCACGGGGAGTCCACGAACCCGCGGGCAGCGAACCCCGAGGTGATGACCCCGCCCGACTGGTTGGGCAGCAGCGAGACGGGCCCGAAGAGCTGGGTGCGGCCGGTCGCACGGTCCTCGAGCGCGCGCACGAGCGCGGCCGCCGCGGGCGCGTCGGCGAACTCGGTGGCGCCGAACAGCAGCGACGGCGCGCCCAGGCGGGCGTCGAGGCGCGCGTCGGTGTGGACGGTCGTGCGTCCGACCGCCCGTCCTGCGCCGTCGCGCACCAGCAGCAGCTCGACCGGCTCGGGGTGCGGGGACGTGCCGCGCCACCACGCCCGCACCGTCGAGGCGAGCAGCGGCACCGCCAGCTCGCGCGGGTGCAACCGCAGCGGCAGGTCGACGAAGTCGCGCAGGTCGGCGCGCGAGGTGACCGGCTCCACGCGCAGGCCGCTCACGCGGCACCCCCGGAGGCGTCGGCGGCGACGTGCACGCGGATGTACCCGCCGGTGCCGTGCCGGCGGTCCCGGGTGATCCACGTCATGAGCCGCCGGTGCGCGGGCAGCCGGGCGAACAGCAGGAGCGCGTCGCGGTCGGTGAAGAACGCGATCGTCCCCAGCGTGAACGGCGGCTCCCAGTAGACCCGGTGCCACACGTGCCCGCGCATGCGGCGCATCGCCGCGACCATGGGGTACCACTCGCGCGACAGCACCGCCCACGAGTGCGGACCGCGGTAGCGGGTGGCGCCGAGGAACATCGCCCCGCCGCGCGCCGGGGTGCAGGCCGCCCGGGCGTCCCCGTCCCCCCGGTGCTCGCCCCGTCGGTCCGGGGGGTCGTCGGCGGTGCGCGCGGCCCGTCGCGGCGGCGCCGGTGCCACGGCCGGCGGGGTGCGCCCGCGCGACGCCTCGCTGCTCAGCGCCGTGAACCGCTCGATGTGCGCCATGGTGTCGCCCTCGGCCCGCCACACGCCGTTGGTGTAGCCCTCGGGCTCGGCGCGGAACACGCGCGCGCGGTCCTGCACCGGGTCCGCTCCGGCCGCGAACGCGTCGGCGTGCGCGGGCGTGGCGAAGCAGACGACGAGCCCGCGCACGCGCCGGCCGTCGGCGTCGCGCGCCCGCACGCCGGCGGTCCACACGTGACCGGCCGCCGAGCGGGCCGCGCGTCGTGCACGACCGACCCAGCGCAGGTCCCCGCCGGGGCGCTCGACGACGGCCAGCGCCTGCGCGCGGGCCTGCACCGGCGCCCGGGAGAAGTCGCGCGAGCGCATCAGGCGCGGGCCGGGGGTGTCGGGTGCGCCGCCGTCGGGTGCGCCGTCGTGGCGTCCCGGTCGCCCGCGTCGACCAGGTAGACGTTCTTGATCTTCGTCTGCCCGCCGACGAACGGGCCGGTGCCGTGGTCGTGCACGTGGACGCGCAGGTCGGCGGCCGTCGGGTCCTCCTCGAGGGACTGCGCCACGTCCCGGGACACCGAGGCGAGGTGGTCGAGGACCCCCGCGGCCGCCCGTGTCGCGAGGTCCGCACGGGCCGCGTCGTCCAGGTCGGCGTCCGCCCGCAGCTGCAGGTGGATCGCGGGGCGCTGCTCGTGCTCCCCGACGTCGACCAGCGCGAGCTTGAACGACTCGATCGCGGCGGCGTGCGGGTTGTGGAGGTACAGGCCGTTCTCGACGTCCAGCGGGTAGAGGTGGGCGCCCATGTAGGACACCGTCGAGTCCTTGCGCCCGTAGAGCAGCAGGAACGGCAGCCGCATCCGCTGGATCGCGTGGGCGCGCTCGAACCCGAACGCCAGGCGGTCACGCGCCGGCTCGGGCAGCTCCGCGATGGCGGCCTTGAGCCGGTCGAAGGTGACGATCCGCGCCTCGTCGCCGATGTCGTACCGCAGCTTGGGGCTCATGATGTCGGCCGAGTTCAGCGTGACGAGCAGCCGGCCGTCCGGGGTGGTCTCCATGTACGTCTCGAGCGGGTTGTACTGGAAGACCATGGGCGTGCGGGTCTCGTCCGGGCCCAGCACGGCGTCGCGCAGCGGCCCGCCCGCGGCCAGCGTGCGACGCACCCACACCGCCAGGTCGCTCTCCCCCGCCATGCCGATGGTCAGGTCGGACGCGCCGTACCCGGAGTACACGCGGCCGAAGCGGTCCTCGAGGTAGTCGCGCAGCCCCTCGGTGAGCGCCTCCCCGCCGACGAACCCGTTGAGGTCGTACGCGTCCCAGTCGAACCCGTCGGCGTCCAGCCGGTCGCGCAGGTGCTTGAGGAACGGCGGGTACGCGCAGACCAGGTACGTGTACCCGGGGCCGAAGTGCCGCAGGGTGTCGACGATCTTGTCGATGTCGGGGCCGGTGTTCTTCACCATCGCGATGCGCGACATCGCGATGCCCGTGTTGGTGCCCGTGGCCCAGGCGCCCATCGAGAACGCGTTGATCGCGAACAGCCGGCGTGTGCCGAACAGCGACGTCACGTACCCCGCGACGTTCTTGTGCACGGTCGCCAGCTCGCGGCGTGACCGCATCCAGTTGTACGGCGTGCCCGACGACCCGCTGGACTCGTCGACCACCGTGCCGACGGTCTCGATCAGGCCGTCCCAGCACCGCAGGTCCTCGGGGTACCGGTCGACGTACCCGTGCTTGGACGTCGGACGGTAGGCGGTCAGGTCCCACCACCGGAACCGGAACCCGCCCTCCTCGACGTGGTGCCGGTACGCCGGGACGTCCAGGTACGCGTGCTGGCAGATCATCCACGCGTTGAGCCGCGCGAACCGCTCCATGGCCGGGTGGTAGTTGCGGGCGGTGAACCGCCACAGCGCGGGGTGCAGCCGGTACAGGCGGTACGCGGCGGTCACGAACCAGGTGGCCAGCCGCAGGGCGGCCTGCCGCACGGCGCTCGTCAGCGGGGCCGGGGAGGTCACGCCGGGCACCCTACAAGCCGGGTCGGACGCCGGGGAGTGCGCGTCGTCGCAGGTCGCGCGCGTGGCGGGTGAAGTTCACCGGGCCCTGCGCGGTCCGGCCGCACCCGGGCGGTCAGCCGCCGAACGGCAGCACGGGGCGCCCGGGCACGTCGACCCGGACCCGGAACAGCGCACCGGCCGCCGGCTCCGGGTCGTCCAGGTTCTCCCGCGACGTCGTCACGTACAGGTCGCGCAGGTCGGGTCCGCCCAGGGTGCACGCCGTGACCAGCCGCACCGGCAGCTCCACCTCGGCGAGCGTGCGCCCGTCCGGGGAGACGCAGCGCACACGACCGTCCCCGTTGAGCGCGACCCACACGTTGCCCGCGGAGTCGACGACCAGCCCGTCGGGGCTCTCGTCGGTCCCGGTGACGAACGGGCGGCGGTTCGTCAGGCGCCCGTCGACGACGTCGAACACGTCGGTCCGGCCCGTCGCGGTGTCGTCGTAGTAGGCCAGGGTGCCGTCGGGCGAGAAGTCGATCCCGTTGGAGATCGTCACGTCGTCCAGCACGACCTCCACCTGCCCGTCCGGCGTGATCCGGTAGAGCGTCGCGCCGCCGGGCCGCGCGTCGTACGCCATCGACCCCGCGTACAGCACGCCCCACGGGTCGCAGCCGGCCTCGTTCATCCGCACGCCGGTGTCCGACCACAGCTCCGGCTGCGGCACCGGCAGACCGTCGGGTGCGTCCGCCAGGGCGATGCCGCGCTCCAGCCCCACCACGTACCCGCCGCGGCTGCGCGGCCGCACGAACGCGGCGACGTCGCCCACGTGCAGACGATCCACGGACCCGTCGTCCCGCAGGGTCAGCAGGTCGCCCGCCAGCATGTCCACCCAGCGCAGCCCGCCCCAGGTGGGCGACCAGCACGGCCCCTCCCCGTGGTAGGCGACGGCGTCGGTGACCTGCTCTGCTCGCAGCAACGGTGCTCCTCGGGACGGGGACGGCGGTGCGTCCGAGCCTCGCGCGCCCGCGAGCAGGACGCACGTCGGCACGCGGGCAGCCCGTACGATCCCGCTCCATGAGAGCAACGAGGCTCGTCCTGCCCGGGGCCGCGCTCGGCGCCGTCGCCGCGCTCGCCCTCGGCGGCTGCACGGCCACCGCCGACCCGGGCCCCACGCCGTCGCCCAGCTCCACCACGCCGGAGGCCGCCGCGCCGGACGTCGCGCTGCGCGACCTGCCCCGCGACGGCCTGGCGATCGGTGTGGCCGTCGCCGGCGGCGGCCACCTCGCCGCGTCGGGCTACCCCGACCCGTTCGGCAGCGACGACGCCTACCGCGCGGTGATCGCCGAGCAGTTCTCGTCCCTGACGCACGAGAACCAGCTCAAGTGGGAGTTCCTGCGCCCCACGCGCGACGAGTTCCGGTTCGAGGGCGCCGACGCGGTGATCGACTTCGCCGAGGAGAACGGGCAGCAGGTGCGCGGCCACACCCTGCTGTGGCACTCGCAGAACCCGCGCTGGCTGACCACCGGCACGTTCACGGACGACGAGCTGCGCGCCCTCCTGCAGGAGCACATCACCACGGTCGTCGGCCGGTACGCGGGCCGGATCGTGCACTGGGACGTCGCCAACGAGATCTTCGACGACGACGGCGTGCTGCGCACCGAGCAGAACCCGTTCCTCGCGCGGTTCGGCACCGCGATCGTCGCGGACGCGCTGCGCTGGGCGCACGAGGCCGACCCCGACGCCGTGCTGTACCTCAACGACTTCAACGTCGAGGCGGTCGGACCCAAGTCCGACGCGTACCTCGCGCTCGCGCAGGAGCTGCTGGCGGCCGGTGCCCCGCTGCACGGGTTCGGCGTGCAGGGGCACCTGTCCACGCAGTACCCGTTCCCCGACGACCTCGAGACGAACCTGCGCCGGTTCACCGACCTCGGTCTGGAGGTCGCGATCACCGAGCTCGACGTCCGCGTCCCCGTGGACGCGGACGGTCGCGCCGAGCCGGACGACGTCGCCACGCAGGTCGACTACTACGGGCGTGCGGTCGCCGCGTGCGTCGCCGTCGAGCGCTGCACGTCCCTGACGCTGTGGGGCGTCACGGACCGCTACTCGTGGGTCCCCAGCTGGTCGCCGGGCGAGGGTGCCGCCACCGTCCTGGACGAGGACCTCGCGGTGAAGCCCGCGTTCGAGGCGGTGGCCGACGCGCTGCGGGCCTCGACGCCCTGACCGGGGACGCCGGGGTCGGGGGCGACGGGATCGGGGACGCCGGGGTCGGGGACGCCGGGGTCGGGGACGCCGGGGTCGGGGGCGCGGTCCGGGACGACGCGGCCGAGGGCGACCACAGCGGCTGAGCCCGTCAGCGTCCCGCCGCCTCCCGCGCCGCCTGCTCGATGCGCCCGCGGAACGCCGCCCACTCGTCCGCCGTGCGGTCCGGGACGTTCGGGTCCCCCGCGACCAGGCCCGTGGCGCCGTCGAGCTGCTCGCGCAGCACGTCGGCGTGCCCCGCGTGCCGGGCGACCTCGCCGACCAGGTGCACCAGGACCTCGTGGAGCGTCGCCCGGGGCTCGGACCACCACGGCACCTCGCCGACGGCGTCGAGCGGCAGCGCCTCGACGGTCGCGTCCGCGTGCTCCGCGGAGTGCCGCCACACGTCGAGGATCGCCTCGCGGCTCTCGTCCGCCGTGGCCCAGAGGTCCGCGTCGCGCTCGGCGGTCTCGGCGGACCAGGGCAGCTCGAGCGGGCTCGGGCGACCGAAGACCAGGCCGAGGTACTCGACCTGCACGCTCGCGACGTGCTTGACCAGGCCCAGCAGGTTGGTGCCGGTGCCCGTCAGGGGCCGCCGGACGTCGTACTCGTCGAGCCCGTCGAGCTTGCCGACGAGGCCGTCGCGCTGGCGGCGCAGCACGCGGTGCAGCGTGGCCTTCGGGTCGGTGTCCATGGCACCGACGATGCCACCGGGGACCGACACCCGGGCCGCCCGCCGGCCGCAGTGGCCACGCCGCGCACTATCGGAGCGCCCACCGAAACGTGAAGCGTTTACGTGCGTTGACGGGCCCATCGGGTGGTCGAAGAGTGGGGCGTCCGCCGACCGGCTCGCTGACGACCCGGCCATCGGCTCATCAAGGAGGAACGATGACCCCCCCACCCCAGCTCCGACGCGGGCGCCCCCTGGTCGCACGCGGCGCCTCCGCCATCGCGATCGTCGCGCTCGCGGTGACGGCCGCCGCGGCCATCCCGGCGCAGGCCGCCGGCTCGACGCTCCAGGAGGCCGCCGCCCAGAGCGGCCGCTACTTCGGCACCGCGATCGCCGCGAACAAGCTCAGCGACTCGACCTACGTGACCATCGCGAACCGTGAGTTCAACATGATCACGGCCGAGAACGAGATGAAGATGGACGCGACGGAGCCGAACCAGAACCAGTTCAACTACAGCCAGGGCGACCGGATCCTCAACTGGGCCAAGCAGAACGGCAAGCAGGTCCGCGGGCACGCGCTCGCGTGGTACTCCCAGCAGCCGGAGTGGATGAAGCGCATGGAGGGCTCCGCGCTGCGCAGCGCGATGGTCAACCACGTCACCCAGGTGGCGACGCACTACAAGGGTCAGATCTACGCCTGGGACGTCGTGAACGAGGCGTTCGCCGACGGCAGCTCCGGCGGACGCCGCGACTCCAACCTGGAGCGCACCGGCAGCGACTGGATCGAGGTGGCCTTCCGCGCCGCGCGCGCCGCCGACCCGGCCGCGATCCTCTGCTACAACGACTACAACATCGACGACTGGTCGCACGCCAAGACCCAGGGCGTCTACCGGATGGTCCGTGACTTCAAGCAGCGCGGCGTCCCGATCGACTGCGTCGGCCTGCAGTCGCACTTCAACCCGCAGAGCCCGGTCCCGGCCAACTACCAGACGACGATCGAGAGCTTCGCCGCCCTCGGCGTCGACGTGCAGATCACCGAGCTCGACATCGAGGGCTCCGGCTCGGCGCAGGCCGAGAACTTCCGCAAGGTGACCCAGGCCTGCCTCAACGTCGCCCGCTGCACCGGCATCACGGTGTGGGGCGTGCGTGACACGGACTCGTGGCGCGCCTCGGGCACCCCGCTGCTGTTCGACGGCAACGGCAACAAGAAGCAGGCGTACACCTCGGTGCTCAACACGCTGAACGCGGCGAGCCCGACCACGCCGCCGCCCACCACGCCGCCGCCGACGACCCCGCCGCCGGTGACGCCCCCGCCCACGACCCCGCCGCCCACCACGCCGCCGCCGACGACCCCGCCGCCGACGACCCCGCCGCCGGTGACGGGCAGCTGCTCCGCCGCACTGACCATCGCCAACGCGTGGCCCGGTGGCTACCAGGGCACGGTCACGGTGACGGCCGGCTCGTCGTCCCTCAACGGGTGGCGGGTGACCCTGCCGGGTGGCGTCTCCACGAACAACGTGTGGAACGGCGTGGTCTCCGGCAACGTCGTGAGCAACGCGCCCTACAACGGCTCCGTCGGGGCCGGGCAGTCGACGACCTTCGGGTTCATCGGGAACGGCAACGCCCCGTCGCCGACCTCCCTCACCTGCTCCTGAGCTGAACCCCGGCCGGTGGCCGGGACATGACGGCGGCGCCGCACCTTCGGGTGCGGCGCCGCTGTCGCGCGTGCGGCCGTGTCGCGTTGTCGAAGGGCCTTGGCAGAGATGCCCGACGGCGCGACAGTGGTGAGATGTCCGTCGCGCCGCTTCCCGCCCGGTTCACCGGAGAGGTGCTCGTCCCCGGTTCTGCCGGGTACGACGCCGCGCGCACGGTGTGGAACGGTGCCGTCGACCGCCGGCCCGCGTACGTCGTACGGTGCGCCGACCCGGACGACGTCCGCACGGCCGTCCGCGTGGCGCGCGACCTCGGGCTGCCGCTGGGCGTGCGGGGCGGCGGCCACAGCGCCGCCGGCCACGCGGTGCCCGACGGCGGGCTGATGATCGACCTGGCGGGGATGCGGGGCGTCGTCGTGGACCCGGGGGCCCGCACCGCGCAGGTGCAGGGCGGGGCCCTCCTCGGGGCGCTGGACGCGGCGGCGCAGCCGTACGGCCTGGCGACGACCGCCGGCATCGTCTCCCACACGGGGATCGGCGGCCTGGCGCTGGGCGGGGGTGTCGGCTGGCTCGCCCGCATGCACGGCCTGACCTGCGACAACGCCCTGGGGTACGAGGTGGTGACCGCCGACGGCGACCTCGTTCGCGCCACCGCCGAGGAGCACCCGGAGCTGTTCTGGGCGCTGCGCGGGGGCGGCGGCAACTTCGGCGTCGTCACACGCTTCGACCTGACGCTGCACGACGTCGGCACGCAGGCGCTCGCCGCGGAGGTCGACCTCGACCCGGCGGCAGCGCTCGACGCGCTGGGGACGTGGCTGGCGCTCGCGCAGGTCGCGCCCCGGTCCGTCACCCACACCGCCACGGTGCGCGCCGGTGGCCTGCTCACCCTCGGGTTCGTGCGGGTGGGCCCACCCGCCGACGCCGAGCCGTGGCTGGCCCGGCTCGACGGGCTCGGGCCCAGCTTGGCTCGGCGGGTGACGCCGTCGAGCTACGTGGACCTGCAACGGCGCTCCGACGTCCACACGTCGTTCGGCCGGCGCCGGTACATGAAGAGCCACTACGTGCGCGACCTGCCGGACGCCGGGCTCGAGGCGTTCCTGGCCCATGCCGAGGCGGAGGTGGGCGCGGCGGACCTCGTCGCCTACGGCGGTGCGATCGCGGAGATCGACCCGGGCGCGACGGCCTTCGCGCACCGCGACGCGTGGTTCGAGTACGGCGCGGGCGCCCAGTGGCAGGACCCGGCCGACGACCAGCACCGCGTCGCGACCTGCCGGCGGCTCGCCGCGACGATCGAGCCGTGGAGCGTCGGCGCGTACGTGAACGCGCTCGGCGCCGAGGGTGCCGGCGGCGTGCGACGGGCGTACGACGCGGCGACGTTCGCGCGGCTGCAGGAGGTCAAGACGGCCTGGGACCCGCACAACGTCTTCCACCACAACCAGAACATCCCGCCCCTGGGCGCCTGAGCACGAGCCGCCGGCCGGCGCCCGTCCGCCGCACGACGACGGCCTCGTACCATCGACGCGTGCCACCCCGTTCCCCCCTCCCGGCACGCCACGGCCTCGACGCGGCCCGCCTGTGCACCCCGCCCCCCGCCCGCGGCGTCCCCGCGGCGTGGCCCACGATGGGCGCCTGGCTGCGTCACCGGCTGCCCACGCACGTCGACGTCGCCGGGATGCTCGCCGCGGGCGAGTTCGTCGACGAGGACGGGCGCGCGCTGCGGGACGACGACCCGTTCGTCCCCGCGCGGCACGTGTGGTTCCACCGCGTCCTGCGCGAGGAGCCCGTGGTCCCCGGGACGATCCACGTGGTGCACCGCGACGAGCGGCTCGTGGTCGTCGACAAGCCACCGTTCCTGTCGACCATCCCCCGCGGGCGGCACATCGTGCAGAGCGTGGTCGTGCGGCTGCGCGCGGAGCTGGACCTGCCGGAGCTCTCGCCGCTGCACCGCCTCGACCGCAACACCTCCGGGCTGCTCATGCTCGCCACCGAGCGTCGCTGGCGCGGGGCGTACCAGACGGCGTTCGAGCGCCGCGCCATCGACAAGACGTACCGCGCCCTCGCGCCGCTGCGTGCCGACCTCGAGCTGCCGACGGTGGTGCGGAACCACCTGCGCAAGGTGCGCGGGACCACGCACGCCGAGGTGGTCCCCGACGCCCCGGTCAACGCGCTGACGCACGTCGAGCTGGAGCGCGAGGTCGACGGGCTCGGGGTCTACCGGCTGACACCGCTCACGGGCCGCACCCACCAGCTCCGCCTGCATCTCTCGGGCCTGGGGATCCCGATCGTCGGCGACCCGCTCTACCCGGTGGAGCGCGAGATCGACCTCGACGACTTCCGCGAGCCCTTGCAGCTGCTGGCCGCCGAGGTCCGGTTCACCGACCCGGTGGACGGGCAGCGGCGGGAGTTCCGCGCCGTGCGGGAGCTGCCGCTGACGGCCGAGACCGGCGACGCGCAGCCGGAGGCCTGACGCCGCGCGCCCCTCGACGTCGCGGCCCCGGCATCCCCCGGTGGGTCTGCGGCGTCCCCGCACCCGGGCGGCCTCGTCGGCGTCCCGGACCGACGAAGCGTTTCGGGCAGTGCGCCGGCAAGCGCTGTCTGCGACGGTCGGTCGTGGCCGGTGTGATCGTTCCCAGGCAGGCGACCGGGGCGCCGGCGGGCGACGGCACCGAGGAGAGACCCGTGACCACTGCTCCCTGGCACGCACGCCTGCGTCGCCGCGTCACCCCGGTCGCCGTCGCCCTGGTCGCGCTGCTGGCCGGCGGGACGGCGACGGCGGGCACAGCGCAGGGCGCTGCCGGGTGCCGCGTCGACTGGACCGTGACGTCGCAGTGGCCGGGCGGGTTCACCGCCGACGTCACCGTGGCCAACCTCGGCGACGCCCTGGACGGCTGGCGCCTGGCATGGACGTTCCCGTCGGGCCAGCGCGTGACCCAGGCCTGGAACGCGACCACCACGGCGACCGGGGACCAGGTCGTCGCGACGAACGCGCCGTACAACGCCGCCCTCGCGACCGGCCGGTCCGTGTCGTTCGGGTTCCTCGGCTCCTGGGCCGGCAGCAACCCGGCGCCCACGGCGTTCACGCTGAACGGCGTCCCCTGCACGGGTCAGGTCGGCACGTCGCCCACGCCGACCCTCGACCCCTCGCCGTCGCCCACCGTCGCACCGACGCCCACCACGCCGTCACCCACGCCGACGACGTCGCCGCGTCCGAGCCCGTCGGCGCAGCCCGCCGACGCGATGGCGACCGTCGCCGCCATGCAGCCCGGCTGGAACCTCGGCAACACCCTCGACGCGATCCCGGACGAGACCGCCTGGGGCAACCCGCTGACGACGCGCGAGCTGCTGCACCACGTCCGCTCGGAGGGGTACAACAGCATCCGCATCCCCGTGACGTGGACCGACCACGTCGGCCCGGCGCCCGACCACACGATCGACCCGGCGTGGCTCGCACGGGTCGAGCAGATCGTGGACTGGTCCCTCGACGAGGGCTTCTACGTGATGCTCAACCTGCACCACGACTCCTGGCAGTGGGCCGACGACTACCCGACGGACCGCGAGGCCGTCCTCACCCGGTACCGCGCGCTGTGGGACCAGATCGCCGTGACGTTCCGCGACCGCTCCTCGCGGCTCGCCCTCGAGAGCCTCAACGAGCCCCAGTTCGCCGGCGTCACGGACGAGCAGGGCGACGTCCTCGTCCAGGAGCTCAACACCGACTTCGTCGAGCGGGTGCGGGCGACCGGTGGCGGCAACGCCACCCGGCTGCTGGTGCTGCCGACCCTCCACACGAGCAGCGAGCAGCCCCGGCTCGACGCGCTGGCCGCCACGATCGACCGGCTCGACGACCCGAACCTCGCCGCGACCGTGCACTTCTACGGGTGGTGGCCGTTCAGCGTGAACATCGCCGGCGGCACCCGCTACAGCACCGAGGTCGAGCAGGACCTGGTCAGCTCGTTCGACCGGGTGACCGACACGTTCGTCGAGCGCGGGGTCCCGGTCGTGATCGGCGAGTGGGCCCTGCTGGCGTGGGACCACACACGCCCCGGGATCATCGAGCGCGGCGAGTTCCTCAAGTACCTGGAGGCCGTCGGGCACCACGCCCGGACCCGCGGGCTGACGACGATGGTGTGGGACGCCGGGCAGTTCCTCGACCGCAACGCGCTGACCTGGCGTGACGAGGGCGTGCACGCCATGATGCGCGCGAGCTGGACGCAGCGGTCCGGGACGGCGTCGTCGGACGAGCTGTACCTGCCGGGCGGCGGCCCGGTCACCGCGAGGTCGCTCACCCTCAACCCGAACGGGACGACGTTCCAGGGGCTCTGGCACGACGGCACCGAGCTGGTGCGCGGCACCGACTACACGCTCGACGGCGAGCGCCTCACCCTGTCGGCCCCCGCGCTGACCCGCCTGGCCGGCGAGCGGCGGTACGGCGTCGCGGCGACGCTCGAGGTGCGCTTCTCCCAGGGCGTGCCGTGGGAGATCCACGTCGTCACCGCCGACACCCCGGTCCTGGCCGCCGCGACGGGCACGACCGCGTCGTTCGCGATCCCGGCGGAGCTCCGCGGGGACCGGCTGGCCACCATGGAGGCCCGCTACGCCGACGGCTCCAACGCCGGGCCGCCGTCGTGGACGTCGTACAAGGAGTTCTGGAGCTCCTTCCGGCCCGACCCCGCGACCGGGACGATCCTGCTGACCCCGGAGTTCTTCGCCGAGGTCCACGACGGCACCGTGACGCTGACGTTCCACTTCTGGAGCGGCGCCCAGGTCACCTACACGGTCACGAGGACCGGGACGTCGGTGGTCGGCACCCCGTCGTGAGCGCGGCGGGCGCGCCGTACGCCGGTGGGCGGGCGGTGGCGGTGCCCTCGACCGGGCCGACGTGCACGCCCTGCGGGACGGCGGGGACCCCGACACCCCCGCACCGGGCCGTCCGCGCCGGAGGGATGGGAGTGGGTCACGGGCATCCACGAGTGGCAGGCGGAGCGGCTGGGTCGCTGACCCGGCCGCACCGCCCGCACCCGTCGCGGATCAGGTGCCGCAGACCTCGTCCGGCGCGACGACGACGTCGACCCGCCCACCACCGGGTCCGAAGGTCACGCACCGCTCCTCCTCGACCGCGCCCGTCGAGTCCACGCTGCGGTAGCCGAGCGTCTGCCGGTCGGCGCGCTTGAGCCGGAACGGACCGTCGTAGGCGGTCCACGCACCGCCGTCGACCCGGTACTCGGTGCGGGCGAGGGTGGCGGGTGCCGTGACCTGGGCGTCGAGCGTCACGGTGACCCAGTTGGTGCCCTGGTAGGACAGCGTCGTCGCGGGCGGCACGGACGGCTCGGGCTCGGGCTCGGCGATCCCCTGCGGCCAGCTCACCAGCAGCTCGTCGCCGGCGTCGGTGACCTCCTCGACGGTGATCGTGTTGATCGAGAAGGCGTTCCCGCCCCCGCCGCCACGGACGCCGATGTTGCCGATCAGGCCGTCGGCCGGCTGCGACCCGTCGAGGGTGATCTCGCTGACCAGCGTGTAGCTGCCCATGTTGACCATGCCGCTGTTGAAGTACGCGGGCAGCTGCGTGGCGACCTGGTCGGCCGCGTACGGGTGGGCGTTGACCAGCGCGCCGTCGGCCGTCGTGTAGCCGCCGTTGCTGTTGTCCTTCAGCCACCGCACGCGGATCGCCGTGGTGCCCTTGGCCGTGTAGTTCACGGCGATGCGGTACGTGGCGCCGGGCTCGGGACGGAAGGCCACCTCGCCGTCGTCGGTGGTGGACCAGGGCCACGCAGAGGCGTCGTCGCCCAGAACGATGTTCGCGCCGCTCCACGAGTCGCCGGCCGACGTGTCGAACACGTGCACGCCGGGCACGGGTGCCGGCTCCTCGCCGCCGGACGTGTCGATGTAGTCGTGGGTCGCCAGGAACTCGTCCGGGTACAGGATGCCGAGCAGCGCGAGCTTGGCGTTGCCGTCGTAGTCGTAGGGCATGGCGAACTCGCCGCCCTTCCAGCCGGTGCGCACGTCACGGACGCCCGCCAGCTTCACGGCGGCGACGACCTTCGGGTTGTCCGTCGTGTTGCCCGGGCCGGCGGCGTGGTCCCGGTACACCTGGAACAGCTCGGCGTACTTCATGCCCTGGTTGTTCTCGTTCTCGGGCGTCAGCTCGCCCGGCGGCAGGGCGATGTCCATCTCCGTGACGTGGACCTCGACGTTCCCCAGCGTCGCGAACAGCTCGATGTTCTGCTCGACGGCCGCCACGTCGGTCGCCAGGTTGTAGTGCCCCTGCATGCCGATGACCTCGATGAGCGGCTTGCCGCCCGGACGGGTCCCCGCGTGGCGCTCGTTGATCTCCTTGACCATCTCGAAGACCACGCGCGCCTTCGCCGGGGAGTCCAGGCCGAAGTCGTTGTACGTGAGCTTCACGTCCCAGCCGTGGGCGTCGACGACCTCGGCCGCCTTGACGAACGCGAGCTCCACCCAGTCGGCGCCCAGCGCCTGGTACCAGCCCTCGCCCTTGGCCAGCGAGGCGCGCCAGTCGGCGGGGTCCGCGGTGCCGACGGCCTCGTTGACCACGTCGATCGCGACCAGCCGGCTGCCGAAGTGCCCGAGGACGTTCTCGATGTGGGTGTTCAGGTTGTCCAGCGCCACCGTGCGGTCGAACGTGCCCGGCTGGTCGAACCGGGCCGGCGGCGCGTCCCACATCCACGTGGGCGTCTGGGAGTGCCACGCCAGGGTGTGGCCGTAGAGGTCGAGGTCGGGGTTGCGCGACGTGTAGCGGGCGAACGCCGCCTCGGCCGCGTCGTACGTGAACACGCCCTTGTCGCGCTGCGTGCTCTCGGGCTTCATCTCGTTGCCCGGGGTGTAGGAGGCGTAGTTGTACAGCAGGCCCTCGATCTCACCGGCGCCGAAGATGCCGAACGAGAAGTGGTCCGCGTAGACGTCCTTCATCGGCGGGTAGTGCTCGAAGGTCCGGCCCGCCGGGGGCAGGGTCGGCTCGGCGGCCGCGACCGCCGGCTGGGCCGGGCCCAGCGCCGCGAGCGCGAGCAGTCCCGCGAGGGCGCCGGCGAGGACGGGCCGGGCCGGGCCCCTCGCGGCGCGGGAGGCCCGTGACGCGGCCACCCCTCCGATCGTGCCGCCGTCCGGTCGCGCATCCGACATGGGATCCCCTCCAGGCACTCCCGCGGCGCGTCGTTGCGCCGGGGCTCGGTGTGGCAAACGTTCTCCATCGAGAACGTGCCCGAACCTAGCCGCCGTGACGCGGGGGCTGTCAAGGGTCGCGTGACGGCGCGGTCGTGGTCAGTGCGCGTCGGGAACGGTCACCGACCGCCCGTGCGCAGCCCTGCCGCGGCGCAGATGCCGAGCAGGCCCGCCACGGCCGCCGGCCAGAAGGCGTGCGCCAGGGACCCCGCGAGCGCACCGCTCGCCGCCGCCCCCGCGGAGAGTCCCAGCACGAGCGCCGTGGCCAGCAGCGACATCGTCGACGCGACCAGCCGCGGCGGCGCGACGCGCTCGGCACGCGCGTAGCCGCTGACCAGCAACGTCCCCGCGCCGACGCCGAGGACGAGCGCGCACGCCGCCGCACCCCACGCGCCAGGGAGCGTGGCCAGGCCCACGGCACCGACCAGCACCGCGACACCACCGACGGCCACCCGCGCCGCGAGGCTCCCGCGACCGACCAGCCGCGAGAGGAACAGGCTCGCGATCGCGCTGCCGATCCCGGCGCAGGCGTAGACCACACCGGTCAGCTCCTCGGTGCCGCGCGCGGCGTTCACGGCCGTGAGCCCGGTCTGCGTCGAGCCGAACGCGGCGCCGACCGCCAGGGCGGCGAGCATCGGCGCGACGAGCGGACGCAGGTCGAGCCGCGCGCCGTCGTGCTCGGTACCCGCGACCGGTGCGGTGCGGCGGGGCCAGATGGCCCGGTCGGTCCACAGGTACGCCGCGAAGGCACCCTGCCCCACGACGGCGAACCCGACCAGGACCCACAGCGCGGGCACCGGCCCCAGCAGCGCCACGAGCAGGCCGGCGGCCACGGGCCCGATGACGAACCCGAGCTCGTCGGCGGCCACCTCGTACCCCAGCGCGCGGCGGACGAGGTCGAGGCGTCCGTCGCGCCGCGCCAGGTGCGACCACCGCGAGCGCGCGATGGACCCGACCTGCGGGTTCGCAGCACCGACCACCGCCGCGCACAGCAGCAGCGCCCACGTGCCGACGTCCCGCGAGGTGACGGCGAGCACCGCCAGCAGGCCGGCCACCTGCACCGCCGTCGCGACCGCGACGACAGGGAGCGGCCCCCACCGGTCGACGCTGCGCCCGACGAGCGGGGCACCGACGGCCGTGCCGATGCCGAGGGCCGCGACCGTCGCACCGCCGAGCCCGACGCCGAGACCGGAGGAGGCCACGAACATCAGCAGACCCAGCTGGATCATCGACGAGGGGATCCGCCCGACGAGGGCGGTCACGAGGAAGGGCAGGCCGCCGGCGGCGGGCAGCGAGGTGCGGGCGGCGGGCGCGCGCGTGAGGGACTCCGCGCGCGTGGGCGCGAGCTGGGACGTCAAGGTGGGTGCTCCAGGGTGCGTCGAGTACCCGCGCGCCCCACCCCACACACGGAAGACTGCCCCTGATCTGGTCCCAGGATACGCGAGCCCGCGGCGACCGCCACGTCCGGCGGCGGACCCACGGGCGCCGGAGGGGCGTCGGTCAGTCGGCCCCCGGTCGCTCGGCCCGCCCCGGACCCCCCTCCACGTCAAGCGCTTGGCGCCGGACCCGGCGCCGCTCGCTCACGGTGACCGTCACGACGGAGACGAGCACGACCGCCAGGGCCGCGACCCACAGCCGGCCGTCGTCGGACCCCGTCACCCGCAGCACGACGCAGGCGACGACCCCGGCCATGCCGGCCCCGAGGGCCACCTTCCCGAGGGGCGTCATGTCCGACGGTGCGCGGCCGGGCTCCCAGGACCCGTCCTCCCGCTGCCCGCTGCGCAGCAGCAGGTCCCGGGTCGTGGCACCGCGGAGGTACCAGGAGATCCCCAGCACGGGCAGGCCGACGAGCAGGCCGAGCAGCACGTCAGGCACGGGATCCCCCTGGTGGACCTGGTTGTCGGTCCAGGGTGGCACCGGGGGCGCCGCGACGCGCGGCGGCGCCGACACCCTGCGCGAGCCCGGCCTGGTCGAGGCGCGGCAGGACGCCTCGCTACTGTGCCCCGATGCCGTCCCGACGCGCACTCCTGCCCCGGTCGACGCCCGCCGCGACCGGGGTCGACTCCCGCGCCGTCGCGGCGATGTTCGACGACCTCGAGGCGCGCGACGTCGAGTGCCACTCCCTCATGGTGGTGCGCCACGGCCACGTCGTCGCCGAGGGGTGGTGGGCGCCCTACTCCGCGGACCGGCCGCACCTGCTCTACTCGGCCACCAAGTCCTTCACGTCGGTCGCGGTCGGGCTCGCGGTCGCCGACGGCCTGCTTGCGCTGGACGACCGGGTGGTGGACGTCCTGCCCGACCACGTGCCGCACGACGTCCCCGACCAGGGCCGCCGCCTGACGGTGCACCACCTGCTCTCGATGACGACCGGGCACGCCACGGACACCCTCGAGGACGCGTGGGGCCTGGAGCCCGGCGACCTGGTGAAGGGGTTCCTGCGCGTGCCGTTCGCCGCGCCCGAGGGGACGCGCCACGTCTACGACAACGCCACGACGTTCGTCCTCGCGCGGATGGTCGAGCGCGTGACCGGGCGCGGCCTGCCCGAGCTGCTCGACGAGCGCCTGTTCCGCCCGATGGGCATCGAGCACGCCGAGTGGGACCGCGTCGGCAGCGGGGCCGCCTTCGGGTTCCACGGTCTGCACCTGACCACCGAGGCGCTCGCCGCGTTCGGCGAGCTGCTGCTGCGCGGCGGCCGGTGGGGTGACCAGCAGCTCGTCCCCCGGGAGTGGGTGGAGCTGGCCACGCGGCAGCACGTCCCGACCGCGCACGTCGAGGGGTCGGTGGAGGGCGCCGACGCCTGGTGCGGGTACGGCTACCAGTTCTGGATGTCCCGTCACGGGTACCGGGCGCACGGGGCGTACGGCCAGCGGTGCGTCGTCGTCCCGTCGCACGACCTCGTCGTGGCCGTGACCGGGGCCACCGAGCCGCAGGACGTGCTGGACGCGATCTGGGAGCACCTGCTGCCCGGCCTGGACGGTCCGACGAGCGCGCGCGACGACGAGGCGCTCGCCGACCGGATGCGGCGGCTGTCGCTGCCGACGGTGCCGGGGTCGGCGCCCGCGGGGCGCGCGGTGACGGCCCGCGTCGTCGCGCCGGACGCCGACTCCCCGCTGGCCGACGGGACCTCCGTGGTCGTCCACCCGACCGGCGACGGCTGGGTCGTGCGGCTCGGACCCTCGATCGAGGTCGCGGTCGGGCACGCCGCGTGGCGGGAGAGCACGCCGCTCGGCCGGCCCGTCGTCGCGTCGGGAGCCTGGCAGGGCGACACCTTCGTCGCCGACCTGGTCGTCGTCACCACCCCGCACCGGGTCCGCCTGGTCGTCGACGCGGGCTCCGGCACCGCCGTCGCGACGTGGAGCACCCCACCCCTGACGACACCGGACCTGGCGCTGCACCTGCGCTCGCCGCTCATGACCCGTCCCCGTCACGCGTAGCCGGCCCGCCCCGGGTGGGCCGGGTTCCCGAGTGCCGCCGGTCCGTCTCGTCCGTACCTATTGTGTTACGTACCCATACGGGTACGCTCGTCCTGTGGATGCCGTCCTGCACGCACTCGCCGACCCGAGCCGACGCACCGTGCTCGAGATCCTGCGCGACCACGACGCCACCGCGGGCGAGCTCGCCGAGGCGCTGCCCATCGCCCGGCCCGGCGTGTCACGTCACCTGCGGGTGCTGCGGGACGCCGGGCTGGTCGAGGCACGGCAGGAGGCGCAGCGCCGGATCTACCGGCTGCGGCCGGAGGCGTTGATCGAGGTCGACGACTGGCTCGACGACTACCGCGCGCTGTGGACCAACCGGCTCGACGCGCTGCACACCGAGATCCGCCGAGGGAAGGCCAGGACATGACCAGGACCGCGATCATGCGCGCGATCGACGCCACGACCGGGGCGATCCGCGTCGAGGACGTCTACGACACCGACATCGACGACCTGTGGCAGGCGTGCACGGTGCCCGAGCGGCTCGCCCGGTGGATGGCGCAGGTCTCCGGCAACCTGCAGCCCGGCGGCGTCCTCCGGGTGACGTTCACCAGCTCCTGGGCCGGCATGGCACGCGTCGAGCTCTGCGACGCGCCCCACCACCTGCTCCTGAGCACCTCCTCCCCCGACGGCGGCGCCGACGGCCGGCTCGAGGCGTGGCTGACCGCCGAGGGCGACCGCACGCGCCTCGTCGTCGAGGAGCGCGGGCTGCCGCTGGGGAACCTGCACGCCCACGGCGCCGGCTGGCAGACCCACCTCGAGGACCTCGGACGCGCACTCGCCCTCGACGCGTCAGCCCACCCCGAGGGGTGGTCCGCCACCCGGCCCGCGCCCCGGTGGGAACGCCGGTGGGCGGAGCTGGCGCCGACGTACCAGGCCATGGGCGTGTCATGACGTCCGACGCGATCCGCCTGAGCGCCGTCACGCTGAACGCCCCCGACGCCCTCGCGCTGGCCCGCTTCTACGCGGAGATCACCGGAGGCCGGGTCCAGGGCCGGGCCGAGTGGGCCCGGGTCTCGGGCCCCGGCGGGGACATCGAGTTCCAGCAGGTCGCGGACCTGCGCCCACCCACCTGGCCCGAGGGCGACACCCCGATGCACATCCACCTGGACTTCCACGTCGAGGACCTCGCCGCCACCGAGGCCCGGGTGCTCGCGGCCGGCGCGACCCGCTTCGACACCCAGCCCAACGCCGACCACTGCCTGGTCTACGCCGACCCGGCGGGGCACCCGTTCTGCCTGTCGCTGTGGGACTGGCCGCAGATCGTCGAGCGCCTGGGGGTGCAGGCAGACGCCCCGCACCCCTCGGCGTGATCCCTCCGCGCCCCATTCCTCCCCGTGCGCGCCTCCCGCGGTCTAGGGTGGCGAGCGCTCGTCCGGCCGCACCCGGCACCGGCGTCGGCGTCACCGGACAGCGTCGTGGCACTCCCGGTCCGGTCACGGGTCGGAGTCGTCGCCACCACGAGCCCTCGGAGGACCGATGACGCCGCGCACGAGCACCACGGGCTCCCCACGTCGCACCGCTGCGATCGGGGTCGTCGCGTTCACCGTCACGGTCGCGACGGCCGGGGTCGCCTACGCGGTCGCGAGCATCGCCCGACCGGCCGCGGACGTGGCGGCCGATGACGCCGCACCGCTCGCGCCGGCGGTCGACGCAGACCTGGAGGTGAAGGTCCCGGCGGCCCCTGTCCTCGAGGACTACTTCCCGGGGGCCGAGGAGTACACCCAGGAGCGGTCCGACGCGTTCTGGGGCGCGGGGTACCACATGGAGGACGCGGGCGCCCTCGCCGAGCTGTGGAACGTCAGCCTGATGGAGGCGAAGGGCCGGGCCGGGCAGCTGCTGCTCGACGGGGAGCCTGTCCCGATCGCGCCCGGCTCGTCCCTCGACATGACGGACCCCGCGACCATCGCGATGCTGGAGTCGATGGCCTACTGGGACGCGGGCTACACGCACGAGGACGGCGTGACCCTCGGTGCACTGTGGGGTGTGGACGCCTACGAGGCCAAGGCCATGGCCGGCAAGATGCTCCACGCCGGGCACCAGCTCCCGATCACCCCGAGCGGCACCCCGTCCTCCTGAGCCCACCGGGCCGCACCTAATCGATTCCGCGACGACGCGACCCTCGGACCCGCAGGCCGGCCGACCTACCGTGACGGAAGCGCTCCTGCACCGTGCCCCAGCGTCGGGGCCGCGCGGCCGGGCGCCGCCCGCACATCGCCGGCCCCCACCCCGAGGACTGCCATGCCACCGATCACCCGCGAGCGCGCCCGACGCGGTGGCCGGCTCTCCGGTCTCGCGGCCACCGCCGCGCGCACCGTCGCCGTCGTCGCCGCCCTGACCGTCGTGGGCGGCACCGCGCCCGCGGCCGTGGCCGCCCCCGACCCGGGCACGCCGGTCAAGGTCAACCAGGTCGCGTACGTGCCCGGCGTCGCCAAGGTCGCGACGCTCGTGAGCGCGTCGACGGCGCCGGTCGCCTGGACGCTGCGGGACGCCGCAGGCCGCACGGTGGCCGAGGGGACGTCGACGGTCAAGGGTGCCGACGCCCTGTCCGGCGACCGCACGCACCTCATCGACTTCTCGTCGTACGACACCCCGGGCACGGGGTACGTCCTGTCCGCGGGCGGCTCGAGCAGCCTGCCGTTCGACATCTCCGCCGACCCCCTGAAGAAGCTGCGGTACGACGCGCTCGCGTTCTTCTACCACCAGCGCTCGGGCATCGCGATCGAGGCCCAGTACGTCGGCAGCACGTACGCGCGCGCGGCCGGCCACCTGGGTGTCGCACCCAACCAGGGCGACACCAGCGTGCCGTGCCGGCAGTCGTGCGGGTACAGCCTGGACGTGCGCGGCGGGTGGTACGACGCGGGTGACCAGGGCAAGTACGTCGTCAACGGCGGCATCGCGACGTGGCAGCTGCAGAACGCGTACGAGCGGACGCTGCACGTCGAGGGTGCGGACCGCGCGGCCCTCGGCGACGGCACCCTCGCGATCCCGGAGCGCTCCAACGGCGTGCCGGACGTCCTCGACGAGGCGCGGTGGGAGGTCGACTTCCTGCTGCGGATGCAGGTGCCGACCGGCCGCACCGACGCCGGCATGGTGCACCACAAGATGCACGACGAGAACTGGACGGGGATCCCGACGATCCCGTCGCAGGACGCCCAGCGGCGCATCCTCGCGCCGGTCAGCACGGCCGCGACCCTCAACATGGCGGCCGTCGCCGCCCAGGCCGCGCGCCTGTGGGAGCCGTACGACGCGACGTTCGCCGCGAAGGCGCTCAGCGCCGCACGCACCGCGTACGCGGCGGCGAAGGCGAACCCCAACCGGATCGCGTCGGCCACCGACGGCACCGGCGGCGGCGCCTACGGGGACACGTCCGTGACCGACGAGTTCTACTGGGCGGCCGCCGAGCTGTACGCGACGACGGGCGAGTCGAGCTACCGGTCCGACGTCACCGGCTCGTCGTTCTCCAAGGGTGCGAGCTTCGCGCAGCGCGGCTACGACTGGGGCTGGACGGGCGGCCTGGGTGACACGACGCTCGCCCTGGTGCCGACCGGCCTGCCCGCGGCGGACGTCGCCGCGACGCGCTCCGCGATCGTGTCGTTCGCGGACGCCGCGCTCTCGCGCCTGGCGAACCAGGCGTACCCGGCCCCGAACAACGCCGGGAGCGTCTACTACTGGGGCTCGAACGGTCAGGTCGCGAACAACGCGAACGCGCTCGCGCTGGCGTACGACTTCACGGGCCAGGCGAAGTACCGGACCGCCGTGTACGGCGCGCTCGACTACTTCCAGGGCCGCAACCCGCTCAACCAGTCGTACGTCGCGGGCTACGGCGAGAAGGCCGTGCGCAACGTGCACCACCGGTTCTGGGCGAACCAGAACGACGCGTCCCTGCCGATCGCCCCGCCCGGGTCGTTCTCCGGCGGCCCCAACAGCGAGCTGCAGGACCCGGTCGCCGCTGCCGAGCTCGCCGGCTGCGCCGCGCAGGAGTGCTTCGTCGACGACATCGAGGCGTATTCGGTCAACGAGGTGGCGATCAACTGGAACTCGGCGCTCGCGTGGCTCACCGCGTGGGCGGCCGAGCAGGCGGGTGAGGTGACGCCCGCCGACACCACCGCACCCAGCACCCCCGGCACCCCGGTCGCGAGCGCCGTCGCGGACACGTCGGTGACGCTGACGTGGGCCGCGTCGACCGACGCGGAGAGCGGGGTCGCGGGCTACGACGTGCTCGACGCCGCCGGGGCGGTCGTCGCGACGTCGACCACCACGAGCGCGACGGTCTCCGGGCTGACGGCCGACACGGCGTACACGTTCACGGTCCGCGCCCGCAACGGCGCCGGTCTGGCGTCGACGTCGGCACCCCTGACCGTCCGCACCACGGGCGGCGGGACCCCCGTGGACGCCCCGCCGTCGACGCCGGGCACGCCCGCCGCGTTCAACGTGACGGCGACCGGGATGACGCTCGTGTGGGCCGCGTCGACCGACGACGTCCGCGTCGCCGGGTACGACGTGCTCCAGGTCGAGGGTGCCGCACAGACGGTCGTCGCCACGTCGACCACCCCGTCCGTCACCATCGACGGGCTCGCGGCGGACGGCGTGTACACGTTCGTCGTGCGCGCCCGGGACTCCGCCGGTCAGCTCTCCGGTGTCTCCGCACCGGTCACGGTCGACACGTCGCCCCGCATCAGCCCGACGCCGACGCCGCCGCCGACCACTGCAGCCTGCACGGTCACCTACACGGCCAGCTCGTGGGGCTCGGGCTTCACGGCCGCGGTCACGGTGACCAACACGGGCTCGACCGCGTGGTCGTCGTGGCAGCTCGGCTTCACGTTCCCGGGCGACCAGAAGGTCACCCAGGGCTGGAGCGCGACGTGGAGCCAGACGGGGGTGACGGTCACCGCGACCAACGCCGCCTGGAACGGGTCGCTCGCCGCGGGCGGGTCGACGAGCATCGGGTTCAACGGCTCGTACAGCGGCACCAACGCCGCACCCACCGGGTTCACCGTCAACGGGGCAGCCTGCTCCTGAGTGGACGGCCCGGGGCGCTCCCCGGAGTCGACGGCGGCCGTCGGTCCACGTGACCGGCGGCCGTCGCCGTGCCGCGTCGAGGGTGTCTAGTGTCGGGACGTGGTCTCTCCCCAGGCACTGAGCGAGGCGGACCGGCGCACGGTCGCCGGGTGGGCGGCGGACTGCGCGGAGCGCGTCCTGCCGCTCTTCGAGGCGGAGGCGCCGGACGACGACCGCCCGCGCGACGCGATCGCACGCGCCCGGGCGTTCAGCCGCGGCGAGCTGCGCGCCGCCGACGAGATCCGCCGGCGCTTCGTCGCCGGCCGCGCCGCGAACGCCGTCAGCTCGCCCGCGGCCGTCGCCGCGGCCCGGGCGGCGGCGCAGGCCTCGGGGGTGGCCCACATGGGTGCGCATGCCCTGGGGGCCGCGGCCTACGCCGCGAAGGCTGCCGGCCTCGCGCTCCCGGATCACCCGGACGCGCTCGACGAGGAGGTCCGCGAACAGGTGCACCGCATGAGCGCGGACACCCGGGCGGCGCTGCGGCGTCTTCCCCTGCTCGGTGAGGACACGGCGGGACCGCTCGGGTCAGGGCTGCTGGCGTCCGGCGTCCTCGCGACCGTCATCCGCATGATCCAGGCGGACCTGGCCACGTCCTGACGTCGCGGACGTAGCGGCCCCGGAAGACCTCGAACCGTCGGGCGGGAGGGCTGCACCCGGGTCGTGTACAGGCGTCGGTGGGCCTGCGAGCATGCAGTGGTGTCCACCGGGACGGGGGCCCTCCGGCCGTCGCGCACGCGGCTCCGCCTGCTCGCGCTGCTGCTCTTCCTCGTCGCGCCCGTCTGCGCGGAGTACCTGACGGCCTACGACCCGGAGGTGACGGGTCAGCCTGCCGCGCTCATCGGTGGACTGGTCATCATCGGACCGTTGTACGGCGCGCCCGCCGTCCTGATCCGCGAGCTCGCGGCACGCACCGGGATGCACTGGACGGGCATCCTCGCGATGGCCGGGGCGTTCGGCGTCGTGCAGGCGGGCGTGGTCGATCAGTCGCTGTTCGCGCAGCACTACCCCGGCTACGCGTGGTGGGGGGAGGTGGCGGCGCGGACGTTGATCCCACCGCTCGGGGTCAGTGGTGCGTTCGCCCTGAACTTCCTGCTCGGGCACGTCATCTGGAGCATCAGCGCGCCGGTCGCGCTCGTCGAGGCGCTCGACCGTCGGCCCGGACGGCAGCCCTGGCTGGGCCGCGTCGGGCTGGTCGTCCTCGGAGTGCTGTGGGCGCTCGCGTCGGTGCTCGTCTGGTCCGACATCCGCGGCGCGGGCAGCGACCAGGCCTCGGCTGCACAGATCGCCGCCGCGCTCGCTCTCGCGGCCACGCTCGTGGCCGTCGCGTTCACGTTCGGTCGTCGCCGCCTGCCGGCTCCCACCGAGGGACGAGTGCCGCGGCCGGCAGCGGTGCTCGGCCTCGTCCTCGTCGCGGCTGCCGGCTACCAGGCCATCCCGTCGACGTGGCTCGGCGTGGCGCTCGGGGCCGCGATCGTGCTCGTCGCCGGACTCGTCGTGACGCGGTGGTCGCGGTCCGCGTCGTGGGGTCCGCGGCATGCTGCGGCCGTCGCGGGGGCGGCGGTCGTGGCGCGGGCGCTGGTCGGTTTCCAGTCGGTCGCGTCGACCGACCCACGGCCGTCAGGGGGCTACGCCCAGAACACCGTCCTGCTGGTGATGGCGTTGGCGTTGGTCGTTGCGGCGATGAGGGCCGAGCGTCCCACGGCCGTCCTGGACCCGACCCGGTACCGAGAACCGCACGACCCGGAGAACCAGTCGCCGAGTGAGAATGGCGGCCGTCGGTCCACGTGACCGGCGGCCTCCGTCGCGGGATGTGCCGGCTGACGTCCCCTCTGGTCGACGTCGGCCGAGTGCGGTTCACTTCCCATATGCCCCTTGTGATCCGGAGGGCGCTGGCCTCGGTCCTGCTGCTGTCCGCCGCTGCGATGTTCGTCGCCGCCGCGGCACAGCGGTGGTGGCCGGCCTGCGGGCCCGGGCTGTTCGACTCGGACACCTGCCTGCGACTCCAGGACCACGTGTTCGACTACCTCGTCGCCTACGAGCCGTGGACCCCGGTCGGCCAGGCCGCCCAGTACGCGGGGGTCGCGTTCCTGCTCCTGGCGGGGGCCGCCGCCGTGCTGCCGTTCCTCCTGGTCCGGCGCCCGCTCTGGCTCCAGGTCCCGGCGGCGGTGCTCGGCGCGGCGGTGTTCGCGGTCATCGGCGCCTACGCCTGGACCTCCGGCGAGGCCGGGCGGGCGCAGCCGGGGGACGCTGTGAACGCGGCGACGTTCGTGTGGGCACTCGTCCTGCCCGGCGGACTCGGCGTGTGGTCCCTGATCGATCTCGTGGACGAACCTTGGCCCGGCGAGCGTCACACGCGATGGAGGGGCGCCCTCACAGCCGCCCTCGTCGCGTCCACACCGCTGCCGCAGCTCTCCCTGGGGCCGATCACCGTCGGGTACAGCTCGCACGACACGAGCCCGTGGTCGGACGCGGCCCTGGCGGTACCGCTGGCGGTGGCCGCCGCCCTCGTCTGGAAGGCCACGCCGGGCGGCACGACACCGCCCCGCAGGACCGATGCCGACCTCCGGGTCGTCCCGAGCCCGTCGCGACCGGCCGGCTGAGCCCGTCAGCCCGTCGCTCAGGCCCCTCGCTCGGACCGCACGTGCTCGACGGCGAGGCGCACGATCTCGGGCGTGGGAGCGTCCAGCGGGACCTCGTCGAGCGGCACCCACGCGGCGAAGTCGGTCGTCCCCCCGACCTCGGTCGTCCCGAGCTCGCCGCCCACCACCCGGGCGCCGAACAGCACGCGCACGGACTTGAACGGACGTCGGCCGTCGTCGGCCGGTCGGGTGAACGAGTGGGTCGTCAACGGTGCGTCGAGCTCGACCTCGTAGCCCGTCTCCTCGCGCACCACCGCCTCCTCGACGGACTCGTGGAACTCGACTCCGCCGCCGGGCAGGGTCCAGCTCGGCGTGGACCCGTTGAACCAGGTGAGCAGGATGTGCTCGCCGTCGCTGACGACCGCGTAGGCCGCCAGGCGCGTGTCGTACTCGGTGAACTCCACGGTCTCCTCCGCCACGACGTCGTGCCGCCGCACCGGGCGGCTCGCGGAGACTACCGGCCGGGTCAGTCGCGCGGCAGCACGCCCAGGAGCGCGGAGGTGAGGGCCACCTCGAGCGCCTCGCGCAGGTCGAGGTGGAGCACGGCGAGGGCCGGGTCGGCGGCGTAGGCGGCGAGGACGCTCGCCGGCGGCGGGACGTACGACGACACGGCGCCCGCCATGACGAGGCACGTGAGGCTGAACAGGCGGGCGTCACCGATCTCGGGCAGGTGGCGCCGGACGATCCCGGCCATGGTGTCGAGCAGCGCGAGCGACGTGCGCTTGTGCCGTGTCACCACCTCCACCGAGACGTTGTGCTCGAGTACGCCGCCCTGGGCGCCGAAGAGGTCGCACAGCACGGGCCGTGCCGCCAGCGACGCGCTGATGACCTCGGCGAGCCGTCGCGCGCGGTCCTGCGGTGCCGCGTCGGCGTCGATGCCCGCGGCGAGCTCCTGCTCCAGGTCGCGCAGCCAGTCCGCCAGGAAGTCGTCCAGGAGCTCGAGCAGGACCGCCTCGCGGGAGTCGAAGTACCGCAGGACGTTGGACTTGGCCAGGCCCACGCGCCGGCTGAGCTCGTTCAGGCTCACGTCCGCCACGGGCATCTCGTCGAGCATCGCCGCGGCGGTCTCGAGGATCGCGCGGCGCCGGACCTGCCGCTGCTCCTCGCTTCGCGCACGCTGGAACGTCACGGTCCGAGCCTAGCTTGCGGACCACCGGTCTCTTGACTAGCAGACCAACGGTCCCTTACGTTCACCGTAAGAGACCGGCGGTACATTGAGGAGCCTCCCATGAACGAGCGCTGGACCGACGAGCACGTCCCCGACCAGAGCGGCCGCGTGGCCGTCGTGACCGGCGCCACCTCCGGCCTGGGCTACGAGACGGCCCGCGTGCTCGCGCAGCGCGGGGCGACGGTCGTCCTGGCCGTCCGGGACGTCGAGAAGGGCAAGCAGGCGGCCGCCCGCATGACGGGCGACGTCAGCGTCCAGGCGCTCGACCTCACGTCACTCGCCTCGGTCCGCTCGGCCGCGGCCGACCTGCGCGCCGCGCACCCGCGCCTCGACCTGCTGATCAACAACGCCGGCGTCATGTACACCCCGCGGCAGACCACCGCCGACGGCTTCGAGCTGCAGCTGGGCACCAACCACCTCGGGCACTTCGCGCTCACCGGCCTGCTGCTCGACCGGCTGCTGCCCACCCCCGGCTCGCGCGTCGTGACGGTCGCCAGCACCGCCCACCGCCTGCGCGCCGCCATCCACTTCGACGACCTGCAGTGGGAGCGGTCGTACAGCCGCGTCGGCGCCTACGGGCAGTCGAAGCTCGCCAACCTCATGTTCACGTACGCCCTGCAGCGCCGGCTCGCGCCGCACGGCACCACCGTGGCGGTCGCGGCCCACCCCGGGGTGTCCCGGACCGAGCTGCTGCGCAGCGCCCCCGTGGCGATGCGGCTGCTCGTCGACCGCATCGCCGGTCCCTTCCTCCAGGACGCCGCGACGGGCGCGCTGCCCACCCTGCGCGCCGCCACCGACCCGCACGTCGAAGGCGGCCAGTACTACGGCCCGGACGGGCGGCGGCAGATCAGCGGCCACCCGACGTTCGTCGCCTCCAGCCCGGAGTCCCACGACGAGGCGGTCCAGGAGCGCCTGTGGACGGTGTCGGAGGAGCTCACGGGGGTGACCTTCCCCCGGGCGTGAGGCTGTGGGCCGCAGGCCGCCGGGTTCGCCCCGCCGCCACGCCTCGGACGTCGGGATTGTCCCGCCGGACGTGTCGGGACATAGTGGGAGCGTGCCCACCCCGATCTACGTCGAGACGCACATCCGCGCGAGCCTCGACCGGGTGTGGGAGCTCACGCAGGACACGCAGCAGCACCCGCGGTGGGACGGGCGGTTCAGCCGCATCACCCCGGTCGAGGCCCTGGCGACCGGCGGCTACCGGTTCCGCTACGAGCTGCGCGTGCCCTTCCACACGCTCGCGGGGACGGGTACGAGCCTGGGCGAGCGGCACCGCCCCGACGGCACGCGCACGTCCGCGCTGCGGTTCACCACCCCGGACCGTCTCTCGCCGCTGGGCGACGGGCGGGGCTACTGGCGCTACGTCCCGACCGCCGACGGCGTGACCTTCGTGACCGGTTACGACTACGAGCCCGGGTGGGGCAGGGCGCTGGACCGCCTCGTCGTGCGACCGCTCGTCGGGTGGCTGACCGCCTGGAGCTTCGACCGGCTGCGCCTGTGGGCCGAGGACGGCGTCGAGCCCGAGCGCTGGCCGCTGTGGTCCGTGCTGGCGGTGTGGCGCCCGGACCGTCCGCGCGCGGGTCGCTGCCTGCGAGCGCCCCGCCGGGGGCCCACCGACCGGGTTGCGCCGAGCAGGACGGCGCCGACCGGCGCCCCCACCCCTCCGGGCCCGTCCGTCATGGACGACGCCCCCACGACGCTCGACCAGCTGGAGGCACCGTGACGTCCGTGTTCGCCCAGGCCCTCGGCGCGGACTTCGCGCGCCTGCACCCGATGCTGCAGCGGCGGTTCGGCGTCGGCCTCGACGCGGGGTACGCGTGCGTGGGCCGCGGCGTCATGCAGGAGATCCGGCGCGGGCCGTGGTGGACGCTGCCGTTCCTGCAGCTCGGGGCCGTGCGCAACATCCTGGTCCCCGACGTCGGGCACGACGTGCCGTTCACCATCTCCAACTTCCCGTACCGCGACCCCTTCGGCAGGGAGACCGTCACGTTCGTGCGGGAGTACCGCGTGCGCGGCCGCACCCGGCGGTTCGACGCCACGATGGTCCTGCACGAGGGCCGGGTCATCGACTACCTCGGGACGCACCAGCACCTCGCCGTCGACCTCGACCTGCGTGTCCTCGACGACGGGTCGCTGCACCTGACGACCCACGGGCAACGGTTCTACGAAGGGCCGGTCGGCTTCCGCTTCCCGATGCTGCTCAGCGGTGAGGCCCGCCTCCACGAGTGGTTCGACGACGACGAGCAGCAGTTCCACGTCGACCTCGAGGTCCGCAACCGGCTGCTGGGGTTCCTGTTCGGCTACCGCGGCACGTTCACGTGCGAGTTCCCCGACGCGGTCGACGCGCCCGGCGCCCTACGGCCGGTGCGGCACGAGGTCCGTACCTGACGACGTGCTCGACGGCGCGACGTCCGCCCGCAGACCCTGCCCTGCAGGTACGGTCACGGCGACGAGAGGAGCCGCACGTGGACGTGGACGGTGGTGCGGACAACGCCGAAGGCATGGTGGACGCGGACCGCGTCGTCGTCGACTGCGGGCTCTACGTCGACGGCCGGCGCGCACCGGGCCGCCTGCCGCTGGGGCGCGCCGGCGACGTGGCGCGCGAGAGCGGCGGCTTCGTCTGGCTGGGGCTCGAGGGGCCGACGGTCGCGGACGTCGCGGCGGTGGCGGGCGAGTTCGGGCTGCCGGCGCTCGCGGTCGAGGACGCGGTCAAGGCCCACCAGCGCCCGAAGCTCGAGGTGTACGGCGACGTGGTGTTCGTCGTGCTCAAGCCCGTGCGCTACGTCGATCATGACGAGGTCGTGGACGTCGGGGAGATCGCGCTGTTCCTCGGTCAGCACTTCGTCGTCACCGTGCGGCACGGGCAGGGTGACGTGCTGCGGCGCGTGCGCGAGGAGCTGGACCGCGGCGAGGGCCCCGCGGCCGGATTCGGGCCGGCCGGCGTGCTCTACCGGGCGGCGGACCTCGTCGTCGACGGCTACGAGTCGGCGCTGGGCGAGATCGACGTGGACGTGGACGACATCGAGGCGCGCGTGTTCGGGCCGGGGCAGGTCAACCACGCGGAGCGCATCTACAAGCTCAAGCAGGAGGCGGCGGAGGTGCGCCGGGCGGTGCTGCCGCTCGGCCGTCCGCTGCAGCGGCTCGTCGACGGCGACGTCCCCCACGTGCCGCCGACGTCCGCCCCCTACTTCCGCGACGTGCAGGACCACCTGCTGCGGGCCGCGGACGCGGTGGAGGCGGTCGAGCGCCAGCTCGGCGACGTGCTGCAGGCCAACACCGCCCGCGTGACGGTGGCGCAGAGCGAGGTCGCGCTGCGCCAGAACGGCGACATGCGCAAGATCTCCGCGTGGGCGGCCATCGCCCTGGTCCCCACGGCGATCGCCGGTGTGTACGGCATGAACTTCGAGTTCATCCCCGAGCTGCGGTGGCGGTACGGGTACTTCCTCGTGCTGGGGGTCATCGCTGCGGTGTGCGTCGGGCTCCACCGGTTGTTCCGCCGCAACGGCTGGCTCTGAGGGGTTCCGGGTGACGTCCTCGACGTCGAGACGGGGGCGTGAGGCCCCGAGCATGCTCCTGCGCAGCCGCCGCCGGATCGGCGGGAGATCGCCTGACTGACCGGCGGGGCCGGGGCCGATTCTCAAAGGGCCCTGAGTCTCGACGAGCACACTGGGTAGTGCAAAGTTCCACTACCTCCAGAGATCGACGTCACCGCCGACGTCGTCAGGCGCCGGCGCGACCGTCCGAACTCAGCTCGCGAGAAGGAGCCCGACGATGGCGCGGAAGATCATCTCGACCCTGGCGGCATCCGCCCTGCTGGCCCTGAGCCTGCTCGGCGCGGCACAGCCGGCGCAGGCCGCGGCTCCCGGCGGTGAGCTGCGCAACAAGGACACCGGACTGTGCGTCGACCGCCGGGAGCACCCCGAGCGTCCGGTGGCGGCGTTCACCACGAGGTGCAACGGCTCCGCCACCCAGCGCTGGGTCTACTCGGCGTCAGACCAGACGATCCGCACCCCGGACGGCAGGTGCCTGGCCACCGGCAGCACCTCCGGGATCTTCGTCACCGCCTGCGACAGCGGCCTGCTGGTGCGCTGGGGACAGACGAGCGACGGCCGCATCCACCAGCTCGACTGGGGGATCGGCTGCATCGAGGACTTCCGCACCACCACGCTCACCTGGGGTGCCTGCACCAACAGCCCCAACGAGGTCTGGTCGTCGCTGGCGACCGTCTGACCCCCTGGAGGTGGGAGCGTGCGGCACCGGTGATCTAGTCGTCGCGGACCAGACGCTCCCACCCCTCCGGCACGGCAACGGCCGCCCACCGCGGGTCGGGCAGCCACGCGTCCCAGTCGGCGTCGAACGGCCAGCCGCGTCCCGCGCGTGCTGCAGCAGCCGGGCGCCGACCCCGCGGACGTGCCGGGCCTGCAGGTCGGTGACGTACCCCTGGTCGACCATCCACGCGAGCTCGTCCTCGTCCTTGAGGCCCACTGCCCACGGGCCGCGGAGCGGGCTGCCTGCGGCGACCACGTCCAGAGCCCAGTCCTGCGTGTCGAAGCCGACCGGGGAGCGGCGCCACGGCGACTCGAGGTTGCCGTACCAGTGGGGCGTCCAGCGTTCGCCGTCGTGCCACCGCCACACGGACCACCGGTCACCGCGCCGGTGCACGCGCACGACCGTGTGCCCCTGCCAGACGCGCTCGTCGTACGTGCCGTCCCACGCCGCAGGCAGCACGGTCCGGCTGTTCGGCCCGGCACCGACGCCCGCGCGCACGCGCACCCCCGAGCCGGGTCGGGTCGACACGACCACGACGTCGTCGTCGTCGAGCACGACCGTGCCGGCGACGGCGAAGCCGACGGCGACCCCGTGCGGACGGCCCATGTCCCGCACGCTGCGCAGCACGACGGGTGCGCCGCGCTCGAACGGTGGCGGCTCGGGCACGGGCGGCAGCGGGACCTCGTCGTGGACCACCGGCCGACGGTACCGGGCGGGCGACCGCCCCGAGCGTGCCACGGGCCCTCCCCCGCGCCGTCGCACGGATCTGCGCGTCACGCCCGCACCCCGACGTGCCCGTCAGGGCAGCGGACCGGTGCGCGACGGCGTGCGCTCCTCGTCGAGGAGCCGGTACACCGACACGTGCGACGTGGACCCGGCGGTGAACGCGGCTCCGCTCCAGTCCGCGTGCCGGCTCTCCAGCCCGAACCCGGCGAGCTGACCCATGAGGTCGAGCTCCGCGGGCCACACGTACCGGTGAGGGCTGCGGAACAGCTGCGCGTCGCTGCCCTCACCGAACCGGACGTGGTGGGACACCAGACGCTGCTCGAGCACGTCGTACGTGTCGATACCCAGGTACCCGGGCTCCTCGTGCCACACCGTCGCCCCCACGCCGGGCGGGAGCACCCGCAGCTGCGGCACCCACAGCTCGATGACGAACCGCCCACCGGGTGCCAGGTGGCGTGCGGCGTTGCGGAAGCACTCGACCTGCTCGGCCTGCGTGAGCAGGTTGGAGATGGTGTTGAACACGAGGTAGACGAGCGAGAACCGGCCCGGCGCCCGGACCGTCGTCATGTCGCCCATCACCACCGGGATCGTCGCCTCGTCGACCTTCGTGCGGAGCACGTCGACCATCGGCTGCGACAGCTCGATGCCCGTCACGGGCACCCCTCGCCCGGCCAGCGGCACGGCGACCCGGCCGGTGCCGATCGCCAGCTCGAGCGCGGCACCGCCGTCCGCGAGCGCGACGAGCCTGTCGACCGTCGGCCCGAGCACGTCGGGCGCGAACATGCCGGTGCCGGGGGTGTCGTAGCGCTGTGCGGTGTCGGCGTCCCAGATCTGCTGCTCGTCTGCCACGCGTCGACCGTGGCACCGGTCGACGACGCACGTCCACGGGTTTGTCCGTACGGGTCGGCGGGCGGCTCTGGACGGGCGGCAGCGCACGCACGAGACTCGACGGACCGGACCGGTCCACGACGCAGGAGGGCGGACGACGTGGAGTACACCGCCTCGATCCGCAGCACGCCCGGCACCCACCAGGTCACCGTCACCGCCGGTGGACAGGGCCGGGCGCTCGACCTCCCCGCGCGCAGCAGCGCGCCGGGCTCGGCCGTCAGCGGCGGCGAGCTGCTCTTCCTGGCCCTCGCGACGTGCGCCACCAACGACGTCTACCGCGAGGCCGCCGCCCGGTCCCTGCCCGTGGTCGCGGTGGACGTCGAGGTTGTCGGGTGGTTCGACGCTCCCGGTGCGCGTGCGCGGGACGTGTCGTACCGCGTCTCGGTCGTCTCGCCGGCCCCCGAGGAGCAGGTGCGCGAGCTCGTCGCCCACGTCGACGCGATCGCCGAGGTGCACGGCACGCTGCGTACCGGCACCACGGTGAGCCTCGACGAGGTCCGGGTCAGCAGGCCGCCGGAACCGTCCTGACGCGGTCAGCTCCCCGGAGATCGACGACGACACGGCCGGTTCGACGGGCTGCCGGACGCCCGTTCGCCGGGGACCCCTGGGCGCTGCCGACCGAGGACGACGCAGCGGACCACGTGCAGTCCTCCGCGGAGCACCTGGTCGCGCCCCCGGATCACAACGCCACCACGCGATCCGGTCAGTAATCGAGAAGTGCCCGCACCCCGTCGTCCCTACGGTGGAAGCACCACGAACCGGACGAGGACGGGAGCGGGACGACATGACCACCACCGACGGCACGGCCGAGGGCTTCACCGCGCAGGAGCGCGCCGCCATCAAGGAGCGGGCGGCGGAGCTGAGGAAGGAGAAGACCCGCGGGCGCGGCAACAAGAAGGCCGCCGACGAGCTCGACGTCCTCGCCAAGATCCAGGACATGAGCGACGCGGACCGCCCCGTCGCCGAGCGCATCCACGCGATCGTCACGACGACGGCCCCCGACCTGGCACCCAAGCTCTGGTACGGGCAGCCGGCCTACGCGCGCAACGGCAAGGTCGTGTGCTTCTTCCGCAGCGGCGACGTCGACAAGGAGCGGTACTCGACGTTCGGGTTCACCACCGAGGCGGACCTCGACGACGACGCCGGTGCCTGGCCGACGTCGTTCGCGGTCAGCAGGCTCACGCCCGAGGCCGAGGCCACGCTCACGGCGCTGGTGGCGCGGGTCGCCGTCTGACCGGACCCGCCTGACACCCAGCGTCGCGTCATTGACCGGCGACACCTCCTCCTGCACAGTGAATCGGGTGAACCGGGCGCTCGCCGTTCTCACCGTGGTCGCCTACCTGACGCTGCCGCTCGGGTCCGCGAGCTCCGCGGAGCTCGCGCCCACGCTGCTGGTGGGTCTCGCGTACTCCGCGCTCGCGATCGTGGGATTCCGCTTCGTCGAGGGGCGTCCTGTCGGGTGGGCGGCCGGGTACGTCGGCGTGCAGCTGGTGCTCGGCTTCGCGGTCTTCTCCCTGTCCGGTGCCGCGGTGGGCGCCGTGCTGCTCCTGGTGGTCCTGGTCGCGCAGTCGGTCCTGCTGCTGCCGCTGCCGGCGGCGATCGGCGTGGCCGTCGTCGTCCCGCTCGTCCACCTCGGCATGCAGTGGCCGCGCGTGCTCGGCGAGGCCCTGAGCACCCTGGCGGTCAGCACGTTCACGGTGGTCGTGACCGAGCTGCTGGTGCGGGAGCAGCGGGCCAGGGTCGAGCTGGCGGCCGCGCACGAGCGGTTGCGCGGGTACGCCGCGCAGGCCGAGCAGCTGGCCACCACCCAGGAACGCAACCGCCTGGCGCGCGACATCCACGACGGTGTCGGCCACCACCTGACGGTCGTGCGCATGCTGCTCGAAGCGGCGCGCGCCGTCATCCCCACCGCAGACCCCGACCGCCTCGACGCCATGCTGGCGCAGGCGCAGGACCAGTCGGGGCGTGCCCTCGCCGAGGTCCGGCGGTCGGTGGCGGCGCTGCGCGAGCACCGTCCCGTCCTCGCGGACGCCTTGCGGACGCTCGCCGCCGAGGCGACGGAGGCCGGCGTCCTGACCGAGCTGGACGTCCGGGGCACGGCCCGTCCGCTGCGCGCCGACGTGGACGAGTCCCTCTTCCGCGCGGCCCAGGAGGGTCTGACGAACGTCAGGAAGCACGCGGCCGCCACGCGCACCGCGGTCGTGCTCGACTTCCGCGACGACGACCACGTCCGGCTCGAGGTGCGCGACGACGGACGGGGCCTCGCGGAGGAGCCGGCCGACGGTTTCGGGCTCGCTGGGCTCCGCGAGCGCATGGCCAACGTCGGGGGGCGCCTGTCCCTGGGCTCGACCCCGACCGACGGCGTCACGACCCTCGTCGTCGAGGTGCCCGGGTGACGATCCGCGTGCTGCTGGCCGACGACCAGGCCCTCTTCCGTGAGGCGCTCACGACCCTGCTGGAGGTGCAGCCGGGGATCCAGGTCGTCGGTGAGGCGGCGGACGGCGAGGAGGCCGTCCGCGCGAGCGCCGCGGCGCGACCCGACGTGGTCCTCATGGACCTGCGGATGCCGGTGCTCGACGGCATCGCCGCTACGGCCCGGCTGCGCACCGAGCAGCCCGACGTGCGGGTGATCGCGCTGACGACGTTCGACGACGACGAGGACGTCCTCGCCGCGCTGCGGGCCGGTGCGGTCGGCTACCTCCTCAAGGACGTGAGCGCGGCACGTCTCGTCGAGGCGCTCGTCGCAGCCGCTCGCGGGGAGACCGTGCTGCAGCCGTCGGTGGTGGCGCAGGTCGTCGCGCGGGTGGTGCGGATCCCCGCGGACGCGGAGCCGTCGACGCACCCGCTCTCCGAGCGGGAGGTCGCGCTGGTGCGGCTGCTGGCCGACGGGCGCAGCAACCGTGAGATCGCCGGCGCGCTGTACCTCGCCGAGGGGACCGTGAAGAACCTCGTCAGCAGCGTGCTGTCCAAGCTCGAGGTGCGCGACCGCACGCAGGCGGCCCTGCGGGCCCGGGACCTCGGCATCCTCTGACCGTCGCCGGTCGCCGGGGTCACTCCCGGAGGGTGACCCGCGGCATGACGATCGGCACCTGACGCGGCCGTGCGGTCGGCCGAGGCTGTCGTGTGTCCGCACGTCGGATCCACGAGGAGTCGAGATGAACCACGAAGAGCACGGCATCGCCCGCCACCCGGCGCGGCGGTTCACGCGGCACGCGGTGGAGATGGTGGCCGCGATGGTGGCGGGCATGGTCCTGCTGGAACCCGTCTGGTCGTTCGCCTGGCCGGGCCTGCGCGAGAGCACCACCGCGCAGACGCTGGTGATGGCGACGAACATGTCGATCGGCATGGCGGTGTGGATGCGGGTCCGGGGGCACGGGGCGGCCTCCGTCGCCGAGATGGCCGCCGCGATGTACCTGCCTCTCCTGCTGCTGCTGCCGTTCAGCCTGGCCGGGGCCGTGACCGCCATGCAGCTGATGACGGCCGGGCACGTGCTGATGCTGGCCGCGATGCTCGCCGTGATGCTGCGGCGCCGTCACGAGTACGGGTGGTGAGCCCGGTGCGCGCGTTCCTCAAGGTCGTCCTGCTCGTGCTCGCCGCGCTGGCGCTCCCGGTGGCGCTCGGCGCCCCGACGGTCGTCCACGCCGTCACCGGCCTCAACGCCCCGCGGACCGACGCCGTGTCCCCGACCCCGGCGCCGGTCGCGTACGACCCGACCAGACCGACCGTGGCCGTCGTGGTCGGGGACGCGGGCGCCGTCGCGTCCGACGTCCTGGCCCCGTACGAGATCCTCGCCGGCACGGGTGCGTTCAACGTCTACACCGTGGCGCCCGCGAGCCACCCGGTGCCCCTCACCGGCGGGCTCGACCTCGTCCCGGACCTCACGTTCGCCGGGCTCGAGAACCTCCTGGGTGGTCCGGCGGACCTCGTGGTCGTGCCCGCGATGCCCGACGTCGGCCGCCCTACGACGAAGCCCGTCACGGCATGGCTCACCACCCAGGCGGACGGGGGCTCGGTCATCCTCAGCGTCTGCAACGGAGCCGCCGTGGTCGCCTCGGCCGGACTGCTCGACGGCCACCGCGCCACGGCGCACTGGCTGCGCCTCGACGAGTGGGCCGGCACCTACCCCGGCGTCGACTGGGTCGCCGGGACCCGGTACGTGGACGACGGTGCGGTCATCAGCACGGCCGGCGTCCTGTCGGGGATCGACGGCACCCTGCACGTCGTGCAGCGGCTGGTGGGAGCGGACGCCGCGGTGCGGGCCGCACGGGCGATCGGCTGGCCGTACGAGGCGTCGAGCGGCCCGCCGCGGATGGCGCGGGCGCGGCTCGCACCGTCCGACGCCGTCGTCGCGTTCCGCACCGGCTTCGGCTGGGACCGTCCGCGCATCGGCGTCCAGCTCGCCGACGGGGTCGGCGAGGTCGAGGTCGCCTCGGTGTTCGACACGTACGCGCAGTCGCTGGCCGCGGACACGGTCGCCGTGGGCGACGGGCGGGTGACGTCGCGTCACGGGCTGACGTTCGTGCCGCGCACCGCGTCGGTGGCCGGGCTCGACCGGCTCGTCGTCCCGGGCACGACCGAGCACCGCACCGTCCCGGGGATCGACGCCGTGCACCCCCACGAGCGGCCCGGCTTCGCGTACGACGCCGTGCTGCAGGACCTGGCACGGACGACCGACGTGGCCACCGCACGGTGGACGGCGAAGGTCCTCGAGTACCCCGTCGACGGACTGTCGCTCGAGGGCCCGTCCTGGCCGTGGGCGCTGACGCTGCGAGCGCTCGCGCTCGGAATGCTCGGCGTGCTGCTCGCGCTCGGTGCGCTCGGGCTCGTGGGCCGCAGGACGCGTGCCACGCGCGGCGCACGGTGAAGTGGTGCGCAGCGTCGGACTCGTCCGCCCTCGAGCGCCCTGCGTCCGGTGGCCACGGGGGAGCTCACCGCGATGCGCGCAGCACTCGACGAGGCGTTGACGAACGCGCGCCTGTACACCGCCGAGCACGGCTGACGGGAGCCCCGCACGGCCGACGGCGGCCGACGCGCTGCTGGCGGGCCGTCCGGGCCGGTGCGATGCTCGGGTGACGGCGTGCGCGGCCCCGTCCGGGACGTGACGTCACCGCCCCGGGGGAGGCGCGCATGGCGCAGCGTCCGGGCGTGACCACTCCCCCGTCCCGGTCCGTCCCGGCGGCGCCACGGGCCTCCCCGACAGGCGGCCCGCACCAGGCCGGCACGGACCCGTCGCGGCGCCCCCGGCGACGTCCCCGACCGCCGCACCCGGCGGGGCTCGCGATGGGGACGCTCTTCGCCGTGGTCGCGATGACGCCGTCCCTGCTGCCGCGCGACTGGCTCTACCAGGGGCTCGTGTCGGGGATCTCCGGCGCGCTGGGGTACGGGGTCGGCGTAGCGCTCGCCCGGGTCCTGCGGCTCGTGCCCGCATGGCGCCGGCTCGTGGCCACGACGCGCGGACGGGTCCCGACGGCACTCGCGTCCCGGCAGCTGCCGGCCGTCGTCGCGCTCTGCGCCGCCGCCGTGGTCGCCATGCTCGTCGTGGGTGCCGGTTGGCAGAGGGCGATGACGGCGGCCGTCGGCATGCCGCCGCCCTCGACCCTCGACTGGCTGCGGGCCGGGCCGCTCCTCGTGCTCATCGCCGTCGTGCTCGTCCTGGCGGCGCGCGGGGTGTGGTGGGTGAGCCGCCGCGTCGACGCACTCCTGGAGCGGCGGCTGCACTGGCCCCACGCGGTGGCGTCCGTGGTGGCGACCGTGCTCGTCCTCGGCGGGGTCGTGCTCGTCAACGACGTGCTGCTGCACCGCGTGCTCGGCGCGGCGGACGCCGCGTTCGCCGCACGCAACGCCGATGACCACCCGGGTGTGGAACGCCCGTCGGCGGCCGAGCGCTCCGGCGCGGCGGGATCGCTCGTGGCCTGGGAGTCCCTCGGCCGCGAGGGGCGCCGCTTCGTCGCCGGTGGCCCGAGCACCGACGACCTGCAGACTGCCGTGCCGGACGCCGCACCGGCGACGCCCGTCCGCGTCTACGTCGGCATCGAGAACGCCGGCACCGCTGGTGAGCGCGCCGCGCTGGCGGTCGAGGAGCTCGAGCGCACCGGCGCGTTCGAGCGGCAGGTCCTGCTGCTGGTGACGACGACCGGGAGCGGGTGGGTCAACGAGGCCGCGGTCGCGCCGCTCGAGCTGATGTACGCCGGGGACACCGCGGCGGTCGCCACCCAGTACTCGTACCTGCCGAGCTGGCTGTCCTTCCTCGTCGACCGCTCCCGGGCCGGCCAGGAGTCGCGTGCCCTGACCGCGGCCGTCGAGGAGCACCTCGCCGGGATGCCCGCGGACGAGCGCCCGCTGCTGCTCGCCTACGGCGAGAGCCTCGGCTCGTACGGCAGCGAGACGGCGTACGCCTCCCTGGCGGACATCCGCGAGCGCACCGACGGGGTGCTGTGGGCGGGCCCCCCGGACGCGAACCCCGTCTGGCACGCCCTGGTCGAGCGGCGGGATCCCGGGACGCCCGCCGTGGCGCCCGTCTACGCGAGCGGCCTGTTCGTCCGCTTCGCCGGCGACGCCGCGCAGATCACCACGCCGACGACGCGGTGGGAGCCGCCGCGGGCGCTGTACCTGCAGCACGCCGACGACCCGGTCGTGTGGTGGAGCCCCGACGTGCTGCTGTCGGCCCCCGACCGACTGCGTGAGCAACCCGCCGGCACCGACCGCCCGGCGATGCGGTGGTTCCCGGTGGTGACGTTCTGGCAGCTGACGTTCGACCTGCTCAACGCGAAGTCGGTGCCCGACGGGTACGGGCACAACTACGACGGGCTGGTCCTCGACGGGTGGGTGGGCGTGGTGCCGCCCGACGGGTGGACGGTCACGGACACGGAGCGGGTGCGCGCGGTGCTCACGCGGTGAGGGGTGCCGGGGTCCGCCACGAGCCTCGTGCCTGGCCGCTGTGTCAGGCGCGGGTCGAGCGGATCGCGGTGCGCAGCACGACGACGCCGGTGACGACCCCCATGGCCACGACGGCGAGCACCGAGACGCCCAGGGACACCGTCGGGTCGACGAACGCGAGCACGAGCGCGAGCAGGCCGAGCACGACGACGACGGCCCCGGCGCGGCGCTGCCCGCGACGCGCGGCCATGAGCAGACGGTCGAGCGTCGGGCGCTCGTCGAGGAGCATCGCGCGCGACGCCGCGGCGTCCGGCACGGGCACCTTGGGCAGGGCGTTGCCGATCACGATCGCGACCAGCGCGAGGACCGCCGCCACGACCACACGACCCGTGCGCTCGTCGCCGCTCGCGAGGCTCAGGAAGAACACGTGCAGGGCGACGACGACGGGCGTGAGGATGGACAGTGCGGTGTCGACCGAGCGACGGTCCGTCTCTGCGGTGCGCCACAGCGGGATGGAGGCCGCCTTGGCGACGCGCGCGCGGGCACGCTGGGCGAGCAGCAGGACTCCGCCGATGCCGAGCAGCACCAGCGGCAGCAGCGCGACCAGCACGAGCTTCGGGACGTGGGCGTCGGCACCGTCCTGCCCGCCACCCTCGAGCGTCAGGACCCAGGGCAGCCGGCCCCAGACGTACGCCGACAGGCCCGCCATGGCCACCAGGCCCACCGCCGCGACGGTGACTCCTCGGGTCGGGAAGGTGCGGTCCGGGGCGCCGGCCGTGGTCGTCTCGTGATGCATGTGGTCCCCCTGCTCACTCGGTGGGTGGTGCCGCGCGGCCGACGCCGAGCGACTGGAGGAAGGCGGCGAACGCGGACTCGACGACGGACGCGTTCGCGCTGTACCGGATCGTGGTCCCGCGGCGCTCGGCGAGCACGAGGTCCGCCTCGCGCAGGATGCGCAGGTGCCCGGACAGCGTCGGTCCGGGGACGTCGAGCACGTCGGCGAGCTCGCCGGCGAGCATCCAGTCCCGTCGGGCCAGCTCACGCAGCACCGCGCGCCGCGTGGGGTGCGACAACGCAGCGAACACGCCGTCCGCCATGGCTTCCTCCGTATTTCGTGAGATACCAAATTAGCGCCATACGGCACATCTCGCCAGCCCCGACCGGTCCGCGTGGGACCGGACGTCCCCTGCCCGGCCGTGATCAGATGTCGGCATGACGCCGCACGCCCCCACTCTGTCGCCGGCCCCGGAGCCGTCGCTGCCGCCGTCGCACGCCCGGCCCGACGCATGAGCCGCGTCGTCGTGACCGGCGGGAGCGGGAAGCTCGGGCGTGCTGTCGTCGAGCACCTGGCGACACACGGGTACGACGTGGTGAACGTCGACACCGCTCTCCCGCCGGAGGGCCAGAGTGCGCTCTTCAGCCGGGTCGACCTCACCGATCTCGGCCAGGTGACCGAGGCGTTCACCGGCATCGACGACCGGTACGACGGTGTGGACGCGGTGGTCCACCTCGCGGCCATCCCCGCGCCGGGCCTGCGCCCGAGCGGTGCGACGTTCGAGAACAACGTCGTCGCCACCCACCACGTCTTCAGCGCCGCCCGCCGCGCAGGCATCAAGAACGTCGTCTGGGCCTCCAGCGAGACCGTCCTCGGCCTGCCCTTCGACACTCCCCCGCCGTACGTCCCGGTCGACGAGGAGTACGCCGTCCGCCCGGAGAGCACCTACTCGCTCGGCAAGGCGGTCGAGGAGGAGATGGCCCGGCACTTCACGCGGTGGGACCCGGACCTCAAGCTGATCGGCCTGCGGTTCTCCAACGTGATGGAGCCGGGCGACTACGCCGCGTTCCCGGGCTTCGCGGCCGATCCGCGCAGCCGGATCTGGAACCTGTGGGGCTACATCGACGCCCGCGACGGCGCCCTCGCGGTCCGGCTCGCGCTCGAGAGCGACCTGCGTGGATTCGAGGCGTTCATCATCGCGTCGCCCGACACGGTGCTGGAGCGGCCGTCGGCCGAGCTGGTCGCCGAGTACTTCCCGGACGTCCCCGTCAGCCGCCCGATCGAGGGCCGCGAGACGCTCCTGTCCATCGACAAGGCCCGTCGCCTGCTGGCGTACAACCCGCAGCACACGTGGCGCGACGAGGTCTGAGGCGCTGCGTGAGGCACGCCGCGCCCGGGCGTCGTCTCACGGGAAGACCGGGCGGTCGATCCCGTACGCCTGCTCGAGCGTGAGCTCGTGCCAGGACGGGTCACGCGGGTCGGTCCGCTCGATGAGGAATGCCTCGCCGCCCGGCGTGTAGAAGCCCGGGTCCGTCGGGCGCAGGCCGAACCACTCGGCGACCTCGAGGAGGTGCCCATGAGTGAACCGGTCACGGATGCGCCGCGCGGTGTGGTCCGTGGGGTCGGGGAACGGCAGCGGGGTGGGGGGCACCGCGACCTCCCACCGCCCGGACTCGGTCGTCCGGACGCCGACGGTCCCCCCGTCGGGCTCGTCCGGGTGCTCGAGCGAGGGGACGTAGGCGGTCACCTTCCGCTCACCCCACCACCCGCGGTCGGTCCGAGCGCTGTAGGTGTGAGGGGCCTCGCTCACGGCGACGGTGCGCAGGCCGTTCGCAGCCAGCGCCCAGGGCGTCAGCTGCACCTCAGTGCCCATCCAGTCGTTCTCGACGAACGCGGACCACCCGTTGGCCGTCGGCATGACGAGGCACTTGCTCGGCACCGCCGTCGCGAGCGGCAGCATCGCCGCCAGCGCGTCCTCGAGCGTCCCGCCGATCCGCGACACGACCGGGACGCATCCCGTGTCCCGCATGATGACGGCCCCGCGCCACGCCATCCAGGTCTCGACGAACTCCTCGGCCTCCTGATCGACGAAGATGATCGACCTGGTCAGGGGCAGCCAACGACCGCCGAGCAGCAGCTCATCGTGCACAGGTCGTGGCGCCATCCCCGAACCGTCTCACTCGCACGTCCCCGCCCGGCAATGGGACGATCGCGTCATGGGCCTCGAGGAGCAGCGCGACGTCGCAGCGCAGGAGCTGGACGGCGGCAACGTCAACACCGTGGTGCGTGTCGGTGACACCGTCCGGCGGACGGCCGGCCCGTGGACGCCGGCCGTGCACGCACTGCTCGCGTGGGTGCGGGAGCGTGGCGTCACGTGCGTACCGGCGCCGCTCGGCCTCGACGACGACGGTCGGGAGATCCTCAGCTGGATGCCCGGCGAGGTCGTCGGATGGCCCGTCCCGGACTGGCTGTGGTCAGCGCAGACCCGCGCGCAGGCCGGAGCGATGCTGCGCACCGTCCACGACGCGACCGTCGGGTTCGACCTCAGCGACCGCGTCTGGCGTTCCCCGACGCACCACCCCGTCGAGGTGGTGTGCCTGAACGACGTCGCGCCGTACAACATGGTCTTCGACGGGACGGACCTGATCGGGCTGATCGACGTCGACATGGCCTCGCCCGGCCCTCGGGCGTGGGACCTCGCGTACCTCGCGTACCGGCTGTGCGGCTGGTGCGAGGACATGCGGGCACCGGACGACGCCACCCCGCTGGACCGCCTCGCGCACCTGCTGTCGAGCTACGGGCAGGACGCCGCTCCTCGGGTCGAGGACGTCCTGACGACCATGGTCACCCGGCTGCACGACCTGGCGGACTGGACCGACGAGCACGCGCGCGCCGCCGACCGGCCCGACCTGCACGACCACGCCGCGATGTACCGGCGCGACGCGGCGCGACTGCTCGAGCAGCAGGCGAGCCGGGACGGGTGATCGGACGAGTCGGCCCCCGGTCCGCAGAACCCTGGACGTCACGGCAGGCCGCCCGGCCAGGACCTCGTCGCCGGAACGACGACTCATCTGCGAGGCCCCGGGGAGACTGTTCGCATGGGCCACACGGTTGTCACATGATCAAGGTCGTCCTGTTCGATCTGGACGGGGTCATCCGGCACTTCGACGAGCATGCCGTGGCCGAGATCGAGGCATCCCACTTCCTCGCGCCGGGATCCATCGCCGCGTTCGCGTTCTCGGAACCCCACCTCACCGACGTCACCACCGGCCGCATCACCCGAGCACAGTGGGTGAGACGCATCGGCGACCACGTCGAGAACCACGTCGCAGCTGGCGCGTGGGCCACCGCCCCGTCGCACATCGACGACGAGGTGGTGCAGCTGGCGACCGAGCTCCGGTCGCTCGGCCTGACGACGGCGATCCTGACCAACGGCACCAACACGATCCCCGCCGAGCTGCGTGCGCTCGATCTCCCTCCCGCCTTCGGCACGGTCTTCAACTCCGCCGAGATCGGCCGTGCCAAGCCAGATCCTGCCGTCTTCCACCACGTTCTCGGGGCCCTGGGGGTCGACGCCAACGAGGTGTTCTTCATCGACGACACGCCCAGGAACCTCACCGCAGCGGCCGACCTCGGGATCGTCACGCACCGCTTCGTGGACGTCCCTCGACTTCGAGCGGCGCTCGTGGAGGTCGGCATCGTGACGACGAGTTCCTCGCCCTCCTCGGGCTGAACGCGGCGCCCGACCTCTCGGGCGTGTGCGCCCGGATCGGGCACGACAGCAGCGCCCACCACGACGACGGCAGCAGCGCGACGAGCGGGTTTCGCGTGCGGGTCGACGTGGGAGTCACGACCGGACCGGTCACCCCGTGCGTCACGATGCCGGTACAGGACTGACGCGCCCCGCGTCCGAACCCGCGTGCACGGTTCGCCGACGCACGATGCTCGGCCGGCATCGAGTGGCCGGGGGCGGGTCACGCCGGGCCACGCCACACGAGCGCCGGTCCTCAGCGCTCCGGCGCGGTCCACACCGGGGCGTCGCGGTCCTTCGTCGAGATCTGCGCCGGGTCGTCCGGATCCACGGGGATCGTCCACTCGATGCGCAGGTCGGGGCTCAGCGGGGTGTAGGCCGTGCCCGGCATCCCGGGCCGCCACTCGTCGTCGAAGCAGTAGAGGTACTGGGTCTCGTCGGACAACGACTGGAAGCCGTTGCCGACACCGCGCGGCACGAAGACCTGTGTGCCCTTCTCCAAGGTGCACGTGTGCACCGCGCCGTACGTCGGCGACCCCTCACGGGTATCGAGGTAGATCCCCATCGCCTGCCCCGAGACGACCCCGACGAGCTTGTTCATCGCCTCGGCGTGCAGACCGCGGACCGCCCCTCGGCGGGTCTCCGTCACGTTGATCTGAAGCCAGGGACCGTCGACCAGGGACCGGAGCTCGTCCTGTTGCCAGATGGAGGTCCGGAAGAACTCGCGAACCGTCCCGCGCGCATCCCCTGCCTGCTTCATCCGGATCACGAGCAGGCCGTCGATGCCGGTCTCGTCCGCCACGATCTTTTCATCATCGATGCTCACAGCGCGCGTCCTTCACGTCAGAGGGGGGTAGGCGAGCAGTCACGCGCTCAGAGCAGACGTCGTTCCACCCGTACCGGTCGCGACCAGCGCCCCCGTCGCAAGGACGGTGATCCACGCCGTGTACGACTCGGACGTCGTGTCGAGGACCGGAGGGTCCAACCCCGGAGGGGTCTGCTGCAGGATCGGTTGACACCAGGTGAGTGGTGATCATGCCGCAAGAGGCGTTCTGGGCGGTGAAGACGAGCTCGAACTCGGCCGGGGTGAGCCTGCCCAGGGCGCGCTGGCGTCGACGACGGTTGTAGGTCCGCCCCCGGGCCACCGCGTCAGTCCAGCGGGTCGGGTCGCTCCAGCCCGTACGACTGCGCCACCTGGAACGTCATGGCCAGCAGGTCGTCCGCCCCTGCACGCCATGACGCGGTCTGGGTGAGGTAGACGTAGATCATCGTGTCGCCCCAGAAGACGCGTGAGTGGGGCGCCTGCTTGAGGTTCTGGTTGGGGGTCGCGGTGACGCCCCAGGCGGCGCCGTCGGCCACGTCGGGGTCGAACCGTATGTCCGGCACCCGCACCGCGGACGGCTCGTCGCCGTCGATCGCTGCACGTACCTGCTGCGCCTCGACGTCGTCCAGCTCGTACATCTCCACGACCACGAGCTCGCCGTCAGCGTCGTCGCTGAACGCCTCGCACCTTCCGGTGCCTGCGCCGTCACGGACGACGATCTGGTCGTCGGACCGTCCCACCGAGAGGCCTGTGGCGAGCTCGACGTCGCCGACGGCGACCCCGCACACCACCGGCTCATCAGCGGCAGCGGCCGACGAGACGGGCCCGGGTGAGGCGGTGTCCGTGGGGCTCGGCCCCCCGGTGCACCCGGCCAGGGCGAGCGCCCCTGCGACAGCGACCACGACGGCCCGCTGGTGACTGGTCACGTGATGTTCCCCCACGCCGACCCGTAGGGGTCGATCACCGTGTTCTGCAGCAACGCCCCATTGGAAAGGTTCGCGACCCACGCCCCGTAGTCCTCCGACGACGTGTCGAAGCGGGGTGGGTCTGCGCCGACAACCTTGGCGGTGTCCGGTGGTTCCGTGTAGAGCGGGGCTTTCGCATCCACGTTGGCCGCGGCGAACGCTGGCTCCTCAAGGTAGCCCGACTGCAGCAACGCGTTCAGGACGCTCTCGACGGCGGTTCGCGGAACCTCCTTGTCGAGCACCTGGTACGTCTTCACCTGCTCGGAGGCGTCGATCGTCCCGGCTCCGCTGATCGCCTCGCCCACCGCCTTGTCGAACAGCCACTGCACGTTCTTGTTGTCGCTGACGTCCGGGATCATCGGAAGGCTTGAGGCGAGGCCGAGGGCGTCGGCGAACGCCGCCTGGCGCGCCTCGCGCAGCTCCTTGTCGTCCTGCGCGCCCGCGTAGCCCTGCTGGACCGTCCACGACAGCGCTTCGGACGACCTCAGCAGGGTGTTGGAGATCCGGGGGATGTCCCGTCGGCCGGTGATCAGGTCGACGGGGGCTTCGGGGTGGATCGCCAACGTCTGGTCCAGGGCGGTCGTCAGGCGCAGGTTCGACGCGACGGCCAGCCCCGCCATCACCACGTCGACGTGTGCCCGGTCCTCGCCGAGCGTCTTCAGCACAGGCGCCAGCAGGTCCTGGTCGAACACCGCCCCGTACGCCTGGCCCGGACCGTAGAGCAGGTCGGACGTCCCGTCGTTCATCGCGCGGCGGTCCAGGACGGCACCGTCGGACAGGTCGCTGCCCTCCACGGCGACGGCCTCGTACAGGTCCATGCCGTAGGTCGCCAGCATCGTGGCGACCGTCGGGCGCAGGCTCTCCGGCAGCTGCCATCCCGGTTCAGCCGGCCAGAGGAAGACCTCGCCGCGGGCGTCGTGCCCGGTGTGCGCGCCGATGAGCGCGATCGTCTGCGTCGTCAGATGGGCGGACGTGCGGCCGGTGCTCTCCCGGTCGCGCAGCGTCATGGTCGCTGCCTCCAGCACCTGGGAGAACGCGCGCCCGGGGACACGGTCGAACTCCCAGGTGCGGTTCTCGACGAGGTGCTTCAGCCGCGAGGAGACACGGAGCTTCCCGTCGCCCAGCTGCACCATCTCCTGCTCGCCGGTCACGAACACCCGCTGCGCCGCACCGGGATCCTTCGCCAGGCCCGCCAGCAGCGTGGACAGCGGGTCACGCACCTTGCGCCCGACAGCGTCGTACACCCCGGGGCCGTCGGTCGGGTTCGACAGCGGGTTGCCGCGTGACAACCACATGTCCTCCACGTCCGGCCGTGTCCGCTCGTCGTCGATCACCGCACCGGTGACCTCCACGAGGAAGTCGGAGTCCCACCGGCCGGACGTGACCAGCAGCGCCAGGGCGTTCGCGTGGTCCGGCGCCGCCACCGCGTCGGGGTACACGGCTCGGTTCACCTCGGAGGTGATCTGCCGTACCCACTGCTGCGCGTAGCCCGACGGCAGCGCCAGGTCGCCGGTGGCGCGCGTCGCGGTGCCCATCGTGCGCGCGAGCGCGACCACGGTCCGCGCGTACCAGGCGTCGTCCTGGGACGTGCCGGTGCGTGCGTACGACAGCTGCTTCACGGCCTCGGCGAGCTCGCCCACGGTCAGGCTCCTGGCCAGCGCGGAGGCGAAGTACGGGTCGTCGCGGTACGACTCCAGGAGGTCGATGAGGTCCTCGTCGAGCGGCCCGTCCACCTCGCGCAGGGCATGAGCCACCCGGTGGGCCACGTTCTGCGCGTGCTCGGGATCGGTGGTCGAGACCAGCGCCTCGTCGAGCATGACGGTCCCGGCCGGCCAGGACGCCTCCTGCCCCTCGAGGGCCTGCGCGAGCGCCAGGCGGCGGAGCACCCCGGGAAGCTCACCGCGGGCCCAGGCCACCGGCCCGTCCAGCGTCCACGTCCCCGACGAGTCGAGACCCAGACGGTCGAGCTCCGTGCGCAGGAGGTCCCGCGCCCGCAGCACCGTCTCGATGCCCTCCTCGAGCCCTCGCACGACGTCCGCCATCCCGGCGACGTCGATCCGCACCTCAGCCACGGTGGTCGCCTGTCATGAAGGCCGTGCACTGCGGTCGTCACGCGGCACCAGGGCCGGCTCCCGACGGTGACGGAGCTCCATGTCGTCCACGCAGCCACCCGCCGACACCGTCGCCGAGTGCTGCGCCTCGACGCAGCCGTCGTAGAAGGTCTGCGCCAGCGGGCTGTCCCACGCCCCGGCCGCCATCGCCCGGTCGACCCGTGCGAACGCCCGACCGACCAGCTCGGCCTGCCGGTGAGCCCTCGGCAGCGCCCGTCCCAGCCGCTCGCGGTACCGGTTCGGCACCTGATCATCCTCGGGCACTCGACCTCCATGGCTGATCGGAACCGGGACACTCTACGGGGACAGAACGCCCGTTGTGGGTGCCTTTGGCACAGGATCCGACAGGCGATCCTTCTCATCGATTCCCACCGGCCCATCCAGCTCCCGAGAACTCGTGTCGCCCGACTCGCCCGTCCACGTCCCGCAGGGCCAAGCGTCGTAGTCGATGCGGGCGAGCTGTCGAGATACGGCGAAGACTGGCCGCTGGTGTGCGGCCCACTTCGAACGGCAGGGCATCCCAAGGACGCCACTCACGATCCACGACGCCGAGAGTCAGGACAGGACGTCCTTGACGCTCAGGTCACCGCTCGCACCCGGGTACCGCGAGAGGTCGACAGCCCACAGCCCTTGAGGAGTGATCGACCACGCCCCGTGGTCCAGCGCCCAGTGCCACCACCGGACCCGCTCGACCATCGTCAGATGGGGCGTCTGCCCCAGGCCGGCGTCAGGAGTCCACATCGCCGTGGTGGACGCTTGCGTCCGGCAGTCGAACACCAGCGGGTGCTCGTAGCCGAGGACCGGCACGAACTGCGGGCGGAAGATGACGTCAGCGAGGTCCTCGTCGTCGGCCAGGCCCCAGTCGATGGCGTCTTGCGCCCACGTCCGTGCCAGCTCGAGAGCAGTCCGGAGCGGCGGGAACTCCCGGTACGGCGCCAGCGCAGGTGACCGTGCGGCGGCGTCCTCGCCGTCATGCCACGCCCAGACGGCACGGGCGTCTTCAGGGAGCCTGAGGTCGTGCTCGGCGGCGAGGGCGTCGATGTCGTCCAGAGGGAGTCCTGGGCGCAGGTAGGTCACTCCCCGCGCGCCGAGGTCACGCAGGCGCTGTTCCCATGCGGTCAGCGCGTGCGTGACCTCGGCGGCGGACATGGCGATCTCCTCAGTCGTCGCCCGCGACGACGGCCCTGCCGAGCGAGCCGACGACGGACCGCGCGGACGTGGACCTGCCGGTACCGCCCTGGCCGTCCACCCCGACGAGGACGGGTTGGCGGTCGACAGCGGAGACGAGGGCGCGCAGGGTCTCGGCGGCGAAGTCGGCGGTGCTGGTCAACGTCGTCCTCCCGGTCAGGATCGGTCGCCGGTGGCCCGGATGTGGTGGAGATGGCGCTACTCACCGCCGCCGCGTGCCGGCTCGAGGCGAGACCGCTCATGGTGCCGAACTGAGGTCCCTTCAGCAACGCATCTGACCCCGACCGGGACGCTGACCGCTCGTTCACGACGTACGTGCGGCGCAGGGCGACATACCTACCGGTCGGTACGGAGAACCCGGTAGGTTGAGACCAGAGGTCGGCGGCGTCGGCAGGAGGTCACGCATGGAGATCGTCGGGGCGGTCCTCGAACGGTCGGGCAGCCCGGCTCCCTTCGCCGAGTCGCGACCGTTCACGGTCTCGCGGCTCGAGCTCGACGACCCCGGCCCGGGCGAGGTGCTCGTGCGCATCGAGGCCGCGGGCGTGTGCCACTCCGACCTGTCCGTCGTCGACGGCAACCGCGTCCGTCCCACGCCGATGCTGCTCGGGCACGAGGCCGCCGGGATCGTCACCGCGCTCGGCACCGGTGTGACGGACCTGTCGCGGGGCGACCGCGTCGTGCTCACCTTCCTGCCCCGGTGCGGCGACTGCGCCGGCTGCGCCGCCGACGGACGGCTCCCCTGCGTGCCCGGCAGCGCCGCGAACGCCGCCGGGACCCTCGTCGGCGGCGGCACCCGGCTGCACCGCGACGGCGCACCCGTGCACCACCACCTCGGCGTCTCGGGGTTCGCGTCGCACGCCGTCGTCAGCCGCACCTCGCTCGTGCGCGTCGACCCCGACGTCCCTCCGCAGGTCGCGGCCCTGCTCGGCTGCGCGGTGCTCACCGGCGGCGGTGCGGTCGTCAACGCCGGCCGACCGCGGCCCGGTGAGCCCGTGGTCGTGGTCGGGCTCGGCGGCGTCGGGATGGCCGCGCTGCTCGTCGCCGTCGCGCTCGGGCACGACGTGACCGGCGTCGACACGGTGCCGGACAAGCTCGCCACGGCACGGGACCTCGGGGCGAGCGTCGCGTGCACGCCCGCCGAGGTCGTCGAGCGCGGGCTGCGCGCCCCCGTGGTCGTCGAGGCCGCCGGCTCCGCGCGCGCGCTCGAGACCGCGTTCGCGGCGACCGCGCCCGGCGGGACGACCGTCACCGTCGGGCTCCCCTCCCCCGCCGCGCGGGCCTCGCTCTCCCCCCTGACGCTGACCGCGGAGGCCCGCACGGTCGTCGGCTCCTACCTCGGCTCCGCAGTGCCCGAGCGTGACGTCCCCCGGTACGTCGACCTGTGGCGCTCCGGCCGGCTGCCCCTCGAACGGCTCGTGTCCTCGCACATCGCGCTCGACGACCTCGACTCCGCCATGGACCGCCTCGCGGCCGGTGGCGAGCTCCGCCAGCTCCTGACCTTCGACGAAGGGACCACCCCGTGACGACAGCGCGCACCACGACAGCCCTCGTGACCGGCGCCGCCCGCGGCATCGGCGCCGCGACCGCCCGTCGGCTCGCCGCCGACGGCCACCAGGTCGCCGTGCTCGACCTGCGCGAGGCCGACGCCGAGGCGACCGCCGCCGCGATCCGCGAGGCGGGTGGCACCGCGCTGGCCGTGGGCGCCGACGTGGCGGACGAGGACGCGGTCGCCGCCGCGGTCGCGCGCGTCGCGGGCGAGCTCGGGCCGCCGACCGTCCTGGTCAACAACGCGGGGATCCTGCGCGACAACCTGCTGTTCAAGATGTCGGTCGACGACTGGGACGCCGTCCTGTCGGTCCACCTGCGCGGCGCGTTCCTCGTGAGCCGTGCGGTCCAGCAGCACCAGGTCGCCGCCCGCTGGGGGCGAGTGGTCAACCTGTCGAGCACGTCGGCGCTCGGCAACCGCGGCCAGGCCAACTACGCCGCCGCCAAGGCCGGCATGCAGGGGTTCACCAAGACGCTCGCGATCGAGCTCGGCCCGTTCGGCGTCACCGTGAACGCCGTCGCGCCCGGCTTCATCGAGACCGACATGATGCGCGCCGTCGCCGAACGGACCGGTATGGCGTACGACGACCTGATGGCCGCCGCGGCCAAGGAGGTCCCGGTGCGCCGGGTCGGCCGGCCCGACGACGTCGCCGCAGCCGTCTCGTTCTTCTGCTCCGAGGACGCGTCCTACGTGTCCGGGCAGGTGCTCTACGTCGCCGGAGGGCCGCGCGCATGACCGCCATCACCGTGAGCTCGCCCGAGGACCTCGGCACCGCCGTCGGGCAGTCCGCCACCGGGGAGTGGCGGGTCGTCGACCAGGACCGCATCGACCTGTTCGCCGACGCGACCGACGACCACCAGTGGATCCACGTCGACCCCGCGCGCGCCGCCGCCGAGTCGCCGTTCGGCGGGCCCGTCGCGCACGGCTTCCTCACGCTCGCGCTGGTCCCCGCACTCACCGCCGGGCTGCTCGACGTCGGCGGGACCGCGATGGTCGTCAACTACGGGCTCGACCGCGTGCGCTTCCTCCAGCCCGTGCTCGCGGGGTCCCGCGTGCGGGCGACCACGGTGGTCGAGGGCGCCGAGCCGACCGCGCAGGGCGTGCGCGTGTCGTCGACCGTGACCGTCGAGATCGAGGGTGCGCCGCGCCCGGCGCTCGTCGCGCGGACCATCGCGTTGTTCGTGCCGGCCTGAGCGACGGCTGCGGGCCCGACGCCGGTCAAGTCCTCGGACCCAGCCGCCGATGAGCCTGGCATGACTCGGACCTGCGCGCGGTGAACCGGCGCGACGCCGCCAACCTCACGATCGCCGTCGTGGTCGTCGCGGCCGTCCTCGTCCTCGGCGGCAGCCTGTCCGGCCTGTGGGCATCGCCGGCCGGATCGCCGGTCCCCGGCGCGGCCCCCCACGACGCGGCGGCGACACCGGTCGCGACGGTCCGTGCGCCACCCGGCTCGCCGGCGCCCCCGGGCTCCGGCACCACGTCCGCGCGGCGGCTGGCCGACCTGCCCGCCGGGACGCTCGACCCCGCCGGCTTCCCGGTCCGCCGGGTCGAGCAGGCCCTCCTCGTCGCCGACGTCGGCGCGGACAGCCTCGCCGCGATCGACGCCGCGACCGGGCAGTGGGTCACCACGGGCGTGCTCCCGCCGATCGGCGACCCGCTGCTGCTCTCGCCCGACGGCCGGTCGCTCGTCACACTCACGTACCGCGGCTCCACCGTGCGCGTCGAGACCCTCGAGCTGCTCACCGGGGCCGTCCGCGAGGTCCCGGCCGGCGTGCCACCCCCGCCCGGCGACTCCGAGTGCCGCGTCGACGGGGTCGCGTGGGCCCCGGACGGCGGGCACCTCGGGGTGGTCGCGACGTGCATGACGTTCGACATGACGTCCGACGGCGAGCCGCGGGAGCCCGACTACGAGGCGGTCGTGCTCGAGGTGGAGGTCCGGACGGGCGCCTCGCGCGTCGTCGAGCGCGTCCCGGAGGCGTCGCCTCTGGAGGCGTACCCGAGCTACTCCCCCGACGGGGCCCTGTTCGCGTACGGGATCGGGCGCCCGCTCCCGGCGCCGGGGTGGGTCGACGAGTCGTGGTTCGGGGTGCGCGTGATCGGCGTGCACGACGACAGGCCGGCCCGCGAGTGGGTGAACACGCACATGGCGTACGGCGACCCGTGGCGGGACGCCGGGACGCTGCTGGTGTGGGACGAGCTCGCCGACCCGGGCAGCACCGACGACTACCTGCTGCTCGACACGAGCACGGGGACGCAGGCTCCGTACGGGGTCGACCGGCTCACCAACACGCTCGGCTTCGTGGGCGGCAGCCTCCTCGCGACGCGGACCGGCTGGCTCCAGGAACCGGACCCCTGCCCGGTGGCCCTGTGCACCGTCGACCTCGATTCCGGCGTCGTGGCTCCGTGGCTCGAGCTCCCGGAGCGGGAGGACGTCGGTTGGCTCGGCGTCGCCCGGGACCTCGTCGGCCCCTGAGCCGCCACGGGACGCGGTCGACCGCACCTGGGCGGCACCGGACCGTCCGGCCCGGCCGTCCACGCCGCACCGACCCCGCGGACTCCGTCGGCGCAGCCACAGCCGTCGGAAACGGCGGGCCGGGGAACGAGCAAAGGCGTGGAGTGCCCGTCCACCCTTCAGCTCACCCGCTCCAGCACCATCGCCATCCCCTGGCCGCCGCCGACGCACATGGTCTCGAGCCCGAGGGTCCCGTCGCGCTCCTGGAGGCCGTGCAGCAGCGTGCTCGTGATCCGGGCGCCGGTCATGCCGAACGGGTGGCCGACCGCGATGGCGCCGCCGTGCACGTTGAGCCGGTCGAGGTCGACGCCGAGCTCGCGCGCGGACGGCAGGACCTGCGCGGCGAACGCCTCGTTGAGCTCGACGAGGTCGATGTCGCCGATCGACAGGCCCGCGAGCGCGAGCGCCCGTCGGCTGGCCTCGACCGGCCCGAGACCCATGAGCTCGGGTGACAGCGCGCTCACGCCCGTCGAGACGATGCGCGCGAGCGGCGTCAGGCCGAGCTCGTCGACGACGCGGTCGCTGACCACGACGAGGGCCGCCGCGCCGTCGTTGAGCGGGCAGCAGTTGCCGGCGGTGACGGTGCCGTCGGGCCGGAACACGGGGTCCAGAGCGGAGAGCGCCTCGACCGTGACCCCCGCGCGAGGACCGTCGTCGCGTGACACGACCGTGCCGTCCGCGAGCGTGACCGGCGTGATGTCCCGCTCCCAGAAGCCGCTCGTGAGCGCGGCCTCCGCACGGTTCTGGCTCGACGTGGCGTAGTCGTCCTGGTCGCGGCGGGTCGTGCCCGTGCGCTGCGCCACGTTCTCGGCGGTCTGGCCCATCGCGACGTAGACGTCGGGCAGCTCGCCGTCCTCGCGCGGGTCGCGCCACGTGCTGCCGCCCTTCGCGGACCGGGCCGTGCGCTCGACGGCCTCCGCGAACACCGGGTTGGTCAGGTCCTCGCCGGGGATGAAGTCGCTCGATCCGCGCGCCGCGTGGCTGACCGACTCGACGCCGGCCGAGACGAACACGTCGCCCTCGCCGGCCTTGATCGCGTGGAACGCCATGCGCGTGGTCTGCAGGCTCGACGAGCAGTACCGGTTCACGGTCGTGCCGGGCACGGTGTCGAGCCCGAGCAGGACCGCGACGACCCGCGCCATGTTCATCCCCTGCTCGCCGCCGGGCAGCCCGCAGCCGAGCAGCAGGTCGTCGACGCGCGTCGGGTCGAGCGCCGGCACCTGGTCGAGCGCCGCGCGCACCATCGCGGCGGCGAGGTCGTCGGGTCGCACGCTGCGCAGCGAGCCCTTGAACGCGCGGCCGATGGGTGAGCGGGCGGTGGCGACGACGTAGGCCTCGGGCATGGCGGGCGGTCCTCTCGTGGACGACGACGGGTCGGACGGACGGTCGGTCGGTCGCGCGGCGGCGCGGCGTGCCGGTCAGACGAACGCGCCGACCCCGGTGATCGCACGCCCGACGATGAGGTTGTTCATGTCGCGTGTGCCCTCGAACGAGTAGACGGCCTCCGCGTCGGCGAAGAACTTGGCGACCCCGTGGTCGAGCACGATGCCGTTGCCGCCCAGCAGCTCGCGGCACCACGCGACCGTCTCGCGCATGCGGGTCGTCGCGTACCCCTTGGCGAGCGCCGCGTGCTCGTCGCCCTGGCGTCCCTGGTCCTGCATCCGCGACGCCTGCAGGCACAGCGCGATGCACGCGGTGATGTTCCCGAGGCACTGCGCGAGGCGGTCCTGCACGAGCTGGAACGACGCGAGCGGCCGGCCGAACTGCTGACGCTCCCCCGCGTACCGCACCGCCGCCTCGTACGCGCCGACCTGCACCCCCACGGCCTGCCAGGCGACCTCCGCGCGCGTCAGCCGGAGCACGAGCGCGACCTCGCGGAACGAGTGGATGTTCGGCAGCCGGTCGGCCTCGTCGACGCGGACGCCGTCGAGCGTGATGTCGGCGTTCTGCACGATCCGCAGGGCCTGCTTGCGCTCGATCTTCGTGGTCGTGAACCCGGGGGTCCCGCGGCGCACGAGGAAGCCCTTGACCTGGTGGTCGGCGACGTCGCGCGCCCAGATGACGACGACGTCGGCGAACGTCGCGTTGCCGATCCACCGCTTGGCGCCGTTGAGCACCCACGTGTCGCCGTGGCGCTCGGCGGTCGTGCGCAGGCCCTTCGAGGAGTCGGAGCCGGACAGCGGCTCGGTCAGGCCGAACGCGCCGATGAGCTCGCCACGGCCCATGGGCGGCAGCCACTGCGCGCGCTGCTCGGGCGAGCCGCCGATCGCGATCGAGCTCATCGCCAGGCCGCTCTGCACGCCGACGAACGTCGCCGTCGACGGGTCGACCCGCCCGAGCTCGAGCGCCGCCCAGCCGCGCCACACGGCGCTGTTCTCGAACCGCTGCGTCTCGGGCCACATCGCGCCGAACATCCCGAGGTCGGCGAGCCCGGGGATGATCTGCGTCGGGAACTCGGCGCGGTCCCAGTAGTCGGCGGCGATGGGCCGGACCTCGCGCTCCATGAAGTCGCGCAGGCGCAGCGACGCCTCGAGCTCGACGGGCGTGAGCTCGTCCTGGAAGCCGTAGAAGTCGGCGGCGAGACGGTCGGTGCCGGGGACGAGGTACGCGCCGGCGTCGGTCGCGGCGCTCCCGGCGGCGGCCGGACGGTCGGCGGTGCGATCCGTGGCGGCGTGGTCCGTGGCGGCGTGGTCCGTCGTGGCGGTGTCGGTCATCTCGGCCCTCGATCGTCGTCGATCGGCGCGCTGCGCCCCGGTGCGCGCGCGTCCCGCTGCCAGGGTTGCATCATTCTCAGGAATGTTGCAACCCCCTGCCGGGCCGGGGCTAGAGTGCGGCGCATGACGGCCCCCACCCACCGGAGCTCGCTCGCGCGGGTCGGCACCGCGGTCGCGCCGTCCCGGCTGTCCCAGCGGCTCGAGGACGGCACGCACGAGGACGCCGTCCGGGCGTTCCGCATCGCACGCGAGACGTTCATCGCCGGCGAGCGCATCGACATGGGCGGGCTCGCGACCCGCTTGGGCGTCGACCGCACCTCGCTGTTCCGCTGGGTCGGCAACCGCGACGCGCTGCTGTCCGAGGTGCTGTGGTCGCTCGCCGTCCCGACGCTCGAGCAGGCCGACGCCGCGACCCACGGGCGTTCCGGCAGCGACCGGGTCGTCGCGATCCTCACCTCGTTCGCGCACGACCTCATCACCGCCGACTACTTCCGGTCTTTCCTGAGCCGGGAGCCCGCGCGGGCCCTGCGGCTGCTCACGACCAACGACAGCCAGATCCAGCGCCGGTACGTCGCCGTCGTCGAGCAGCTGGTCCGCCAGGAGCTCGGTGACCGGCCGTTCGGGCGCGACATCGCTCCGGTCGACCTCGCCTACCTGCTCGTGCGGGTCTCGGAGTCCTTCACGTACGCCGACCTGATCACCGGCGACGCGCCGAGCGCCGAGCGCGCCCGCGCCGCGTTCGACCTCGTCCTGCGCCCCGAGGAGCCCCGATGACCTACGGCCACCACGCCCCGTTCCCGACACGCTGGAACGACAACGACCAGTACGGGCACGTCAACAACACCGTCTACTACGAGGCGATGGACACGACCGTCAACGCCTGGATGATCGGCGCCGGGCTCGACCCCCTCGGCAGCGACCGGATCGCGCTGTGCGTCTCCTCGTCGTGCGAGTTCCGGGCGCCCGCGTCGTTCCCCGAGCCGCTCGCGGTCGGCCTGCGCGCGGGCCGCGTGGGGACCACGAGCATCACGTGGGAGCTCGGCATCCTGCGCGCGGACGAGCCGGAGCCGATCGCGACCGGGCGCTTCGTGCACGTGTTCGTCGACCGCGACTCGCGCCGCCCGGCGCCGGTCCCCGAGGCGATCCGGACCGCGATCGAGCGGGACCTCCTGGTCTGACTCACCCCGGGACCGTCGCCGGCGCCGGGTCGGTGTCGGCGGATGTCGTCACGGCGTCGACCACCAGGGACACAGGGCGGCGCGTCATACCGACTGTCCGGTATGCTGCGGAGCGCGGGCACCGCCGCCCGCCCGAACCGCGGAGGTGGTCGCCGGTGACCCAGCCCGTCCCGGACGCGCCCACCGCGTCCGCCGGCACGCCGGAGGTCCCGCCCTCGCCGGGCCGGCCGACCGTCGATGACGGCACCACCGCACGGGCACTGCCCGGTCTCGACGTCGCGCGCCTCGACACGTGGCTCCGCCGCACGCACCCCGAGCTCGCGACCGACGAGCCGCTGCGCGCGACGCTGTTCGCCGGCGGCCGCAGCAACCTCACGTACCGGGTCGACGGCGCGCGCCTCCCGCTCGTGCTGCGCCGGCCGCCGCTGGGCCACGTGCAGGAGACCGCGCACGACATGGCCCGCGAGCACCGCGTGATCCGCGCGCTCGGCAGCACCCGCGTCCCCGTGCCCGCGACCGTGGACCTCGTCGACGACGCCGACGGCAGCGCCGGGACCGGGACGCCGTTCTTCGTCATGGAGCGGGTCGAGGGCGAGGCACTGCGCGACCCCACGCAGAACGGCGCCTGGTCCCCCGCCGAGCTCCGGGCCCTGAGCCTCGAGCTCGCGGAGCTGCTCGCCGAGCTGCACACCCTCGATCCCGCGTCCGTCGGGCTGGCCGACCTCGGCCGACCCGACGGCTACCTCGGCCGCCAGCTGCACCGCTGGGGTCGGCAGTACGACGGCTCGCGCTCGCGCGACCTCCCCGCGCTCGACGCACTGCAGGAGCGCCTGCGCGAGCACGTGCCCGCGACGGTCCGCACCGGACTCGTGCACGGGGACTACCGGCTCGACAACGCGCTCGTCTCCCGCGCGGGCGGCGTGCACGTGGCGGCGGTGCTCGACTGGGAGATGGCCACGCTCGGCGACGCCGCCGTCGACCTCGGGATGCTCGGCCTGTACTGGGACATCCGCCGGATCGCGCCGCCCGACGGCCTGACCGCGAGCGCGGTCGACCCCGCTGCGGGCTACCCGGAGTTCGCCGAGCTCGCCGACGCGTACGCCGCCCGGTCGGGCTCGTCCGTCCCCGAGCTGTCCTGGTACCGCGCGTTCGCGGCGTACAAGCTCGCGGTGATCCTCGAGGGTGTGCACTTCCGGTACCGCGCGGGCGAGACCGTGGGCGAGGGCTTCGACGCGATCGGCACCCTCGTCCTCCCGTTGGCCGACGAGGGCCTCGCGTGCCTCGACGGCGCGAGCTGAGAGCAGCGGACGTGGACTTCGCCTACGACGAGCGGACCCGGGACGTGTGCACGCGCACGCGCACGTTCCTCGACGAGCACGTCCTGCCCGCCGAGCCGGTGCTCGACGCGCAGGTCGCCGCGACCCCCGACGAGTGGGGTCCGCGCCCGGTGGTCCGCGAGCTGCAGGAGATCGCGCGGGCGCAGGGCCTGTGGAACCTGTTCCTGCCGGGGCCGCGCGGCGCCGGGCTGACGAACCTGCAGTACGCGCCCGTCGCCGAGCTCCTGGGCCGCAGCCCGCGCCTCGGCCCCGTCGCGACCAACTGCGCGGCCCCCGACACCGGGAACGCCGAGCTCCTCGCCGAGTTCGGGACCCCCGAGCAGCAGGAGCGCTGGCTCGACCCGCTGCTCGCCGCGCAGACGCGCTCGGCGTTCTGCATGACCGAGCCCGGCGCCGCGTCGTCCGACGCCACCCAGATCGCGACCCGCATCCGCCGCGACGGCGACCACCTGGTGGTCACGGGTCGCAAGTGGTGGTCGACGGGCGCGATGAACCCCGACGCGACGCTGCTCGTCGTCATGGGGGCGACCGACCCCGAGGCGCCGCGGCACCGGCAGCAGAGCATCGTGCTCGTCCCGCGCGACACCCCCGGCGTGCGGGTCGTCCGCCCGCTGACCGTGCTCGGCTACGACGACCGCGACCACGGCGGGCACGCCGAGATCGCGTTCGAGGACGTGCGCGTGCCCGCCTCGGCGCTGCTCGGCGGTGAGGGCGACGGGTTCGCGATCGCGCAGGCCCGGCTCGGACCGGGCCGCATCCACCACTGCATGCGGGCGCTCGGCATGGCGGAGCGCGCGCTCGACCTGGTGCGCGAGCGCGCCGCGTCCCGGTCCCCGTTCGGCCGGCCGCTCGCCGAGCAGGGCGTCGTGCGGGAGTGGGCCGCGGAGTCGCGCATCCAGGTCGAGGCGCTGAGGCTGCTCGTCCTCAAGACCGCCTGGCTCATGGACACGGTCGGCAACCGCGCGGCGATGACCGAGATCCAGGCGATCAAGATCGCGGTCCCGCGCGCGGTGCAGCAGGTCGTGGACCGCGCCATCCAGGTGTTCGGTGCGGCGGGGCTCAGCGAGGACCAGCCGCTCGCCGCGATGTACGCCGCAGCACGGTCGCTGCGGATCGCCGACGGGCCCGACGAGGTCCACCTCTCCTCGCTCGGGAAGGCCGAGCTCCGACCGCGCCCGACGTGACGTCCCGCCCGCACCGCACCACCCCGCACCAGCACTACCTCGCACCACCCCCGCTGTAGCTGCCGACGAAGTCACCACATGCGAAGGGACCCCGAGATGACCCCCGACCCGATCCTCACCGGCCCAGGGCACAGCACGCTCTCCGTCGCCGCGATCCTCGCCGAGACCGCCCGCCGCCACCCGGACCGGGTCGCGTTCCACTTCGGTGACGCCGCGCTGACCTACGGCCCGCTGTGGGACCGTACGCGCGCGTACGCCGGTGCCCTGCGGGACCGTGGCGTCGGGCCGGGCGACCGCGTCGCGATGCTCGTGCCGAACGTGCCCGACTTCGCGCGCGTCTACTACGCGGTCCTGTCGCTCGGCGCGGTCGTCGTGCCCGTGCACCTGCTGTTCAAGGCCCAGGAGATCGAGTACGTGCTGCGCGACAGCGGCGCGACGCTGCTCGTCGCCGCGGCCCCGATGCTCGGCGAGGCGCTGCCGGCCGCCGCGGCGGCCGGCGTCCCCGCTGTGACGGTCCTGGTACCCGACACGCACGCCGGCGCGGTCCCGGCCCCGCGCCTGGAGGACGAGGCCGACGCCGCGGAACCGGTCCACACGTACGCGTCGGTCAACCCGCTCGCGCCGGCCACGGTCCTGTACACGAGCGGCACGACGGGCCGACCCAAGGGCGCGGTCGCCTCGCACCTCACCCTGATCGAGCAGGTGCACGTCACGCTGCTCGACACCACGGACCTGCAGGCCGATGACGTCGTCTTCGGCGGGCTGCCGTTCTTCCACACGTTCGGCCAGTCCGCCGTGCTCAACACCGCGTTCCGGCGCGGCGCCGCGATCGTGCTGCTGCCCCGGTTCGACCCCGACGAGGCGCTCGCGCTGCTCGTCAGGCACCGCGCGACGGTGTTCACCGCCGTCCCGACGATGTTCCTCGGCATGGTCCAGGCCGCCGCGCGCACGCCCGCCCGGCCCCCGCTCAAGTACGCGGTCTCGGGCGGCGCCGCGCTGCCGGTCGCGCTGCTGGAGGCGTTCGCGCAGGAGTTCGGTGCCGAGGTGCACGAGGGCTACGGCCTGACGGAGACGGCGCCGACCGTGTCGTTCAACTACGTCGGCGAGCCCATCCGCCCGGGCACCGTCGGCCGGCCGCTGTGGGGCGTCGACGTGGAGGTGGCGGACCCCGAGGTCGAGGGTCGGATCGTGCTGCTCGGCCCGGGCGAGCTCGGCGAGATCGTGGTGCGTGGCCACAACCTGTTCAAGGGCTACCTCGGCAACCCCGAGGCGACCGCTGCGGCCGTCGTCGACGGCTGGTTCCGGACCGGCGACCTCGGCACCGTCGACGCCGAGGGGATCGTGACGATCGTCGACCGCAAGAAGGACATGATCGTCCGCAACGGCTACAACGTGTACCCGAGCGAGGTCGAGGACGCGATGGTCCGCCACCCGGCCGTCGCGCAGGCCGCGGTGTTCGGCATCGCCGACGACGCGCACGGCCAGGAGGTCCACGCCGCCGTCGTCCTCATGCCCGGCCGCGCGGCGACCGCGCAGGAGGTCGTCGACTTCACGCGCGAGCTGATCGCCGCCTACAAGTACCCCCGCGTGGTCCACCTCGTCGAGACGCTGCCGCTCGGCGGCTCGGGCAAGGTGCTCAAGCGTGAGCTCGTCGCGCAGTACTCGACGCCGGCCGGGGAGCCCGTCGTGCGGTGACGGCGGCCAGCTCGCGGACGAGCGGCCCGGGTGCGACATCGCACCCGGGCCGCAGCGCGTCTGCGGGTCCGACCCGGTCAGCTCTGCGGGATCCCGTCGTTCTCCAGCGGGACCGCCTCGCCGTCGTACACGACGACGTCCCCGTCGGCGGTGTCGGTCGTGTACACCTCGCCGACGTAGTCCTGCACGCCGCCCTCGACGACCGTGATCCCGACGCCGCCGAACGCCCGGCGGCTGTCCTTCCCGAACTGCAGCGGGACGATCCCGTTGCCGACGACCTCGCCGGACTCCAGGGCCTCGACCAGGCTCTCGCGCGTGGGGTCCTCGCCCGCGCGCGCGAGCGCCTCGGCGAACGTGTACGCCACCGACATCCCGAACACGGTGTTCCCCGTGAACGGTGCTCCGTCGTTGTACTCGTCGTTGACCTTCTGGAACAGCTCGACCCACGGGTCGTCGGCGCTGAACGGGAGGTAGTTGGTGCTGACGAAGCCCTCGAGGAGCGCGGGCCCGACGTCCTCGCCGAGGTAGCCGACCAGCGTCGGGTAGTCGCCGCCCGACGACGAGGACAGCCACTGCGCGCGGTAGCCCATCTTCGCGGCGGTGCCGAGCGCGAGCGCCGTGAAGCCGTTGACGGTCGCGAGGAAGTTCACGGTGCACCCGGCCGCCTGCATCGCGCCGATCTGCGCGGTCACGTCCTGGTTGGACACCGAGTACGTCTGGGTGCTCGCGAGCTCGTCGAGCACCGTCGTCAGGCCGACGGTGAAGTCGGTGCCGAAGTCGTCGTCCTGGCCGAGCACGCAGTAGACGGCGTCGTCGTACGTCTGCTGGGCGTGGTGGGCGAGCACCTTGCCCTCGGTGATGTAGTCCGCGTTGTAGCCGAACGTCCACGGGTAGGTCTCGGGCTGGTCCCAGCTCGGGCTGCCCGACGCGACGAACAGGTCGGGGACCTCGTTCTCGTTGAGGTAGTCGAGCACCGCGGAGTGGGTCGGGGTGCCGAGGCCGTTGACGACCGCGAGCACCTCGTGCTCCTGGACGAGCTCGCGCACGACCGTCTGCGTGGTCGACGGGTTGTACGCGTCGTCCTTGACCACGTACTCGATGCTGCGGCCGTGGACCCCGCCGTTGTCGTTGAGGTAGTCGAAGTAGGCGGACGCGGCCGCGGAGATCGACGAGTAGCCCGCCGCCGCCGGTCCGGTGAGCGGCGTGTGCGTGCCGATCGTGACGGTCTCCTCGTCGACGCCGGGGGACGCGGCGGGCGTCGAGCAGGCGGCGAGCGGCACGATCGTCACGAGCGCGACGAGCGGGCCGGCGGTGCGCCGCGGGCGGCGGCGCGTGGGTGAGGTACGGAGCTGCGGCATCGTCGTCATCCCTCGGTCGGTGTGCGGACGGGTTCTCCAGAGCGGGTGGCGGTGGGGCCGACGGACCCGGGGCGTGCGGCCGGGCCGGTGGGGTCGTCCCCGGCGGTGGGGTCGTCGCCGGCGGTGGGGGCGAGCCGTGCGGCGCTGGGCCCGGGTGCCGGGGGGCGTCTGCGGGCCCGGCGGCGGTCGCGGGCTGCGGTGAGCGCGCCGGCCAGCCCGCCCGGGGCGCCGGCGACGAGGACGATGAGCAGCAGCCCGAACACCAGCAGCGGCAGCGTGCCGTCGAGCCGCTGCGTGACCTGCGACGGGAGCGGCAGCATGTCGGTCAGCGTGCCGACGAGCCACGGCAGCAGCACCAGGAGCACCGCGCCGAGCGCGGCGCCGAGCAGGCTGCCGAGCCCGCCGACCACGACCGCGACGAGCAGCAGCAGCGAGAGCGACACGGTGTAGGCGCCGGGCGAGACGGACTGCGTGACGAACGTGAGGACCGCGCCGCCGAGCCCGGCGGTCACGGAGCTGACGACGAACGCGAGCACCTTGACCCGGGCGGGCGCGATCCCGGCGAGCGCCGCGGCGACCTCGTCGTCCCGCACCGCGCGCATGCGCAGCCCGGTGCGCCCGTCGCGCACGAGCGCGAGCCCGGTCACGGCGACGGCAGCGACGGCGAGCGCGACCCACGCCTGCCACTGCTCGAGCGCGATGAGCGCCTTGAGCGGGCCCGGGACCCCCTCGAACTCGATCCGGACGCCGCGGTCGCCCTGGAGCGCGCCGACGCTCGCGGCCACCGCGGGCACCGCGACGACGAGCGTGAGCGTGAGCCCGGCGAGGTACGGGCCGTGCAGGCGGGCGCCCGCGAGCCCGAGCAGCAGCCCGAGGACCCCGGCGGCCACCGCCGCGGCGACGGTCGCCGCGAGGAACCGCGGCACGCCGCCGACGCCGGCCGAGGTCAGCGCCTGCGACGTCAGCGCGTACCCGTAGCCGCCCGCCGCCATGAGTGCGGCGTGCCCGAGCGAGAGCTGCCCGCTGAGCCCGACGAGGACGGTCAGCCCGGCGGTCGCGCACAGGTAGGCCGCGGCGAGCGCGAGCTGGTAGTTGCGGTACGGGTCGAGCAGGAACGTCAGGCCGATCGCGAGGACGAGCCCGCCGAGCGCGAGCAGGAGCGTGCGGCGCGCGTTCATGCTCGCCTCGCCTCGGCCTGGGCGAACAGGCCGGACGGTCGCACGAGCAGCACGACGACGAGCAGTGCGAGCACCGCGACGGGGGCCAGCGTCGCCCCGAGGTACCCGGTGACGAGGCTCATGACGACCCCCACCGTGAGCCCTGCGAGGAGCGCACCGCCCGGTGAGTCGAGCCCGCCGACGACCGCGACGGTGAACGCGTAGACGAACAGCATGTCGGCGGCGTGCGGGTTGAGGCCGAGCTCCTTGGGCACCGCGAGCATCGCGGCGAGCGACGCGGCCGCCGCGGCGAGCACCCAGCCGACCGTCCGCATCCGTGCGACGCGGACGCCGAGCAGCCGGGCCACCTCGGGTGCGAACGCCGCGGCGCGCAGCTGGAGGCCGAGCGTCGTCCGCACGAACAGCAGCCGCAGGGCCGCCATGAGCCCGAGCGCGACGATGACGACGACGACGTCGTACGGCGAGAGCAGCGGGACCCCGCCGACGCGCAGCGGCCGGTCGCTGAACGGTGCGGGGACGGGCTCGTGCTGCTGGCCGAACGCGATGCCGAGCAGCGACTGCAGCACGATCACGAGGCCGATCGCGAGGATGACCCCGGACAGCGGCGAGCGGGCCGACGCGAACCTCAGGACCCCCCGCTCGACCACGAGGCCGACGACTCCGCCGGCCAGCACGGTCGCGACCAGGCCCCACCAGTAGCTGCCGGTCAGGCCGGTGACGGCGACGCCGACGTACACGCCGACGATCGCCATGGCGCCGGCGGCGAAGTTGACGATCCTGGTGGCGCGCCAGATGAGCACGAGCGCGAGCGCGAACAGCGCGAACAGCGTGCCCCGGGCCAGCCCGGTGCCGAGCAGGAACACGAACCGGTCCATCAGAACCCCAGGTAGGCGTGTCGGAGGGCCTCGTCACCGGCGAGCTCGGCCGCCGGCCGCGACGCGACGACCTCCCCGAGCCCGAGCACGAGGCCCCGGTCGGCGACGGACAGCGCCCCGGCGACGTTCTGCTCGGCGAGCAGGACGGTGAGCCCGGTGCGGTCGCACAGCTCGCGCAGCGTGCGCATGATCTGGGCGACGACGAGGGGCGCGAGGCCGAGCGACGGTTCGTCGAGCAGGAGCACGCGGGGCCGGGCGACGAGCGCGCGGGCGATCGCGAGCATCTGCCGCTCGCCGCCGGAGAGCTGGTGGCCGAGGGTCGTGCGGCGTCGCTCGAGAGGCTCGAAGAGCGCGTACATCTCCGCGAGCGCGGCTCGCAGGCCGACGGGGTCGCGGCGCCAGAGCCCGCCGAGCCGCAGGTTCTCCTCGACGGTGAGCTCGGTGATGACGCCGCGCCCCTCGGGCACCTGGGCGAGCCCGCGGCGCACGCGGTCCTCGACGCCGACGCGGGCGAGGTCCCGCCCGTCGAGGTGCACGGTGCCGGCCGACGGCGCGAGCAGCCCGGACACGGTCCGCAGCAGCGTGGTCTTGCCGGCGCCGTTGCCGCCGACGAGCGCGACGACGGTGCCGTCGTCGACGTCGAACGAGACGCCGTGCAGGACGGGCGCGCCGCCGTAGCCGACGACGAGGTCCCGCACGCTCAGGGCTGCGCTCACGGGGCGGTCACCTCGATCCCGAGGTACGCCGCGGTGACGGCGGGATCCCGGCGGACGTCGTCGGGCAGGCCGTCGGCGATGACCCGCCCGAAGTCGAGCACGACGACCCGGTCGCACAGCCCCATGACGAAGTCGACGTGGTGCTCGACGAGCAGGACCGCGCACCCGGTCGCGGCGACCCGCCGCACGACGGCGTCGAGCTCGGCGATGTCGGCGGCGCCGAGCCCGCCCGCGGGCTCGTCGAGCAGCAGGAGCCGGGGATCGGCGACGAGCGCGCGCGCGAGGGCGACCTTCTTCTGCTCGGGGTAGGGCAGCGCACCGACGGGCAGCGCGGCGCGGTCGGCGATCCCGAGGTCGTCGAGCGCCCGGAGCGTGCGGGCTGCGGGGTCGGGTGCGCCGGGGTCGGGGGCGGCCAGGGCGCCCACCTCCACGTTCTCGCGGACGCTCAGCCCCGGGAACAGCCCGAGACCCTGGAGCGTGCGGGCGACGCCCGCCCGGGCCAGCCCCGAGGGCGCGCGGGGCGCGGGGCGGCCCGCGACGGTGATCGTCCCGGCAGCGGTGCGGACGAGCCCGCTGACGGCGTTGAACACGGTGGTCTTGCCCGCGCCGTTCGGCCCGATCAGGCCCACGACCTGGCCGTCGGCGACGTCGAGGTCGACGTCGGTGAGGGCCGCGAGACCGCCGAAGCGCACGGTCAGTCCGCGGACCTGCAGTCGCATCGCACCCGCGCGGGCGGGCGCTTCCCGTGGTGGCATCGGCACTCCGTCGTGTCGGCGTGCTGCGACAGTACAGGAGAAACCGACTGGACGGTATGTATCAGACCAGACGCATTCCAGGACGCCCGCCCGGTACCGCCCTCACGCGTGCGGGACACCCGCGATCATGCCGCCGTCGACCACGAGCTCGATGCCCGTCACGTAGGCGGACTCGTCCCCCGCGAGGAACAGCACGGCGCCCACGACGTCGTCCGGCACCGCGGGCCGCCCGAGCGGGATCCGCTGGAGCGTCACGTCGAGCCGCTCCGTCATCGGCGTCAGCACGAAGCCGGGGTGCACCGAGTTGACCCGGATCCCGTCGGCACCGAGCTCGACCGCGAGGGACTTGGTGAGCCCGCGCACCCCGAACTTCGACGCGACGTACCCGTGCAGACCCGCGTCGCCGCGCATCCCCTCGACCGAGGAGATGTTGATGATCGACCCCTTCCGCGCCGCCTTCATGACGGGCACGACCGCGCGCGTCCCGAGGTAGGTCCCCGTGAGGTTGACCGCGATCACGGCGTCCCACTTCTCCCGGCCGTACCGCTCGATCCGGCCGGTGTTCGCGATCCCGGCGTTGTTGACCAGCACGTCCACCCCGCCGAGCCCGACCGCGGCCTCCACCGCGACCGCCCAGCTGCTCTCCGACGTCACGTCGAGGTGCACGAACAGCGCGCGCTCCCCGAGCTCGTCCGCGAGCGCGGTCCCCTCCTCGTCGAGCAGGTCCGCGACGACGACGCTCGCGCCGCAGCCGTGCAGGGCCCGCACGTACGCGGCACCGAGGCCGCGGGCGCCGCCGGAGACGAGGGCCACACGTCCGTCGAGCTGCGTCATCGTCGTCTCCCCGTGCGGTCGGTGGTGGTGGACGCCCGGCACCCACCCGGTCCGTGCGCGGTCCCGGCCCGGTCGCGTCAGTCCTGGACGCGGACCACCAGGCGGCCCGTCGTGCTCCCGGCGGCGAGCCGGGCGACCGCGGCGGCCGCGTCGGTGAACGGGACCACGTCGCTGACCTGCGGGACGACGGCGCCGGTGTCCGCGAGCCGGGTCAGCTCGACGTGGGCGGCGGTGACGAGCTCCGGGCGGACGCGCGCGTAGAGCCCCCAGTGCAGACCGTGCACGGTGTAGTTCTTCACCAGCAGGTGCGCCGCGCGGATGTCCTGGATGGTCCCGCCGGCGAACCCGACCACGACGATCCGCCCCTCGAACGCGACGCACCTCGTCGACGCGGCGAACGCGTCCCCGCCGACGGGGTCGTACACGACGTCGACCCCGGCGCCGCCGGTCTCGGCACGCACCGCGTCCGCGACGTCCTGCGCGGACCGGTCGATGACGACGTGCGCCCCGGCGCGGCGTGCGGCGTCGGCCTTGGCGGCGCTGCCGACCACACCGATGACGCGGGCACCGGCCGCGGCGCCGAGCTGGACCGCCGCGGTGCCGACCCCGCCTGCCGCGGCGTGCACGAGCAGGGTCTCCCCGCGCTGGAGCGCCGCACGCCGGTGCAGCCCGAACCACCCGGTCTGGTAGGCGATCGTGAAGGCGGACGCCTGGGCGTCGTCGAGCGCGTCCGGCGCCGCGAAGACCTCGTGGGCGTCGAGCACCGCGAGCTCGGCGAGCACCCCGATGTGGGAGCCGACGACGCGCTGCCCGACGTCCACGTGCGTGACGCCGGCGCCGACCGCGAGGACCTCTCCGCAGAGCTCGATGCCCGGCACGAACGGCAGCGGCGGGCGCACCTGGTACTCCCCGCGCGCGAGCAGCACGTCCGGGAAGTTCACGGCGACCGCCCGCACCCGCACGAGCACCTGCCCGTCGCCCGCGACGGGGTCGGGGAGGTCGACGAGCCGCAGGACGTCCGCGGGCTCCCCGTGGGCCGTGACGTGCCAGGCGCGCACGGCGGTCAGCCCTCGACCGCGGAGGTGGCGTGCGGCCGGACCGCAGGGGCCGACCCGGCCGACGCGGCCGAGATCGAGACGAGGAACAGGTCGGTGAGCTGGTTCGCGAGCACGGTCTTGTCCTCCGGGCCTTCGGGGCTGTACCAGTGGGAGAGGTAGTGCACGTCCGAGAAGAAGTGCGCGACGAGCACCGCGACGGGGACGTCGGTGCGGTACAGGCCCTCGGCCTGACCGGCCTCGATGAGGCCGGCGAACGTGTCGTGGTACGCGCGGCGGCGGCGGGTCACCTCCTGCTGGCGCGGCGCCGAGAGCATGTGCGCGCTGCGGAAGAACACGGTGCCCTCGAGCAGGTGGTCGACGGACGTCTCGATGACGTCCACGCACACCGCGCGCAGGGTCTCGGCGGTCGGCTCGCCGCGCTCGACGATCGCGTTGAGGTGCTCGGTCTGGAGCGACAGCAGACGCTCGTAGATGCCGAACAGCAGGTCGTCCTTGGACTGGAAGTAGTGGTACAGCGCGCCCTTGGTCACACCTGCCGCCTCGACCACCTGCTGCACGGAGGTGTTCGCGTACCCCCGGGACGCGAAGAGCTCGACCGCCGCACGGGTCACCTCGTCCACCACACTCGTCTGCTTCATCCGCACATCCTCACCCCATCGGCGCCACGGAGGCGCCCCCGTCGATCACGAGCGTCTGACCGGTCACCCAGGCGGCGTCGTCGGACAGCAGGAACGCCGCGGGGCCGGCGACGTCGACGGGCTCGCCGATCCGGCGCAGCGGATAGCGCGCGGCGACCTCCTGCTCGCGACCCTCGTAGAGGGCGGCGCCGAGCCTGGTCCGCACGACCGCGGGAGCGACGGCGTTGACCCGGACCCGCGGGGCGAGCTCGACGGCGAGCTGCGCGGTGAGGTTCATGAGCCCGGCCTTGGAGACGCCGTAGAACGCGATGCCAGGGCTGGCCGCGAGCCCGGCGGCCGACGCGGTGTTGAGCACCGACGCCCCCTCGCCCGTCCCGAGCCCGGCGGCGACCGCGTCACGCGTCCACTCGAGGGCCGCGACGACGTTGACGGCGAGGATCTTGTGCACCGCCGCGAGCTCGATCTCCAGCGCCGGGCCGTAGACCGGGTTGATACCGGCGTTGTTCACGAGGTGGTCGAGGCGCCCGAACCGCTCGACCGTCGCGGCGATCGCCGCGGTGCGGTGCTCGGGGTCGTCGACCTTCCCGGCGAGGCCCAGCACCCGCTCGGCTCCGCGGTGGGCCGACAGGGCGGCGACGGCGGCGTCGAGCGCGTCCTGCTTGCGGCCCGTGAGGACCACGGACGCGCCCTCGGCGAGGAGCCGCTCGGCGATCGCGAACCCGATGCCGCGGCTCGCGCCGGTGACCAGGGCGACCCTGCCCTCGAACCGCTGCATCGCACGCCTCTCCGTCGAGGTCAGATCACAGACCGACCGTCCGGTATGTGTCGTGAGGGAGCGTACACGACGCCCAGGACAACCTGGTCATCACCGTGATGGCTCCCCGCTGGGGGCCATCGACAGCTTCGGGGCGCGCCAGTCGATCTCCGGCTCGAGAGGCACAGGGCTGAGCACGAGCAGGTGACACCCACCTGCGCGTCTGCTACGGGGAACGCCCCGGCAGCGTCGTGCAGCTCAGAGGCCGTCGGCCGTCGATGTGGACGCGTCACCGAGTCGTGCGCCCCACAAGCGGGAGCCGACCGTGACGGCCGTCGCGACCACCAGAGCCCCACCCGCGACGACAAGTGCCGCCCCGTACCCCGCGGCGTCCCCGAGAAGACCACCCAGCGGCGCAGCCACGACGATCATCGCGCGGTTGATCGAGCGCATCGTGGCGTTCATCCGGCCCTGCAGCGCGTCCGGCGTCGCGGTCTGGCGGTACGCCAGCTCGTTCGTGTTCTCCGCGCCCATGCACAGCCCGAGCAGCAGCTGCCCCAGTGCGAACACCACCCACGCCGGACCACCGCCCCACCCGCCGGCGGCCGGCCCCTCGTGCATCGCCACGGGCGAGAACGCCATGAGCCCCCACGCGATCCCCGTCCCGAACCGTGCGACGACGATGACGCGGCCCGCACCGAACCGTCGTCCGAGCCGGACCGCGACGGACGCGCCTACCAGCGCCCCCAGCCCGGCAACCGAGAGCGCCAGGCCGAGCGTCCCCGCACTCAGGTGCAACGTCCTGTACGCGAACGGCACCATCACCGCTCCCGCGACGGCCGAGCAGGCGAACCACGCGTGCGTGCTCAGCGCGAGCGGACGCAGCGTCGGGTGACGGTAGACCCAGCGCACACCCTCCCGGATCTCGGTCCCGATGCTGCGGAGCCGGGCGTTCGACCTCCGCTCCACGGCAGGCTCGTCGACCTTGACGGTCGCCAGGAGGACCGCGGACGCCAGGTAGGTGACGGCGTCGACGAGCACCGTGAGCGGCGCACCCAGCAAGCGGACGAGGCCGCCGGCGAGGGCAGGGCCGCTGACCTGGGCGACCGCATCCGACTGATCGAGCCGGGCGTGTGCCGATCCGAGCAGCGTGGTCGGCACGACGCGGGGCACGAACGACTGGAACGCTGCATCACCCACCAGCGTGCACAGCCCGAACACGGCCATGAGGACGACGAGCCACCCCACCCCGAGGTGCCCCGTCATGGACAGCGCAGGGATCGCTCCGAGCGCGACCGCGCTCAGCAGGTCGGTGGCAACCAGCACGGGACGGCGCCGCATCCGGTCCACCATCACGCCGGCCAGCAGCCCGAACACGAGGTACGGCACCCAGCGGGCCGCATTGACCAGCCCGACGTCGACGGCGTCGCCGTCCAGCGCGTCCACGACGATGAACGGCACTGCGAAGGTCGTCACGTAGCTGCCGAACGCTGAGACCGTCGAGGCGCTCCACAGCCGACCGAACCCGCGGACGCCGCGCAGCGTCATCGTCTGCGTCGGTCGGTCGTCGGTCACCGCTGATGTCTATCGCACGCGACAGCGTGTCGATGCGTAGCGGCCCAGTGCTGGTGCCGTCGGCGAGCTGGACGGTGACGGTCGCATCAGGGTCCTTCCGATCTCGGAGCCCTTCTCCACTAGCGGTCGTCGTGACCGTGGGCCATGATCCGGTTGCTCCCGAATCACCGGAAGCATCAGACCCTCCCGGCAGGCTCGCCGGACCCCCTCCCTTGGAGTGCTCATGCTTGCGCTCGTCGCTGCCGCAATCTTCGCCCTCGCCCTGCTCCTCGACCTCGTCGAGGCGAACCTCGGGGACGCGTTCACCCCCCAGACGCTGATGTTCGTCGGCCTGTTCCTCCTCGCGCTGCACCTGGGAGGAGTCGGCGGCGCGTCGCCGGTGAACGGCGGCTGGCGGGGGCGTGGGGGGAGTTCCCGCCGGCGGTAAGGGCTCGTACCACCCGCTCCCGTCATCACGCCGGAATGCACCAAGAGGTCACGACGCGCTCTGCGCATTCGTGGCCTCTTGGTGTCCCCGGGAGAAGCCGCACGGGCAGCTCATCCCTGCCTCGGTCGAACAACCCTGCATCTCGCATCTCGACAACAAGTGTCGAGATACAGGACAGATCGACCGGCGTCAGGCGTCGCGCGTTGACGGCCCAGCCGTCCGGACAGGTCCGCCGGCAAGCTGCGTCGGTCCATCCGCGCCTTCATGGGCAGACTGGTGGGCATGGGGCACACGGTGATCCAGGTTCCCGTTCCAGCGCTGGAGTCGATCGCTGCGCGGCTCGAGGTCGCGCCCGTGTGCCCCCACGTCACGTTGCTCGGACCGTTCGTCGATCGGTCCGACGTCGATGAAACCCTCGTCAGCACCATCCGCGAGCTCCTGGCTCCGGTCCGAGCATTTGGCTTCACGCTCTCCGCGGTCGGACGCTTCGCCGGCGGACTCACGTACCTGGTGCCCGACCCCGGCGCGCCGTTCATCCGGCTCACGGAGATCTTCTCCGCGGCCTTTCCGCAGTGGCCGCCGTACGGCGGGATGTTCGACGAGGTCGTGCCTCACCTGTCCATCGGCGAAGAACTCCCCGAGACCGACGTGGCGATCCTGAGGGAGCTACTACCCATCAGCGCGACCGCAGACGAGGTGACGCTCACCTGGTGGTCGGAGGACATTGTCGAGGTGCTTGAGCGCTATCCGCTTCGAACCGGGTAGCCCAGCTCGAGAGGGCTGGCCCGCGTCGTAGGTTTTCACGAGCCGGCGGTCGACTTCTCACTAGGACAAATCGGGGTAGTTGAACTAGGGGGCCCAATTAGTTGTCGAGATGCGGCGCAGATCGACCGACCCCCGTGCGGGCTGCTTTGACCGACAGGGCACTCGGCGCCGCCGTCGGTCAGAGCACGGAGGACCCGCCACCCTGTCACAGGCACCAGGCGCGGTAGTCGTCGGCCCGTACCTCAGCCGGGTCAGGCGCCGCGGGCGGGCGGCGGCTCGAACACGACGCGATCTCGGTCGGGGTCGTAGCGCGGTGCGAGCACGCCCGCCTCGTCGGAGAGGGGCTCCGCGCCGACCACGCTCAGACGGGTTCCGCGTACCAGGACCGCCTCGAGCGCCTCGACGTCGACGGGGGTCGCGCCCTCCAGGGTGATGTCGGTGTGCAGGCGGTGGATGGCGCCGGTGTCCCGGTCCACCAGCGCCCGTTCGAGCACCTGTGCGGCGCGTGTGCTGGAGACCGAGTCGCGGCGGTCGTGCACGATCCCCGTGGCGGCGGTGGCCGCCCGTGACACGCGGATGTTGAACGTCAGCTCGCTGATGCCGTCCGCCCAGCGGGAGTTCGAGGACCCGTACCGGTGAGAGCCCCACTGGTCGGCGGGGATTGACTCAGTGATCCAGGCGTCCACCTCGGGCCGGATGAGGTTGTCCCGGGCGGGAAGCTCGGCCCGGAACGCGGACACCGCGATGGTCGCGACCACGTCGGTAGGCAGGAAGCGCACCGTCGTCGACTTGTAGTAGTTGTCGGAGTCGGTGACCCCGGCGAGCCAGACGGTCCACAGCACACGTGACATCGGTGCCCCCTGCGGACGCTCTCGCGTGCCTCTCACGCGGGGTCGGCCGTCCGCCCAGGTCTAGCAGAGCGCAACGTCGGCCGCACCCGGATACGGCCGGGGCCGGGGACCGAGCGCGGAGCCGGCCTCGCGCACCACGTGCGCGTGGAAGGTGCGCTTCGGCGCCGGACGAGGACCGGCTGGACCCGCGTCGTCCTGCGCACCAGGCCCAAGACCCTCGCCCCTGGCGATCAGGACAAACCCGTGCCAGCACCACAGTCACCGTCCACGCCGTCGAGGCGACGGTCGCGATCGAGTTGCCCGACGGAGAGCCCAGGGTGGTGCGCCGCACCAACACCATGCCGTGCGGTCGATCTAAGGACATGCCCCACGCACCGCTGAGACCTCCGCGGCCTGAAAGTACGTCGCCGAGCGGATGGCAGGACCGTGCAAGCGTCCTCCTGCGGCTGCTGAGGCTTGAAACCCATTCGTCGCCATGCCCTCGCGGATCGGTTGCAGATTTCTAGCGAAGGCTCCGGATACTCGAGAAGTACCGCGGCCGGCTCTGGGCCCAACAGCTCGGCACCGCGCAGACGGTCAGCGATGCCCGCATCCGCACGATGCTGAGTCCGTAGCCGGCCCTACTCAGCGTCCTGTGCCTCGATCAGGTCGAGGTCGCGGACGCAGAAGCGGTGGTGCTCGAAGGTCTCGTTGAGCACCGTGCCGAGGCACTGCCGCACCGAGCGGCCCCGGGCGTACGGCGGCCAGACATCGTCGTCGGGCACCGGCGCTCGCGCTGCGAGCTGCACAGCGGTGACCTCGTCGAGCCAGGCCTCGAGCTCGGCGGCCTGTGCGTCACGCACGCGCATGATCTCGTCGAGGGCCGGATCGAGGGAGAGGTCGAGCCCGTGCGCTCCACGGTAGGGCTCGACGGTCGTCCCGATGCCCATCGGCGTGAACAGCTCCGTCGAGCCCAGGCAGCAGCGGCGGAACCACGAGTCGTGGACGAAGACCAGGTGGCGCATCGTCTGCACCGCCGACCACTCGTCGTTCACGCTGCGGCGCTCGATGCCGGGCGTACGGCGGATCCGCTCGATCGTGGCGGCCCAGCCGGCACGGAGCTGACGCGATGCCTCGCGCAGATCGGCAGGGTCCTCGGAGCGGATCAGCACCCGCACCGGATGACGCCGGTCGAGCTCTGCCTCGACGTACTCGGTGACCTCGACACCGTTCACCACGAGGTTGGTGACGAACCCGTCGATCACGGCATCCTGCATGACGACGCCGATCAGGCGTGCCCCGGTCAGATCGCACTCGCGGAACTCCGCACCGTGCAGATCCTCGTCGATATACCGCGTCATGCTCCGCACACTAGGTCCGAGCACCGACAAGCCAGCCTCCCCGGCTTGATATGGCCTCTTCCAGGTCATCGACGTACGGCAGCGACTCCCCGCGCTCGCACCTGTTCGTCTCGCCCTCGTTCGCGGCCGCGAACGGACCCTCGGGGTCCATCAGGCCGCCATGTGGGGGTCGGCGCGGTCCCGCCACCACTCCCCGGCCCACCAGCGGTGCCGCCCGTCGATCCGGCGCCGGAAGACCAGACGCAAGTACTCGCGGACGGACTCGTCGACGGACCCGTGGTAGAGCGTCGCCAAGGTCGGCGGGCGCCCGTCGACGGCGACGTCGATGGGCTGCGCCTCGATGCCCTCGGCCTCGAGCTGCCGACTGCAGCGGAGCGTGCCGAACAGGAGGAGCGGTCGCGCGACAAGCGCCGGCATCATCGGACACACCAGGACACGCCGGTGTCGAGATGCGGCACAGACTGACCGATCCCGTGCGGGCTACTTTGAACGACAGCGCACTCGGCGCCGTCAGCGTCGCTGCTCACAGAATCGACGAGCGCCTCCTGGCGATGGCAGAGGCTGCCGAACAGTTCGGAGGGAATGGCGTGTTCGAGTGGGTCACGAACACCCCGGCAGCGGCGCGCTTCTTCGAGAGTCCCATGAGCGCTCTCGGGCCGCGCGGCTACGTTCGTATCGTCCCGTGAAAGGTTGGCAGGATGCCTAACTCCATCGTCGCCGTCGCGGACGGTGAGTTCCGGTTCGACCCGTCGGTCGTCTTCGACACCCTGCGCGCCGTGTGGCCAGACACCACGTTCAATGCGGTGAGCGGTCGACTCGCGACAGTCTCCGCGGGTCAGGTCGTCGTGAACGACGATGAGGCGCTCGTCGCGGTGGACGTGGCGGGGCAGGCGCTCGACATCGACTGGCGGGCGCCGGAGGTTCTCGCCGAGGTGGTCTCTGTGATCACCTCGATCCCCGGATTCGCCGCCGGCTCCACGGTGATCCTGGCTGACTGGGCGTGGGTACTGCCGATACTGCACGAGGGGATGTCAGCAGACGACCTGCTGACGATCCGGCGCGACGGTGCGGACACCCAGGTGCCGAGCTACGAGCCCTGACCCGGTGGGGTCAGTACGGGTCGGCGACCGCAGCCAGGTGACGCTCGCTTGGTGGTCGGACGACATCGGGGAAGTGCTTGAGCGGTATCCGCTTCGAACCGGGTAGTCACGCTCGCGACCGTGACCAATCAAGCGAGCCCTGGGCGTGCCGGCGTCCTCGTCGTCGCGGCAGCCGAAGGAGGAAGTGGCCGTAGGCACGGGACCGCACGCACCGTCAGGGCCGCGTCCGTACTGTCGGGGCATGGCAGAGCTTGGGCGCGTCATGTGGCCACCCGGACCGATCGCAACCGCTCGACTTCTGCTCCGTCCGCCGGAGGCGCGCGATCGCGCGGCATTCGTCGAGCTCTACACATCACCCGAGGTCGGGACCTACACGGGCGGAGCGCGATCGCGTGAGGCGGTCGAACGCGCGCTACCAGCGGCTCCGCAGGGGCGTCCCGGTCATTTCGTGATCGACCTCGACGGAGCGATGGTCGGGATCGTTCAGCTAGAACGCCGGGACGTCGACTACGAGGTTCGCCAAGCGGCCGGCCACGTGGACCTTGGGTACCTCCTTCTGCCGGAGGCATGGGGACGGGGATACGCCACCGAAGCCTGCGAAGCCGCACTCAGCTGGTTCGCTGGCGCACTGCCCGGTGAAGCCGTCGTAGTCATCACCCAGACCGCGAACGCGCCGTCGATGCGCCTGGCAGCGAGGCTGGGGTTTGTCGAGGTCGAGCGGTTCGAGGCATTCGACGCCGAGCAGTGGTTCGGTACGTGGATCCCAGCCGCAGCGACTGGTTGAGCTGTGCCCTGCCATCACTCTCGCCTCCCTCGTGCTGACAACAACGGCTATTGCAGCTCCGTCGGTCAGCCCGAAGAAGCGGAATACGCCCACGGTGGTGAGGCCCGGTGAACGCGTCGCAACGCGCCTCCGCTAGGTATCCGCGCGCCCCGGCCGACACTCTCGGCAACGATGAGGACGTGGACGGGCGGAAGCGGGTGGCGGCGATCATCGTTCGCGACGGGTCGGTGCTGATGGTCCGGGAACGTGGGCGAGGGCCGCAGGGGCGACACGACGGCCCGGAGTACTGGACCCTGCCGGGGGGCGGGGTCCACGACGGTGAGGATCTGGCCGCGGCGGTGAGGCGTGAGGTCCTCGAGGAGACCGACCTGACCTGCACGTCGGTCCGTGCCGTGTTCGAGTTCCCGTACCCCTCAGGGTGGACGACTGTCTTCCGGGTGGAGGTCGACCCCGCGAGCGAGCCGGTGCTCGGCACCGATCACGACCTCGAGTGCGACTGCCCGAGGATGGTCGGTCTCGACTGGATCCCGCTGACCCAGGACCTCGGCGACGACGCAGGACTCGCCGTCCCGGTGATGCTCATGCGCTCGCCGTGAAGAGCTACATCCTCTTCGACCACGACGGCGTCCTCGTGGACACCGAGCACTGGTACTGGACGGCTGGCGAGCGGGCCTTGGCCGACGTCGGCGTGGTGCTGGACAAGGCGCAGTACCTGAGCGACATGAGCCGAGGGCTGGGGACGTGGGCCCAGGCCAGGGCGGCGGGTGTCGACGAGCCGACGATCGACCGGGTCCGCGTCGCGCGCGACGGCTACTACCAGGAGTACCTGCGCACGCAGCCCATCGAGATCGACGGAGTCGTCGACGTGCTCGCCGAGCTGTCGCGGCATGCGCGTCTGGCCATCGTGACGACCTCCAAGCGCGCGGACTTCGACCTCATCCACGAGAAGCGGCAGATCCGCTCGTTCATGGAGTTCGTCCTCGTCCGTGAGGACTACCAGCGCGCCAAGCCCGACCCGGAGCCGTACCTCACCGGCCTGCGCCGCTTCGGCGCGGCACTATCGGACACCCTGGTCGTGGAGGACTCCGCACGCGGGCTGAGGTCCGCGATGGCGGCCGGCATCGACTGCGCAGTCGTGGACAACCACTTCACACGTGACGGTGACTTCTCGGGGGCGCGGTACCGGATCGACACGCTGAGAGAGCTCGTCGACATCGTCCGGGGAGACGCCGGCTGACCACCTTCGAGCCAGGTGCGCGACCGGTCCGGCTCTCCGGGCTCCTCGTCGAGCCAAGGGTGGCCCGTCATGGCCGACGGTCCCGACGCCACGTCCGCTTGCCCGTCCCCCGTACGGACAGCATGCCGCGGGCTGCCAATTAGTTCGCGCGCCGTACTTAATCAACCTGTCGCGGATCTTCAAAGTAGGCGGGATCTCGACACGAGCGCCGTCGCGGTTCCGCCAGCGCCGACCGGGAACTCAGCGAGTCGGCCGACAGGACGGCGCGTCAGGAGTACGCCCGAGCCTGCCGACCGCGCGGCGCATCCGCCTGCTGCTGTCGAGATGCACGGCAGATCGACCGCTGCTGAGCGTCATACCTTGCCCGCTGGCGCCGGTGTGGCCACGTCCGGTCAGTGTACGGAGCGGCCGCCCACCGGCGGCCAGCACGGACTGACGACAACCCAGGCAGGGTGGTCAACTTTCAGACGTCGATCCCTGATCAGGATTCAGCCGTCGTTGACAGCCTCAGCCGCGACCCGTTGGCCGTGGGCAGAGGCGTGACATCACGCACCGTCGACTCGCTTCCCTCCACGCCTCTCACGGAGGAGGTCGGATTCCTTCAGCAGGCGCGGAGGCGGCGGCGGAGTAGGACCAGTCTCGCCGTACCGTGAGCACGTCCGGATCATGAGCCAGCGCATCAAGGACGTCGACGGCATCGAACGACTGTCCGGGCGCCATCGCGCCCGGGCCTCCGTGCCACCCGGAGAGGAGGCGGCGCCGGCCTGACGCGTTCACCCCCCAGACGCTGATGTTCGCCGGTCTGTTCTGCCTCGCGCTGCACCTGGGAGGCGTCGGCGGCTCGTCACCGGTCAACGGCGGCTGGCGGGGGCGTGGGGTGCGTTCCCGCCGGCGGTATGGCTCGTACAGCCCGCTCCCGTCATCAGGTGCCGGGATCGCCGCCTTCTCGATCCTTCCGCATCGACCCCCGAACGGGCGTCCCACGGCCCCGCACCTCGGGACCTGGGCCCCGGCGTGCGCCGTCAGGCCAGGCCGTCGGCTGCCATGAGCGACAGACCCATGGGGCCCGGGTTGTACGCGAGCTCCCACCGGAACCCGTCCGGGTCCGCGACGTACGCCGAGTACCCGCCCCACTCGCGCCGGACGGGCGCGTGCACGAGTGCACCACCGGCTGCGATCACGTCAGCGACGGCAGCGTCGACGGCCGCAGGAGTCGGCACGTTGTGCGCGAGCACGAACGGCGCCTCCCCCGGCGGCGTGCCGGCCGGGCCGACCTCGTCGACGAACGAGGCCGCACGCCACAGGGACAGCACGAGCGTGGGCGACAGCCTCACGAACACGACCTCGCCCGGCACCTCCCCGAGCACGGGCCAGCCGAGCCCGTCGACGTAGAACCGGCGGGAGCGGGCGACGTCCTGCACGGCGAGTGTTACGAGGTTCACGCGCGCGTCCATGGCGTGACCCTAGGCCCGGGCACCCCCTGGTGCGGGCGGAAGCAGCCTGAGGACAGGCAGTCGGGGTGTCATCGAACCCGACCGGTCGAACAGCGCACCCGCGGACGCCCGGTACGTCAAGCGGAGTACTCGATCGGGTCACCGCGGATCTCCGGAGCAGGTCTGGACAGCCCAGACATCGACACCGTTGAGTCGGGCTACGGCGACGACAAAGGACGGGGCAGCGCAATGGCATCTCGACAGTCGTCTGTCGAGATGCACGACAGATTGACCGGGCGCGAGCGCCGTACTTTGACCGAACGGCCACCCGGCTGAAGCGGCATCCAAAGTAGAAGTGGGCAGCGTGCACGCGGTCGAGGGCACGCCACCGAGGCCTGCGAAGCCGCACTCAGCTAGTTCACCGCCGCACTGCCCGGTGAAGCCGTCGTACTCACCACCCAGACCGCGAACGAGCGGTCGATGCGCCTTGCCGCGAGGCTGGGGTTTGTCGAGGTTGAGCGGTTCGAGGCGTACAACGCCGAGCGGTGGTTCGGCAGGTGGACCCCATCCGCAGCGACCGGCTGAACCTGGTCCGCACGGGCCGCGGCGCGCGGAGATCCGGAGGTATCGGGTAGTCAAACGAAGACGAGTGTCCAGACAAACAACCTTGCATCTCGACATACGGCGCCGACTGGTCGTCGTCCAGCTCAGCGGACAACAGTTGCCGCGGTCGAGCCTCCCGGCGCGGGGGAGCATCGGGGAACCCGTGCGACGGTCGGAGTATCAACTTCTGGACGGCGCCGTCATCATCAGGCGGGAAGGAAGCCAGTGAGCGCATCGGTGAGCGCGTCGGGCGCCTCCTCCGCAACATGATGCCCGGAGTCGATGCCGTTTCCGCGCGCGTCGGAAGCCCAGTTGCTCCAGATCTCCAGCGGATCGCCGTACAACAGCTCCAGGTCGTCGCGGAGCGACCAGAGGACGAGGAGCGGCATCTCCAGGCGGCGTCCCGCGGCCTTGTCCGCCTCCTCATCGATGCGGTCGATGGTCAGGCCCGCGCGGTAGTCCTCCAACATCGCGCGCACCACCCGCGGATCGTGGATCGCTCGGCGCCACTCGGCGTGGTTGTCGGCCCCCATCACCCGCGGGTCACCGTGGTACCAGGCGTCGGGGTCCGCGGAGATGACCCGCTCGGGGACGTCGGGCTGCGCGAAAAAGAACCAGTGCCACCACCTCGTCGCGAAGCGGGCATCTGCGCGAGCGAGGTGCTCGCTGATCGGGATGCAGTCCATCAGGACGAGGTGGTCGACACGCTGCGGATGATCGAGCGCCAGACGCAAGGCCACGTAGCTTCCCCGATCGTGCCCGACCAGGTGAAAGCGGTCGTGGCCGAGCCTCGTCATCAGCTGCGCCACGTCGCCAGCGACCGCCCGCTTCGAGTGGGCACGGTGATCCGGCGTTGGTGCAGGGCCCGTCGAACGGCCATATCCCCGCAAGTCCGGGCAGACGACTGTGAACCCCGCGGCCACCAGCCGCGGTGCGACCGCGTGCCAGGTCGCTCCCGTTCGTGGATGACCGTGCAACAGCAGCACGGGCGGCCCGTCGCCGCCGTGCCTGACGTGGAGGGTCGCTTCGCCGACGGCGATGTCCTCGATGGTGAAGTCCTCAAACACGGCTCCATGATGGCGACCCTCGGCGCATACGGCGCGGCCAGAGCTCAGAGGCCACTAGCGGGGGTTCACCCGATCGATCGCGGTAACCGTGGTGGGACGCAACTGGGTTGTGTGACGGTTGTGTGGCACACATGTCGGCCACTCCTCGGGTGCGCGTCCCGCGCGTCGACGGCTAGTTTGTTAGGACTTCGTATTTAATGTTTCGGGTGCGGACATTTAAAGTAGGCCGCATCTCGACACCCGATTCTCAAAGTATCTTGCATCTCGACACGTGTCGAGATGCACGGAACACTGACCGCCGCTGAACGGCCTACTTTGACCGGCACCACCCCGTGTCGTGCCTTCGGTCAAAGTACGGAGGGCGCAGTCCGCCAACCTTCCGCGCCGCCGGCGCCGGCGACCGCGCGACGGGCGACGGGCGACGTCCTTGAGGGTGACGTCGAGGCCGTCGGCTGGGAAGAGCTCGCTCGCGCCGCGAGCAGCCACGCCCGGCTCCGGACGACGTGCCGGGGCGAGACCTAGGAGATCGTGGGCGATCCGGCTCGACGATCCGTCGCGAGGAAGTCTCGGAGGTTCTTCAACTGTTCGAGGATCTCGTCGTATGTGACAAGTTGCACCCCAGAAAGGTGCTCCCTGTACAGGTCGAACGACTTCTTCTTGTCGTCGCTGTCGAGTTCGCTGGCTCGACCTGCAACGACGAAACAGCGAGGGGCGCTGGTCGCCCAGGAAACTCGACTGGTCCGGGATTTGGTGGCGAACTCGTGCCGAGTCAGTTGTAGCGCCTGGTCAAGCACCTGCGTCAGAGCTTCGCCTATCTCGGATTGAACACCATAGATTCCCGCGCGGTACGGGCGCCTCTTTAGTAACTTCGTGCTGGGTTTCTTGATCTCGACCAACGCCGCGTTGTTTGTCATCGAGTTCTGGAAGAGGTAGTCGGCAATCTTCTTGCCCTTAGGTCGGTTGTCGCCTTGCCCGATCGCGACCTGCGCGTCAACGAAGACCGTCGGACCTCCAAACAGGAGTTGGAGTGCAAAGACGTTCTCCTCGAAGAACGTCTGCCACCATTGCTCGGGATGCCTCGCATCAAGGGCGACGCGGTACGCCTCGATCAAGTGGTCAAGGTTCGCTAACTCCACATCGCGCTGGAGGGCAACCATGCGTGCCGGGGCGACACGAGCCGCTTCGGCTGCATGGGTCGAGACCGCCTCCACCAGGGAGGCTGCGACCTCCGCTGTAACCTCCTCACGGTCAAGGGCGGCCCCGGCGATGAACCTGCTGTCCACGTGCCGCCCGTATGCGTACCTGACCGGCTCAACTCGTAGATGCTCAGCCAACTGATTGTGGCCGTAGGCGCGGCGGACACGAAGCGAAGCGTGGTCGCCGCGTGACTTGATCCTCCGGAGCTCCGCCACGAGCGCGCCAAACCACGCGAGCCCAAGCGTGATCGTCTCGCCATCGACGGCCGGGGGCTGACCGCCATCCACGAACCGCATCTCGATGCACGTCGTGTGCTCCTCGATCAGGCGAACGAGCCAGTCGTACTCGTGCGCGAACCCAAGTCCGTACTCCACGTCCTTGGTGAATCCTGAGGGGAGATTCTCCAGCACGTCACGGACGTCCCAGTATTCGTCATCGACGTCTGAGGGAAGGGTCACCTTCTCGATCGTCGAGTACTTCGGGCCAAGAAAGTCGTCGCTCCAAGGCCGGGTGTCCGTTGGAAAGATTGAAAGACGCCCACTGGAAGTGGATTACCTCCAGGAGCTTGACGCCGGCCGCAAGCCGGGCCGCCGCCGGGGAGTTAACTTCTGGCGTGGTCTTTGGCACGAAGTAGACCTGCGTGATCCCATCGCTGTTCGTCCGTGTCTCCGAGGACCCGCGCTCACCCGGCTCAGCTCCGAATCGAGCCATCGGCGATCCCTCGGCTCTCTTGGGGCTACGACACCCGATGGAGGACACACGGCCTGTTGGTCAGACGGCGACAGTGAACAGCCGTCGCCGAGAGTAGCGCAGCGGCGTCCCGCTCCAGTGCAGGGTTATGACGCCGAGGCGGACGCCCAGGCGAGACCGTGACGACGAAATCCACATCAATGAGATGCCGCACGAGGAGTCGCCCAGCCGTTGGCTGGTCGTGCACCTGGCAAGATCGAGAGCATGGCAGCCGTCGCGTTCCCTCTGGTTTGGGCTACGTATCAGACCATGTCCGGGCAGGCACCCTCCCTGGTTGGGGCCGCAGAGGGCTCCGACGTGACCTCGTTGCTCGACTGGCTGACAGCGATCGGGACTGTCGGAGCGGTTGTCGTCGCTCTGGCGTTCGGCATCGTCGCCGAGCGCCGTACCCGCCAAGACCGACGAGAGCGCGCCGCTGAACTCGAGCGAGCCAGGGAGGCGGCGCGTCGAGCTCAAGCTCTGCGCGTCGCCATCTGGGGCCATGAGGACTGGTCACCAGCCGAGACCGAGTACGTCACTGACGACTCGCCCGTCTCGATCCACATCGTCAACGCGTCTGACCTACCCGTCGTTCATGTCCAGGTTCCAGGCAACCCGGTGTGGGCGGGGTGGTCCCCGCAGTCGCTACTCCCCGGGGAGGCGAAGCACGTCGATCTGACGCTGGCCGAGCTGGCGGGGTACGAACGCGCCGGGCACCCGCCCGACGCGCGTGGCCGCCTCCGTGTGGTGTTTACAGACAACGCTGGCACGACTTGGACTCGATCGTTCACGGGCGAACTGTGGGAGCACTCGTGAACAGAACACCCACGCCGTTTAGTCGGACCAACTGCACCTCACACCAGCAACAGTGATCTGATCCGAGTTCTCAACGTCGGAGGCCAACGAGTCGACGCAACCTGCGCGGGTCGCGGCGGTCTCCAGGGGAGGTCAGACCGATCGGAGGCGTTCTGCAGACCATCTTGCGTTTCAAGACGAGTTGAGCCGCAATGTTATTGTTTGACTGCTGCCGTGTGGGCGTTTGGTCGACAGGTCGCTCGGATCCGTCGTCGGTCGAAGCGCGGATGACCCGCCACGTGGGCGCCGCTCGATGTCGTCGAGGCGGTCGCCGACAGACTGGCCGACCGGCTTGTGGCCGGGGGAACCTCGGAGGATGAGCTCCTTCGGCGGAGGGTCATCGAGACAGACCAGAACCTCCGGTGGCAACTCGCCCGCTACTCGCGTGATCGCGTCCATCGCCGACAGTCTCGACCCGGACCAACCGAACCACCGCCGTCGCTCACGCGCATCATCCACACCCTGAACAGGACCACACCAACAGAGGACGAGCTTCGAGAGATCGAGACGGACGACACGGAGCGCCGTCGGTACGAACTGTTCTGGCGACGACGTCCGTCCCTCACCGATCGGTGATCGGCGCCCGCTTCCCTGAGACGCCTAAGTGGTGCGATCCAGGTCAGCACCCATACCGCCGGGTGACGTCTAACCGCGCGATCGACCATACGATCACCGACATGCAGACCGGTTCCGTGGCGGAGTGGGCTGGCGCGATTGCGACGCTCCTTGCCACCGTTGTCGCCCTGTACCTCGCGGCGCGCGATGAGGACGGTCGCCGATCACGCCTCGCTGCACGGCGCCAGATCCGGTCGATGGCGGCGATGCGTGTCCGTGAACTCCGTCGGCTCGAGCGCGACGAGGAGCGCAGTCTGCTGCGCGACGACATCGGCTACTCCCAAGACCACGTGGAACTCAGTCGCTACTACGACCTCAGCAAGGAACTGGGTTGGGTCCGCCGGCGTCGAGCCCAACGCGTGCTGCGTGATGTGTACGGGGGGCAGGCTGCCCTTGACTGGGTGGAGCTCTACCCCTCGGTATCCGAGGACGACCGCGCCCACGCCGCGGCGTTGGTCCTCCACCTCGTGCGCAGCCCTGAAGGGGCCCTGCTCACAAAGAGCCGGCTGCACCTTGCTCTGCAGAAGCCGGCGGACGCCACGAAGGTGGCGGAACTCCGATGTCGCTACGAGGTGCTTGCCGACCTGTAGGTCCAGAGCAGTACATGTGGGCACAGTCGCGGGGTCGGCAGGGCCCTGGATCGAGGTTCCGTACGCCCTGCAGTCGCTCCATTCTGTGCATCTTCGCAGGTCAACCTAGGGTCATCAGGGGGCGCCTGGGGTGACGACGCAGGTGAACCAGCCCGCGGACAGTGCCACTTTGCCGTTCGCACAAGCGTGGTCGTCCGTGGCGCCGCCACCGATCGGCGCCTGGGGTCATTTGAGGGCGCTAGCGAGCGGCACCAGCGGCGAGGTCGCGTGTATGAGCGCGGTCCCGGTTCCGCCAGCGCCGACCGGGACCTCAGCGGAGTCGGCCGACAGGACGGCGCGTCAGGAGTACGTCCGAGCCTGCCGACCGCGTGGCGCATCCGCCTGCCCTGCCGTACTTAAAGTATCCGGGGCTGATTTTTGTCGAGATGCAGGGCAGATTGACCGGGGCCCAGCGTCCTACTTTGACCGGCTGCTCCTGCGCGGAGAGCGTTGGTCAAACTAGCCACGAAGAGTCCAGTGGCGTCGCGCCCACGCTCGGCCCCGGCGAGAACCGATCTCCCGGCTGGCCCGATAGCACGGCGCAGCACGCTACTTTTCGTACGTGCCAAGCGTCCGAGCTATCGCCCTCGCAGTGATCCGTCGGCCCGAGACCGGGCAGCTCTTCATCGATGAGGTCGTCGAACCCGGAACAGGACGGATGTTCCATCGTCCGGCCGGCGGCGGTATCGAGTTCGGCGAGAAGGCCTCGCGGACCCTCGAGCGCGAGTTCCTCGAGGAGTACGGGCTCGCGATCACGGTTGGTCGCCAGCTCGGTGCACTCGAGAACCACTTCACCTACGCCGGTCAAGCCGGTCATGAGATCGTCCTCGTGTTCGACGCTCAGTTGGCGCACCCGGCGGACTACGAACCGGACCGAAGAACCTGCCTCGACCAGCCCAACGTCACCGGCGTCTGGCGATCACCTTCTGAAGATGCAATCCCGCTCTACCCCGACGACCTCGCCGGCCTACTGGAGGCGGATATCACCACGCATGTCCCGGCGGACGTTCCCTAGGCATGTTGGGAGGGCGTGCCCGGGCGCGGACTGGAGCGCCCTCCTCAAGCTTGAGTCCTAGCCCGAACCGCATGTACCCCGGCCAGCGGCTGAGCCGGATGGATGTCGAGATGCGGAAGGGACTGACAGTCCACTCAGCTCCGCCCGATAACGTCGTGCACATGGCTGGCTTCGCCGATTTCCGACCCGGTGCGGAGCATCGCCCAGCGCAGGTCGCCGTGCGGCCGGCCGCACTGGGGGATGTCGACGCCATGCAGGAGATCCAGCGGCGAGCGGGCAGGCCAGCTCATCCGGATGCGTACCGGCGCGCGGTGGAGAACCCGGACTGCTGCGTCCTTGTCGCGGAGTGCTCGTCGCAGGCGGGTGACCCGATCACCGTCGGCGGGGCCCAGACGTACCTTCACGCCGCGGTAGTAGATGCAGCACCCACGGGTCACTACCTTGGCGGCGTCACGGTCGACCCCTCGTGGCGGCGAAGGGGCATTGCTCTTGCTCTGACCGAGGTGCGCGTGCAGTGGATCGCGGACCGCGCAGACGAGGTCTTCTACGTCGTGAATCCGCGCAACCTGGCATCGATCGAGCTGCACCGTCGCTGGTCCTACGAGGAGGTGATGCGCTCGTCGCATCTCACGGGCGTCGAGTTCTCCGGCGGGGTGGGGATCCTGATGCATGCGGCGTTGGCCGAACGCGCTGCCTCTGACGACGCCGTCCTGCGGTAGCCCTCCGCCCGAGCGAGCGGGTCACCCGAGTACCCGCTGCCGTACGTACTTAAAGTATCCAGGCCCGACTTTCAAACTATCCTGCATCTCGACATCTCGACATCTCGACAACACGTCGACACCTACAGCCGCCACTACATCTGCATGTCCACGAACCGCGAGTAGTGCCCCTGGAACGCGACGGTGATGGTGTCGGTGGGTCCATTACGGTGCTTGGCAACGATCAGATCAGCCTCACCGGCGCGCGGAGATTCCTTCTCATAAGCGTCTTCACGGTGCAGAAGAATGACCATGTCAGCATCCTGCTCAATTGATCCCGATTCGCGAAGGTCGCTCATCGCCGGCCTTTTATCCGTGCGCTGCTCGGGACCACGGTTCAGCTGCGAGATCGCGATGACCGGGACCTCGAGCTCCTTGGCGAGCAGCTTGAGCGCACGCGAGAACTCCGAGACCTCCTGCTGGCGGGACTCGACGCGCTTGCCGGACGTCATCAGCTGGAGGTAGTCGATGACGACCAGCTTCAGGTCATGACGCTGCTTGAGGCGCCGGCACTTGGCGCGGATCTCCATGAGCGACATGTTGGGCGAGTCGTCGATGAACAGCGGGGCCTCGCTGATGCGGCCCATGGTCGCGGCGATCTTGGCCCAGTCGTCCTCGCCCATCGCGCCCGTGCGCAGCTTCTGCAGGTGCACGCGCGCCTCGGCGGAGAGCAGTCGCATGGTGATCTCGTTGCGGCTCATCTCGAGCGAGAACACGACGGCGGCCATGTTGTGCTTGATGGCGGCGGACCGCACGATGTCGATGCCGAGCGTGGAGTTGTGCGTCGGGATCATCGACTCGCCCGCGAGGTACAGGTGCGAGTAGTGGGAGATCTCGACACACCGCACCGGCACCGACGCCACCGGCTCGACGGACACGACGTACCGCTGGTGGAGACGCGCGGTCGACCGGCGACGGCGCTCCTTGTGGACGAGCTTCTTGCGCTCGAGCGCGAACACGTCGTCGTCGGTGGTGAACGTGATCGTGAAGCACGTCGACGAGGCCGCGGAGCGGCCGCGGACAGGCTTGACGGACCACCCGGTCCGGTACCCCAGCGAGTGGACGAGCTCACGCACGTCCCGCGCCAGCCGCTCGTCGGTCACCGCGAACTGCACGGACCCGGTCGGGTTCACCGTGCCGTCCGTGTCGAGCAGCCCTGCCAGCAGGTCGCGCCGCTGTGCCTCGCTCGCCCGCAGGTAGTCGAGTGGGATGTGCTTGCGGCCCAGCACACCGAGGGTGCGCAGCCGTCCCTGCACGGTGCCGTACCGGTCGTGGCAATCCTGGCAGCGCACGAGTCCCGTGGTCTCGACACCACAGTCAGGACACGTCGGGGCGGGAACCGGGCCGGAGAGGGTCTTGACCCGCCCACCGCACGACCGTCCGCACGTACGCACCTGCGAGCGCGCGGGCACGAAGTCGGTGCCGCAGACCTCGCACTGTCGCGTCGCCGTCGTCTCGCGCGGGAGCCGCACGGTGTACAGGTCGGCGGCGCGGTTCTGCCCGGCGGCACGCACGTCGTACCCCCGCCCCTCGACCCACATCGCGATCTCCGCGTCGGCACTCGTGAACCGGGCCGACGTCGAGTGCCCGTCGCCGAGCCACACGCCCAGGAGGTACGGGTCGACGAGCAGCTCTCTGGCCGGCAGACGCAGCGGGCCCGTGGTCGCGACAGAGTGGTTCGCGCGCAAGTCGGCCGTCACGCACCGGACGGTCTGCGCGAGGTCCTCGGTGGTCCGGACGGAGCCCTCGGCGCCCACCCGTCGCTCGGACCGGGTGCGCGTGAGCCACTGGTGCTGCGCGTCGGCCACGATGGTCGAGCCGTCGTCGAACGTCACGCGGTAGCAGGGGCGGTCGACCATGACGTCGGTCGCCGCGACGACGCGCGTCACCGTGCCGTCGGCGGCCAGGAGCTGGTCACCGACCTGGACCTCGCCCATGGTCGTCCAGCCCGTGGGCGTCGGCAGCGGTGTGTCGAGTGCCAGGGCCTTGCCGATGGCCGGCCGCGCCGCCACCACGATCATCTGCCCCGGGTGCAGCCCGTTCGTCAGCCGGTCGAGGTCCGCGAACCCGGTCGGGACGCCGATCATGCCCTCGCCGCGGTGCCCGGCCCGCTCGATCTCGTCGACCGTGCCGCCGATGACCTCGGACAGCGGCAGGTAGTCCTCGGACGCGCGGCGCTCCGTGACGGCGTAGACCTCGGCCTGGGCGTTGTTGACGAGCTCGTCGACGTCGCCGCCGTCGGTCGCGTAGCCGAGCTGCACGATGCGGGTGCCGGCCTCGACGAGCTTGCGGAGGATGGCCCGCTCCCGCACGATCCGCGCGTAGAAGCCCGCGTTGGCCGCGGTGGGGACCGCGGCGATGAGGGTGTGCAGGTACGCGGCGCCGCCGACGCGGGTCATCTCACCGCGCTTGGTCAGCTCGTCGGCGACGGTGATGGCGTCGGCGGGCTCACCGCGGCCGTACAGGTCGAGGATCGCGTCGTAGATCGCCTCGTGCGCGGGGCGGTAGAAGTCGGTGCCCTTGATCTGCTCGATGACGTCGGCGATGGCGTCCTTGCTGATCATCATGCCGCCGAGCACGGACCGCTCGGCCTCGAGGTCCTGCGGTGGGGTGCGGTCGAAGCCGCCGCCGCTGCTGCGTCCGCTGTCCGGCGGCGCGCCGTACTCGAGGTCCTCGATGGTCACCTGTCACCTGCTCCTGCTCGTCCCCACCCGTCGAACGCCTGTTCTACCGGGCCCCTCTGACAGTCACCCACGAGCGGTCCCCTCCGGGACGACCACATCCACCGGGGACCTGCCCTCGCGAGGCTAGGCCGCGAACCCCTGGGACCCAAACGGGTGTGTGCACAGGTCGGTGGACAGCCTGTGGACAACCCGTTCGACCTTGTGTGCACAGGTTGGGGATACACCTGTGGACAGCGACGGATCTGCGGCTCGGCACAGGCTCCGACCGGCACTTACGCTGTGCACGTGCTGTGGAGCGAGGAAGATTCGTGCCGCGTTCACCTGGTGGACGCCTGAACCGCCCGTCGGACACCCCCGGACCCGCGTCGCCCGACCCGACCAACTCCGCTGGGCCGCACGGGGGACGCCCGACCGACCCCGCTCCCCGCACTCCCGCCGACGCGCCGGCCCGGCCGACCGACCGCACCGGCGTCGACCGGCGGATCCTCGCCCTCGCCGTCCCGGCCCTCGGTGCGCTCGTCGCGGAGCCGCTGTTCGTCCTCGTCGACTCCGCGATGGTCGGCCACCTCGGCACCGACGCGCTGGCCGGGCTGGCCCTGGCTTCGACGGTGCTGGTGACGGTCGTCGGGCTGTGCGTCTTCCTCGCGTACGCCACCACCGCCGCGGTCGCCCGACGTCTCGGCGCCGGCGACCCGCGCGGCGCCCTGCAGACGGGCGTGGACGGCATGTGGCTCGGCGCGGGCCTCGGGCTCGTGCTCGCCGCAGCGACGTGGGCGGCCGCCCCCTGGCTCGTCGCGGTGCTGGGCGCCGACGGCGACGTCGCCACCCAGGCCGTGAGCTATCTGCGCTGGTCCACCCCCGGCCTGCCCGGCATGCTCCTGGTGCTGGCCGCCACGGGTGCGCTGCGGGGCCTGCAGGACACGCGGACACCCCTGGTGGTGGCGGCGTCCGGTGCGGCCGCCAACGCGGCGCTGAACGCCGTCCTCATCTACGGGGCGGGCCTCGGCATCGCCGGGTCCGGGCTGGGGACCGCCCTCGCTCAGCTCGGCATGGCGGGCTGGCTCGTGGTGGTCGTCGTCCGGGGGGCGCGTGCGGCCGGCGCGAGCCTGGCACCGGCAGCCGGCGGCGTCTGGGCGAGCGCCCGCGCCGGCCTGCCCCTGCTGGTGCGCACCGCGACGCTCCGCCTGGCGATCCTGCTGACCGTCTGGACCGCGACCGGCCTGGGCCCGAGCGCCCTGGCCGGGCACCAGGTCGTCAACGCGGTGTGGGGCCTGGCGGCCTTCGCGCTCGACGCCCTCGCGATCGCCGCGCAGGCGCTCGTGGGGCACGCGCTGGGCGCCCGCGACGTCGCCCGGACCCGGGCCGTGCTCCGCCGCACCCTGCAGTGGGGCGTCGGGGCGGGGGCCGTTCTCGGGCTCGTCCTCGGCGGCCTGGCGCCGTTCTACGTCCCGCTCTTCTCACCCGACGCCGACGTCCGGCGCGCGGCCGTCACCGGTCTCCTCGTCGCTGCCGTCGCCCTGCCGATGGCCGGGTGGGTGTTCGTGCTCGACGGCGTCCTCATCGGTGCCGGCGACGGGCCGTTCCTCGCCTGGGCGGGGGTCGCGACCCTCGTCGCGTACGTCCCGGCCGCCCTCGCGGTCCACGCGTGGGCCCCACCCGGAGCCGCCGGGCTGGCCTGGTTGTGGGTGGCGTTCGCCGTGGTGTTCATGGCCGCCCGCGCCGTCACCACAGGGCTGCGGGCACGGGGTGACACCTGGATGGTCGTCGGCGCCTGATCCCCGCGCCGTGCGCATGGCTCCGGCCGGTGCGTGGACGCGCACCGGCCGGACGACCGACCGGTCAGGCGCGCTCGACGGACCGCCGCCGCCCGCGCTCCACGGCCACGGCCGCGACGCCCACGGCGAAGCACGCGATCGCCCCCACGACGAGGCCCGTGCCGCGGGCGGTCGCGTCGTTCTGGCCCAGCAGCAGCAGCACGAACCCCACGGGGGTCACCGCCGCCCACAGGTCGGCGGGGCGGAACCGGGCGAGGCGGGGCGTCGGACGCTGGTCGGTCATCTCGTCTCCTCGGGTCGGGGCCGGATCGGCGCACCCCTGACGCTAGGCCCGAGCCGTGCGTCCGCAGCACCGTCCGCGGACGGATCTGTCGCCTCCGTCCCCGGACGGAGGGCGCCTGCGCGGCCGGACGGCTCAGTCGCCCCCGCCCCCACCCCCGCCGTCGCCGCCGCCCCCGCCACCATCGCCCACGCCGTTGTCCGTCCCGGCGGCGTCCGACCCGGTCGCGTCGTCGGGGGCGGGACGGGCGTCGCCGTCATGGGCCGCCGCGCCGCCGTCCCCGCCCGTCGAGCGGTCGCGTCGGCCGTCCTCGGTTCCGTCCGCCTGCGTGCGGGCCTTCGCCCCACCGCCGACGCCGATCGCGAAGAAGGCGACACCCACCGCGAGGAACGCGGTCAGGGCGGTCTCACCGCGCGCAGCACCGCTGATCCCGAGGACGAAGAAGACGACGCCGAGGGCGACGAACGCGCCGCTCTCCTGGTCGCTCCTCGGACGCTTCACGTCACCCTCGGGTGTCGTCCGGTCGTGCTGCTCGTCGGTCATGGCGTCCTCCCGCACGTCGTCGTGCGGGCCAGGCTACGGACGGCACCCGCCGCGCACACCGCTCCCGGGGAGGAGATGTCCGTCCGTCGCGAGACCGAGGAGCCCGCCACGGTCACCCCGTCCGTCGCGCGCGTCCGCGCGGGCGGCCGACCGTCCCGTCGTGTCGCCGGCGGGGATCCGGACTCCCCCGCCCGTGGTCGCGTCAGGCGGCGACGAGCTCGTCGGCCGCGTCCGACGGGGCGGCGGCTGGGCGTGGGGCGAGCACCCCGACCGACGCGACGGCCGCTGCCGTCGTCCGGCGCTCCCGCACCCCGCGACGCACGCGGACGACCGCCTCCGGCAGGATCGCCACACCCATCGTCACCAGCGCGATCGCCATGGGGACGTCGTGCGCCGCGCGCAGGACGCCGACGACGACGAGCCCGGCGCCCAGCGCGACGATCGCTGTGACCTGCGCGACCAGGGGGACGCGTGCGCCCCGTGCCCAGCCGTTCGTGGTGCCCATGGTCGCCCTCCTCGTGCCTTCGTCGGTCCCGCGCTTCCTCCCGTCGACGCTACGGGGCACCGTGACGCGTGCCGACCCCCCGCAGGACGACCCCGGGCTCCCTCTCACGGATGACGGACAGCGCCCCGCCACCCTCCGGACGTCGCACGCCGGCGTGCCCCGACGAGGCCCCGGCACACGACGAGGCCCCGCACCGCCGGAGCGGTACGGGGCCTCGTGGGCTCGCGGGAGCGAGGGTCAGGCAGAGACGACCTTGACGGTCACCGCGGCCGAGACCTCGGGGTGCAGACGCACGTGCACCGTGTACTCACCGGTCGACTTGATCGCCTGGGCGACCTCGATCTTGCGCTTGTCGACGGCCGGGGCACCGGCGGCCTTGATCGCGGCAGCGATCTCGGCCGTGGTGACGGCGCCGAACAGGCGGCCCGACTCGCCGGACTTGGCCGAGACGGTGACGGGGTTGGCCTGCAGGGAGTCCCGCACAGCCTTCGCGTCGTCGAGCGTGGCGATCTCGCGCGCCTTGCGGGCACGACGGATCGCGGAGACGTCCTTCTCGGCACCCTTGGTCCACGGCGTGGCCAGGTTGCGCGGGATGAGGTAGTTACGGGCGTACCCGTCCTTCACCTCGACGATGTCGCCAGGTGCACCGAGACCGGTGACCTCGTGGGTCAGGATGATCTTCGCCATGGGTCAGTCCTTTCTCAGCGGGCCGACGACGAGTACGGCAGGAGTGCCATCTCGCGCGCGTTCTTGACGGCACGGGCGATCTGGCGCTGCTCCTGCACGGAGACACCGGTCACGCGACGCGCGCGGATCTTCCCGCGGTCGGAGATGAACTTGCGGAGCAGAGCCGTGTCCTTGTAGTCGACCGTGTCGATCTTGGCGGCCTTCAGGGGGTTCTGCTTCTTCTTGGGCTTGCGGACGACGGGCTTGGCCATCGTGGTGCTCCTTGTCTGTGGAGCCCCGAGCGTTGCCGTGCTCGGGGATGAGAAGTTCAGGTGTGCGAGGCGCCGATCAGAACGGGGGCTCGTCGGAGTAGCCGCCGCCGGACCCACCGCCCGCGGGCGTGGCCCACGGGTCGTCGGTCTGGCCGCCACCACCGGAGGACGCGCCACCGCCGCTGAAGCCGCCACCGCCGAAGCCACCGCCGCCGCCGGACCCACCACCGAAGCCACCGCCGCCACCGGACCGCTGGGTCCGGGTGACCTTGGCCGTCGCGTACCGCAGCGACGGGCCGACCTCGTCGACCTGCAGCTCGTACACGGTGCGCTTCTCGCCCTCGCGGGTCTCGTACGAGCGCTGCACGAGGCGGCCCTGCACGATGACGCGGGTGCCCTTGGTGAGGGACTCGGCGACGGACTCGGCCGCCTCACGCCAGATGGAGCAGCGGAGGAACAGCGTCTCGCCGTCCTTCCACTCATTCGACTGGCGGTCGAACGTGCGGGGCGTGGACGCGACCGTGAAGTTCGCGACCGCGGCACCGGACGGGGTGAAGCGCAGCTCCGGGTCCCCGGTCAGGTTCCCGATCACCGTGATGGTGGTCTCGCCGGCCATGACGGCCTCCTCGCTCGTTCGGAAGGTTCGGCTGCGGCGTGACGCCGCGGATGCTGGGGCCCGACGCTAGCGACGGGCACCGACACGAAGGTCTCAGGCCTCGCGGCGCAGGACCTTGGTGCGCAGGACGACCTCGTTGAGGCCGAGCTGACGGTCCAGCTCCTTGGCCGTGGCGGGCGACGCGGTGAAGTCGACGACGGCGTAGATGCCCTCGGCCTTCTTCTTGATGTCGTACGCGAGGCGACGACGGCCCCACACGTCCACCTTGTCGACAGTCCCACCGTCGGTCTTGACGACCGTCAGGTACTTGTCGAGCGACGGGGCGACGGTGCGCTCCTCGATCTCGGGGTCGAGGATGATCATGATCTCGTACTGACGCAGGCTCATACCCACCTCCTCTGGTCTTCGCGGCCACGGTCGGTCCGTGGCAGGAGGGTCTCAAGCGTCTCGGCGTGCCCGGGTCCGACAGGTGTCGGGTGGTGGGCACGACGAACCGTCCCGTGAGGGACGGCGATCGCCCAGACTACCGGTTCCCGGCCCGCGGACCGAATCGCCCGCGGGACCGGTCACCCGGACGCCTGGTCGTGCTCAACGGCCGGCGGACCCGGAGGGTCCGCCGCCCGGCGAGCCGGCGGCACCGGCGCCGCCGGCCGTCGTGCCGCCCACCGCACCACCGACCGCACCGCCGACCGCGCCGCCCGCCGTGCCGCCGCCCGCCGCACCACCGCCGGCAGCGGCGCCGCCCTCGGGCGGGTCCGTGGGCGTCGGCTCGGGCGCGGGTGCCGGGGGTGGCGTCGGGGTGGGCTGCGGCGGGGGTCCGCTGGACACCACGATGGTGACCGTGGACCCGCCGGCGACGGTGGCACCCTCGCCCGGCTCCACGCGGATCACCCGCCCGGTCGGGACGGTGGTGGACCGCTCGGTCACCACGGCCGGCACCAGGCCCACGCCCTGAAGCGCACCCGCGGCGTCCGCCTCGGTGCGCCCGACGAGCCCACCCGGCACCTGCGCCTCGGCCGGCGCCTCGGGCTCCTCGGTCACCGCAGGCTCCTCGGGGGCCGTCTCGGTCGGGGCGGGCGTCGGCTTGCCACCGACGTTGGCCCGGGCCGGGAACTGCTGGACCTCCGCGTACTTCGGCTGCTCGAAGACCTGCTTCATGTAGTGGGACCACAGCAGCGCGGGGTAGGAGCCACCGGTGACGTCCTCGACCCGCCCCCAGGCGGCGATGGAGTCCTGCGCCTTGTTGTCCTCGCCGATCTGGGAGAGGGCGACCGAGGTCGCCAGCTGCGGGGTGTAGCCGATGAACCAGGCCGACTTGTTCTCCGTGGACGTGCCGGTCTTGCCGGCGATCGGACGACGCAGCGGCTTGACGTGGTTGCTGGCCGACCCGCGCTCGACGACCTGGGTCATCGCGTAGGTCGTGTCGGCCATCACGTCGGCCGCGAACACCTGCTCGCCGGTCGTGTCCGGCGACCACACCGACTCGCCCTCGATCACGGACTGCACGATGTGCGCGTCACGGTGCACGCCCTGCGCCGCGAACGTGGCGTAGGCGTTCGTCATGTCGAGCGGGTGGACCGTGTCGGACCCGAGCACGTTGGACGGGACGGTGGTCGGCTCGTTCGTCGCACCGGCGGCCTGCGCGACCCGGGCCGTCTCGGCCGGCCCGACCTCGAGGTTCAGCTGGGCGTAGACGGTGTTGACGGAGTCCGCCGTCGCCCTGACGAGGTCGATCGTGCCGTACTTGTTGGAGTTGGCGTAGTTCTGCACCCGCCAGGGCTTGCTCTCACCGATGTCGAACTCCTGCGGGGACCGCGCGTCGTACGTCGTGCCGAGGCCGATCCCCTGCTCGAGCGCGGCGACCAGCGTGAACGGCTTGTACGTCGAGCCCGCCTGGATCCGGTCGAACGTCGCGGTGTTGCGCGTGTCCGTGAGGTAGTCGGGCCCGCCGTAGAGGGCGACGATCCCGCCCGTGGCCGGGTCGACGGTGACGATCGACATGCGCAGCCGCTCGTGCGGCGTCGCGCCGTCGGTCAGCTCGCCCGCGCGCAGCTGCGCCGCCGACTGCACGGCCAGCTCCTGCACGGCGGGGTCGATGGTCGTGACGATCTTCAGGCCGCGGGTGCGCAGCTCGTCGGCGGTCCAGAACTTGGTCGCGAGCAGCTCGTTCTCGACCATCTCCAGCAGGAACCCGTTGGGGCCGCGGTACATCTCGGACTTCACGTACTCGATGGTCGGCGGGAAGGTCTGGGCGGCGCGCTCCTCGGCCGTCAGCCACCCACCGTCGACCATGCGGTCCAGCACGATCTCCCAGCGCTGCTGCGCCTTCTCGGGAGCGACGGCCGGGTCCCAGTTGTTGGGCGACGGGATGAGGGCCGCGAGCATCGCCGACTCGGCCACGGTGAGGTCCGCGGCGTTCTTGTCGAAGTACGACTTGGCGGCCGCCTGGATCCCGTAGGAGTCACGACCGAAGTAGATCGTGTTGAGGTACCGCCCCATGATCTGTTCCTTGGACTCGTTCTGGGCGATCTTGATGGCGAGGATCGCCTCCTTCGCCTTGCCCCAGTAGTCCTTGGTCGTGTTCTGGTAGTACCGCTCGACGTACTGCTGGGTCAGCGTCGACCCGCCCTGCGTCGGCTTGCCCTGGATGTTGTTGAGGAACGCGCGCGCCATGCCCGTGAGCGACACACCACGGTTGGTGAAGAAGGTCTGGTCCTCACCGGCCGCGACCGCCTGGCCGATGTGCGCCGGCAGCGTCGCGTAGTCGACGATCTCGCGCTTCTGCTTGGCGAACGTGCCCATCTCCGGCCCGGGCTGGCCCGGCTGCTCGCCGGCGAAGTACACGGTCGTCGTCTGGAACTCGACCTCGGCCAGCGGGTCGTCCGGGTGGATGAACGCGAACGCCGCGGCGCCCGCCCCCAGCACGAGGAACACGCCACCGAGGAACGTCCCGAGGACCACGCGCCACGACGGCAGCCACCGGTGCAGGCCGGTGTGCTCGCGGCGTGGGTAGTTCCAGAAGGGGCGGCGCTCACCGGTGTCGGAGGTGGGGCGACGCGTCGCGCGCCGGGCGCGCGGCGGCGCGGTTCGGCGGTTGCTGGCTGCCAAGGGGGGGACCTCTCGTGCGACGACGATGCGTTCGGCGCCCCCCCGCGGCCCGTGTCCGGGCACGCCGGTCGGGCGCTGACGGGCCTCAGTATGGACGAACGCCCCGGACGCACCACCCGGCCCCGCGCCCGGGACGTCCGGTTCCGCACGACCCTTCACATGATCGGCACGCGCCACCGACGCTCCCTCGACGGATTCCCGACGCCGGCACCTCCCGCGCCCCGCCCGTCCGATCCCCCACGGACGCGGCGTGTTGTGCGCGACGCCCCGTCCGGCATACTCTCCGGATGTATCGAGTTGATACATCGGATCCTGCCGCTCGCCGGGTCCGCGGTCCGGACGGGCGAGACGAGGAGGATCAGGTGCGCGGACGTTCCGACGTGCTCGAGCCGGCCATCCTCGGCCTGCTCGCCGAGTCCCCCATGCACGGGTACGAGCTGCGCAAGCGGCTCAACCTCGTGCTCGGCTCCTTCCGTGCGCTGTCGTACGGCTCGCTGTACCCGTGCCTGAAGGGGCTCGCGGACCGCGGCTGGATCGTCGGCGTCGAGGCGCCGGACGACCGGACGGTGGCCAGCAGGCGCGCCCGGATCGTCTACCAGCTCACCGCCGAGGGCAAGGAGCACCTGCACCAGGTGCTGTCGTCCTCGGGCCCGGCGTCCTGGGAGGACGAGAACTTCGACGTCCGCTTCGCGTTCTTCGGCCAGACCGACGCCGAGACCCGGATGCGGATCCTCGAGGGTCGCCGCATCCGGCTGACCGAGCGGCTCGAGACCATCAGGCAGTCCTTCGCACGGACCCGCGAGCGCATGGACGAGTACACGCTCGAGCTCCAGCGCCACGGCCTCGAGCAGGTCGAGCGCGAGGTCCGCTGGCTGGACGACCTCATCGACAACGAGCGCGGCGTACGTCGCGCTCGCCCCGAGGGCGGTGGCCGTCCGGCCATCGCTGCAGACGACGCCGAGGGCATCTCCGAGGCGCAACACGAGAAGGAGCGAGGATGACCTCCATCCGCGTCGCCATCGTCGGCGTCGGCAACTGCGCCGCGTCGCTTGTCCAGGGCGTGCACTACTACCGGGACGCCGACCCGCAGGGCAAGGTCCCCGGGCTCATGCACGTGCAGTTCGGTGACTACCACGTGCGGGACATCGAGTTCGTCACGGCCTTCGACGTGGACGCCAAGAAGGTCGGCTTCGACCTGTCCGAGGCGATCTTCAACTCGGAGAACAACACGATCAAGATCTGCGACGTGCCCCCGCTGGGTGTCACGGTGCAGCGCGGCCACACGCTCGACGGCATCGGCAAGTACTACGCCGAGACCATCGAGGAGTCGGACGCCGAGCCCGTCGACGTCGTGCAGACCCTCAAGGACAACGCGGTCGACGTCCTGATCTGCTACCTGCCCGTCGGCTCCGAGGCCGCGGCGAAGTTCTACGCGCAGTGCGCGATCGACGCGGGCGTCGCCTTCGTCAACGCCCTGCCGGTCTTCATCGCGTCCGACCCGGTGTGGGCCGCGAAGTTCGAGGCCGCCGGTGTGCCGATCGTCGGCGACGACATCAAGTCGCAGGTCGGCGCGACCATCACGCACCGTGTCCTCGCGCGTCTGTTCGAGGACCGCGGCGTCATCCTGGACCGCACGTACCAGCTGAACGTCGGCGGCAACATGGACTTCAAGAACATGCTCGAGCGTGAGCGCCTGGAGTCCAAGAAGATCTCCAAGACGCAGGCCGTGACGTCGAACCTGACCGACGGCCCGCTGGCCGGCAAGAAGGACGACCGCAACGTCCACATCGGCCCGTCGGACTACGTCGCGTGGCTCGACGACCGCAAGTGGGCGTACGTGCGCCTCGAGGGCCGCGCGTTCGGCGAGGTGCCCCTGAGCCTGGAGTACAAGCTCGAGGTCTGGGACTCCCCGAACTCGGCCGGCATCATCATCGACGCGCTGCGCGCGGCGAAGATCGCCAAGGACCGCGGCATCGGCGGCCCCCTGCTGTCGGCGTCGACGTACTTCATGAAGTCCCCGCCGGTGCAGACCGAGGACACCGAGGGCCGCGTCAAGGTCGAGGCCTTCATCCGCGGCGACCTGGAGCGCTGAGCCGCAGCGCAGCGGAGGGTGCCGGCCCGGCGCGAAGCGTCAGGCCGGTGCCCGCAGCAGAGCGGAGGCTCGGCGCGACCACAGGTCCAGCGCTGACCCCGCTCCGCACCAGCTGACGCCTGAGGGGCTGCCGTCGCACGTCGACGGCAGCCCCTCACGTCTGTCCCCTCGCTCAGGGGTGCTCGACCACCGCCTGCGCACCCAGGCCCAGGTCGGACTCCACCGCGGGGGCGACGAGGCGACCTGTCACGCCTGGAACGCCCCAGGGCCTCCATGCGGTGGTGGCGTCATCCGGGAGATCGTGCGCCGGCGGGAGCGGCGGTCACCGGTCCACGGCACCCCGCCGACGACACGCGCCGTAATCTTGGCGCGTGCAGGTGATCTCCGACCTCCGGGCCCTGTGGCCCCTCACCGGCTTCCGCCGGCTCTTCGCCGTACGCCTGGTCAGCCAGGCGTCGGACGGCATGTTCCAGATCGGGCTCGCCACGCTCTTCTTCTTCTCGCCGGAGAACGCGTCGACGGCCACGGGCGTGGCCGCCGCGTTCGCGGTGCTGCTGCTGCCGTTCACGATCGTCGGCCCGTGGGCCGGTGTGCTCCTGGACCGCTGGCGGCGCCGGCAGGTGCTCCTCTACGGCAACCTCGTGCGCGTCGCCCTCACGGTCGTCATCGCGGTCATCATGCTGACCAGCGGCGTCGGCCCGGCCGTGTACGTGCTGGCGCTGGCCGCGCTGTCGGTCAACCGGTTCCTGCTCGCGGCGCTGTCGGCGTCGCTGCCGAAGGTCGTCGACGGCCCGCTGCTGCTGACCGCCAACTCGCTGACCCCGACGCTGGGCGCCGCGGCCGCGGGCGTGGGTGGTGCGCTGGGCTTCGTCCTGGGCCTGCTGCTGCCGACGGGCCGGGTGCGCGACGCGACCTCCCTGCTGGTCGCCGCGGCCGTCATGGCCTGCGCGTCGGCCCTGGCCACGCGGCTCGGGCCCGACCAGCTCGGCCCGGACGAGCGCACGGCCGGCACGGACGTCCGCCGTGCCCTGGGCCACCTGGCCCGCGGCCTCGTGGACGGTGCCCGGTACCTCGTCGCCCGTCGCACGCCCGCGTACGCGCTGGGCATCATGGCGCTGCACCGGTTCTGCTACGGCGCCGTCTTCATCGCCAGCATCCTCATCTCCCGCAACCTGCTGTCCGACCCGGCGGACGTCGCCGCGGGCCTGGCCACGTTCGGCAGCGTGCTGGCCGCCAGCGCCGCGGGGTTCGCGCTGGCCGTGGTGCTGACGCCCGTGCTGAGCCCCCGCGTCGGGCCGCACGTCTGGATCGTCCTGTGCCTGCTGCTGGCCGTGGTCAGCCAGCTGCTGCTGGCGTTCACCGTGACCCTGCCCGCCGTGCTGGGGGCCGGCGCCGCGCTGGGCCTGGCGGCGCAGGGCGCCAAGATCGCCGTCGACACGATCGTGCAGCACGACACCGCCGACGCCTACCGCGGCCGCGCGTTCTCCTTGTACGACGTGATGTACAACGCCGCGTTCGTCGGAGCCGCCGCGGTCGCGGCCGTCGCGCTGCCCGACACGGGCTGGTCCCCCGTCCTGTTCGCCGGGCTGGCCGCGGTCTACCTGGCCGGCGCCGTCGTCTTCGCCCGCAGCACGCGCACCCCCGTGCCGATCGCCGCACCGCCCGCCGGGGTGACCACGTGACCAGCGCAGGGACGGTGGACGACACACCGCCGGCCGGGACCGGGCCCGTCGAGGCGCCCGCACCGCACACGAGTCCGGTGCTGCCGCAGGACGTCCTCACCGGACCGCTGGCCCAGGCCGTCCTCGAGCGCGGGCCCCTGGCCATGACGGTCTCCGACCCCCGGCTGCCCGGCGACCCCGTCGTGTGGGCGAACACGGCGTTCACCACGCTCACGGGGTACACGCTCGACGAGGTCCGGGGCCGCAACTGCCGGTTCCTGCAGTGCGAGGACACCGATCCCGAGGCGGTGGCGCGGCTGCGTGCCGCACTCGAGCGCGGGGACGACGTGCAGGAGCTGCTGCTCAACGTCCGCAAGGACGGCTCGCAGTTCTGGAACCAGCTGGCGATCACGCACCTGCGCGACGCGGACGGCCAGGTCACCCACCGGGTGGGCGTGCAGGTCGACGTGACCGCCGAGGCCGTCGGCGAGGCGGCGCGCACGCTCGAGCTCTCGCTCATGCACCGCACGGCCGACCGGCTGGAGCTGCTGGCGCGCATGGGCGAGGAGCTGTCCCGGCACCTGGAGTTCGGCGACGCCGTCGACGCCCTGGCCGACCTGGTGGTGCCCCGCCTGGCGACGTGGGGGTTCGTCGCGATGGCGAGCGAGACCGGGCACCTGGAGCGGGTGCACGTCGTCACGGCCGACCCGGCGCACGCACCCGTCGCGCACGCCCTGGGCACGCAGGGCACCACGTGGCTGACCCAGTCGCCGCGCGTCGCCCAGACGCTGGCCGCCGGTGACGACCACGTGCCCATGCCCATGCCGGTGGACGTCGCGAGCCTGCCGTCGCGCACGACGCCGGACGAGCTGCGGCTGCTGGAGACGCTCGGCCTGGGCAGCGCCCTGCTCGTGCCGCTCACCGGACGCGACCGGGTGCTGGGCGCGCTGTGCCTGGTGCACCGCGACGTCGACGGGTTCGACCGGGAGGTCGTCGTCACCGCCGCCCACCTGGGCCGCCGTGCCGGCGTCCTGCTGGAGAACGTGCGCCTGTACCTGGCCGAGCGCGACGCCGCGCTGACGTTGCAGCACAGCCTGCTGCCCGTGCTGGGCGACGTCGGCGGGCTGGACGTGGCGGCCTCGTACCTGCCGTCGGGGCGCCGGGCCGAGGTCGGCGGCGACTGGTTCGACGCCTTCGTGCTGCCCGACGGCGCGGTGAGCCTGGCGGTCGGCGACGTGGTGGGTCACGACCTGCGCGCCGCCGCGTCGATGGGTCAGCTGCGCTCGCTGCTGCGCGCGTCGGTGTGGCGCGGCGACCGTCCGGGCGAGGCGCTGGAGCGGCTCGACGGCCTGGTGCGCGCGCTCGACGTCGCCGACATCGCGACGTGCGTGCTCGTGCGCTGGGAGCGCACACCCACGGGCGCCCGCCTCACCTGGGCGAGCGCGGGGCACCCGCCGGTCCTCGTGCGGCTGCCCGGCGGTCACGTCCAGGGCCTCGACGGTGCTCGCAGCACGCCGATCGGCCTGCCGCCGGTCCGTCCCGGGACGACCCCGGAGGCCGCGGCGGACGTGCCGCACGGTGCGTTCGTGGTGCTGTACTCCGACGGGCTGGTCGAGCGTCGCGACCGCGGGCTGCGCGAGGGGATCGAGACGCTGTCCGCGGCGCTGGCCGCGGTGCCCGACGACGCGACCGCGAGCCAGGTGTGCGACGCCCTGACGGGCACCCTGGTCGACGAGCACCAGGAGGACGACGTCTGCCTGCTGGTGGTGCGGGTGGACTGACGCGCCGCGTCAGTCCCCCACCACCCACGACTGCAGCCCCGCCTGCGTCGGGTCGAACGTCTCGACCGACGGCAGCACGTCCGTGACCTCGCCGGTCTCGCCGTCGACGGCCCACAGCGCCGCCGACCCGGCGGTGCCCTCGCAGTTGGTCGTCCCCGACACCAGCAGGCCGGCCGGCACGGGTGCCACGCCGGGCAGCACCGCCAGCAGGTCCGACGGGACCTCGGCGAACGGCGCCGTGTCGAGCCCGGTCAGGGTCACCAGGCGCTGCGGGCACGTGCGCGGCGCCTCGCCGGTGGGGTCGGGTCGTACCGCCAGCGAGGCGACGAGCCGTCCGTCGGCGAGCCGGTGCGCCGGGTACGCCGGGCTCGGCTCGCCGGCCTCCACCGAGCGGTGGTCGGTGATCGCCCCCGTCGTGGTGTCCATGAGGAGGGTCGTCGCGCCGAGACCCGCCGGGCGCAGGGTCGCCTCGTCGAGCCGCGGGCAGTCCACCAGCACGTGGGTGTCGTCGGACCACCCGACCATCCAGCACGCCGTGGCCGGCAGGTCGTACCGGACCTCCACCCCGTCGCGCTCCACGTGCAGGTCCGCGTCCGAGGTCCAGGCACGGGCGGCGCCGTCGGGTGACGGGTCCCCCGCCCAGTCGACGCTGTCCGGCGTGGTCCCCACCACCTGGCCGCTCACCAGGTCGACGACCGTCGCCTCCCCGAAGGACCCCTCCGCCCAGAACTCGGCCGTGCCCGCGGCACGGTCCCAGGCCGTCAGCATCTGCATCCCCTCGGGCGCGGGACCGACGTCCAGCACGTCACCGTCCGGACGCACCAGCAGGAGGCGGGCGACCGTCGACGCGGCACCGGCACCGGCCGCGGGCGTGGGCGTGGCGTCGCTCGCGGGCTGCACCCACAGGGCCAGCGCGCTGCCGTCGGGGGCACCCCGCAGGTCGGACTCCTCGGCCTGCCGCAGCGGTGACAGGCCCGGCACCTGCGCCCCGCCCGGCTCGGGTGCCGCGGACGACGGCGTGCCGCGCTGGGACCAGAGCACCGCACCGGTCACGACCACCGCGACGGCGGCGGCCGCACCCGCGACGACCAGCACCCGGCGCCGGGCCCGGGCGGTGCGCACCGCGGCCAAGGCCCGGGAGGCGGCGGCGACGACGGTCGGCTCCCCCTCCGAGCACGCCGCGCGCTCCGCCTCGGCCGCGCGCAGCACGTCGGTGAGGTCCCGGGCCCCCTCGGTCACGACGGTCGGCGTGGCGCCCGCCGGGTGAACCGCGCCGTCCGCGCGCTCACGGTCCGGGTCGGTCGTGCGCACGTCCAGCAGCGCGCACAGGGTGCGGACGCCGTCGGCCGTGGACCGCCTGACCAGCCCTTCCGACAGCCCCAGGACCTCGCCCACCTCGCCCACCGACAGCCCGTCCAGGTGGCGCAGCACGACGCACACCCGCTCGCGGGGTTCCAGCGTGGCGAGCGCCGCCTCGACCTCGTCGACCGGGCCCGTCGTGCCGGCCGGGGTCGGGGACGGGTCCGCCGCGTCCGGGGCACGCTGCGCCGCGAGCCGCTCCCCCGCGGCGCGCTCACGCTGCCCGTCGAGGAGCCGTGTCACCAGGGAGCGCCGGACGGCGTGCTCGGCGGCCGGCACCGACGTCGGCCGGGACCGTCCTGTCGCGGTCGCGACCAGCGCGTCGCGCACCAGGTCCTGCGCGGCGACCGGGTCGCGCACGAGCATCCGCGCCCGCGCCAGGAGCGCCGGGTACCGGTCGCGGACCAGCTGGGCCGGCACGTCGCCGGAGCGCCGCGTCACAGGAGGGTCGCCCCGTCGATGGTCGTCACACCCTCAAGGACGATCAGGACGCCCGTTCCGTTGGGGTGCGACCGCGGACCCCCTCAGGACGTCCGCGCGGCCCACCAGCTCAGCAGCTCCTCGCGCGCCCGCTCCTCGCCCAGCGGCCCGTGCTCCATGCGCAGCTCCAGCAGGTGGCGGTACGCCTCACCGACCTCCCGCCCGGGCCGGATGCCGAGGATCTCCATGATCTGCGTGCCGTCGAGGTCGGGACGGATCGACGCGAGCTCCTCCGCCTCGCGCAGCGTGGCGATGCGGCGCTCCAGGTCGTCGTACGCGGCCTTGAGGCGGGCCGCCTTGCGCTGGTTGCGCGTCGTGGAGTCCGAGCGGGTCAGGCGGTGCAGGCGCTCGAGCAGCGGCCCGGCGTCGGTGACGTAGCGCCGGACGGCCGAGTCGGTCCACTCCCCCTCGCCGTAGCCGTGGAACCGCAGGTGCAGCTCGGTGAGCCGCGCGACGTCGTGCACGGTCTGCTTGTCGAACCGCAGCGCCTTGAGCCGCTTGGACGCGAGCTTGGCACCGACCACCTCGTGGTGGTGGAAGCTCACGCCGCCGCCCGGCTCGAACCGGCGGGTGCGGGGCTTGCCGATGTCGTGCAGCAGCGCGGCGAGGCGCAGCACCAGGTCAGGGCCTGGCACCGGGCCGTCGGGGCCCGTCTCCAGCGCGATCGCCTTCTCCAGCACCATGAGCGTGTGCTGGTAGACGTCCTTGTGGCGGTGGTGCTCGTCGATCTCGAGCCGCAGCGCCGGCAGCTCGGGCAGCACGTGGTCGGCCAGGCCCGTGTCGACCAGCACCTCCAGCCCGGCGCGCGGGTGCGGGGACAGCAGCAGCTTGGTCAGCTCGTCGCGCACCCGCTCGGCGGAGACGATCTCGATGCGACCGGCCATCTCCACGATCGCCGCGCGGGCGTCGTCGTCGAGGCGGAACCCGAGCTGGGCGACGAACCGCGCGGCGCGCATCATGCGCAGCGGGTCGTCGTCGAAGGAGCGGCGCGGGTCGATCGGGGTGCGCAGGACCCCGCGCGCCAGGTCGGTCAGGCCGTCGAAGGGGTCGACGAACGTCAGGTCCGGCACCCGGACGGCCATCGCGTTGACCGTGAAGTCGCGGCGCGACAGGTCGCCCTCGAGCGTGTCGCCGAACTGCACGAGCGGCTTGCGGGACGTCGGGTCGTACGCGTCCGTGCGGTACGTGGTGACCTCGACGACGACGTCCTCGGTGGCCCCGCGGCGGCCCGCGAACCGGCGGGCACCGACGGTCCCGAAGTCGCGGCCGATGTCCCAGTGCGCGTCACCCCACGCGGCGAGCAGCGGCTCGGCCTGGTCGGGCGTCGCGGAGGTCGTCAGGTCCAGGTCGTTGCTGGCGCGCCCCAGGAACGCGTCGCGCACCGGCCCGCCGACCAGGGCGAGCTCGTACCCGGCGTCGCGGAAGCGGCGACCGAGGTCGAGGGCGTCGGGCGCCATCGCGGCGAGGGACTCCAGGGCACGGCGGCGCAGCTGCTGCACGGCCGCGGCGTCGGGCTCGTTCTCGGGGGCGTCGGACACCCGACAAGCCTGCCAGAGGTCGCGACGGGCCCGGGAACGGGTGTGCCGCGGCACGAACAGAACGGGTGAGGAGGAGTCGTTACAGTGTCGGCATGTCCACCGCCGCCCATCCGCCCGGTCCCGGGCGTGTGCCGGCACCGCCCGGTGGTCATCCGCTGCGGATCGACCCGACCCGCGTCCACCCGCGCACGCACGCCGTCGCGCTGCCGGTGGTCGACGAGACGTCCGCCGGAGGGCTGGTCGTCACGCGGCAGCAGGGGCACCTGGCCGCCGCCGTGATCGCGCGGCGCAACCGTGCGGGACGCCTCGAGTGGTGCCTGCCCAAGGGGCACCTCGAGGGTGACGAGACGCCCGAGGAGGCCGCGGTCCGCGAGATCGCGGAGGAGACCGGGATCACCGGCCGGGTGCTGCGTCGCCTCGGGGTCATCGACTACTGGTTCTCCGGCGAGGAGCACCGCGTGCACAAGGTCGTGCACCACTTCCTGCTCAGCGCGCTGCACGGGGAGCTGACCGTGGAGAACGACCCGGACGGCGAGGCGGAGGACGTGGAGTGGGTCCGCGTCGCCGACCTGTCGGACCGGCTGGCCTACCCCAACGAGCGTCGCCTCGCGGGCATGGCGCTCACGGTCCTCACCGACGGATGAGCGCACCGACCCCCCGGGTGCGGGCGCACCTGCTCGCCGCGATCGTCGCCCTCCTGGCCCTCACGGCGCTGACCGTCCCGTCGGCGGCCCTGGCGACGGACCGCTCGCCGACCCCCGCGTCGACCGCTGCGTCGACCGCCGAGGAGGAGGCCGCGTCCGACGTCCGCGTGCAGATCACCGAGGTGAACCCCGGCGTGCTGCGCCCGGGGCAGGACCTCGTGGTGCGCGCCCGCCTGACCAACCGCACGGGCGAGGTCATCGAGAACCCGCGGGCGGTGGTCCGTCTCGAGCGCCTGCGCCCGGGCACACGGGCCGACCTGCAGACGTGGCTCGACGAGCCGGTCGACGGGCGTCGCGCGGGCGAGGCCGCCGCCGCGGTCGCCGCGGAGGCGCCGCTGGCCCCCGGTGCGTCCGTGGACCTGACCGTCACCGTGCCCGCCGACGCGGTCGGGCTGCTCGACCGCCCGGACACCTGGGGTGCACGCGGGCTGGCCGTCGAGGCGACCGACGGGCCCCGCGCCCGCGTCGGTCTGCAGCGCACGTTCGCCCTGTGGGCGACCACGGACGACGTCGCCCAGGCCCGGGTGTCCGTGCTCGCACCGGTCGTCGGGCCGGCCGTCGTCCCGGCCGGCGTCGAGGTCGCGCCCCCGGGCCCGACCCTCACCGAGCTCGTGCAGCCCGGGGGGCGGCTCGCGTCCGTCCTCGAGATCGCACGCGCCCACCCGGACGTCGCCCTGGCCGTCGACCCGGCCCTCGCGGCGCAGGCCGCCGCCGGCTCCGGCGCTGTCGCCGCGTGGAGCGAGGAGCTCCGCGCGGCCGCCGTGGGCCGCGACCTGATCGCGCTGCCCTGGTCCGACCCCGACCTGGTCGCCCTCGCGCACGCGGACGCGGCCGACCTGCTCGACGTCGCGACCTCCGCCTCGGACGCGGCCACGGGTGAGGTCGTGGCCTCCGGTCAGCCCCTCGCCGCGCGCACGGACGTCCTGTGGGCGCCGGGTCCGGCGACCGACCAGGCGACCGCCGACCTGGCCGCGCGCAGCGGAGCGGCCGCGCTCGTCCTCGCCCCCGACGACCAGCCGTCGCAGGACGACGCGGGCGGCGCCCGCACCAGCCTCAGCACCCCGAGCGGCACGCTCGTGGGTCTCGCCCCCGACGCGACCCTCACGAGCCTGCTGAGCGACCCCACGTCGCTGGACCCGGACGCGACCCGCACCACCGTCGTCCAGCGCGTGCTGGCCGAGCTCTCGGTCCTCGCCCGCGGCTCCGCGGAAGGGCTGCAGCACGTGCTGGTGGCCCTGCCGCGCGACGCCGAGCCCGACCCCGCGCTGGTCGACGCGGTCCTCGACGCCGTCCAGGGCGCGCCGTGGTCCCGCACCGCACCGATGACCGCGCTGCTGGGCGCCAGCGCCGGGGACGACGAGCGCGACGCGCTGCCCCAGCTCACCGACGTGCCGGCCGCGCTCGAGGCCGCCGAGGTGCGCCGTCTGGCCGACGCGCGACGTGCGACCCTCGGGTTCGCGCAGGTCACGGAGGACCCGACGGCCCTGCTCGCCGGTGTCGACGAGGCCGTGCTGGCACCGCTCGCCGTGGCCTGGCGCGCCGAGCCGACCGTGCGGCAGGAGATCGTCGACACTGTGGTGACCGCCGTCGACGAGCGCCGGTTCGGACTCGTGCTCGCCCAGCCCAGCACGCAGAACCTCGTCAGCGCGGACAGCGAGGTCCGGTTCTCGGTCCGCAACGACCTGCCGACCGCGGCGACCGTGCGCGTGCAGGCCACGCCGCGCAAGGCGTGCCTGAGCACCGGGCCCAGCGAGGACGTCCAGGTGGCGGCCGGCGGCGAGGCCGTGGTCCCCGTCGCCGTGCACGCGATCGCCAACTGCGAGGTGGTCGTCGAGGCCGTGCTCACCGCCGCCGACGGCAGCCCGCTGTCGACGCCCGTGACGTTCGTCGTCCGCGCGTCGCCGACCGTCGAGTCGGTCGGGACGGCCGTCGTCGGGGTGCTGCTGGCCGTCGGGCTCGTGCTGGGCGTCGGGCGGACGGTGCGCCGCGGGCAGAGCGCCCGGCGCGGCGCGCGCCTGGTCCACGACGACGAGGGCACCCGCCCGCTGCCCGTGCTGGGCGGTACACCGGAGGACGAGGCATGAGCGGCACCACCCCACCCCCCGGCGACCCGCAGGACGTCCCCGGCGGGCCGGGCAGCGAGGACGGCAGCACCCCCGGCACCGACGGAAGCACCCGCGGCACCGACGGCGGCATCCGGCGTGGCGCCGCGCTCATGGCCGGCGGGACCGCCGTCTCACGCCTGCTCGGGTTCCTGCGCGTCGCGGTCCTCATCGCGGCCATCGGCGCGACGGGTCAGGCGGCCGACGCCTTCGCGGTCGCCAACAAGCTGCCCAACGTCCTCTTCATGCTGCTCGCGGGCGGTGTCCTGAACGCCGTGCTGGTCCCGCAGGTCGTCCGGGCGTACAAGCGCCACGACGGCCAGGAGTACGTCGACCGGCTGCTGAGCTTCGGGTTCGCGCTGCTCGCGGGCGTCACCGTGGCGCTCACCCTCGCCGCCCCCCTGCTGGTGTCGCTCTACGCCGAGTCGGGCAACGCCGCGCAGCAGGCACTGGCGACGACGTTCGCGTACTGGTGCCTGCCGCAGATGTTCTTCTACGGCGCGTACGCGCTGCTCGGGCAGGTGCTCAACGCCCGGGGGTCGTTCGGGCCGTACATGTGGGCACCCGCCGTGAACAACGTCGTGTCGATCGCCGGGTTCGGGCTGTTCATCGTCGTGTTCGGTGACGTGAGCTCCGCCGACGGCTGGACCGCGGGGCAGGTCGCGCTCCTCGGTGGCTCGGCCACGCTCGGTGTGGTCTGCCAGGCCCTCGTGCTCATCCCGTTCCTGCGCCGGGCCGGCGTGCGGTACCGCTGGCGCTGGGGGCTGCGCGGCTCCGGGCTCGGACGTGCCGGCACGGTCGCCACCTGGACGTTCGTGGGGCTGACCATCGGCCAGCTCGGGTACGTGATCGTGTCGCGGGTGGCGTCCGCCGCACCGGGCGCTGCCGGGCCGGCGCACACCGAGGTTGCCGGCAACGCGGCCTACGACACCGCGTTCACGCTGTTCATGCTGCCGCACTCCCTGGTCACGGTGTCCCTCGCCACCGCCCTCTTCACCCGGCTGTCGGCGCAGGCGCACGACCGCGACGTCGCCGGGGTCCGCACCAGCCTGTCGTCCGGGCTGCGCGTCGTGGGCCTGTTCACGCTCCTGGCCGCGGCCGGGCTCGTGGTGCTCGCCGAGCCGGTGGTGCGGCTCGTCCTGGCGAGCCAGCCCCAGGGGAGCGTCGACGCGGTGGCCGGGGTGCTCGTCGCCATGGCCCTCGGCCTGCCCGCGTTCGGTGCGTGGTCCATGTGCCAGCGGGTGTACTACGCGTACGAGGACGCGAAGAGCATGGTGCCCGTCCAGGCGGCCATGGCGGTCGTCGTCGTGGCCGGCACCCTGCTGGGCCGGGCCCTGCTGCCCAGCACCTCGTGGGTCGCCGCCGCGGGTCTGTCGATGAGCGTGTCGTACCTGCTGGGCACCCTGCTGGCGCTGCGCGCGGTGCGTCGCCGGCTCGACGGCGACGTCGACGGGGCCCGCGTGCTGCGCACGCACGCCCGTGCCACGCTCGCGGCGCTCGCCGCGGCCGCCGTGGGCGTCGCCGTGCTGCTGGCCGTCCAGACCGTGGGACCCGACGGGGTCCCCGGTGCGCTCGTGCAGTGCGCGGCGGTGGGGACCGTGATGGTGCTGGTGTACCTGGGCGGGCTGCGCCTGCTGCGCGTGCGCGAGCTCGACCAGCTGGTCGGGCCGCTGCTGCGACGCCTGCGGGGGCGGCGGCGGCCGTGAGCCGTCTAGCATGCACCCTGGGCCTGCATCCGCGGGTCGTGAGGTCGCGGAGGGGTCCGGAGGTGGCAGGGTGACGGAAGAGGTCGGCAGGGGCACGGTGCTCGCGGGGCGCTACCGCGTGGTCGACGCCCTCCCGTCGGACCTCGACGGCGTCTCCGTGTGGCATGCCAACGACCAGATCCTCGACCGTCCCGTGCGCGTGCGGATCCTGCAGTCGGGTGCGGTCGCCCCCGCGCTCGACGCCGCCCGCCGCGCCGCCCTCGTCACCGACGCACGGCTGGTGCGCGTGCTCGACGTCGGCATGCACGAGGGCGTCGGGTACGTCGTGTCCGAGCAGATCACCGGTGCCTCCTTGGCCCAGCTCGTCGAGCGCGGCCCCCTGACGCCCGACCAGGCCCGCGCCGTCGTCGGCGAGGCCGCCGCTGCGCTGGAGGTCGCGCGCCGGCGCGGCGTCCACCACCTGGCCCTGCGGCCGTCGGTCGTGCACGTCTCCGCGGACGGCCGCGTGCTGGTGTCCGGCCTCGCGATCGACGCCGCGCTGCTGGGCACCGCCCTGACCGACCCGCGCGCGACGAGCCGCACCGACACCGTCGACCTCGTCCGGCTGCTCTACACGGGCCTGACCGGCCGGTGGCCCACGGACCGCGACCACGACCGCGACACGTCCGTGCAGCCTGCGCCGGTGCTCGACGGGCGGCCCGTGCCGCCGGCCGAGATCGCGGCCGGCGTGCCCAACGACCTCGACACGCTGTGCGTGGTCACGCTGGGCCCGCACGAGGACGGGCCGCACACGCCCGGGGAGCTGGTCCACGAGCTCGAGCCGTGGGGCGAGATCCGCGTCGGGCGCGCCGCCGAGGAGCCGGACGAGCCCGCCGGCGCCGGCGGCGCGGTGGCCGCAGGTGCCGCGGCCGCGGCCGCTGCCGCTGCTGCCGACCGCCCTGCCGCGCCCGTCCGCGTCGCCCGGCAGTCGGTGCGCTCCGCGTTCGACGAGCTGCCGGCGGGCGCACCACGCCCCGGTACACCGCCGCCCGCGGTGCCGCGCCGCCAGGGCGTGCTGCCCGCGACCGCGGCGCCCGCCGCCGCGGCGCCGAGCGCGGGGCCTGCCACGTACCCGCCGGCGGTTCCGGCGTCCCTGCCTCCCGTGGCACCCACCCCGGAGCCTGAGCCCTGGGACAGCGGGCCGGCCTTCACGGACGACCCCTTCACGTTCGTCGAGGACGAGCCGGAGACCGGTCGCCGCTTCGACCCGACGGCGCTGGTCCTCGTCATCGTCGGCGTCGTCGTGCTCGTCGGCCTGGTGTTCGCCGCCCGCGCGCTCTTCGCGCCGCCGGTCGACGACCGCGAGCCCGGCGCCGGTCAGGAGACCGCGGCCCAGGAGGACCCGGCGACCCCGGAGCCCGCGCCCGCCGCTCCCGAAGAGCCCGCGGCCCCGGACCAGGCCGCCGGCCCGGTGCCCGTGGTCGCGTCGATCCGCACCTTCGACCCGACCGACCCCGCAGGTGAGCGCGTCGAGAACGTCGAGCTGGCCGTCGACGGCGACCCGTCGACGTTCTGGTTCTCCTACACGTACAACCGCCCCGACTTCGGTGGGCTCAAGGAGGGCATGGGCCTGGAGCTCGCCCTCGCCGGGCAGAGCACCGTCAGCGGCGTGACGCTGCACGTCAACGGCACCGGCGGCAACGTCGAGGTGCGGGCGACCACGGCCGAGGCGCCGACCGAGGGCGAGCTCCTGGCCTCGGGGACGCTGAGCCAGGACACCGTGCTCACGTTCGCCGAGCCGGTGCAGGCCTCCACGATCGTCCTGTACTTCACCGAGCTGCCGACCAACGCGGCCGGCCAGTTCCGCCTCGAGGTCACGGAGATCACCGTCTCCTGACCTGCCCGATGCGCGGTCGCCGACCGCGGACGGGAACAGAAGCGCCCTACCATCGGTTGGACGAGCCAGATCCCGGGCCGCACCACGGCCCCGTCGCCACCCACGGCGACGTCGAGCGACCCAGCGAGGCACCCTGTGACCGATTCCGCATCGCCCACCTCCACCGACGTGCGCGACCTCGTCGTCGTGGGCTCCGGACCTGCCGGGTACACCGCAGCGATCTACGCGGCTCGTGCGGGCCTGGCCCCGGTCGTCGTCGCGGGTTCGGTCACCGCCGGCGGCGCGCTGATGAACACCACCGAGGTCGAGAACTTCCCCGGCTTCCCCGACGGGATCCAGGGCCCCGAGCTCATGGACTCGATGCGCAAGCAGGCCGAGAAGTTCGGCGCACTGGTGCTGTGGGACGACGCGACGTCGCTCGACCTGACCGGCGAGATCAAGACCGTCACCACCGGCAACGGCGACGTGTTCCGCGCCCGCGCCGTCATCCTGGCGACCGGCTCGGCGTACCGCGAGCTGGGCCTGCCGGACGAGAAGCGCCTGTCGGGCCGGGGCGTGTCCTGGTGCGCCACGTGCGACGGCTTCTTCTTCCGCGACCAGGACATCCTCGTCGTCGGCGGAGGCGACTCCGCGGTCGAGGAGGCCACCTTCCTCTCCCGGTTCGGGCGTACCGTGACCATGGTCCACCGCCGTGACGAGCTGCGTGCCTCGAAGATCATGGCGGACCGCGCCGCGGCCGACCCCAAGATCTCCTTCGCGTGGAACTCCCAGGTCGTGGCCATCCACGGCGAGGACAAGGTCACGGGCGTGACCCTGCAGGACACCGTCACGGGCGAGACCCGCGAGGTCGCCGCCGGCGGCATCTTCGTCGCCATCGGCCACGTCCCGCGCACGGACCTGCTGATCGGGCAGGTCGACCTCGACGAGAACGGCTACGTGCAGGTCGAGGGCCGCTCGACGCGCACCAACCTCGAGGGCGTCTTCGCGTGCGGCGACGTCGTCGACCACACGTACCGGCAGGCCATCACCGCGGCGGGGTCCGGGTGCTCGGCCGCGCTCGACGCGCAGCACTACCTCGCCTCGCTCACGGACGTCGTCGACCCCGTCTCCCCGGGGGTCGCGCTCGTCGTGGCGGACGAGGCGACGGCGGACGAGGAGATGGCGCGGTGAGCACCGTCGACGTCACCGACCTCACCTTCGAGGACGAGGTGCTCCGCAGCGACCTGCCTGTCGTCGTCGACTTCTGGGCCGCGTGGTGCGGACCGTGCCGGCTGGTCGCCCCGGTGATCGAAGAGCTGTCGGAGGAGTACGCGGGCCGCGTCAAGTTCGTCATGGTCGACACCGAGGAGAACCCGGGCATTCGGGAGGACATGCACGTCCAGTCGATCCCCTACCTCGCGTTCTTCACCGGTGGCGAGCTGGAGAACGGCCTCATCGGTGCGCGGCCCAAGGCCGTCATCAAGGAGGCGGTCGAGGAGCTGCTCGTCGCGCGGGAGACCCAGAGCGGGTCCTGACCTCGATGCTCCCGGCGGGTGGCGTCGATCGTCGGGGTCGCCTGCCTGGTCACCTGCCCGCCGTGCTGAGACCGCGCAGGTTCCACAGGCCCAGGACGGCAGCCGCCGGCTTGGCCCACGTCACCTCGCCGAACCGGTGGTCGGCACCACGCCGTAGCCGGTCGGCGAGGTCGGGGCGCTGACGCCAGAGGTAGGCGCGAGCCTTCTCCGCGTGCAACGAGCTCGAGACGATCGCGATGGAGTGGGCGTCCTCGATCAGCGGGATCGCGTTCTCGATGTTCTCCCACGTAGTACGGCTCGTCCGGTCGAGCCGCACCGCACCCGTGTAGCCCAGCCGACGGGCGTGGCGCTCCAGCAGGTCGGCCTCGGGTACGTCACCGGCGGTTGGGCCGCCGCACAGGACGAGGACGCTGCGCCCCGCGGCCGGGTCGAGCGACCGCAGCCCGGCACGCACGCGGTAGCGGTTCACGGCGTTCACGCGGTTGCCCCGGCTGCGGTACCCGAGCACGACGACCGCGTCGGTGCCATCACCCACCCGGCCCTGGCCCAGCCGCCGCCGGCTCGCACGCCAATGCACGAGCTCCGCCCAGACGGCCGACATGACGACGCCCGCGATCACGGCGGCTGCGGGATGCACCGGCCCAACCTATGACCCGTCGCCCCTCGACCGCCAGAGTGCGTGCGTGTGACTGCGGACGCGGCGGGCCCGGAGCACGGCGCACTGCCGGACCGGCGGGTCGGCGCAGCCGGCAGCTGTCCGTTCCCGGGCGCCGTCGCCGGGCCCCGACCTCGTCCCCGAGGCCCCGTGCCGACGCCAGGAGGGCACGTTCGGCGTTCTCCCAGCGCCTTCGAGACGCCGTTCCGGCTCGGCACGAGCGCCGCGCGCGTCCCGTGCGCCGCTCTCAGGGCTTCCTGGAGAACTCGCGGGCGTGATGTGAACGCTCACATCGCGCGTGCTTCGTCAGGAAGGCATCGTTCGGAACCGCGAACGCCGGCCCGAGCGATGCCTCGGGCACCCCGCTCAGGTCCGGAGCACTCCCGGATCCTCGGGCGCGAGCGACGCAAGGATGCGGTTGAGGTCCTGCACGGACGCGAACTCGACCGTGAGCTTGCCGCGGGTCTTGCCGAGGTCGACCTTGACGCGCGTCTCGAACCTGTCGGAGAGACGGGTCGCGAGCTCGTCGAGGGCCTCGTTGCGGATGCCGGCCCGCGCACGCGGCCTGCGCGTCGGTGCGGACTCGTCGCCACCGAGCGACACGATCTCCTCGACCGCGCGGACGGACAGCCCCTCCGAGACGATCCGCTGAGCAAGGCGCTCGATCGCGGCACCGTCGCTCAGTCCCAGCAGCGCCCGGGCGTGACCTGCCGACAGCACGCCCGCGGCGACGCGGCGCTGCACGAGCGGGGGCAGGCGCAGCAGGCGCAGCGTGTTCGAGATCTGCGGGCGGGACCGGTGGATACGCGTGGCGAGCTGCTCGTGCGTGCAGCCGAAGTCGTCGAGGAGCTGCTGGTACGCGGCGGCCTCCTCGAGCGGGTTCAGCTGCGAGCGGTGCAGGTTCTCCAGCAACGCGTCGCGCAGCAGGTCGGAGTCCTCGGTGTCGCGGATGATCGCAGGGATCGTCGTGAGACCGGCCTCCTGCGTGGCCCGCCAGCGCCGCTCCCCCATGATCAGCTCGTAGCCGTCGTCGACGGCACGCACCACGACCGGCTGCAGAACTCCGACCTCGCGGATCGAGCCGACCAGCTCACCGAGGGCGTCCTCGTCGAACACCTGCCGCGGCTGCCGCGGGTTGGGGCGGATCGAACCGACCGGGAGCTCGGCGAACCGGGCGCCCGGCACCGGCACCAGACCGTCGACGTCGGCCGCCACCCAGTCGCTCGACGGTCCGCTAGGCGCGGCGGGTGCCGCAGCGGAGCCCTCGCCAGCTGTCGCCTCGGCCCCGTGACCTGCGGCGTCGCCCGTCGAGACGCCGTCGCCCGGGACCGGGACCACGTCGCCCGGCACGGTCGGGACCGCCGTGGCACCCGCGGTGGCGGACACGTCCGGCACTGCCGTTGCGGCGTCCACCGATGCGCTCACCGCGGTTGCGGCGTCGGCCGCAGCGGCCTCCGTCTTGCGGTTGTCGGGGAAGAACACGTCCACCGGGCGGTCGCCGGTGCTGCGCGGTGTGTCGAGCCCAGTCGGGATGAGGGCTCCCAGACCGCGGCCGAGACCGCGTCGCTTCTCGCTCACTGATCCTCCTGTGCGGACCCGGCCGGCACACCGGCGGGGATGTCGTTGCGTGCGGCGCCGGGGGCGGCGCGCTCGGCCAGCTCGCGTGCGGCCTCGAGGTAGGCGAGCGCCCCGGAGGAGCCGCCGTCGTACGTCATGACGGTCTGCCCGTAGCTCGGCGCCTCCGAGATGCGCACGGAGCGCGGCACGGTCGTGCGCAGGGTGCGCTCCGGGAAGTGGGTGCGGACCTCCTCGGCCACCTGCTGGGCGAGGTTCGTCCGTGCGTCGTACATGGTCAGCAGGATCGTCGAGACCGAGAGATGGGGGTTGAGGTGCGCCTGGATCAGCTCGATCGTCTTCAACAGCTGAGACAGACCCTCAAGTGCGTAGTACTCGCACTGGATCGGGATGAGTACCTCGCGCGCCACGACGAACGCGTTGATGGTGAGCAGACCGAGGCTGGGTGGGCAGTCCACGAAGACATAGTCGATCTGCTCGAGCCCCTGGGTCGTGCGCCAGTCGAGGTAGACGTCGAGCGCCGTCCGCAGTCGGGTCTCGCGCGCGACCATCGAGACGAGCTCGATCTCGGCGCCGGACAGGTCGATCGTCGCGGGCAGGCACCACAGACCGGGGACGTCCGGGCTCTCCTGGACGGCCTCGTGCATGGGCGCACCGTCGACGAGGACCTCGTAGATCGACGGCGTTCCGGCCCGGTGATCGATGCCGAGTGCGGTCGACGCGTTGCCCTGCGGGTCGTTGTCCAGCACGAGGACCTGCAGCCCGGCCTGGGCCAGCGCCGCTGCGAGGTTCACCGTGGTGGTCGTCTTGCCGACGCCACCCTTCTGGTTGGCGACGGTGATCACGCGCGTCCGCTCGGGGCGGGGGAACTTGCGCCCCTTGAGCTCGATGCGGCGTCGGGCGTCGAGCTGCAGCTCGGCCAGCAGCGGCGTGTCCGCCGAGGGCCGCGGCAAGCTGTCCACGAGCGCCGCGCGCCGTGCCTCCTCCGTGTCGGTGTCGCCACCGAGCCCGGAGCGGTCGGTCACGCCGGCGCGCGCCGGAAGGTCTTCCACTGTTCCTCTTTCGTCGTCGTGCACCGCAGCAGCGGCATCAGTGCTGGTCAGCGCGTCGCCGGGCGTGGCTGTAGGACCGGTGCCCGCGGGTGCCACGTCGATCGCGGTGCCGGTGGACGAACCCGTCGGCTGTGCTTCGCCAGGTCCACCCTGCGACTCCGGCTCCGCACCCGGGAGCACGCCAGCAGTCGTCGAGACCTTCGGGTCAGTCGCACCGGAGTTCGACGCGGACACCGCCGCGCCGGACCCCGCCGGCGTCGCGGCGGTCTCCTGCCACGGGTACGCCGCTCCCATGTCCGCCACGGAAAGCGGCTGCGGGCGGCCTTGGCGTCGCGCCCGGACCTCATCACCCAGTGGCGACACCGGGCCGGTTGCCGCGGTTCCACGTGAAACGTCGGCCGGGGTGTCGCCTTCACTTCCGCGCGCGACGGCCGGCTGAGTGGAGCGAAGGGCCTCGCCAGATGCATCGAGGCCGGCTGCGCTCGACTGGGTCGCTCCGGCTGCAGGAACGGCCGACGAGCCGGTTTCACGTGGAACCGGACGCACTGCGGTCCCACCCGCGTGTTCACCGTGCATGTCCGACGCCACCGGTGCTGTTTCACGTGAAACAGGATCGCCAGCCGTGGTGGCGTCAGACACCGCGTCCAGCGGCGTGCCCTCGGACGGCCCTTCTGCCGGAGCTGCGTCCGGGGCTCCATGGCCCGCGCCGACAGACGTCGAGTGCGCGGACGTATCGACATCTGCGATCGACGCGGTCGCAGCCGCGACGGTGAGGTCAGCGGGCGTCCACCGGGGCGAACCGCCCCGGGTCGCCGCGCCCTCCCCCGTCGACAGGGGGCCGTCGGACGAGCGGGGGTCAGCGAGCCGGACAGTGCCAGCGTCCGTCGACTCGGCGACGGCCTCGGCGACGGGCTGAGCTGCACCGTCGCGGTTGTTCAGACCGGGCGCGACAGCCGGTCCCGGTGCAGCGACAGGCTCAGCGCGCCAGACCTCACCATTGCCGCCGTCCCGCGCTTCACCCTGCTGGGACGGGCGGCCGGGCGTGTGGTCGGCGTCGGCAGCACCCGCGACAGCCGCGGTCCCATGAGCGGAGGCACCCGGGTCACGGACGGGATCCGGGTGTGCGCTGGCAGCGGCATGCGACTGTGCGGCGGCCGCGCGCTCGGCGGCCTCCCGCTCCTCGCGGCGCTTCTTCCTACCGAACACGCGGACCCCTTCCTCGTACTGCCGTCACGATCCGCGTCGGCTCGGTGCCGGCGATCGTGATCGCCTCGTGCACCTCTCCGTCCGTCAGGCCCAGCTTTCGCATCACGGGTGCCGCCTCGGCGAGCTCGTCTCCGGCGCGGGCGCCCTTCATCGCGACGATGCGGCCACCCACTCGCACCAGAGGCACCGTCCACCGGTACAGCTTGTCGAGTGACGCGACGGCTCGTGCCGTGACTGCGTCCGCCTCGACGGCGCCGTCCAGCTCCTGCGCCCGCGCCCTACGGATGTCGACGTTGGTGAGCCCGGTGCGCTCGACGACGTCCATGAGCCAGGTGACACGTCGTTCCATCGGCTCGACCAGCATGACCTCGGCGTCGGGACGCATCGCCGCGACGACGATGCCGGGCAGCCCTGCGCCGGACCCGATGTCGACGATGAGCCCGGATCGCGGCAGGAACGGGACGACCGCTGCAGAGTTGAGCAGGTGACGCTCCCAGAGCCGCGGGAGCTCCCGCGGTCCGAGCAGACCGCGCAGCTCTCCCTCTTCTTTCAAGAAGGCGTGGTACGCGTCCACAGCCGGCCACGCGTCGTCGAAGAACTCGGGCAGACGCGCGTCCCCGTCCCACGGGTCGGCAAGCAGCTCGCTGCCTGCGTCAGCGCCCGTTCCGTCTGGCACCCGGTCGCTCCTGTTCCACGTGAAACGAACATCGTCGCGACCTGAGGGCCCCCTAGGAGAGTCGCCTCGTCATCGCGGGCCTACGCTACCCCGCCGGACACCCGCACGACCGCTGCCCCTCCGTCCTGTGCGTAGCGGATCAGGGTCGACCGCACGCGGTCGTCCGGTGCCTGCCGGCTCGACAGGCAGTCGCGCCGCCCGAGACCGCACGTGGCCCGCCCCCACCGGCAGCATCTGCGTCGGCCCGGCACCTCGCCTCGTGCCGGCGGGGAGGTCGGATGCGGCGTGAATGCGCTGGTCAGGCCATATGCGGGCCCGCACGTCGCCGGGCACGTGCCGGCGTGTGGCCGCTGTGCCTCCGGCGCAGGCCCCCGGCGACAGCAGACGGCAGTCCGCGTGTGCGTGAGGCACTCCCGCGCTCCACACGCGTGCGCGACGCACCGGCTTGCTCCACACAGGTGCGCGAGGGAATCCGCGTACTCCCCGCGCGGGGTGCGCTGCTGGTTGCCTCGGCGTCCTGCCGCCGGTCACTCGCCGTAGTTCGCCTCATGGCATCGCCCAGCACCGCGTGCGGCGCGCGCGTGATCGTGGCCGGCTCCGGATGACGCACCGGGCCACCACGACAGGCCACGCACCTGCTCGTGATCCCTTCAGGGCGGCGGCTCATCGTCGTCACTGCCTCTCGGACGACCACCGTGCCCGTCCGAGTCCTGCCACGACGGTCCCGTTCCCGCAGTACCCCCCGCTCTCCCGGATCCGGTGCGGCGAGGAGTCCGCCCGGTGCGAAGCGCCACAGAGACCTGCGCGTACCGGCTCCTCCGAGATCTCCAACGGCGTCCGCGCAGTCCCCTCCACAGCGAGCCCGTCCGCGCCCTGCCCCCGCGGGTGCCCGCGGAGTCCTCGCCGGCAGTCCTGTCCATACCCTGCCCCACCGGGTCCCCCGAGTCCTCGCCGGCAGTTCCCTCCGCACCATGCCCACCCGGTCCCCCCGAGTCCTCGCCCGCAGTTCCCTCCGCACCATGCCCACCCGGTCCCCCCGAGTCCTCGCCGGCAGTTCCCTCCGCACCATGCCCACCGGGTCCCCCCCGAGTCCTCGCCCGCAGCTCCCTCCGCACCATGCCCACCGGGTCCCCGCCCCCGAGTCCTCGCCGGCAGTTCCCTCCGCAGCTGCGCCCGCGCCACTCCCACCGCGAACCGTGCCCCCCGCGGTCCCTCGGGTCCGCCGCCAGTTCACTCCGCACGGTGACCTCCGGGGTCCCCCAAGTCCTCACCGGCCGTTCACTCCGCGCCCTGCCCCCCGAGCCTCCAGAGCGATCGCGTCCGCGCCATCCGCGCTTGTCCGCACACGGTTCCCGTTTCCCCGAGGCCTGTCACCCCGGCCCACGCACTACGAACGGGCCTTGCCGTATGGGCTCTACCCGGCGTCGCTCGGCGGCGCGTTCGTCGGGAGGCAGCCAGGTCTCAGACCCGTGGCACACGGAGGCATACGGGTCGGTTCGCGCGCCTCAGACCGAGCTGACCACGACCCGCGGGCCAGTGCGGTGCCGTCGACGCCTCATACGGGGTCGGGCGTTTCACGTGAAACGACAACGGGTGCAGGTCCGGCCGCCGCGAGTCTCACCTTCCACGTGAACCAGCGACCGCCCAGGTCACGCGGGCGCGTGCACTGCTCCCGTCGTCGTTCCACGTGGAACACGTGGCGGACGTGAGCGGCCTGGATCTCGGGGCACTGGGCACGGTGCACGGTGCACGGGAGAGTGTCTGGGCTGACCCGATGCCCCGTCCGATCTTGCCGACGCCGGCCCGGGTCTCGGAGTTCGCTGTCGGACAGCGAGACCGGTCATCAGGCACCGCACGCCCCGCTCATGTCAGCAGGGGGTTGCAGACCGGAGGATGTCCAGGTGCGTCGGTCACCGCGCACGTCGACGCGCGGGATGTATGTTCCTCCACGATGTCGACCGCTTCCCACCGCAGCCCACTCCCCCTCAGGCGCCCCTCGGGCTCTTGTGCGAGGGCTCCTCACAGCGCCCCTCACGGGTCCGCCTGAGCCCGGCCGCACGGCCCCCGCGGACGCTGCCGGCGCGCTCCCGTCCTGCACATACCGAAGCCGCCCGTCCGTCGGGGGCAGTCCCGCGCAACCGGCGCCGACCAGCACGGCGGCATGGCGCACCACGCCCGTCGGAGCCCCCGCCCGCGCACGGGCCTTCGAGGAAGGGAGCAAGGCACACGTCTGCGTCGCGATCCGACGCACCCCTCGTCCCCTCGATCACGCGCCGGCCGTGGAGACACAGTCCTCGACTCGTCCAACGTCTGGAGTGGTCGTCGTCGCCGGGACGCGGATCACCGGGGCGCCGCACCCTTGTCGGAGGGGCAAGAGATGCCTGGGGCGGGAACCGGCAGGGACCGCACGTCGACCGTCGTCCCCCGCGATGTGAGCCGACATCCTCCGCGACCCGCCGGCTCCCCTGCCCGGGCGACACAGCGCGCTCGGCACGGCGCCTGGCGCGACCGTCTCGGTCATGCCGTGGACACGAGCGGACGCAGGAGACCCCGGACGCTGCCGAGCCGGTCCGGTTGCTCCGCGGGTGGCACCGCCAGCTCGGTCATCGGAGCCCATGCGCAGAACGCTGCGGCGCGGCGGGCCCCGGTACTGCCCGTACCCCGCGCTCTTCCCCGGGGCCCGTGTCGTGGTCAGGCCCGATCGTGACGCCAGAGGCCATGGAGCCACGTGCGCCGACCCCTTCCGCCCTGATGACAGCGAGGGACGCGGGCACCCCAGGAAGGTCTACGCGGTTCGCACATACGTTGGCGAGACCCAACGACTGCACGCTCCCTGTGGTCATCCTCGAGCGTCGAACGTCCGACTGGTGCGTGCCAGCCGGGACGAGCTACCCCTGCGGCTGTGCCGCCCGCCGCGCTGGAGTTCCGGGCGGACGGGCGCCGTGATCCCTGAGCACGTCCCACCCTGCCTCCGGCGGTGCCGGCTGCGGTGTTCGGTGGCGCGCTCGGCAGCGTGGACGGCCCACGGGCGCGAGGCGTCTGCGAGGAAGTGGACGTTCCACGTGAAACAGACGTCTGGGGCCTGGTGTGCGGGAGTGGTGTCAGCGCGGGGCGCAGCGCTGGGGGGCCGCTCCCGCGAGGGCAGTCCGCTCTTCCGCATGAACCGCGGTTCGTCGGATGTGCCCTGGGCGGTTCGGCGTGGCGTGCGGTCTGTTCACGGAAGAGCGGCGCCACGCGGGATCACCATCGGCTCCTCAGCCGATCCCGGCAGGCGTATGAGCGGTGGAGGGGCGAACATGGCCGGCGACGAAAAGTGTTCCGCTCACTCGTCGAAGCCAACGTCGACGTGCCGCTCCTCCTCCGGCGCGGCGCGTCCGTCGTTGAGGCGCCGCGTGCAGCGAGCTCCGCCCGCGGGTCGTCGCTGATCAGGTTCTCCGTGACCGCGGCGCTGATGACTCGTCACGAGGGCTACCCACACGGGCGGGTCGGCAGGAGCAGGGCAGCGATGTGCGACTCCTGCGCGACTGCGCCCTCAGAAAGCGTCGCGCGCTTGCGGCATGTCGCCTGTTCCACGTGAAACGGCCGCCGCCGACCACACCGGCTCGAACGCCCCGCCTGCCGCACATCACACCCGCGAACGGGACGGCCCGTCCCGCGGCGTGCCGCCGCGCCGCGCAAGCCCAGGTACTCCCGGCGGTGGGCGGTGGTGACGTTCCACGTGGAACACCCACCCACCCGTTCGCACCGACTGAAACCCCTGCAGCACGCACCCGTGCCCGCGAGCCGACCGGCCGTGAGCAGGCGCTCCCCCGCGGATCGCCGGGCGATCCTGCGCTCGCTGCCCGTCGGCCGCCCCCGGTCCACCGGCGGGAGGCGGCTGGGCCGCGTCTCCCAGGACGCGCGCCGTGAGGGCGGACCGATCGGTGTGGGACACGCGGCGATCCAGGCTCCCGTACCAGTGGTCGAGTCGATCAGCATCGCCTCGCATCCACACCCCTGTGCCCGCACATCACGGTGCTTGGTCCGTTCGTCGATCGCAGCGACGTCGCGAACACCTCGTGGCCGCCACCCGTGACGTGCTGGAACCTGTCCGGACCCTCGACCTCGAGCTGTCCGTGATCTCGCACTTCATGGGCGGGCTCACGTATCTGGCGTGCGAGCCGACCGAGCCCTTCTCCCAGCTCACGGAGATGTTCGCCGCTGCACTTCCCGCAGTGGCTGCCGCACGGAGGGGTGTTGGAGGACGTCGACCCTCTCCTGTCGATCGGTGAGGCGCGCCCAGAACCCGAGGTCGCCGTGTTCCGCGAGCTGCTCCGATCAGCGCGACGTGCGGCGAGGTGACCCTCACCTGGTGTGGGCGCCACGCACTCCCCGCCGCGCGCACTCGTTCCACGTGAAACACGGGTCGGGACGACGGCTGCCACTGGACTCCTGCGCATCGGTCGCGCTGGCTCCACCACGCCACGTCACCGCGAGGCCGGTTTCCCTCTCGCCCGACGCGCGCGCTGTTCCACGTGAAACCCGCCGGGTTGCTCCTGCGCCTCATCCACGAGAAGGCCGGCCGCCCCGCCATCCAGCGTGAGCACTCCGCCGCCCTGGAGGCACCCGCGCACGACATGCCACGTGCACCGGACCGGCAACACGGGCCCCGGGGACGACGAAGGGGCGGGAGGCCGCAGCCTCCCGCCCCTCACGTGTGCGCGACCGGCTCAGGCCGGACGGATCACCACGCGCCGTTCGGGCTCGACGCCCTCGGAGTCGCTCACGAGCCCGGCCTCGGCCACGGCGTCGTGCACCACCTTGCGCTCGAACGGGTTCATCGGGTCGAGCGTCACCGGTCCGCCCTCGGCCTTCACCCGCTCGATCGCCACCCGCGCGACCTCGACGAGAGCGGTCCTGCGCTCCGCCCGGTAGCCGGCGATGTCCAGCATCAGGCGGGACCTCTCGCCCGTCTTCGTCTGCACAGCGAGCCGCGTCAGCTCCTGCAGTGCATCGAGCACCTCGCCGTCCGCCCCGACCAGGCGGCGCAGCGAGTCGTCCGCCACGTCCTCCGCCACGATCTCGACCGCGGCACGGCCGTGCTCGACGTCGATGTCGATGTCCCCGTCGAGGTCCGCGATGTCGAGGAACTCCTCGAGGTAGTCGGCGGCGATCTCGCCCTCCTCCTCGAGACGCGTGACGAGGTCGCCGTCCTGCACCGTGCTCGTCTCCGAAGTACCCATCTCTTCTCCGTTCAGGGAAGTCGCACCCACGGCGGCCCACCCGGGCCGGTGAGCGGTGGTCAGGACGCGGCGGGGCCCTCGGCCTGGCCGGAGGACGGACTCTTGCGCTTCTTCTTCTTGCCTGCCGTCGTCGTGGTCGTGGTCGGAGCATCCTCCACCGCGGCCGGCTCGTCCGTGACGACGTCATCGACGGCGGCGTCGGACGGCGCGGCGTCGGACGGCGCGATGTCGGACGGCGCGATGTCGGACGTGCGTCCCCCGGGCTGCGCAGGACGGGCCTTCGCGCGCTCCTTGCGCTTCGGCTGCGGCCGCTGACCTCGGGGCTTCTCCTCGATCACGACCGTGCTGGAAGCATCGGGCTCGATGACCTTGCCCCGAGCCGCCGCCTTCTTGGCCTGACGCGCCTTGAACGCCTTCTCCGCCTCGGAGCCGGGCGCCGGCATGCGCCGGATCGTGTAGAACTGCTGGCCCATCGACCACAGGTTGGTGGTGGTCCAGTAGATGAGCACACCGATCGGGAAGTTCACGCCGGAGAACGCGAAGATCAGCGGCAGCATGTAGAGCAGGATCTTCTGCTGCTGCGCCATGGGGCCCTGCAGGGCCGCCGGCGGCATGTTCTTCATCGTGAGCTGGCGCTGCGTCGTGAACGTCGTCACCGACATCGCGACGATCAGGACGACCGTGACCACCTGGATGTGCCAGTTGCCGTCGGCCTGCAGGAACGTGCCCGACAGCGGGGCGCCCCAGATCGTGGCCGCCTCGGCCTGCCCGGCGAGCTCCTTGGTCAGCGGTCCGATGCTGTCCGCGCGGTCGTACGTGCCGGCGGCGAGACGCGGCAGCTCGAACAGCACCCGGAACAGCGCGAAGAAGATGGGCGACTGCAGCAGGATCGGCAGGCAGGAGGCGAACGGGTTGGTCCCGTGCTTCTTGTAGAGCTCCATCATCTCGCGGCTCATGGCCTCACGGGACGCGGGGTCACTCTTGCCCTTGTACTTCTTCTGCAGCGCCTGCATCTCGGGCTGCACCAGCTGCATGCCGCGCGAGGCCTTGATCTGCTTGAAGAACAGCGGGATCAGCAGGATCCGCATGACGATCACGAGACCGACGATGGACAGCGCCCACGCGGCGCCGCTGGCCGGGTCGAGACCCACCCAGGTGAGCAGGTCGTGGAAGCGGACCATGAGCCACGCGACCGCGACCATGATGGGCCACAGCAGGCCGTCCATCCATCCCATGAAACAGTGCTCCTCGCGAGCGTCAGTGGGCGGCGCGAGCCGCGTGGTGAGAGGGGTGCGCGTCGCGCGCTGGTGGAACGTCGTCGACGCCACCAGGGTTCCAGGGGTGGCACCGGGCCACCCGCCGGACGGCGAGCCAGCCGCCGCGCAGGGCGCCGTGGCGCCGGACGGCCAGCACCGCGTACTGCGAGCACGACGGGTAGAACCGGCAGGTCGGCGGCGTCAGCGGCGACACGACGCGCTGGTAGACCCACAGCAGGCCGAGCAGCGCGGCACTCGGCAGCCGCCGGACCGTGGACCAGACCGACGCCCAGGTCATGCCGGTGCCCGGTGCTCGTCGCGGCCGGTGAGCCGTCGCCGGGCGGTCGCGAGCGCCTTGTCGAGGTCGCGGCCGAGCTCCCCCGACGACGACGCTGCGGCCGCCGGCTGTGCCCGCACGACGAGCAGTGAGCCGTCGGGGACCTCGTCGAGCCGCGCCGTGACCAGGGCCCGCAGCCGCCGCTTGACCCGGTTGCGGGTCACCGCGTTGCCGACGGCTCTGGACACGACGAGACCGACCACCGGCGGGCCGGGGTCGGTCGAGGTCGTGAGGTGCACGACGAGGGTGTCGCGGCCCCCACGCGCGCCCCGGCGCACCGTCTGCTGGAAGTCGGCAGAGCGGCGCATCCGGTGCGCTGCGGGGAGCACCGGGACGAGCGTCAGGCCGAGAGCTCGGTGCGCCCCTTGCGGCGGCGCGCCGCGAGGATGGCGCGGCCGGCACGCGTCCGCATGCGCAGACGGAAGCCGTGGGTCTTGGCCCGGCGCCGGTTGTTCGGCTGGAAGGTGCGCTTGGTCACGACGTTCTCCACACGTTTGTCGTAGCGATCGCACGCAGTCGCGCGACCAGGTCCTGGTGCCGTGTTCCACCGCTCCAGGGAACGCACGCTGTGAGACGTGCGACGGCGTCAGGGCGCGCCGGACGGAGCCGTTGAAAGGCTGAACCACGTTACGCTCCCGCCCGCGGCGCGGTCAAATGCGTGCACCGCTACCCTTCGCGCCCTGCGGCCCGAGGTCGCCGGTCCTGCGCGATACCCCAGGTCACCGCGTCCACGATACCGCCGGGTGCGGCG